>NZ_JAZQPV010000001.1:0-62336 GCF_045628685.1 Acinetobacter sp.
AATAAACTTCGAGTCATTTCTACCATCAATCAATGAAAATAATTTCGATCGATCAACCGGTAAAAATCCACACAAGTTGTTCTTCATAATCTCTTAATGATCTTCTTGCTGATTCGTCACCAGCAAGCTAGGTCGGCTATACTACTCTCTTTACAAGAATAGTCAACAGGTTTTGTTCATTAATTTTTAACTTCTTCAAGACTTCCAGATCTCACCCTTTAGGTTAAATCCTTGTTTCTCAACAAGTTTTAATCAACATCACCGCCGATGGATGTGCATTCTACAGTATTTCAGGGCAGCTGCAACACTTCTTGAAAAGATTTTTTATCGGATGTTTATTTTTAAAACTACAAAAAATATAAGTACCTATTTTATATAAATAATTTTTTATTATATTTTTTCATTATGTTACCTAAAAACACTCGATACAATAAAAACACATAATAACTAATTGTTTTATATATTAAAAATAATAATTAACCACAACAATTGATCACCACATACTCATTTATTGACTATTCAACCAACAATGCGTTGTTTAAACATACAATTTCATATTCGGGCTAGCCGACTCCACAGCCTAATCTTTTTACCAATAAACTCAGATAGAGGTAAACAGCCATAAAAAAGCCACTCCTTATTCAGTAGTGGCTTTTAATCTATCTTTAGATGTTTAATCGCATTTTAAAATTTCATACTCAAGCGTGCCCAATAATTACGTCCAATGTTATTAAACTGCTCATCTTGTGCAAAGCCAAAGCCTGAACTGCCCATTTTATTTAGATGTTCCGTATAGCTGCGATCTAGAACATTATCGATACCAACGGATAGATCAACATTCTGCTGCAGGTGGTATGTCCCGTTTAAAGACAGCGTGCCAAAGCCTGCACTTTTCTTAAGATCATAACCGACGATGTTTCCTTCACCCTCACTAATCCGGTTTTGGCCATCAACCAAACGCCAGTAAGCACCTAAAGTATAGTTATCCTGGATATAACGTAAATTCACCCGAGCCTCTAAAGGTGAAATCTGTGGCAACGGCGTATTATCAGTGGTGTTTTCACCCCAGGCATACATCGCACTCACGTCAGCTTGAATCGCATCAGTAAACTGATATCCGATTCCGACTTCTGCACCGGCTATTGTCGCATCTACATTTCGGCTATGTGCCTCTAACATTCCCATATTGCCTGTTGGCAAGTAAGTCGTGAGGATGTAATCATTGATCACGCCAGCATATACAGATGCCCATGAACTAAAATTACCATGTTCATGCTGGTACCCAATATCAAGCTGTAAAGTTTTTTCAGTATCCATACTCTGAAAGGCATTTGGGTCACCATTACCTGATTTTGGGCTAAACAGCTCCCAGTAATCCGGCATACGTTCGACATAACCAAGTCCAATATAGGTCTTGCCATCATCATGATCTGGATGATGATTTTCAAAACGCAAGAAAGTGCTTGGTAAAGTCTCTTTACGCTCCTGGTTTGACTCGACTGCTTCTACTTTGACCTGATCCAGACGCAGACCAGAAACCAGCTTATTATTATCACTGACCTGATAACTCAGCTCACCGAAACCACCAATCGACTGGAATTCCATATCTTTAGTACGGGGCTTACTTTGATACGGTGTCATCAAATTTCCGTTACGTTTGGTATGTTGATTATTCTGGCTATCGACACCGGTAATCAGCTGTAGCCTATCCCATTCATTGGTCATCGCCATACGAGCATTCAATGTTTTACGCGCCACATTGGTGGCCATGGGCATACTCATCATACCGCCAGGATTGAATTCGCGCAGACTATAGTTATCCATGACATGATCATTAAAATTGTAGTTCACCTGCGCTTCAATTTTCTTGATCACATCGGTAACATTTCTCTTTTCAACACGCAAACCCAGACTTTCACGGGCAAACTTGGAACCATCCATTGCACGGCCGGCATACACAGCTTCACCATCCGCCTTGCCCCCGGTCAGCTCTACCCAGGTATCTGCATCCGGTGTCCATCCCAAAGCCAGATCCGCATTCCAGCGCTCCCAATCTGAAGGCACAGTCGTACCATCACCATCTTGATAGCTATTCGATACCGAACGGTTGGTATTCAGCCGGATATATTTCTGCGCATCGCCGGCTGCGACTTCGACATTATGATCAAGACGTCCAAAGGAACCCATCAAGACACTGGCCTGACCACGATAGTGATTATCTGCATCAAACTGTTCCGGAGTACGTTCGAAAATAACCGTTGCAGCAGAGCCGGTATTGGCATACTGAACCGTTTGCGGGCCTTTAATTACCGAGATCTGATCATAACTTTCCGGTGAAATATAGGAGGTTGGTGAATCCATCCGGCTTGGACAGGCACCCAAATTTTCCGTGCCATCGGCTAAAATTTTAATCCGTGAACCAAACATACCGCGGAAGGTTACATCCCCATTGGTTCCAGCCCCACTATTAACCGAACTAAAACCTACAATACTTTGTAGATAATCAGCACCATCACTGGCTGGAATCGGTTGATTTGGCTGCTTAGGATCTGCACGCACAATCAGACCATTGGCATCATTGCCCTGATGTGCAGTTGCAACAAT
This sequence comes from Acinetobacter sp., assembly GCF_045628685.1. Taxonomy (GTDB): domain Bacteria; phylum Pseudomonadota; class Gammaproteobacteria; order Pseudomonadales; family Moraxellaceae; genus Acinetobacter. The sequence goes on from NZ_JAZQPV010000001.1 coordinate 2,605, forward strand.
GGGCGCTAACGTCTGGATGATTGGCGTTTGCTCTTGAGCAAATACGGAAGCTGAATAACAAGCAACACAAATCGCAGCTGCAAGCGGCTGTAAAAAGAATTTTGGCTGAGCCATTTTCAATCTCACTGATACATAAATATGAGCTGCGGTTGAAGCAGCACAAAGGCTTAAGTCAATTAAGACCCGAAAAATACTTTCGATTTATGTAAATAGTGGTGGGGCGCGCCCTTGGGGTAGAAGAAAGAGTCGCTGTAAAATAAACCAGACATGACTAAATGTCTTCTGGAATGTCAATAAACGAATTTGGATCCGATCTAAAACTTCTTTAACTTCCAATTCAGGTGGCAAAACCAAATGACCGTAGACGGTACAGTACTGACATTGATGATTGGAATCATGATCATGCCCTGCATGCGAATCATGCAGTTGAGTATCTTGATTGACCTGATGATGGGAATGTTCAGAAAAAGTAGTTTGATGAAGGGAGCGAGAGCTGACTAATAATGCACGCGTAATGGTTTCACAGACCGGCGCAATCTGATATTGTTGCGGCAGCAAAGGCTGTAAAAAAACAGCAATTTGTAAAAATACTGCTACACAAGAGAGTAGCAGACCACTACGTAAAAGCACCGGCAAACCTTAAAATCTGTCTAACTCAAGTATAACAAAGCCCAATCAAAATTAGACTTTGTCAATTTTCATTTTATTTACCAATTTGGGCTTAACGTTTTACCGCAACTTTCTCTTTCTGGCGTTGACGAACAGTTTTTTCGACTTTTTCACGTGCACGTTGACGCTTTAATGGCGATAAATAATCGACAAATAACTTGCCATTTAAGTGATCCATTTCATGTTGAATACAAACAGCGAGAAGCTCGTCTGCTTCCATCTCAAATGATTGACCTTCAAGGTTAATTGCCTCGATTTTTACACGTGACGGACGCTCAACTTTATCGTATATTTGAGGCACTGATAGACAGCCTTCTTCATAGGGCTGAGTTTCTTCAGTTAACGGGGTAACTTTGGGGTTAATAAATACCATGGGTTGATCTTTATTTTCAGATAAATCCATGACAATCAGCTGAATATGGTAGTCCACCTGTGTTGCAGCCAAGCCAATACCAGGCGCTTCATACATAGTTTCAAGCATATCTGCTGCAAGCTGACGAATTTCATCAGTGACTTCTTCGACTGGTTTAGCAATGGTACGAAGACGGGGATCCGGGAAACTTAAAATAGGTAATAAGGCCATACGGTGTCCTCACTTATGCCATTGATCAAAAAACAAAATGAAGGAATGCTTCATCAAAAAAATGTGTGTAATATCGTTATTATAACGCAACTACATACATAATTTTAGGAATTATGATAATGAAAAAGGTTTTGAAGGGCATGCCAACTTTTAGTGCCTTGGGGTTTAAAAAACAATTATTGGCACTTGCCGTTTGTGTAAGTGTTGGGGTCGGCGTTGTCAGTGTTACTGAAGCGGCACCCGCTCGAAATATAAACCCACCTGCATTAAAAGCCGGTGCCCCACAAGTTTATGTGGTGAAAAAAGGTGATACTTTATGGGATATTTCCAAAAGATTTTTGAAAAATCCTGTGCGCTGGCCTGAAATCTGGGCCAGCAATAAACACGTGAAAAATCCACACTGGATTTTCCCGGGCGACCGCTTGCTGATGTGTACCTATAATGGTAAACCGATTATTGGTAAAGATGAGGGTGATGGCTGTGAAGGGATTATCCGTCGCTATACCGGTGGCACCGGCACAAAACTGCAACCTCAAGTTCGGGTTGAATCTTTAAACAATGCTATTCCAGTGATTCCTCTGGAATACATTAAACACTGGCTGGAACGTAGCACCATTGTGGCACCAGAATCTATTACAGGTACACCATACATTTTGGGAACAGCAGATCAACGCGTTCTTGCTGCCAAAGGCCAAACCGTTTATGCACGCGGAAATGGCCTGGAAGTCGGTCAACGCTATGCTGTTTACCGTGAAGGCGAACCGTACATGTTTAGCGATTCCCATGGCAAAAAGTACAATGCCGGTCTTGAGTTAATTCAAGTCGCATCAGGCATTGCTGTTCGCGGTGAAAATGATATTACCACCCTTGAACTGACAGACACTTATAACGCTGAAGTTCGTCGTGGTGATCGCGTTCTTCCTGAATATGATCCGATGTTACCTACCTTGTTCTATCCAACCAATGCCGAAGATGTGGTGGCGGGAGGCCAAGTTGTTCGCGTGATGGGTTCCATCGGCACAGCGGCAAAACATAGTGTAGTAACCATTGACCGGGGTAGCCTGCAAGGTATTCAGGTTGGACATGTGCTCACAGTGAACCAGAAAGGTGAAGTCGTCACCGACCCGAAAACCAAAGAACGTGTTCAATTACCTGGACAACAGATTGGCCACATCATGGTATTCAAAAACTTTGAAAACTTAAGCTATGCTTATGTTCTGGATAGCGAATTACCGATTAAAGTCGGTGCTGGCATTCAACCACCATTGATGGATGAATAATTCCTAAATCTCAATCTGGACATGAGGCTGAGATTCAGCCTCACTTTATTTTTTAAACAATAAATTTTTTAAACAATAAAAAGAAGACATATTTAAAGGTCTCATTATGCTCAACTCATTAAGCTCTTTGCAGCTGGATTACATTCGTTTATGGTTTCTGGTGCAACACTCTCTGACCAGTTTTTATAAAATCAGTAAACACTATACCCATCTGGCCGAGGCAATGCAGCCCAATCAAATTGAAACATGGCAAAAGCTCGGCATTCACAAAAACCATATTCAGCGTCTGCGAGATTTTCATCTTGCTGAATCTCAGCTGCAATTTCAGCACTGCATTGCTCTAATTCAAAAACATAGCGACTTTATTCTCACTCACGACTATCCGGACTACCCCACCCAACTGCTGCCCTATGCAGATAAACCGCCTATTCTATTTGGTCAAGGTGATGCTAAAGCACTCTTGCAGCCTCAGATTGCGATTGTCGGCAGTCGTAAACCGAGTAGCCATGGACGTCAGGTAGCTTATGATTTTGCCTATTATCTGAGTGATCAGGGCTTTTACGTTATTAGTGGTTTAGCGGAAGGGATTGATGAAGCCGCACATCAAGGAGCTTTACGTTACAGTCGAACCATTGCCGTGATGGGCACCGGATTGGATCAAACCTACCCGACCCATCACCAGCAGCTGCGACAGCAGATCATTACCCAGTCAGGTACAGTGGTGACTGAATTTTTGCCAGGAACCCCGCCTTTACAGCAGCATTTTCCACGGCGCAATCGCCTTGTCAGCGGTTTAAGCCTAGGTGTCATTGTTGCAGAAGCCGCACTGAAAAGTGGTTCTTTGATTACGGCAAAATGGGCAGCTGAACAAGGCAAATTAATTTTTGCTATTCCTGGTCATATTTATAGCGAGCATCATCAAGGTTGCCATCAACTGATTCGTGAAGGTGCTATTTTGGTTGATCATCCTGAACAGGTGATTGAAGACTTGGCACTTCCGACCCAATGGCAAAATCAACAGCAGATTGAACAGTCAAAATCGGATAGCTTTCAAGTACCAACCGAAGCACCTACTGCATTACCGCCTCACTTAACGCCACTGTATAACCAACTGGATTGGGTGGGGCAAAATATAGATGAGATTATTGCTAGGCAACAATCTGATATCGGCACAGTGACCAGCCAATTGATGGAATTAGAGCTAATTGGCTTATGTATGCAGCAAGCTGGTTTGTATCTACGTTGTCGTCCAAGCAAATAAGGTTCACAATATCTCTCTTAAATATATTTGAAGGGATAATATCCAATGATTACCACCTCTGTTGCCGAAGCTGCTCAATGTTTAAAACAAGGACAGGTTTTAGCATACCCTACAGAGGCAGTTTGGGGCTTAGGCTGTGATCCTTTTAATGAACAGGCTTTCCTGGAAATTTTACGCTTAAAGCAACGCCCGATTGAAAAAGGGGTAATTTTATTGGCAGCCCAGATCGCACAAGTTGAGCCTCTGTTAGAACCTCTCACTGCAGAAATGCGTCAGAAAGTGATAGATTCCTGGAGTCATCGCTCACCCACTGAACGGGCAACCACCTGGCTACTGCCTGCAGGTGATCATATTCCGAAATGGATTAAGGGCAACCATCCTAAAGTGGCGGTGCGTGTCACCACTCATCCTTTATGTGTGGCACTATGCAATGCATTTAATGGTTTTATTGTATCGACCAGTGCCAATCCTGCCGGTGGCACACCTGCTCACTCACTGCAAGAGGCCAATCAGTATTTCTCAACTCAAATCAATTATCTAAATGGTGATTTGGGGCTTAGCCAAGAACCGAGCCGTATTATTGATGCCGAAACAGGTGAAGTAATCCGCGCTTAAAGCGGATCATTTTGATGACTGGATTGACCAGTACTAATTTTCAGGCAAAAAAAAGCTCAACCATATAGGGACGGCTGAGCATAAAAAGGATGTGCATAAATCACATCCAGAGGGTTTGTGAATTTGGCTGCAAAAGTTTAAATATTCTTAAGAAGAACTTAAACATTTACGATATAAATATTATCTAATAAATTATGTTTTTAGACAAATATATTATTTATCTTAGAATCCAGTTAAAACCTATAAAAAAATTCAGCAGATTTTCTTATCAATTTAAATTATATTACTATTTTTTAATCATCTTTTTTCTAAAAAATCGTTTAAAACGATAATTAAAGCAGTTGCTCATATCCATTCTCAATTAAAAACAAGTAAAACAACAAATGCATTTGTTGTTTTTTTCATCTATTTTTCAGCTTAAGTATTCGACTTTGCCGTTTCTACTGCTGCCACTTTCTTTTGGGCCAATAAAATTCCCAGTAAAATCACCACACCACCAGTACTGTGATAAATCGTCCAGGCTTCAGCCAACCACAGATTGGCAATAACTGCGGTACAGACCGGCATGAGGTTCATGAAAATACTGGTTCGATTCGGTCCAATCATCTGTACTGCAAGCATCCACACCAAGGGTGCAATCAAGGATGGGAAAATACCGGCGTAGACAACACTACCAACATTGTATTGATCAATAGGATCCAGTCCTAAATATAAAACAAATGGTAAATGGTAAAGCAGGGCAAAAACAATCTGCACATACAAACTAATCATCAAGGGAATTTGCAGTTGCCATTTTTTTAGGAACACACCATAAAAAGCATAAAAAAAGACTGCCAGTACCATCATGACGTCGCCCAGATGCCCGCCTGACTCCACCAGATTAGGCAGCTTCCCTTGTGCCATCACATAGAGCAAACCGGCAAAAGATAAAATGCTGCCCACCACGGCAAAACGGTTGGGAATATCTTTAAGCATGAGCATGGAAACAAAGATGGTAAATACGGGAATAAAAGCATTAATAATGCCCATATTGGTCGCCGTCGTATAATGTGCCGCCGTATAACCCAGACCTTGATACAGCACCATGCCAAAGGCACCCAGCACAGCAAGCTGTTTCCAGTGCTGCATAACCACCTGACGTTCATGCCAGACTTTGCCCAACATAAAAGGCGTTAATACAAGAAAAGCGACGAGCCAACGATAAAAACTGATACTGACAGGAGAAATATAGTCTGCTACATAACGTGTCACCGTAATATTCATGGACCAGATTAAAACCGCCAATAATGGCAAAGCAAGTGCCCACCAGACGGTTTTGTTTTGCTGTGTCATGTCCTTTCCTGTACCTGAATATCCAGTATGCATTTTTACCGAAGTCTGAAATAATTAGAATACCGGATTCCAGACATCAATATTGAGCTACAGACACAGATAGATCGCTTTACTGCTGTGTAAGTAAAATTCATGCTATCTAAAAATGGATGCAGAGATATCAAAGAACCAGGAAAAAGGTTTTCACATGCTGGATCATATTGAATGCTATATAGAAGTGGATGATTTCTTTTATCAAAAGGATGAAATTGTCGCGCCACACAGTTCCTTATGGGGCGATTTCAATTTTAGTTTGAACGGTATTCTGGAATATGAAATTGATGGACAAATTTATCTGTCGCCACCCAATTATGGTCTCTGGCTGCCCCCACAAACCGCACATACCTCTATCGCACTAGATGAACAAATCACTCATTATGTCTGTATTCGAGTGCATCCTTCACTATGTGAATATTTTGCCTCTTGTAGTAAAACTTTAAGTATTCGCCCCTTTCTTCGGCATCTGGTGTATGAAATCCTGGAACAAAAACAGCAAGACATAACTACGCTACATTATCAGCATTTATTACAGGTGTTATTCGATCAACTGAAAACTGCACCGGCTTATGAGCATTATTTACCACAAACCAGTCATGTTTTACTCAAGCCCTTATTAGAGCAACTCGCCAATCCACAGCTATTCTACAAAAGCTTGCAGCAACTGCTGAGTAACTCATCCATTAGCGAACGGCATTTACTGCGTTTAAGCCAGCAGGAATTACAATTGAGCTTATCCGAATGGCGTAATCGAGCAAAAATTTTATATGCGATCACGCAAATTCGCCAAGGTAAAACCGTGAAAAAATTGGCCTATGAACTGGGTTATCAGCACAGTTCCAGCTTTATTGAGTTCTTTAAACGCTATACCGAACAAACCCCTGCTCAACTGCGTGATATCTAATATTTATACGACTTTAAATTACCTTTTTTGCAATTTATGGTAGAGAACCCAACAAAAAAACCATAGTCAGTATGCAGAAAAATATGCCACTTTAATAACCGTACTCAACTTAATCTGTGCCGTATTTTAAAATTGGAATCAATATACAATCAGGTTTAATGATTGCATCAAACCTGTGAGGATACGTTATGAAAAAACGATTATTGGCTTCACTGTGTTTTGCTGCCATGGCAATAACGGCGTGTGAGAAAAAACCAAATGAAACACCTGCATCGTCATCGTCTAGCCCAGCGGTAACTTCCCCTGCTCGAACTCAACCTGCAAGCACAACCTTAAGCTCAAACAATGCCGCAGATATTAAAAATGATTTAAACCAAATTCAAATACTCTCCAACAGTCGAGCCAAAGAAGCAGCAGCCTTGCAAGAAAAGGCCAATCAAGCTGCACAAAAAAATGATAAAGCCTCTTTAAATTCAATTGTTGCGGAAATGAAAACCTACATTGCACGCTTTAATCAGGACCTCGACGCGTTAAGCCTGAAAAGTTCAGAAATTGATAAGCTCCGTGAAAAAATCAAAGAATCCAATAATATTGGTATACAACTCTCTGAAGCGAGTATTGCCAATACACCTGATACCCAAAAAATCACTGAATTACAAAACCGGGCCATTGAGTTGCAAAAAGAATTGGTCACTGAAATGCAGGCTTTACAAGCCAAAGCCAAGAGCGCTACATAACTTAAGGTTAATCTGTAAAAACAGGTCTTTAGGCCTGTTTTTAATTTTCTATCCAGAATAAGATTTACTCACAAATAGCAATAAATGCTTGTCCTGAGATGCAATAACCGTTAAAACAAAACAGTAATCATCTCAAGCATTTAAGGACAACAGAATGAGCCGATCCGTTTATGACATTCCGGTCAAAACCATTCAAGGCAATGACATCACACTGAACCAATATCAAGGCAAAGTTTTGCTCATTGTAAATACTGCATCAAAGTGTGGTCTTACCCCACAATATGAAGGTTTGGAAAAACTGTATAAGGAAAAGAAAGACCAAGGACTTGAGATTTTAGGTTTTCCGGCTAACAATTTCTTGGCTCAGGAACCGGGTTCTGACGAAGAAATTCAGGAATTCTGTTCACTCAATTACCAAGTGGATTTTCCGCTATTTTCTAAAATTTCGGTTGCCGGTGAAGATAAGCACCCGCTTTATCAAACCTTGACTCAAGCCATTCCAGAACGTATTGGTGAAGGTCCGTGGTGGAAAGATCTGGTTGATTATGGTTTAACCCCAAATCCTAAACCTGAAGTGCTGTGGAACTTTGAAAAATTCCTAGTGAATAAAGAGGGTGAAGTGGTGGCGCGTTTCGCACCGGATATTACTGCAGATGATGCACGCATTGTTGATGCCGTGAATGCAGAACTTGCCAAGTAATCCGTAAAAGTCATATAAGCATCTACACATAATGTAGATGCTTACTTTTTCAAATTAAAAACAATAATTTAAATTAATGAAAATCTACCTTCCCTACTTCATATTTCATCCTTTATTTTAATTATTCAATAACACTACGTTCACTATCTATCAATAACTTAGGCATAGGATGGACTCATCAACCAACCGCCATATAGACAAGGTGAAGTATGAATACTCTAGTCAAAGCAATTGTTTTATCATTCTCTACTGCTTTGGTTGCTGCACCTGTAATGGCTGCACCACAAGATCATCATCCGCAGCAACATAACCAGAAATACAATCAACAGCATACTCAAAGTCACCATAAAACACCTGTTCAGCAACACCATAATGCTGTACATAAAAAAGCGGTGAATCCGTCACATGACTGGAGAGTAGGGCAAAAAGTACCAAGTCAATACCAAAGCCAAAGCTATAAAGTAGACCACAAAAAATTTAAAAAATTGAGTAACCCGGCTAGAAACCAGCAATGGATTAAAGTGAATGGCGATTACGTTTTAACCAATGTCATGAATCATAACATTATCAAAATCATTGCTGGCTAATCCCAACAATCTCGGTGAAAAAAGAGTACTTCGGTACTCTTTTTTAATACCTGAAAATAAATTTGTTATCGCTTTGCAACAATCATTTTTTTCTACACATTCCCCCCTTATATTAGGCAGGATTAAAGTAAAGATATGAATTGGTTATGAAAAAATTCATCCAAAATGTGGTTTCTCCTTTTGTGATGTTTAGTGCGGGCATTTTGTTGATTGGTTGCGAGCAAGCCAACTCTCCTGATTCAACGGAAGACCAAACTTCTCAATCAAGCGAAGTATCTGCACAGGTTTCAGAATCAGCAAAAGATTCAACAGAAATATCTAAGGCTGAACTGAAAAGCGGCAACATGTTTTATATCGTGCGTGATGTTGCAGACATGCAGCTGAAAACCGGTGATTATGTTGAGCAGCTAAAGCAAACTCAAACTGATTTAGAAACTGCAATCAATGATAAAGATCAACAACAGTTACAAGCCACTGCCAAAACCCTGCAACAACAATTGACTGGATTTAATCAGGCACTGACTGCCCTGAACCTGAAAAGTCAAGAAATTGATTCAATTCGTCAAAATATCATGCAAGCCAATCAGCAAGTCCTTGCTACACCCTTTTTAAAGGGTGACGTCGATTTGACTCAGGTCGATTTCAAGAAAATTGAAAAACAGATGGGTAGCATCCAAATGGAAATGATCAAATTGGCAGGGATGATGATTCCACAAGGTCAGGATGAAGCAGATCAGAATGAAGCAGATCAGGAAAGCTAATGCTTAAACCGATTTAGACCAATTCAGCATCCTTGAATTGTTCAGGTCAAATTGTCAGGAATTAAAAACAACTAAAACTAGATCATTTAAAATCTGGTTATTCACGGTAAATGTCGCCATATCTCTCATTACATGATTTACTCAAGATTCTCTTTACAAGCCGCAGATTTTTTCATGCAACTGATTATTTTTACCGGGATTCAGGCTTCAGGTAAATCTTCTTTTTATTTACTAAATGTGCATCATAGTCATTTGCGAATTAATCTGGATATGCTAAAAACGCGGCATCGTGAAAAGCTTATTTTTGAAGCTAATTTAAACAGTACTTGAGAACAAAATAATCAACATACCCCTAAAACCCCATATTCCTAAAGTCGTTGTTCGAGCAGTCTACAGAAAGCTTGAAGTACCAAGTTTAGATGAAGGTTTTGATGAAATTTTTAAGGTGAAGATTATGGCCAATGAAGAATTTTCGGTTCATTTAATCGAAACTTAAAACCAAACTATTTTTGACTGTCACGCCAGCTTTTAAACGTGACTTGCATGGCCTGTTTTTCTGCTGCTGATGCAGGACGATTTTCAAGATTAGAAAAATTGCCATGAAAGACCTCATTCACCAATTTTTTCGCCAGTTGATCAATACTTTTGCGACCGAAATTTCGATAAGCCTCTATTTCTATTTGAGTCAATACCAGATACCAACACGACACCACAGAACTGACATCAATCGCAATTCCTAAATATAACTGTTCACTCTCTTGATAGAGCTCCCAAAAATGGGGTTCTAATTCGATTATTTTCATACTCATCAATTTATCTTCAAAAATTTTTTATAAGCATAAGTCACAGCATCATTTGATGGAATAACACTTTAGATTACGATGAAACTAGTAGGCTTATTTCTATAAAATAAAGACCTATGCTGGAATGAAAGCTTACTGAAATATTTAAGCTAAAAATTACAGGAAATGGAAAGTTTTCTATTTTAGCTATAAATAATTGATGCTTTTATAAAAAAACAGTAACCACTTCTCGTTTTTACTATAAAATGTGCAGATTAAAACGCAGAAAAAACATTTTATATAATGAAAAAAATTGTTCTTGGGGTGGTCTGTTTAGCAATCATGGCATATGGCGTGTTGCATTTCAGCATGCCTGAAAAAGCCACACCACGCTTAAACCAGTTTTTTTCTAAACAAGTAAAAGATGTTCAACTGATTCAGGACTGGCTCAAACACACTCAACAACAGCAATTGTTATTGGTTGATGTCATTCAACCGGTCAATCCAAAGCAAACAGCTGCTTATGTTGAATACATAAAGCAACGTATTGAATTCAACCAGCAAAATATTCAGCGGCTTAAGCTCAGTCACTATCGAAGCAAGGTATTTAAAGAAATTCAACAGCTTGAAATTCATGCTTTACAACAATGGAATAATATCTATCAAAGCAATATTGTTGAGGCTTTTGAACAGCAACAACATTTTCTAGATCTGCCCATTGAAGAGTTTGAGCAACTGGATACTGCAGCACGTTACGCGCTGCAACAACAAGAAATTAGCGTATTACAACAATTACAACAATTAGTCCAGCAAGACAGCGATTTTGTTGCAAATATTGACCACAGCCTACTTGGTGACTGGCTTTACTATTATTTAACGCAACATGAGATTCACCCGATTGTTGCCGAATGGCAAGACCCATCCTCAACTGCAACACGTAATCGTTCAGAAGCATCGCAAGATTTACAACTATATAAACATTTTCACCCAAATACAGATGAATACAAATACATTAAGGCTCTTTCAACTCAGCTTTGGCATGTTGAACACCCCGCTTCATCCAATTTGGTCACAGCAAATCCTCAACCTGTTTCATATGCTGACCAGTCTAAAGAAGACATTTTTATCCCTGCAGATGCACCAAAAGCTGAAAAATTAAAGCAAATGATTAAGATGCAAAACGACAGAGTGAACCGTCTGCTGTTAGGTCAGCTCAGAGAGGCTTTCTTCAAAGACAACAAAAATTAGAATTTTAGTTTAGGAAAATAGGTCAAACAGTTTTGATGAAATTTTTAAGGTGACGATTATAAGGAATGGGGGGAGTTTTCGATTAAATCTAGTATATGACTATTTTTTTAATTTAAAGAAATTATAATAAAAACAAATACTTTTAAATAATATCATTTATGACTATTAAATTTTACAGACCTATCCCTATTTCGAAATGGTTGCCTAACGAAAAAGATGATGATGAGCAACAAGCCAATGACTTAATTGATCTCAAAACAAAGCTTAAAACAGCACTTCAAATGCCAAATATTATGGTATTAGCTGGCAGTGGGACTTCACTAGGTAAAGTAAAAGGTCCTAGCATGTCTGACTTATGGAGATTTTGTATCGAAGATCCATCTAGGAAACTTGATGCAGACAAAATCATTGCTCAGATCGAATATGACCTCACCAATCCTAACAATAAAAATATTGAAGAATTTCTGTCATACTGCGAAGCATATCAACAAATTAAACAATCCACTGAATTAGAAAACTTTTTAATCAAATCAAAAGAAATTATTTTAGATAAGTGTAAATTTGATAAACCCTCAGCTGATCTATTTGCACATATTGAGTTTATAAAAAAACTTGCTAGACGAAAAAGTAAAGATAATAGAATTAAACTTTTTACCACAAACTATGATACATGCTTTGAAGAAGCTGCTGGAAAGCTCGGAATTACAATAATAGACGGATTCACCTTTTCTGCACCTAGAATTTATAGTCCTCAATTTTTTGATTATGACATCATTAAGCGTGATTCTATGAATACATCAAATACACCTAAATATTTAGATGGTGTATTCCACATGTATAAATTACACGGTTCAGTTAATTGGTTTAAAAGAAAAGAAACCGATGGTAATTTTTTTATTGAGCAAAAAGAATCTGACGATGCTAAGAATGTGTGTATGATTTTTCCAGCAAAAGGTAAATATCAACAGTCATACATTCAACCCCATCTAGAACTTATCGCAAAATTTTTGCAAGGTATTCGAGAACCAAACACATGTTTGATTACTACGGGCTTTGGCTTTAATGATGACCACTTATCCGAACCCATTTATGCGGCCTTACAATCTAATCCTCATTTAAAACTAATTATTGTAGATAGATCAGTCGAGAGAAAATTTAAAGATCTTGAGAGCTTTTCACCGTATTGGAAAAAATTTAAAGCACTAGCAGATAAAGGATTAGATATTTTATTTATTGAAGCGGATTTCGAGAATTTTGCTATCAATATTCCAGATTTAAAAGCTCTAAGTCCTGCAGAAAACCTTTATCAAGTTATTCATGGAGGTACTAAATGAATAATTTAGAAAATGTAGGAATTGTTCGTTCTGAGCTTTTATTTGGAAAAGTTAATGCAATTTCAGCAAACTCCGTTCAATTTGAATTTATAAATATAAATCATCAAGCTACGTATTTTGAAGGAAGACGATACGGAAAAGGAGAAGTTGGTGAATTTGTTATTATTGAAAGCCAAGTTAATTTGATTCTTGGACGTATTGTTGAAATTAAAAAAGATGATCTTGAGTTATCAAATCTAGAAATCGTTGGTCGTATCCAGCTACTTGGATCAATCCAAATGGATAATCTAAAAGTGACGGCTGGTATAGATTATTATCCCAATATTAATGATTTAGTCTATTCCGCACCTCATAATTTTATAGCTGATATCCCTCGCAGGATGAACACCAATGCACCTAAAATTGAACTTGAAATTGGTTCTATTGATCTCGATCAAGATTGCTCAATAAAAGTTACTCCTGAAAAACTTTTTGGTCGTCATTTAGGAATTTTAGGTTCAACAGGTGGAGGTAAGAGTTATACAACGGCTAAAATTTTGGAAGAATGCCTTAAACATCATCCTAGAATTATTCTTTTGGATGCAACTGGTGAATACAAAGACTTTAATCAAAAAGGCGTATTTCACTTACATCTTGGCAATCCGATCAATCCTGCTAATAAAACTACAGAATGCTACCTTCCCCCGGAATGTTTCTTAGAAACTGACTTTCTTGCACTATTTGAACCATCAGGAAAAGTCCAAGGCCCTAAATTTCGAGAAGCGATAAAAAGTTTAAAGTTAGCAAGAATAAGAAATGATCTATATACATCTGAATATATTTTAAAGACTGATCAAGCTAAAGGTGACTTCAATAATTTATATAGAAATCATAATCTTGATGATCCGACCTTAAGTTTCAATTTAAACTATCTATCTATTCAGATTGAACAAGAGTGTATTTTTCCAGATGCGACCAATTGGGTTGAAAAAAAACCAATTAAAGATATTACAAGATGGGGCAATCATGATGGTCAATCTTTTGCTAATTGCCTTTCTTTAATAAGTCGAATTACAACAATTATTAATTCACCGCCATTTAATACACTTTTCCATCCAACGGCTAAAAATATTTCATTAATAGAAAAGATCAAAGGATTCTCATCATCTACAAATGTAAATCACAAACTTTTGCGCATCGATCTAAGTGGTATTCCCTTCGAATATAAGGCTCGTGAAATTATTGCAAATTGTATTGGACGTGCCTTATTAAATGAGTCTCGCAAAAGAGTTTTTCAAAAAAAACCAGTAGTTATTTTTCTCGACGAAGCACATAACTTCATTGGAAAAACGATTGGTAGTGAAGATACCCTAGCCAAACTCGATGCTTTTGAACTTATCGCAAAAGAAGGACGTAAATTTGGTTTAAATATTTGTTTAGCGACTCAACGACCTCGAGATATTACCGAAGGTGTTTTAAGTCAGCTCGGAACTTTAATTGTCCATCGACTGACTAACGATCGAGATCGTGAAATTGTAGAGCGAGCATGTGGTGAAATTGATAAAGCTGCATCAGACTTTTTACCAAGTTTACAACCTGGTGAAGCTGTGATTATCGGAAATGACTTTCCTATCCCACTAACCATCAATATTAAGAAGCCTACGATTAAACCAAATTCGGAAGGAGCTAACTTCCAAAAAAATTGGGCATAAAAAAACCACCCTTTCGGGTGGTTTTTTCAATCTCGAACCAGCAATTACATTGCGCGGTTTTTGATTTTGCGGATCGTTTCCAGCTGTGCAGCAGTTTCTGCAAGAGCAGCCAAAGCAGCAGCAGCGTCCAAATCGCTCTTTTGATTTGCAAGCAAAGTTTCAGCGTGTTTACGCGCTTCAAGAATTGCAGCTTCATCTAAGTTTTCAGCACGAACTGCAGTATCTGCAAGAACCGTGATGACATGCGGTTGAACTTCTAGAACACCACCCGATACATAGATTAATTCTTCTGTACCGTTTTCCAACAGAACGCGGATTGCGCCCGGTTGAAGCAAAGTTACCAACGGAGCATGGCCAGGCATAATACCTAACTCACCGCCAGCACCTTTCGCAATTAGCATCGTTACAGTGCCCGAGTACAAAGACTCGTTTACACTTACAACATCACATTGCATAGTCGCCATGAGAATCTCCTAAATTAGAGTCGCTAATTAAAGTTTCTCGGCTTTAGCAATAACTTCGTCAATACCACCAACCATATAGAACGCTTGTTCTGGAATGTGATCGTATTCACCAGCTAGAAGACCTTTAAAGCCACGAATCGTTTCTTTAAGAGATACTAATTTACCAGGCGCGCCAGTAAATACTTCAGCTACGTGGAACGGTTGAGAGAAGAAACGTTGGATTTTACGCGCACGGTAAACAACCAATTTATCTTCTTCAGCAAGCTCATCCATACCAAGAATTGCGATAATGTCTTTCAATTCTTTATAACGTTGAAGAACGTTTTGAACTGAACGAGCAATTTCGTAATGCTCAGCACCCACTACTAGTGGATCTAACTGACGTGAAGTTGAGTCTAGTGGATCGATCGCTGGATAAATACCAGAAGATGCGATGTCACGGCTCAATACAACAGTCGCATCTAAGTGAGCAAACGTTGTAGCAGGCGATGGATCTGTCAAGTCATCGGCAGGTACGTATACCGCTTGGATTGACGTAATAGAACCAGACTTAGTCGATGTAATACGTTCTTGAAGAACACCCATCTCTTCTGCAAGAGTTGGTTGGTAACCTACTGCAGATGGCATACGACCTAGAAGTGCAGACACTTCGGTACCAGCCAATGTGTAACGGTAAATGTTGTCAACGAACAACAATACGTCACGGCCTTTACCGTTTTCATCTTTCTCGTCACGGAAGTATTCAGCCATGGTCAAACCAGTCAACGCTACGCGTAAACGGTTACCCGGTGGCTCATTCATCTGACCGTAGACCATTGCTACTTTGTCTAGAACGTTAGAATCTTTCATTTCGTGATAGAAGTCATTACCTTCACGAGTACGTTCACCAACACCAGCAAACACAGATAAACCTGAGTGAGCTTTCGCGATGTTGTTGATCAATTCCATCATGTTTACAGTTTTACCAACACCGGCACCACCGAACAGACCAACTTTACCACCTTTAGCAAACGGGCAAAGTAAGTCGATGACTTTAATACCAGTTTCTAAAAGGTCAGTAGAAGCCGCTTGTTCAGCATAAGAAGGTGCTGCGCGGTGAATCGGCAAACGTGCTTCAGTCGCAACAGGACCAGCTTCGTCGATTGGGCGACCAAGAACGTCCATGATACGACCCAAACATGCTGTACCTACAGGTACAGAGATTGGCGCACCAGTGTTAACTACGTTCAAACCACGCTTAAGGCCTTCAGTAGAACCCATTGCAATAGTACGAACTACGCCATCACCAAGTTGTTGCTGAACTTCTAAAGTAGTTTCAGTACCATCAACATGGAGAGCGTCATAGATCTTAGGAACGCTGTTGCGTTCAAACTCGACGTCGATTACCGCGCCGATGATCTGAATGATACGACCGCTATTCATTGCTGTCTCCTCAATTCAAAATAATGTTAAACGGCAGCGGCACCACCAACGATCTCAGAAATTTCCTGAGTAATCGCGGCTTGACGCAGCTTGTTATAAATAAGTTGTAGGCTCTTGATGATATCACCCGCATTGTCGGTAGCAGCTTTCATTGCCACCATACGTGCAGATTGCTCACATGCGATGTTTTCAATCACACCCTGATACACCACAGACTCGATATAGCGAACCAATAAACCATTTAATAGCTCTTCAGCTTCTGGTTCATAGAGATAATCCCAACCGTATGAACGGTTCAGATTCTCGCCGTCTTCAGCAGCTGCCAAAGGAACGAGTTGCTCAATCTTTTGATTTTGAGTCATGGCATTCACGAAGCCGTTAGACACTAGATAAATACGATCTAACTCGCCTTTATCATACGCATCCAACATCACCTGTACAGAACCAGATAACTGTTCAAGACTAGGAGCATCACCCACTTGAGTGGTTGCACCAAGCACTTTACCGCCGTAGTTTTTAAAAAACGAAACCGCTTTTTGACCAATTAAAGCAAATTGAACTTCAATTGACTGCTCTTGTTGCTGTTGGACGTGTTTGACCACTTTCTTGAACAGGTTAATGTTCAAACCACCAGCAAGGCCACGATCTGAAGACACAATGATATAGCCAACGCGTTTTACCGGACGTTCAACCATATAACGGTGTTTATATTCAGGGTTCGCTTGGACCAAATGAGCAATTACACGGTGCATATTTTCGGCATACGGACGGCCTTGAGCCATGCGCTCTTGCGCACGACGCATTTTAGAAGCAGCTACCATCTGCATCGCACGCGTAATTTTCTGCGTCGACTTGATACTAGCTACTTTGGCGCGAATTTCTTTTAAATTTGCCATACGCTTAACCTAGTATTCGAAGGCTTTTTCAAGCCTCCGAAGGTTGATTCCGTGAACCAAGCCCACTAGCTTTTAGCAATTGCTAAAATTAGTAAGTTTGAGTCGCTTTAAAGCTTTCAATACCAGCTTTGAATGCTGCTTCGATTTCTTTATCCCAAGCACCAGTCTCGTCAATTTTTTGCATTAACGCAGCGTGTTCTGAACGGAAGTAAGAAACAAGCGCCGCATCAAATGCAACGATTTTCTTAACGTCAACGTCAGTCATATAACCTTCGTTAGATGCATAAATTGAAACAGCTTGGTCAGCAATTGAATATGGAGCATATTGTTTTTGCTTCATTAATTCAGTTACACGTTGACCATGTTCAAGCTGTTTACGAGTTGCTTCATCAAGGTCAGAAGCGAACTGAGCAAACGCTGCCAATTCACGGTATTGAGCCAAAGCGGTACGGATACCACCAGACAATTTTTTGATGATCTTCGTTTGCGCAGAACCACCAACACGAGATACAGAGATACCCGCGTTCACAGCAGGACGAATACCTGCGTTGAATAATGATGTTTCAAGGAAGATCTGACCATCTGTAATCGAAATTACGTTGGTCGGTACGAATGCAGATACGTCACCTGCTTGAGTTTCAATAATAGGTAATGCAGTTAATGAACCAGTTTGGCCTTTAACTTCACCGTTAGTGAATTTCTCAACGTAGTCAGCAGATACACGAGAAGCACGTTCAAGTAGACGTGAATGTAGATAGAACACGTCACCTGGATACGCTTCACGACCTGGTGGACGGCGTAAAAGCAATGAAATTTGACGATACGCAACAGCTTGTTTAGACAAGTCATCATAAATGATTAACGCGTCTTCACCACGGTCACGGAAGTATTCGCCCATTGTACAGCCAGAGTACGGAGCCAAATACAGCATTGCTGCTGGATCTGATGCACCTGCTGCGACAACAGTTGTATACGCCATAGCGCCAGTTTCTTCTAGCTTGCGTACCACGTTAGCGATAGTCGATTGTTTTTGACCAATTGCTACGTATACACATTTAATGCCAGAGTTTTTCTGAGCGATGATCGCGTCGATCGCCATTGCTGTTTTACCAGTTTGACGGTCACCAATGATCAACTCACGTTGACCACGGCCTACAGGGATCATTGTATCTACTGATTTATAACCAGTTTGTACAGGCTCATCCACTGATTGACGCCAAATTACGCCTGGTGCTACTTTTTCAACAGCATCAGTTAATTTTGCATCAATTGGGCCTTTAGCATCAATTGGGTTACCCAAAGCATCTACCACACGGCCTAAAAGTTCTGGACCAACCGGAACTTCTAATACACGACCTGTGCAACGAGCTTTTTGACCTTCTTGAAGGCTTAAGTAGTTACCTAAAACAACGACGCCCACTGAATCCTGTTCTAGGTTCAGTGCCATACCAAATAAGCCGCCGTCGAATTCGATCATTTCACCGTACATAGCATCAGCTAGGCCGTGAATACGCACAATACCGTCGGAAACCATAACAATGGTCCCTTCGTTCTTAGCGGTCGCGCTGGTGTCCAGATCGCCGATACGCTGTTTAATGAGCGCACTGATCTCGGATGGATTCAGTTGTTGCATTGCGCTATACCTCAATCTTTTTAAAGTTCAGTCTTCTTATACGTCGCTATTTTCAAGCGAATTACGCAAGAAGACGAGTCCGCATTTTTTCAAGCTTGTTAAGTGCAGAGTCATCTATCACTTGGTCGCCTGCACGAATAACTACACCAGCAATAAGCTCTGGTTTAACTTCTACAGTTACATTTACAGCAGCGTTAAATTTTTTCTCTAACGCTTGAGCCAGTAATTGTTCCTGTGCAGAAGTTACAGGGAATGCCGATTCAATCACAACATCCACAGTATTGTTATTCTGTGATTTAAGCAGTTCGTATTCTGTTTCAATTTCAGGTAACAACGCTAAACGATCGTTGTCTGCAAGAAGAGTCAAAAAGTTTGACACTTCTTGAGTTTGATTCTCACCTAAAACTTTTGCAAAAACACTGACCTGCTCCGCAGGAGTAAGCTCAGGGCGATTCAAATAAGCGGAAAATGCTTCGTCTTGCACCGCAGCACTGAGCACTTGTAACACATTCGACCAATTGTCAGTTGCACCTTGCTCAGAAGCGAAAGCAAATGCTGCTTTTGCGTACGGGCGTGCCAACGTCAAGAGTTCAGCCATAATCGCCTCGCTTAAAGTTTAGCAGCCAGCTGAGTAAGCATGGCATTGTGAGCTTCCGCATCAACTTGCTGGTTCAGAATTTTTTCTGCACCAGTAACTGCCAAGGCAGCAACTTGTTGACGTAATTCTTCGCGTGCAGCATTGATTTCAGTATCAACAGTTTCTTTCGCCTGTTGACGGATACGCTCACCTTCAGCAGCTGCTTGGGTACGCGCTTCTTCGATCAATTGTGCACCACGACGGTTCGCTTGTTCGATCAATTGAGCCGCTTGTGCTTTTGCTGCATCTAATTCAGCTTTTACTTGAGCTTGCGCATCGGCAAGGTCAGCTTTTGCTTTTTCGGCAGCATTTAGCCCATCAGCGATACGACGCTGACGTTCACTAATCGCATTGATTAGTGGTGGCCATACAAACTTCATGCAGAATGCGACAAACATCGCAAATGCAATTGCTTGGCCAATCAATGTGAGGTTGATATTCATAGCTATTCCTCAATAGTTTAATTTAGGAATTAAGCTGATTAACCTACAAATGGATTAGCGAAGATGAAGAACAAGCCAATACCAACACCGATCATAGGCACAGCATCAAGAAGACCTGCGATTAAGAACATACGAGTTTGAAGTTGTGGAGCCAATTCTGGTTGACGAGCAACAGCTTCAAGGAAACGGCCGCCTAAAAGACCAAAACCAATCGCAGTACCTAAAGCACCAAAAGCGATCAAGATAGCAGATGCAATTGCAACTAGACCTAAAGTGAGTTCCATGATAATTCCTCAGAGGTTAGGTTTTATACCAAATTAAGTTAGAAAACTGTACCCAACCATCTCGTGACAGTCAGGCAATACCATTAATGTTTTTCGCTAGCCATACTCAAGTATACGATAGTCAACATCATGAAAATGAATGCTTGTAGCGTAATAACAAGAATGTGGAAGATCGCCCAAGGCACAGACAACGCCCACTGGATCCAGAACGGTAATAACGCGATAAGAATGAAGATTAATTCACCCGCATACATGTTACCGAACAGTCGTAGAGCCAATGAAACTGGACGTGCAAGGAAAGTTACCAATTCCAGAATTAAGTTCACTGGAATAAGCAACGCTTTTGCAATTGGGTTACTTGGATTGAACGGGTTAAGTGCCAATTCGCCAACGAAACCGCCAATACCCTTTTCACGGATACTGTAGAACAAGATAAGGACAAATACAGACAATGACATACCAAGGGTAATGTTAGGGTCAGTAGATGGAACAATCTTGAAGTAAACGTGGTGAGGATCCATACCAAATACGTTTGAGCCAATAATTCCTGCCAGATGCGGAATGAAATCTACTGGAAGTAAATCCATCGCATTCATCAGGAAAATCCACACAAAAATTGTGAGGGCTAAAGGCGCAATCAAACGTGACTTGCCATGGAAAGTATCGCGGACACTTGAGTCAACAAACTCGATAATCATTTCAATTGCAGACTGGAACTTGGTAGGAACACCAGAGTTTGCAGCTTTCGCTACAATCCAGAACAACAAACAGAAAATCACACCAAGCGTGATAGACCAACCCATTGAATCCAAGTGAATAGCAGTGAACCCCATCTGTTGAGCTTCATCAGCAGTCTCAGCCAATTTCCAAGAACCATCCGGCATTTTGCCATAGGTTAAATTGGTCAAGTGATGCTTGATATACTCGGTCGAAGTAAGCGCATGTTCTTCAGCAGCCATAAATCACACCTGGTCAATGTCAAATACTAAATAGAGTGAACGAACATCGCGTGCTGCCTGATATCTCGTCCATCTCCTAAAAAACTTTTCAATTTTTTGTTGTGTTTAACCCCGTTTTTGTAGACGTGACGCCAAAAAAGGAGCGACCCACGACATGGTTTGAACGAGGATAAAACCACAAAATAACGCCACCGCTGACAACGGTTTAACGTTACTTAAAATTAAAATGAAACCAACGATCACAATTGCAAACTTGCCCATCAAGCCTCTATACATGTTCGAAAGAACCTGTTTTGAAGCTCGGGCACCTGCGGCTCGAAACGATTGCCAAGAAAAATAACAACTTGCAAGCCAACACACCAACGCACCAAGTGCGGCACTGTAAGCTGCAGTTGAGTCTTTCAGGACCCACGCTATCAAGGCTGAAACAGGGATCATGCATGTCTGTAAGATGACCAAAGCTTTCGCTAATCGTCGATCAATCATGCGACTAGTTCGGCTCATTTATTTATTCACTCACAGCATTCATGCTTGACAAGTTTAGCTGATGATCGTTTTTAATCGCAGGCATTATAGAGTTACACCCCTGAACATGCAATCTTTTCCCGACTTAAGTCTGGTTTTTTTCAACCAGCAAGTTGCTTCGTTACTAATCAATAGTTGTTTATTTTTTATATTATTTTCGTGCATTTAGCACACAGTTATGGGTTTGCTCGGCAAGTTTTTTCCAGGCCCCGACAAAATCCCCTGCCCCGCCCATACTTTCATCTACTGCCTGAAAGGTAATCGGCTTCAATTTCTGGTATTGGTTTTTACTGGCATGGCCTTCTGCCAAGAGGCACATAGTACGGCTTGGGCGGCTGTCATTTAAGTATTTAATTTGTGCTATGGTCGGGGCAACATGCGGATCATCGGTCAATGCACCAGCAAACTTCAGATTTAAGGCCCGTTCCAAATATTGATAAGCATCGTGATATGCCCAATAAGGCTGAATTTTACCATTTACATTAAAATGCTGTGCTGTTAAGAACATTTTTTGAGCAAAAGCACGTGCATTCTTAAAGTAAGCTTCCCGATGCTCGGGCATTTGTTGTGAACGCAGTGCAGCTATAAAGAAGCCAATCCGCACCGCATTGTTTGGATCAAGCCAGACATGGGTATCGACGGTATTTTTTAAAGCCACCCCCCGGGTATTGCGCTGTGGCAAGGTTTGCACGATACCTGAATCTAAAATAGAAATGGCTTTGGAATTATCAGACAACAGTTTATCAAGCGGAGCTTCATGTGCCTTGCCCAGCCAGATTACCAATGAGGCATCTAGAATTGCTTTGCGGTGTGCGGGCGTAAGCGTGACATCGTGTCCGGTTTGATCAGCTAATAACAGTACAGGCTTTTCAATACCTTGCGTGATTTCTTTAGCAATAAGATAAATTGGATGCGTAGAGACCACTAAATTTTGTGCCCAGCTTAAGCTACTAAATAAAGCAAGCACACAAAATGCAAAGATACGGGACATGAAAGAAGATCACCAAAGATTTAACAGGTGTTATAATATAACAAATCGATAAAAATGCCTATGCCCAATCGAAACAGGTATCGCTTCATGGTAAGATTTACGGTCCATTTGTTTTTATAAATTTCGCACTTGAGGTTGGCTATGAGCTCATGTTCTCACGAACATCACAATGCATTACATGGCGTACACGACCATCATAATGTCGAAACGCGTCTTGCTGAAGCGGAAAACCTCTGTGCAACGACGGGCGCACGTTTAACACCGTTACGCAAAGAAGTCTTAGGACTGATTTTAAACGCCACAGGCCCTATGGGTGCATATGACTTACTGGCTAAAATCAAGAGCGATTCAGACCGCCCTGCTGCTCCACCGACAGTTTATCGGACGTTAGACTTTTTATTAGAAAAAGGTTTAATCCACCGCTTAACCTCGATTAATGCCTATATTCCATGCTGTCATCCACGTGAAGGACATCAGGCGGCATTTTTAATTTGTACCGATTGCAAAAATGTGACGGAAGCTTCTGCACAGGGTTTATTAACACAATTAGATGCGCTTTCAGCATCTGATCAATTTACTGCACATCACAGTATTATTGAAATTTCCGGGATATGTCAGCAGTGTCGCAACAAACCGTAAACGCTCATATACTGATTGCCTTAGACAAGATCAGTGTACGCATCGATGAACGTGACATTTTAAAGAATGTCGATTTCGCCTTACATGAGCGAGAAATTGTCACGCTGATTGGTCCGAATGGCGCGGGGAAATCCACGCTTATTAAAGTCCTGTTAGGAATTATTAAAGCCAATTCAGGCAAAATTCATAGTCATAAAAAATTAAAATTTTCTTATGTGCCGCAAAAGTTCAATCCGTCGCATAGCCTGCCTTTACGCGTGCAGGACTTATTGGCTTTAGAAAAATGTGAGGCGGCCAGAAAAGCAGAAATTATTCGCGATACCGGTATTACCAAACTACAGGATTGCAAAGTCCAGCAACTCTCGGGTGGCGAACGACAACGGGTTTTGTTGGCGCGCGCTTTACTGCGTCAACCCGATGTTCTGGTTCTGGATGAACCGATGCAAGGCTTAGATATTCAATCTGAAGCTGAGCTGTATGAATATGTCAGAAGCTTGCCAATCAAATATGGTTGTGCCGTATTAATGGTATCGCATGATCTGCAATGGGTGATGCAAGGTACACACCGCGTGGTATGTTTGAACAAGCATATCTGTTGCAGCGGCTTACCTGAAAATGTACAGAAGCATCCAGAGTATCAGGCCATTTTTGGCACCAATCGCGCTTTCTATCAACATCATCATGATCATTGTGCACATGGTGATAGTGTAATGCCATGCCAGCATGATCCTCGTCCCCATATTCATCCCGAACCGGAAGCTTAAGCCATGATGGAATGGTTACAAATATTGTTACCTGCATGGACCATGGGAACATTACTGGTGTTTCTAACTGCGCCCCTAGGTTGTTTAATGTTATGGCGACGAATGTCTTTTTTTGCCGATACCATGGCACATGGCACTTTACTGGGTGTTGCCATTGCCGGTGCCTTAAGTCTGCCACTCTGGTTAGGCGTGACTGCGTTGGCCTTCTTGTTGGTCGGTATTTTATGGGTGCTGCATGATCCTCGCCTGCCCAATGATGCTTTGCTGGCGCTGTGTTCAGCGACCCTACTCTGCTCAGGTTTACTGTTTATTCAGCATATTCCAAGCTTAAGACCTGAACTGCTCAGCTATCTATTTGGTGATCTGCTACAAATTTCCTGGTCAGATCTACCGATGTTTGCTTTTGTCATTATTGCCGCTTTAGCTGTACTGTATAAAAACTGGCAGGCTCAAATCCAAATTGCGATTGATCCTGATATGGCCGTCAGTGAAGGAGTAAATGCCAAATGGCAACGTCTGGTGTTTATGCTGTTATTGGCACTCTTTACCGTATTGGCTTTACGTGCCGTAGGTTCATTATTGATGGGTGCTTTACTGGTGATTCCGGCATTAACTGCACGCTTACTCGCACACTCGCCAAAACAGATGGTGGTTTGGGCGTTTGTGGTTGCACAAATTGGGATTAGTGTCGGTTTATGGTCAAGTGCAGGTTTAGATACTTCGACCGGCTTAACTATTGTGCTCACCATGGCGATTTTATTTGCGGTGATTTTTGCAGTGCAGAAGTTTAAAAAGCTGAGTTAAGCCCCAACAAGTAACCAATACCATAATAAGTTTTGGTTACTTGATCATGGCATTTTTAAAGACTATTTTTTAATTTATAAAATCGAAATTCAGGATGAAAGAGTCCAATCAAAAATAAAATGGTAAATGCAATCCAAAAGAACCACGCCATCATGATGACCTGATCTTTAGTCCACTCCTCAGATTGAGAAGTATTAAAGATAAACCAAGTTTTCCAGCCCTGAATATAAGCTGCACCGTTCCACGATATAATCCACTTGGTTACAATGCAGTGTAAAACATAGATAAAAATCCATAACAGCATTGACATGTTGCTTTGCCTATTGTTGTTTTCATGCGGTCAAATTAGATGAATTATTATTTAAAATCAACAATAAAACCATTAACATATTTATGGCTTTAATAATTACTGATGTACCAGACTGAGTAAACTTGCCGCACAGGCAAACAACACTGCAAAAGTACGGTTCATATATTTTTGCTGTTTTGGCGATTTCATTAACCGTAAAACTTTAGCTGCGAGTCCGGTATAACCCGCCATCACAATCAAATCAATGGTGACCATGGTGAGTGCCATAATCAGATATTGGATCCACTGTGGTTTGGACAAATCTAGAAACTGCGGCAACACCGCAAGTAAAAATACAATCGCTTTGGGATTGCTCATGTTGACCAAGAAGCCATGCAAGACCAATTTGGCAATTGATTTATCCGGGTGTTCCTGTTGAATCTCAATCGACTGAGTCCGGGCTTTCCATTGCAAATAAGCCAGATACAATAAATACAGTACGCCAAACCATTTCACCACTAAAAAGGCCCAGGGAGTAGTCGCAAACAGTACCCCTACCCCGGCAGCCACAATCCCAATTTGTACCAATAATGCAAGCTGCAGACCTAAAGCATTCCAGTAGCCACGGCGAAAGCCATAGTTTAAACCACTCGACATAGAAGCAATTGCACCTGCGCCAGGAGAAATGCTAATCACCCAACACGCCAGCATATACGCCAGCCAAACTTGGTAAGACATAAAATATAAGGAGATAGAAATGTGGAGGTATTATATGACTTTTCATCTTTCAAATGCCTTAAAAATCCGAGGCTGGATAAGCTTTGGACTATTCACATTGGCAGTGATGAGGCACAATAAAGCCCGCCACGTATTTTATAAAAATTGTTAGGAGCCATGTATGACTGCCCAATCTGTAATTTTACCGTTACCTTCAGATCATGCCCGGTTTATTGTTTTACGTTTAAAAGACCTAACAATTGATGAGTTAAAAGAAAAACTTGCAGATTTATTTACCACACGTGATCGCTTAATCACGCAACATCCTAACGCGCAAATTAAGACAGGTGTCGCTTTTGGTCCTGAACTTTGGACAAAGCTATACAACCAAATACCGGCAGGTTTTAAACAATTGAAACCGATTCAGGGTTCATTTCAGATGCCTGTTGCCCCTGCCGATGTTCTAATTCATGTTGCATCTCAACGTACTGATATTTGTTTTGCATTAAGCCAATCCTTCTTTGAAGGTATTCAAGATAAAGTTGAGGTGCTGGATGAACGTGTATGTTTCCGTTATTTTGACGGCCGTGACATTACCGGTTTTATTGATGGTACTGAAAATCCGCAATTTCCAGATGACCGTACAGAAGTTGCATTATTGGGTGAAGATACGGGAATTTTTGCCGATGGTTCTTTTGTATTTGCGCAGCGCTATGCACATGACTTGGCAAAATGGAAACAACTAAAAGTCGATGCGCAAGAAAATGCGATCGGTCGAACCAAGTTAGAGTCTATTGAACTGAATGATGAGGTTAAACCGAAGAATGCCCACATTGCCCGTGTTGTGATTGAAGATAACGAAGGCGAAGAAATGGAAATTCTTCGTCACTCTCTTCCTTATGGCGATGGCAAAGCTGACCAGGGCTTGTTCTTTATTGCTTATACCAAGAACTTAGAAATTATTGACCATATGTTGCAACATATGTTTGGTACAGCTGGCGATGGTCTTCATGACCGTCTGCTGCATTTTGTCACTCCGCTCGATGGTGCTTATTACTTTGCACCGAGCAAGGAATTACTGGAAGAGGTTTTGGAAGAATAAATTAAAAATAGGTTGCTTTAAATTTTTGAAAAAAGTCATCAATGATGCAGAACAAATATGTATGAGCCAGATATGGCACAAGAAACATGGTGGCTGAAAGCATAGGTTGTGTGGTAACTCCCTAATAGTTTTCAGGCACTTTTTTTCACGTTAATTTCTTATCCGTGATTCACGGTTATTCCAATAATTTTATTTTTATTCGTGGCTATATTCTAGAAAATGTTGTTTTTTTTAGTCAGGTGAGTTTTTTGTTATTTTGACAAAAAGCTGCATTCACTTAAATGGATAAGATAAGGTTAAAAAATGTAGCGATTAAATCTGGACTTTTATTTTTCGGTTCCACGCTTACTGCTACACTGAAAAGAATAACAATATTCAAGAGTTCAGGTCATGATTGACTTCCATTCCAAACTACCCGCACAAGGGCTGACTATTTTTAGCGTGATGACTGCAATGGCACATCGCCTGAATGCCTTAAATCTCTCTCAAGGTTTCCCAGACTTTGCAGCTCCGCCTGCCCTATTAAAAGCTTTAAGCCAAGCGACTTTAAATGGTTTTAATCAATATGCACCCAGTGATGGACTGATTTCGCTACGTGAACAATTGGCACATCAATTTTTAAAACGCGATCAACTGGTGATTGATCCCGTCGCTGAAATCACCATTACCCCAGGCGCAACCATCGGGATTTTTTGCACCATTCAGGCACTCATTCATGCTGGTGATGAAGTCATTATTTTCGATCCCTGCTATGACAGTTATGGACCCAGCGTTAAACTGGTGGGTGGCAAAGCCATTCATATTCCTCTGCTTGCGCCCGAGTTTTCCGTGAACTGGAATCAGGTCAAGGATGCTATTAACGACAAGACCCGAATGATCATTGTGAATACCCCTCACAACCCTACAGGTGCAATTTGGTCACATCAGGACTGGCTAAATTTAATTGAACTGATTCGTGATAAAAATATTGTGGTGCTATCCGATGAGGTCTATGAACATCTGGTTTATGATGGCCAAAAACACTATTCGGCACTGTCTTTTCCTGAATTGCGTGACCGTAGTATTGTGGTGGGTTCCTTTGGTAAAACCTTCCATGTCACTGGCTGGAAAACCGGTTACTGTATTGCCTCACCCGAACTGATGAAACTATTTAGACAGGTGTATCAATTTGTCAGTTTCTGCGGTGTAACCCCCATACAAATGGCACTGGCAACTTTTATGCAGCAGCATCCTGAACATATTGATCAGCTTGCCGACTTCTATCAGGACAAACGTGATCTTTTTAATTCAGGCATCCGCAACTCACGCTTTCACTTTAGTCCGTCGCAAGGAACTTATTTCCAGAACTTAAATTACAGTGCAATTCGTCCCGATTTAAACGATGTCGAGATGTGTAAATTTCTCGCTGAACATCATGGTATTGTCGCCATTCCTGTTTCGGTTTTTTATCAGCAAGCGCCCGAAAATTTACGTCTAATTCGGTTTTGTTTTGCCAAAAAAGATGAAACCTTAGAACAGGCATCTGCCATTTTATCTGCTGTTTAAGTCCATGATTTGTTCATACATTTAAGTCTTAGTTACTTAACAACTAAGGCTTTTTTAAGCGAACTCAGGTAGGGTGAGTTTAAATCTGCAAAACGATAAAAACACTTTTACAGGACGCTCAATGTCTCACCATCAATCACTGCTCACTCAACAAAAATTATGGAAAACCTTTTTAGTTTTCCTGCTGCCGTTGATTGCAACTAATATTTTGCAGAACCTTTCAGGCACGATTAATACCGTTTTTGTAGGGCAAATGATGGGAGTAAATGCCATTGCCGCCGTATCTGTGTTCTTCCCGATTTTGTTCTGTCTAATGGCTTTTGTGATTGGACTTTCCGCGGGTTCAACCGTGTTGGTTGGGCAAGCGTGGGGGGCGAAAAATGTTGAAAAAGTCCGCTATGTCGTCGGTTCAACCCTGTTTATGACTTTAATTGGTGGCAGTATTATTGCCCTGCTTGGAGTGCTCTTTGCTGAACATATTCTGCTTGCCTTAGGCACAGATCCCGATGTCATGCATCTGTCACTGCCTTATGTACAGTGGATGCTTGCCGGCAGTCCGTTACTGTTTATTTATATTATTTATACTTCAATTTTACGCGGTGTCGGTGACAGCACCACCCCGCTGATTGCATCGGGCATGACCATTCTGATTGGCGTACTAATCACCCCTGTATTGATTGCGGGATATTTTGGCTTTCCGAAAATGGGCATTGTGGCACCTGCCATTGCCACCATTGTCGGTTATCTTGCGGTACTGATCTTTTTGGCCGTGTACTTAAATAAAAAAGATCATCCACTTAAGCCTGACCGTCATCTGCTCAGTCATATTCGCCATCAACGTGAACTCAGTATCATCATTCTGCGTTTGGGCATTCCAACTGGCATTCAGATGGTGACAACTTCCGTTGCCGGTTTGGTGATTGTCGGCTTGGTGAATCGTTATGGTTCCCATGCCACTGCAGCCTATGGTGCAGTCAATCAGGTGTTGAACTACATTCAATTCCCGGCCCTGTCTATTTCGATTGCTGCTTCCATTTTTGCCGCTCAGGCCATTGGTGCAGGAAAATCGGAACTCCTGAATAAAGTGATGCGTACTGCACTCGGTATGAATATCGTCATTACTGGTGGATTGGTCGCTTTAGCCTATCTGTTCTCAAAATATTTAATGGCGTTGTTTATCACTGACCCGACGGTGGTTGTACTGGGACAGCAACTTTTATTTATTGTGTTGTGGTCGATTATCTTCTTTGGTGGGAGTGCCATTTTTGCTTCAATCATGCGTGCCAGCGGTACTGTGACTGTTCCCATGATTATTAATATTGTCGCGATTATTGGCATTGAAGTACCGTGCGCCTATTTGTTCAGCCAATGGTGGGGCTTGCAAGGCATCTGGTATGCTTATGCCTTGGCCTTCGTCTGCTTATGTATTTTACAAGGTCTGTATTATCAGTTTGTGTGGAAGAAAAAAACCGTTAAGGCCTTGGTTTAAAATCAAATTAAGAGAATCGTCGAACTTCTTGAAATCCGCTTCAAAAGACTGATGAATACGATCTATTTCCTTATCCCATATAGATGATAAGGATTTAATTTTATCGTATTTTTCAAGCGCCTGATTCCTTGCTATAACCCTGTTGAAAATAAATGATTACAATAGGCTATGACCATGTCTAAACGACAAATTAAACTGGGTGCTTTTATTCCAACTACCTCGCAGCACGCAGCAGGCTGGCGTCACCCGCAGTCTCGTCCACAAGATCATTTAAGCATTGATTACGTTATAGAATTAGCGAAAACTGCAGAAAAAGGTTTGTTCGATGCCTATTTCCTTGCTGACGGTTTATCGGTGAACTGGAGTCACGGCGCGTCCAAAAGCAAGCAAAGTATTGGTTATAGCGACAAGGTTGTTGGTTTTGAACCGGTGACCTTATTTGCTGCCATTTCCGCAGTCACCCAACATATTGGTTTTATTGCTACGGCCTCTACCACGTATGAAGAACCTTACCTTTTGGCACGTAAATTTGCCTCCCTCGATCATATTTCTAAAGGCCGTGCTGCATGGAATGTGGTGACCACCATTTCGGCTGATACGGCACGCAACTTTGGTTTTACTGCCCATCCAGATGCCAAAGTTCGTTATGAACGGGCAGATGAATTTATTGAAGTAACGCAAAAGCTTTGGGATTCTTGGGAAGACGATTCATTTTTATATAACAAAGAAAGCGGTCAATTTTTTGATGCCAGCAAGCAGCATGAACCCTTGCATGCAGGCAAATATTTCAATGTACAAGGCTCACTCAATGTCTCTCGTTCACCGCAAGGCTACCCGGTCATTGTACAAGCCGGCCAGTCGGAAGATGGTCGTGAACTTGCAGCCAAATATGCCGAAGTCATTTTCACTGCACAGCAGAGTTTGGAGGATGCCCAAGCCTTCTACCGTGATGTCAAAGTACGTTTAGGCAAATACGGTCGCCATAGCGACGACTTAAAAATCATGCCGGGCGTATCCATTTTTGTGGCAAAAACCGAACAGGAAGCTCAAGAAAAATATGAATTGCTGAATAGCCTGATTCACCCGGATGTCGGTTTAGGCTTAATTTCCGGTTTAGCTGGCGATATTGATTTATCTCAATTTGACCTGGATGCACCATTCCCGAAATTGGAAGATATTGAGATCAAGTCCAGCCGTCAGCAAATGATGATCGAGATTGCAGCTAAGCATAACTTCAGCATTCGCCAGTTGTATGAATATATTGCCTCTGCCCGTGGTCACTGGACCTTGATTGGCACAGCTGAACAAGTGGTCGATCAACTGCAGCAATGGTTCGAAAATGAAGCTGCAGATGGCTTCAATGTCTTGCCCCCTTCTACCCCCGCAGGCCTGAATGATTTTGTAGAATTTATTGTGCCTGAACTGCAACGTCGCGGCCTGTTCCGTACCGAATATGAAGGGATCACCTTACGTGAAAACCTGGGTTTAAAACGTCCTGAAAACCGGTATGTAGTGGCAAAACCCAATACGGCTGAAGCCTCTTAATAAGTTCTCTCTAAAAAGTGCCTTATGGGGCATTTTTTAAAGATCATACCCTTCTGGTCTATCTCAAAAACCCCATAAGAACAAAAATTTTCCTTTTTCGGTCAAGCGAAAATTTTCATATAAGTACTACATTTTTTCTACTGTCTGATTTGAAACAAAGCTACATTTTTGCTGTTAAATTTTAAACACATAAAAATAATATGTATTTTATATTATTGTTTTTATTATAATTTAAAGATGGCACAAAGTTTGAATTATATGTTTTTGAATATTATTCAAATCTACAGGATATAACAATGTTAAAACGTCAAATTAAACTGGGTGCCTTTATTCCTGCGACCGCTCAACATGCGGCAGGCTGGCGTCATCCTGAATCACGTCCTCAGGACCACTTAAATCTTGATTACATTATCGAACTGGCAAAAACCGCAGAAAAAGGCTTATTCGATGCTTACTTTTTAGCAGATGGCCTATCTGTCCGTTGGGGTTCGGCAATTGAAGGTGAATTGGGTTTAGGAGATAAAGGTGTCGGTTTTGAACCTGTGACCTTGTTTGCTGCGCTATCTGCAGTAACCAAAAATCTGGGCTTTATTGCCACGGCATCGACCACCTATGAAGATCCGTATCTATTGGCACGTAAATTCGCTTCGCTGGATCATATTTCTAAAGGTCGTGCCGCATGGAACGTGGTGACAACCGCATCCCCCGACACTGCAAACAATTTTGGTTTAACCCAACATCCTGACCCGAAAACACGTTATGAACGTGCCGATGAATTTATTGAAGTAACCCAAAAACTTTGGGATTCTTGGGAAGATGATGCCTTTATTTATAACAAGGAAAGTGGTCAATTTTTCCATGCTGATAAAATTCACGAGCCTAAACATAAGGGCAAATATTTCAGTGTCCAAGGCCCACTCAACGTCTCTCGCCCACCGCAAGGTTATCCGGTGATTGTGCAAGCAGGCCAGTCCGAAGATGGCCGAGAACTTGCAGGAAAATATGCTGAAGTCATCTTTACCGCACAACAAAACTTGGCTGATGCACAAGAATTTTACCGTGATGTCAAAAGCCGCTTAGTTAAATATGGCCGCCAGCCAGATGACCTGAAAATCATGCCGGGCGTGTCTATTTTTGTGGCGAAAACCGAACAGGAAGCGCAAGAAAAATACCAATTGCTGAATAGCCTGATTCATCCAAAAGTTGGCTTAAGTTTACTGTCTGGTCTATCGGGTGGGATTAATCTAGAAAAATATGATTTAGATGCGCCATTCCCGAAACTTGAAGATGCGGATATTAATTTCTCAAGCCGTCAGCAAATGATGATTGATATTGCGCGTAAACATAATTTCACCATTCGCCAGCTGTATGAATATATCGCCAGCGCACGTGGTCACTGGACCTTGATTGGTACACCTGAACAAGTGGTCGATGAGTTACAAAACTGGTTTGAAAATGAAGGCGCGGATGGCTTTAACATTCTGCCGCCAACTACCCCTGCCAGTCTGAATGACTTTGTCGATTTTATTGTGCCAGAGCTACAATGCCGCGGCCTGTTCCGTACCGAATACGAAGGCTCAAGCTTACGTGAAAACTTAGGACTGGAACGTCCTGAAAACCAGTATGTTTTGGCACGTCAAGAAGTAAAAGCCTCTTAAGTTAAAACCGGTTGAATATCCCTCATTCGTGGGGGATTTTTTATGTCGGATTATTTTTAAATAGCTATAAAAAAAACCCGCTTTACGCAGGCTTTTGGATCGAATATAGAACGTGACTACCAGGCAAATTGGTAATCGGAAAACTTTGCTGGCTTACTGCGGAATTGATCTTTGAATGGGTCACTAAAATCGAGCAAAATATCATTTTTAATATTGTGCAAACGCACATCTTCACGTTTACGCGGATGCGCAACCGGCACATCCACAATGCGTTTAATTCGACCCGGATATGGCTGCATCACCACCACGCGATCACCTAAAAATACCGCTTCTTCAACGTCATGGGTCACTATCACCATGGTGATTTTTTCTGCCTGCCAAATCCGCTGCAATTCATCTTGCAGGTTTTGACGGGTTAAGGCATCCAGCGCACCAAACGGCTCATCCAGAAATAAAATTTCCGGACGGTTAACCAAACTGCGCGCAATTGCCACGCGCTGATTCATGCCGCCTGAAAGTTGTGACGGATAAGCATCTTTAAACTGGGTCAATTTGACCAATTCTAAATGTTCATCAATGATGACATCTTCTTCGGCACGGCTTAAATTGTTTTGGTGCAATGCAATGCGGATATTTTCTGTCACACTTAACCACGGAAAAAGACGGTGGTCCTGAAACACAATACCGCGGTTTAAACTGGTGCCAAAAATCTTTTTGCCATCCACCTGGATCTGGCCTTGATAGCTATTTTCCAGTCCCACCAATAAGCGTAACAATGTGGATTTACCACAACCACTGCTCCCCACAATACTAATAAATTCACCGGGCTGAATGTCTAAATTAATATCGTCCAGCACAGTTAATGCTTCATTATTTTGCGTCGGATAGGTTTTACTGAGTTGCTGAATAGATACATGGCCTGTCTGTTGTTGTGTCATCTCTCAATTCTCCTGTAAAGCTTGAGGCAATGGCGAATTAAAGCTTCGCCAATGACACTTCCGTCGATTTGATTAATACAACCACTTCAGAACCCACTTTAAGGTCCAAGTCTTTAACTGAACGGGTACTAATAATTGAAGTAAAAAGACCGGCTTTGGTTTCTACATTTATTTCTGAAACAACGTCACCCTGTAATACTTCTTGAATAATGCCTTTAAATTGGTTACGTACATTAACGGCTATGATTGTCATTATAATTACTCTGTGTTTATGATGTTGTTAATATAAAATACTTTTGGCTGATTATTTATCTCGATTTAATATTTAGTTATGCGCTTTATTTATCTATTTAACAGATATATTTATCAAAAAGCGTTTATGCAGCAAAACAGATAATTAAATATCGTTTTATTATTTATTTTTCGATATTAAATATTTCATGATGAGTTCAATTTTTATAATGAAGCAAATCATATGTCTATATTAACGCATCCTAGCGTCAGTCAGACGGTTCGCTACGAACGCGCACGAGCGACCGTCTTTGAAGATCCACTGTCAAAGGCGCTACTTGAGCGCATTAAACAAATTGCGCCAAGCGATGCCAATGCCTTGATTATTGGCGAAACCGGTACCGGCAAAGAACTGGTTGCCAGACAAATTCATGCCCTGAGCCACCGTACCAAAGGTCCTTTTATTGCGGTGAATTGCGGCGCTTTAACCGAATCTTTGGCGGAAAGCGAGTTATTTGGCCACGAGAAAGGTGCGTTTACCGGGGCAATTCATCAGCGTATTGGCTGGTTTGAAGCGGCGCATAATGGCACCTTATTCTTAGATGAAATTGGTGATTTATCCCTCTCTATGCAGGTCAAATTACTGCGAATTTTACAAGAACGCGAGATTGTTCGGGTCGGCTCACTCAAGCCTATTAAAATTAATGTTCGTATTATTGCCGCAACCAATGTTGACCTTGAAAAAGCAGTACTGGAAGGCAAATTTCGTGAGGATTTATTTTACCGACTATATGTCGCTTTACTGCGTATTCCAAAGCTTTCAGACCGTCGCGATGATATTTTACCCTTGGCAAAATTCTTTGTGGAACACTACCAAACTGATCCGCATGCAACGCCGTTACGCATCAGCCCACTGTCGGTAAAAAAACTGTTACAACATCGTTGGCCGGGTAATATCCGTGAACTGGAAAATACCATTCACCATGCAGTTTTGGTCAGTCAAAATGGGGTGATTGAACCGGATGATATCCGCTTCTCAAACCTGTTACATAGCCGAAGCAAAGGGCAAAATCAGGGCACACAGCAAAACGATTTAGATATAACTGCATTGCCGGAAATTTTGGCCAATGCCGATGCTGAAAAATTATTGCAATCGACCTTTCAGCATTTGTTCCAAGCCTCACAACAATTACCGCAACTGAATATCAATGAGTTGATTGAAGAGCAATTTATTCGCAGCGCCTATACTTACTGCGAATACAATCAGGTGCATACTGCAAGGTTATTGGGTGTGACACGAAATGTGATTCGCACACGTTTAATGAAATATGCATTATTATAATAGGGCTAATTTTAAATAATATATTAAAAATCACATTCATTATTTTATGACTTTGATTTAAACAATATTTAAAAATCAAGAATAAAAGTTTTTCTTTAAAAACTATCTTCATTTCATATTTTATGAAAGACATATAAAAGCAGATAAAAAAGCAGTGAATTAACACTGCTTTTTTGCATTTTAATTCTTAGATATTAATATTATTCAGATGGATTACGTTTCCAGGCAGTAAAGTATTTTTCCAGCCCAATCAAAATATAGTTAAAAGATAAGCCCACTAAAGTAATTACCAGAATACCCACAAACATTTGTGGAATTTCAAAACTAAATTGTGAATACATAATCAGGTAACCCAGACCGGCTTTGGCACCGAACATCTCAACCGCAACTAGGGCAAGAATAGAGATCGCCCCTGCCAAACGGATACCCACGAAAATAGTCGGTACCGATGCCGGCAAGATGACTTTACGAAATAATTGATACGGTTTTAAACCCATGGTGCGTGCTGATTTAATTAATAGTGGATCCACAGTTTGTACACCAGTAATGGTATTTAACAGAATCGGCCATGTGCACGCATAAACCAACAAGCTGATTTTTGATGCCTCACCAATGCCTAAAAATAAAATGAACAGCGGCATTAAAGCCAAGGCCGTCGTATTACGGAACAATTCAAGTAGTGGGTTTAAGGTTTCTGCCACCAGTTTATACCAGCCAATGATGAGACCCAGTGGAATGGCAATCGCTAAGGCCAAAACAAAACCAATAATCGAGCGTTGAATACTGGCGCTAAAATGCGTGCCCAATTGCCCGCTTTGATACAGCTGCCATGCGGTATCCAGCACCACAGACAACGGCGGTAAAAATGCAGGACTGACCATGCCTAAACGCGGCAAACTTTCCCATAATGATAAGAATAAGATGATGGCAATACTGCGTTTAAAAATCGTATTGAGCCAGGTCAGTTGTAAGCGTGGTTTTGCCGCAGTATAGGTTTGGTGATGCGGAATCACCTGTTGAGTCGATGACATGATGAATATTCCTCTCATTTATTTATGCGTGAGCAAGCTGTTTATCTTTTTCGAGTGCTTGCGCCTTAATCACTTCTTCGCTTAAGAGCGACCAAATTTGATGACGAATTTTCCCGTATTCTGCTGTTGAACGGATATCATCCCCTTTAGCTTTCAGGCTAGCTGGAATATCGATAATTTCCTTAATCCGTCCCGGATGAGAAGTCATAATCGCCACGCGTTGACTGAGGAAAATCGCTTCATCAATACTATGGGTGATGAAAACAATGGTCTTTTTCGAGCTTTGCCAGATTTTGATCAGCTCTTCTTGCAAAGTTTCACGGGTCTGTGCATCCAGTGCGGCAAACGGTTCATCCATGAGTAAAATTTCAGGTTCATAGGCTAGGCTTCGCGCAATCGCCACACGCTGTTTCATACCACCAGAAAGTTCATTCGGATAATGCTTTTCAAAACCTGAAAGTCCAACCAACTGTAAGTAATACTGGGCTTTTTCACGACGGATTTTCTTGTTTACACCTTTGGCTTCTAGACCAAATTCAATATTTTCTAAAGCGGTCAGCCATGGATAGAGCGCGTATTGCTGAAACACAATGCCTCGATCCAAACCGGGTTGGGTAATTTGCTTGCCGCTGAGTAAAATCTGCCCAGAAGATGGTTTGGTCAGTCCGGCAATCAGATCCAGTAAAGTCGATTTACCGCAACCACTGGGCCCGACAATCGAAACAAACTCACCTTGCTTGATATCTAAAGTGACATTTTCAACCGCCACGAATTCTGGTTTGTAATTTTTGCTATTGGGATGATTTTGCGCAGGAAAAACCTTACGCACGTGATCTAAATTTAAGGCACTGGTCATTGTTGTATTCCTTTCTAATCTTAATTCTTGAGCGTTGCATAAGGGTTGAATTCGTTGCTATATAGCGTGCTGACATTCAGCTGATTTGGTTTAAGTTTTTGCTCTTGCACCAATGCATTGACCCATGGCTGGAAGTCTTGAGTTTTTTGTACGCCGCCCACCGCATGCACACCGGTTCCCGTGTAATACGGAATCAACACTTTGGTTTCGTTCCTCTGGCGTTTATCAATAATGCTTTCCATACGTGCCACAATTTGTTCTTTTGGCGTGTGATGCAACCACTCCTGTGCACGTGCTACACCGCTGACAAAGGTTTTTGCTGCATCAGGGTGTTGGGCAATAAAGTCTTTGCGCATTGAATAACTACCCGCAGTAAATGGCCCGTATAACTCAATATCTTTAAACACTGGACGTACGCCACCAGTTTTTAATGCGCGTTTTTCCAGAATGCCCGAGAACACGGCAATATCAATTTGGCCATTACGCAAGGCTTGCTCGGCACTCACCGGTGGCAGCACAATCAGCTCAACATCACGAATTTCTTTTTCAGTTAAACCATGACGCAACAAATAATCTTTCACGATAAATTCGTAATGTGCGCCAAAAGCATTCACCGCGACTTTTTTACCAATAAAATCACGTGCACCACGAATCTTGCTGTTTTCCAGCACATAGAAACCGGCATTCATCTCTTCATCACTGCCATAAGAGGCAACTACAGGCACAACATCCAGCCCTGCGGCAATGACTTTCACCACGGCGCCATTAAAGGCTGAGGCAAAATCCACATCACCTGAAACCAAAGTCAGTAAATCTTGTGGGCCGCCTTGTACCGTACCGACATAATCCAGTTTGATTTTTCCTAGGTAACCTAAGTCTTGCGCCAGTTCAGGTAGCGACACCAAACCTGGGTAACTTTGATAACGTAAATGCGTAACTTCTGCCGTGGGATTTTTTTCCACCTGCTGTGTGCTACAGCCTGCAACCACACTTGCACCGATCACTGCGCCCAGAATCGCTTTTTGCCAAAATTTAGGAAGTATTTTCATTGTTATTTCTCCTAGCTACGCTGCTGCCAGCGCAGTACTTTTCGTTCTATATAGGCAAGGATGCTGTTTAAAATCACCCCGACAATACCAATGCTCAGCATGCCTAAAATAATCAAGGACACGTTAAATTGCTCACGACCACGAATCACCAAATTACCGAGACCAAGCCCGTAATTGGCCAATAAAAATTCTGAGCCTACAGTGGCTAACCAAGCGAAGATCAAACCCAGTTGCAGACCCACAAAAATTTGTGGGCTTGCTGCCGGTAGAATGAGTTTTCGATAGGTATATAGTTTTGGAAATTGATATACTCTTGCGACTTCGCTGTATTTGGCGCTGATGCTGCTGACGCCTTCTAAGCTATGCAGGGCTACGGGATAAAATACAGAAAGCGCAATAAATAAAATTTTGGCGCCGTTGCCATAACCTAAAAAGGTCGAGATCAACGGCAACCATGCAAATAGCGATACTTGGCGTAACACATTAAAGCTGGGCGCAAAAATCCAGCTAACCCAACGCGTAGTACCGAGTGCAACGCCAAACGCTACACCCAAGCTTGCGCCAATGGCATAACCGGTAAAATTACGGCTTAAACTTGCCACAAAACCTTGCCAAAATTCGGGTTGGCTAAAGCTCTGGATTGCACTGCTTAACACGGTTAATGGCGATGGAATCAGTTTCGGATCGAGCCACTGTAAAGCTGAAGCCACTGCCCAAAGTGCAATAAATGCAATCGGTAAAATCAAGGCTTGCAGCACTTTAAGACTTTTTTCAAAGCCTGAATTTACGCTGATTGCTGATTTTTCAAGACTGAGTTCTGACATGATTAATCCCCTACTCGCGTTGCGTAAAAACGAGCCAGGCGTTCAAAGGCGGCCAATACGCTGTCCAGAACAAAGCCCGTGATGCCAATTAAAATAATGCCCATGAAAATAATATCCATCTGCATGAGCTGGCGTCCCCAAACCATCAGAAAGCCAATCCCTTCACTACTTGCCAAGAGTTCAACAAATACCAAAGCCAACCAGGCTTGCATCACACCTTGGCGCAAACCGCTAATAATGGCGGGCAGGCTTGCTGGTAAAATGACTTTAGAAAAAGTCTGGAATTTGGAAAATTGATAGACTTGTGCCACTTCTAATAAACGGCTAGGGACTTGTTGGATACCTTTAAAGGTGGCAATCAATACTGGAGAAATTACCGCAAGCGAGATCGCAACAATCTTCAAGGCTTCATCAATGCCCAAAAAAATCATTAGCAGTGGAATCCAACCGATAATTGGAAATTGAGTGAGTAAATGAACACTCGGTAACACAAAACGCTGTGCACGTTGTGACAAAGCAAACCAGATCCCAAGGCTAAGTCCAAGACTGACGCCTAAGGACACGCTCCATAAAATACGTTTCGCACTCGTCAAAAAGTGAAATTGCAAATCACCCGATTGCCACAGTTCAACGGTTATGCTCCACACCAACTGCGGTGCTGGCAAAATCTGTTCCGGTAACCACTGGCGTAGTGTTGCCACATACCACACACCCAGCAACAACACCGGTAGCAGCAGACCACAAGCCAATTGCAAGGTTACTTTTAGGTACTTCTTAAAAAATTCAAATGCACTACGGTAACTTTGCCACTGTACCGAATGTGCGGTTACATTCGTAAGGCTCATGATTCTTGTCCTTCTGCGAGTTGTTGTGAATCATCAGGTTTTAAAAAAGAGATAAATGCCTGATCACGAGAGATCACTAAAATCAGTCCGATAAATGCCAGACCAATCGGGAAAAATAAATTCTGTAAGCCGATGCTGGCACCGAAGGCTGCGCCCAAGAAACCGCCAAATAAACCGCCTGCCGGCCCAACCAATGCCAAAATTGGAGAGATTTTTGCCATGGCGGTTTGTTCACCCACTTTGGCAAAGGACATGAAATTGGCAATGTGCAACATGCCTAAACCTAAGCCCAACATCAGCGATGCGGGCCACATCCAAAACGTCACTGGAGTAAAGGCTAAAATGAGTAAGGCGCTGCTGATCAAGCTCAGTCCAATCCAGTAAAATTTGGCATAGCCAATCAGTTCGGCCAAACCACCTAGTGTGAATAAAGAACCGACAAAGACGATACCTTGTGTAGTCAATAGCATCACCGCGACGGATTCAGACAGTGAAAAACTTTGAATGGCGATGACCACAATAAAAAAGCCGAAATAATTATTCGCGACACTGCTTAAAAACTCTAAAGCACAGACCATACGTAAGGCAGCATGGGTTTTGAGTAATGCCAGTGGTGCAACCACATCACGCCATTTAAAACTCGGTGCATTGGCTGCGGTTTGATGAATCTGTTGAAAGCAAAATGGCGCAAAAATCAGTGTTCCCAAAAATAAAAACGCCACCCAGTAAAAGCTGCCGCCATAACCAAAATGCTGAATCAACAATACGGTTAAGGCCGGTGCAATCAGGAAAAAACCCATCATGTGAGAACCGCGGAACCAGCCTGCTTTGGCAGGTCCAAGACGTTTTAAATTGCTCAGAAAAACGGTATTAATTGAGACAAAGCGCATCGGTAAAACAAAGCTCACCAATGCTGTCACAATGAGTAAATACCAAGCACTTTCCTGCAGCGGTGTCAGTGCGTATAGAGCTGCACCAATCACACTGCCCAGACTAAAAACTTTTAAGGAACCCAAGCGCTGCACCAAAACACCAATCGGCAGCGCCATAAACAAGATACCGACACTTTGTGCTGCAGCAATCAATCCAAGCTGAAGCTCTGTCGCTTCAAGTTGCACGGCGTACAATGAGATCAAGATACGGGCAACGCCTACTCCAAGACCTGCAATAATTGTCAGCAGCACAAAACTGCCCATGAATTTCGCGGTTAAAGGGGTAGAGACAACATTGGTTTCAATCGGATTCATGACCACATTCCTGAATTATTTTGGCTGGCCATTGGCATTAAATTGACGCCAATAGTTCTGCAAATTCAGTTCTTTTAAAGCATTGTTTAAATACTTTGGTTCGTACCAGGTTTTGGTATCGACATCACGGCGGATGAGTTTTGCATCTTTGGCAATTTTTAATGCGCTGTCGATTTGTGAACGATGGAATTCATCCAGTAATGGGGTGTTGCGATCTTTGAGGTTCCAGCCATCCCAGGTTTTTTGATAGTCAACCAATGGAGTACCGCTTTGTGACCAGAGTTTATATTGGGCCACACGGTTGGCTTCTTCTGAACTCCACTGTGCTTGTTTAATCAGTGTAGTGACCACACGTTGCGTCACTTCCGGATATTGTTTTTCAAAACTTTCTGTTACCCAGAAATGTGAGATAGGTGCAACTTTTGGGTCTTTAATCTCAATTAAAGTTTTTGCGACTCCACGTGAAACCAAACTAAATGGTGAAGTAATTACGGCATCAATATCCCCTGTTGCGAGTGATGTACGCGCCGAATAACCATCTTGCGAAATCACGCGTAGGTCACGTTCGGTAAAGCCATATTTAGCCAAGACACGGTTAAAAACGATTTGTTGATTTGTACCTTTAAAAATTGAAAACTTTTTACCTTTTAGGTCAGCAAAAGATTTCGCATTTGATCCAGCAGGAACCACCACATAGGTTGGACCAAAACGTCCAGTCGAAAATAGAACCTTAGTTTTAAGTCCAGTAGAACGACCCACCAATGAAGGCAAGTCACCATGTAAAGCAAAATCGACTTTACCGTTGGCTAAACCTTCATTAGTGGCAGGGCCTGCACCTGGGAAGAATAACCATTTCACAGTAATGCCATCTTTCTTAAATTCTTGCTCTAATACACCGCGCAAATGTGCGGAAGCAACAAAGCTACTGCCTGTTTTTGGCTTACCACCTTCACCTGCACCCGACATAGAAATTCGGATTTCTTTGGGATTAGCTGCATGCAGTTGCAAGCTGAGTCCCAGTGCCGATATGGCCAAGAATGTTGCTGCTAGTTTTTTCGATAAAAGTTTCATTTTTAAAGGTCCTGTATAATTTAAATGGTCGAATTAGAAGGTATATTGGAATTGCGCTTGCAGTTCATTGGTGTCTTTTTGGGCGGCAGCTTCTATGTCATAGATATAATGATTAAGCTGTAACTGGAACTTTGTGGTTTGCGCAAAAAACAGGTTTAAGCCAAGTGAGTGAATGTCATATTCACCGATACGGCCACTTGCGGTA
This sequence comes from Acinetobacter sp., assembly GCF_045628685.1. Classification (GTDB taxonomy): domain Bacteria; phylum Pseudomonadota; class Gammaproteobacteria; order Pseudomonadales; family Moraxellaceae; genus Acinetobacter. The sequence continues at coordinate 45,570 of NZ_JAZQPV010000001.1, forward strand.
TCGAGATAATCTTTCTGATTTTTATTTGGGTTATAGCTGTCGTAACGGTAGTAACCCTGAATCGATTTCGGCCAGAAATCGTCAAATTTGGCATTGGATTTAATACTGTTGTAGAACTGGTCACCCAAGGTATAGAACGCGGTAAAGGTATGCCCTTCTGCTTTGGCTTCTTTAACTGCAGGCACAGCCGTGTTGATGTAGTCGGTCTTGCCTTGCAGATATTCATAGGTCACGCCAAACGGTGCATGGTTATAATAAATATCGAAGCCTAAACGGTCTTTCTTGGCTTTATTGTCAGTAATACCTGAACCAGATAGTTTTGCTTCGCCTTTGATATAAGACGCGCCGACTTTGAATTCGCGTAACCAACTTGCATAGTCGACTGGCAAAGTGAATGCAACACGACCAATATAGTCTTTGCCATTATTGTCATCGGTTTTGTTGCTGCCATTACCGTTGGTCACACCAATTGCATATTCAAACAATGGCGCACGGTAGTTTGCACCGTAGTCCACAAATGGCTTGGCATCGCCACGAACAATCAGGCCATTTTGGCGGGTAAATAAACCTAAGTATGTTGGTGCAGATGCAGTGCTGATGGTTGGACGCAAGTCTTCAGGCGACTGCACATCCAGACCAAATGGCAAGAGTTGTTGACCCAGAGTGAGATTTAGACGTGGAATCTCAGCCCCGCCATTGGTGGAAAATACGTGATAACGCAAATAAGCATCCAGCAAGTTAAAGTTGCTGTTATTGCTGCCATCATTGCGTTTTGAATAACCGAACGATGCCTGGTAATCGAGGTTTTTACCTTCGTTATAATCTTTAAATAAGTTGCCGCGTACGCCTAGTAATGCCGTACCGATATCAAAGGTCGATTTCGGGGTATTGGGGGCAGTATTATTGTCCTGAACATTTGCCCGTAACTGAACCGTACCGAATAAAGTTGTATCACGCGCTGACTTCACTGTTTGGCGCTCATACTGACGCGACTGATCATATTTATAGTTTTCTACATCGGCACGTAAACCTTCCACATCATCTGAGGTGGCCGGTGTTGGACCAGCAGCCAATTCAGATGCTTCAATATCTTCACTGCTATAACTTTCTACGCTGTCATTCAGGAGTGCAACAACAGCCGCTTTGGTTTGGGGCTGTGCTTCGACAGCATTTAAGCGTTGTTGCAGGCTGTCAATTTGTTGTTTTAAGCTGCTCAGCTGCTTTTGTAAGTCAGCATCACTGGCAAAACTCAATTGACTGGTTGCAGATAAAATCAATGCCACTGCAAGGTTTAACGATGTTTTTTTCATACTCTCATTTCACTTCTTTTTTGTGCCCCAAAGCGCAAAGCTGCCCCAACCCCAAGCCAAGGACTGGGGGTAAATGTAGTGCGTGGGAAATACGGGTTATGCAGCCTGATTTTTTTTCAGTTTTTCTTCCACTTGTGTGCCTTTAAAGAAATCAGGATTATTTGCCGTATAGAATTGATAAGGATTGGTAAAGACCAGTGATTTAAAGTCTTCAGCCGTAATTGCCCCTTCTAGAACCAAATCCCATGTTTCTGCCAAGGGTTCAGTCAGTTCAGGAACATCCCAATGGCCCGAGTCTGATGAATAAAGGGCATTAATTTTTTGACCGAACGGGTTACCTTTAGGATTAAGTGCGCCGACAATCGTGCGGTCATCTGCTTCATTGCCAAAATAGAAATTGGGTACCCAACGATCCCAGATATCTTGTTTGTGTTGAATTTTTGCGAGGGCAAAATCATTAATCTCTTCTGGCTTTTGTGGTTGGAAACGTGCCGTTCCTGCTACACCAAAAATACTTTGAATGATTTCATCATCATTTAACTCACGTCCTTGATATAGGGTATGACCATACTGACGATACAACTCAAGAGCGAGTTCACGATTCAGTCGCTCGGGGTTGTACTGCTGTACATGATCATTACCACGCTTTTCAAAACGGTCAACCAAATGGGTCAGTACATTCTGCCCCCATGCTGCACCAGCCTCTAAAAGTGCAATCCTGAGTTGCGGGATACGCTCAGTGACACCACCAAAGAAGAGTGCCTTTGCCAAAGCCTCCGAAGCATCAGCAAAATGGTTAATATGATTGAACATATAATTGGTCGGTGAATTACGTGCAACCCAACTTTGACTGCCTGAATGTGTCGATAAATTAATGCCCAAATCCACACTCTTTTGCCAAAATGGGTCATAGTCATATTCGCTATCAATTCCGAAGAAATCCAACCAGTAAGCATAACGACGTAAGTCAGTATCTTCAGGATAACGATCTGCAATAGATTGAATTGGACGGCGCACTGCACCCGGAATCAGTGCTGTTTTTAAACCAAGCTTTTGTGCAAACTCCAACTCTTCAATCCCTTCTTGTGGAGTATTCAGTGGAATTGCAGCTACAGGAGTCAAGCGGTCGCTATATGGCTTATAAATATCTGCATGGAAATGGTTGATCGCACGCGTCAGTGACAGACGTAAATCATCATTACTTGAGTTAATCGGGAATAAAGACAGATTGGGATAAAGCACAGCATAATCTGTACCCAGTTCTTCTAAACGCTCATAGAGCAAACCCGGGATTGCAACTGTGGCAAGGTCATAGGTATTTTCAGACGGTAGTGCCCAAAATGGTGGACGGAACAAACGACGGTCTTTACGTTCTTGTGGCGTAGCGCTATACCACTCGGCTGCCAAAGCATTTAGACCATTACTCTTTAGATGTGTTCTAAATACATCAACGACTTTAGCTCCCCCATACTGTGCGATATAGTCTTCTAACGCGGGACTAAATGCATTGGTATGAATATCGGTGTCAATCACCGGAAAATCGAGTTGTGACCGTACTGCTACAGCACGTGATTGTTTGGCTTTTAAATCTTGTAAAATTGTCATGGTGGTTCCTCTAATTTTCCTTGTTCTGTGATTCTTATGTGGCAACAAGTATGCCAATATTATAAATTATTGTTTTTAATGTATTTATTATTCTTATTCCAACTTAGCATGTTGGTTTTCACACGTTCAACATGTTGATCTTTCAACACTTGCTTATTTAAATTCAGCACGTTTCTATCTTTTTATTTCTTATTTTTAGATATAAGTTGTTTTTCAACTTAAATACTTTTTAGCCCGTTTTGGGATATTTCAGGCATAAAAAAACCCGCATGATGCGAGTTTTAATGGGTAGAATTTTAAGCCGATTTCTTGTTCTTATTGCCTAATTTTGTAGCCAATGCCATGATGCGCTGATAACCGGTCGGTAAAATACGCTGGATCAAATCAACAGCTTTAGCATCATTCCCAATCAACAAACGGCGTTTATCTTTTTGCACTGCTTCAATAATTTGACGTGCGGCTTCTTCAGGTGGACAGCGCAATAATTTATTAAAGGCTTTAGCCGATTTTTCCGGATGCATGCCCAAGGTGCGAATACTGTCATTCATTTTTGCCGCATTGGCAATATTGGTCCGAATTCCGCCCGGGTGAACACATAGCGCACTCACACCACAATTTTCCATATCCAGTTCCTGACGCAAAGACTCAGTAAAACCACGCACCGCAAATTTGGTGGCGTTATAGGCAGACTGGGTCGGCTGAGCAGTTAAACCAAACAGACTGGAAATATTGATGACATGCCCATCACCCGATTTCTTGATTAAAGGCAAAAACTCTTTGGTGCCATAGACCACACCCCAGAAGTTAATATTGACAATCCATTCCAATTCTTCATAACTTGCCCCTTCAACAGTTGATCCCAGAGCAACCCCGGCATTGTTAAAAATCATGTTGACTGAACCATGATTTTGCACGGTATCCGCAGCCCATTCTTTCATGGCATCGCGGTCAGCTACATCCAGCTTCTTGGTAGTTACACGGACATGACTTTGTTTGACCAGTTCAACTGTTTGCGTCAATCCTTTTTCATTCACATCACTTAAGGACAAATGACAACCTTGCTTTGCCAGAAGAACCGCTAATTGCTGGCCAATTCCTGAACCCGCACCGGTAATTGCAGCAACTTTATTTTTAAAATTTTTCATGACCCATCCTTATCCAATTTTTTCTGCACCTATCACCTAAACAGCTCGATTGTTTTTCCGTTGATGAGGCACAGTTCATTCATCCAATATTATATTGACAATACTCATTGTCAATATAATATTGGATGAATAGCAAGATCAAAGAGCATCTGGTCATTTACAGCATAGGTCTGTGAGTAAATTATTGTTAAGATAAGGCAAAACCCAGATTTAATTTGGCACACCACATTTATGACTGAACAATACGAAAATCTTGAAGAAAAACAGAATAAGCCGTCAAAAATCAAAGAACGCCAATTTAAAGGTCTGTCTTTAACTGAGCGTAAACAGGCACGTCGTGAAAAGTTGATTGAAGCCGGCATTGAGGCTTATGGCACGCATGGTTTTTTTGCGGTGACGGTAAAAGATATTTGTAATGAAGCCAAACTGACCGAACGCTATTTCTATGAATCTTTTAAGAAAAGTGATGAGCTTTTTCAAACTATCTTTTTAAAATTGATTGATCAATTGCAGCACAATGTCATGCAGGCCATCATGCAAGCATCGACCGATCCACGAAAAATGATTGAATCCGGCTTAACCGCTTTACTCACCACCTTAAAAGATAATCCGCGTATGGCACGGATTATTTATATTGATGCCATGCTGGTTCAAGAGCTGCATAATCAGGCCACCATTCATGAAACCATGTTGCGTTTTGACCGCATGATTCATGCCTTTGTCATGTTAATGATGCCGCATATTGACCGTTCTGAGCGTGAAATTTCTTTAGTTGCAACCGGGCTAAATGGCTATGTCACTCAAATTGCGATTCGCTGGGTAGTGAGTGGTTTTAAACAATCGATGCAAGAGGTGTTATCGTCTTGCAGCATTGTTTTCCTTTCTCTGCTCGACACTTTTTCAGAAAAAGAAAAAACAGTGAAAAAAGAAAGTTCATCTTAACCAGATGACTAAAAACCACCCAACATGTTGAATGTATTATATTTAGATGGCTGATTTATTTTAAATTGTTCATTTTGGAGCAAAAAAATTGTCACATTTCTTTGCGAATATAGGCATATAGCCCCTTTCTGCAATGATACTGTCATAATTAATCTTTGTAATAAGCCTGTCATAAATACAAAACGGTTCACCGTTAACATCAAATAGGATATTGCGTTGTGAAAGATGACTATATATTAATTGTCGATGACGAACTTCCCATTCGAGAGATGATTCATACCTCTTTAGACATGGCAGGCTTTCAATGTTTACAGGCAGAAGATGCCAAACAAGCTCACCAAATGATCGTGGATCAACGCCCTGCGCTTATTTTATTGGACTGGATGTTACCGGGTGGGATTAGTGGGGTTGACCTGTGCCGTCGCTTAAAACGCGATGAAAGCTTAAATGAAATTCCGGTGATTATGCTGACTGCCCGCGGCGAAGAAGACCATAAAGTACAAGGTCTCGATGCAGGCGCAGACGACTATATGACCAAACCTTTCTCGACCCGGGAACTGGTGTCACGAATTAAAGCTGTGTTACGCCGTGCCAATGCCTTGAGTGGCGAAAAAACCATTGATGCCAAGGGTCTGGTGCTTGATCCGGTCAGCCAGCGCGTCAGTTTCGGTGATCATATTTTAGAGATGGGCCCTACAGAATATCGATTGTTAGCATTCTTCATGACCCATCCAGAACGTGCCTATACCCGCGCTCAATTGCTTGACCAGGTTTGGGGTGGTAACGTATATATTGAAGACCGTACCATTGACGTGCATATTCGCCGTTTACGCAAAGTGCTGGAACCTTTTGGAGTGGATCGCTATATACAAACCGTTCGTGGCACAGGTTACCGTTTTTCTACTCGCGCGGATGTCGCTTTAGGTTAGTTGTTTTTTAGGTAAATCGTGTTTTATGTATGAGCCCTACCCCGTCCCAGAACTTGCACGAGAACATAAACGGTTCCGCTATAGCAGTTTATGGACTTTTGCCAAGCAAGATTTACGTTTACTGGCCTTTTTACTGCTGATTGCAGGTTTAATGGGTATCGGGATTGGGTATTTCTGGATTTTTATTTTTATCGCCTTTGCGATGTTCTTTGCCTTGCAACTGCGTTCACTGTATTTGGTGAATGAATGGATTTCCAATCGCCCTTACGATGTTCCGCCCAATTTAGACGGAATCTGGGGTGCATTGTTGTTTAATGTTTATCGCGCACAGCGCCAAGAACGTATTGTTCAGGCAGAAATGGTCGGCTTGATTGACCGCGCTCAATCGTCCTTGGTTGCCCTGGCTGAAGCTGTGGTTCTGATTGATGAATTACACCAGATTGAATGGTGGAATCCCGCAGCGGAAAAATTACTGGGTATTCAGCCTCTAGATCGGGGACGCAATATTTTAACCCTGCTGCGTCAGCCGAATTTTATTGAATATTTTAACAATATAGATCAAGCACCCGACGGCTTGAAAATGAAATCTTCTGCTTTTGAAGATCATTATGTACAAGTCAAAATGACCCGTTTTGGCGGTGAAAGCCGATTATTGGTGGCTTATGATGTTACCCGTATGCATAACCTGGAACAAATGCGCAAAGACTTTGTCGACAATATTTCGCATGAACTGCGTACCCCCTTGACCGTTCTTAGCGGCTATATTGAAACCTTTACCGATCAGGAAGATTTAAATCCGCGTTGGAAACGTGCTTTTGACCAGATGCAGGCACAAACCAGACGTATGAATGCCTTGGTCAATGACTTGCTGTTACTTTCACGTTTAGAAAGCAACAAGCAGATTGCCAAGAACCAGATCATTGAAATGCCGGGCCTGATGAACCAGCTGTTCGATGATGCTCAAGCCTACAATGTAGACTATCACCACACCCTGAATCTGGATATCGACAGTCATTGCGACCTGATTGGTTCAGATACCGAGCTTGCCAGTGCCTTCAGCAACCTGATTACCAATGCCATTAAATACACGCCTAAAGGCGGCACCATTACCATGGGCTGGCATGATGATGGCGAACACGGCATCTTTACGGTTGAAGATACCGGCATCGGGATTGACCCCAAACATTTGCCGCGTTTAACCGAACGTTTCTATCGTGTCGATAGCGCGCGTAGCCGTCAAACCGGCGGAACCGGTCTAGGACTGGCAATTGTGAAACATGTGCTGATGCAACACGGCGCACATTTAGAAATTGAATCGAAAGAAAATCAAGGCTCAATCTTTAAAGTGATTTTTCCTAAAGAACGTCTCTACCACATGAGCTAGTTGTACAGTACATCTGGTGGTTCAATCTAAGCCAGGTTCTGTTCTTTAAACTTGGCGCGCTGATAAGCCGGACGTTCCACCAAACGTTTTACATAGGCCGTGATATAAGGATATGACCCTGATGTTCTTGACTGAATGGCCTCTAAGGGAAAACCCATCTGAATATCGGCAAATGAAAATTCGCCTGCCACATATTCATGCTTCGCCAAATAATCTTCCAGATAGTTAATATGATCTTTTAAACGCGGTTGAATAAAGCCTGCCTTCACTCCGGCGGTAATTTTTTTCGCAACCGGCTTTACCAGCCATGGAACCTGTTTAGGTACATTACTCATCACCAATTGCATCACCAGTAAAGGCATCAGGGAACCTTCCGCATAATGCATCCAATAGCGATATTGCTGCTGATCTTTTTTATTTTGCAGTTTAAATTTCTGTTTTTGATCATAGGTTTCTTGCAGATATTGCAAAATCACTGCAGATTCAGCAATGGTTTGATCCGCATCGGTCAACACCGGAGCTTTGGCTAAAGGATGAACCAGTTTTAATTCAGGCGGCGCAGCAAAAGTCAGTAAGCGCTTATAAAACTTCACCTGATAATCCAAAGCCAGTTCTTCTAAAGCCCATAAAATTCGAAAGGAACGCGATTGATCTAAGTGGTGTAAGGTAATCATTATTTTACTCTTTATTTTTTCTACTCTGACTATACGCATAGCCCTAAAAAAATGACATCCTGCTTTACACAAAATGTCATTTCAATCTGTTCATCAACTTAGACAAGTACAGTATGAATCTCTAGGCTACGTGATAATGTTTTGGTTACCGGTGTTTTACTGCTGATCTCTAAAACCTTTTGCTTCAGCTCATCCGATAAGGGCTGTGCAAAGGACAAACGGCGTTCAATCCACTCTTTGCCTTCTCTATTGGCATTAAAATCGGATTCAACAGAAAATTCACCCAGCTCTATGCCTTTATGACTGGCATACATTCGCAGCGTAATCATGGTACAGGAAATCAAAGCTGAACAAATCAAATCATAGGGTGCGAGACCTTTATCCTGTCCCCCAAAAGATTCCGGTTTATCGGTCAACAATTGGTGTTTACCCGTGTTGATCTCGCCCGACCACGGTTCAGTCAGGCTACGGACTTCTGCATTTGCAATAATGGCCATAAGGATAATGAGTCCTAAATGTTATCTTTATTTAAAATTTTATCTTTATCTGGAGGCACGCATTTTATCCGGAAATGCCGGTGCTTCTAAGCGTGGTCCTGAATAATCGGCAATATTGCCAAAGCGTTCATGTTGTTCAATCCAGTGGTCACGCGCCTTGCAAAGTTCTTCCTGAGTACGCCCGACAAAGTTCCACCACAAGAGTATTGGCGACTCAAAAGGCTCACCACCCAACAGCAGAATACGACTGCCCTTATGCAGCTGGATTTCAATTTCAGTAACACCCGGCTCAAGAACCACCATATTGTCTTCAGTCAGTTCATGGCCATTTACGACAGCAGCCCCATCCAAAGCCATGAAACCATATTCAAATTTGGGATTAAGTTTAAGTCGGGTGGTGGTCGATTCTTTTGCAGTTAAATCCACACCAAGTAATTCTGTATGTACAGCTACCGGTGATTTGGTTTTTAAAAATGCACCCACCAATACAGTAAATTCAACCTGATCTTTTTCAACCACAGGAAGTTCTGGATAATGATCAAAGCAGGGTGCCATATTCATTTTATCATCAGGCAGTGCAATCCAGAGCTGTGCCGCATGCATATGGGTTTCAGTTTCCGGAGCAACTTCAGTATGTGAAATACCGTAACCGGCAGTCATTAAATTGACCTGCTTCGGGCGAATCAACTGTTTTGTACCCAGACTGTCTGTATGCATCATGGTCCCTTCAATCATCCAGGTGAAGGTCTGCAAACCGATATGTGGATGTGGTCCCACATCCAGGCCATCACCTTGCGGAAAATTCACGGGACCGGCATGATCCAAGAAACACCATGCTCCTATTAAGCGTTTATGGCGACTTGGCAAAGCGCGTTTAATTACGGTTCCTTGCCCAATTTCCGCACTACGTAAACGAAATTCCTGAATAAATTGATTCACGTATTTTTCACAATCATCTGAAGCAGAAAGTTCTGTATAGTTGCTATTGCTCATATTTTTATCCTGAATCGTACGGACTAAACCATTTTTAATGTCCTGACTTATTCATAGGATCATATAGGCTCTTACAGCTTCAGCCTATAGTTAAATTAATATGCTGAATATCATGGATAGGACAATAGGAGTTTTGAAATTTCTCTTAATAAAACAAGCCCTTCATTTTTCATTTACCCCCCTATTCATCGCCTATTCATATGAATTTTATACATAAATAAAATTTTGTCACAATTGTGTGCTCCATTGATTGTCTAAGTCATATACAAATCCCATTCCTCTCCCTATTATTCTTGCTTTACGAATCCCACACAGAAAGGGGTATCTCCATGTTGAGCGGAGATCAACAAAAAATTTATACCAACAATGATAAAAATCCTCATCAAAGCAGAGCAAATGAGGATAAAAATTTAAATCAGGAAACTGCTTATATTTTACCCAAGCAGCTGTGTACGATTGAAAACCGAAAAATAATAGAACAGGAATTACAAGATCCAGCCACACGTATTCCGGATCAATTTCAATCCTATTACCTGGACTATCTAAACAAGCACCAACGACAATTTCTAAAATGCGTCAATTTTATTGGTCAGATTACATTTTTAAGTTATTTCTTTATAGATTGGGTGCTGATTCCTGAAATTGGCATGCTTTCCGGTATTTCCCGGCTTCTTCTTGTGGTATTTGCTATATTAATCAACTGGCTCGCCTTTCATTACTGTAAAAATATTAAAATTCTCGATAGCTTACTTCCCATCTACGTCGCAGCTGCTGCTGCATTATGGTTAAGTCTTCTGACTTTGTCGCATAGTCCAATCGTGACTACGTATATATATGCCGCTGTGATTTTTATTCTATTAGGCAATTTATGTGTACAAGTCTCTTTTCGAAATTCAATTTTCACTTCTTTATTGATTAGTGCTGTCATTTTTTATGGCGTATTTCAGTTGGTCAGCTTTGAGGAAGTTGTTTTATTTTCTCTCATCTATGCCCCTATTTTATTCCTCAGCATGTATATCAGCTGGAATAATACTTTAAATTCAAAACGCAATTTTTTACGGGTTCTATTAAATGACTGGAACTATTACACACTAAGTGAGCTGGCGCATACAGATGAGTTAACCCAGCTCAATAATCGTCGACAGTTTTTGCAGGTTGCTGAACAAACCATGCAGAAGTGGCCAAAATATAATTTGGCCTGTTTATTAATGCTGGATATCGATTTTTTCAAAAATATTAATGATACCCATGGACATGATGTAGGAGATAAAGTTCTTCGGGTACTTGCTGAAATTGCCCGTAAGGAGATGCGACATACAGATGTGTTAGCCCGTTTTGGCGGAGAGGAATTTATTGCATTATTACCAAACACTACATTGGAGGATGCCATTGCCATCGCTAATCGATTATGTCGAACTATTGAAAGTCATCAAATCAGTATTAAGGATAAGTTTTTTTTGAATTTTAGCGTATCGATTGGGGTATCTCAGCTACAGCCCAATCAAAATGATTTGAGTTTACTGATTAAAAATGCCGACATTGCGCTATATCAAGCCAAGAAAAATGGCCGTAATCAAGTGGCTATTTATAGGTGTGAATAATTAAAAAGTTTCTTCATCAAAACGATCTTGGTCAATTTTATAAATATGAAAACTTCGTTCAACTTGCACACCCAATCCAAATTCAATCATGAGTGACGTGAGTTTATCGCCATCAATTAAAACAATACCTGATTTCCTTGCCGACTCAATTGCCTCTTTACTAAAACTTGAAGTGGTAATGAATACACCCTTCTTGGCGACTTGATCAGCCAAAGCACCTTTAAACTGCTGAATATCAGGACGTCCCACTGTATTTTCTCAACGCTTGGCTTGAATATAAATTTTATCTAAACCTAAACGGTCTTCACTGATCACACCATCAATTCCGCCATCGTTAGTTTTACCTATCGCTTGAGCTGCATCTTGGTGTGAACCTCCGTATCCTATCTCTACAAGAAGATCGACTACTAATCTTTCAAAAAAAGATGGACTATTTTCTTTTACTAATTTCAAAAGATCATTTTTTAATGAAGAAATTAATAGCATTGTTGTATTTTGAATAATTTCTTCAGGTGTTCGAGTCTCACTTTTTTTAGCAGCATCAATATCTCTAATTGTATCTTTTCGGTTGTTTGACTCTGAACCTGAATTAGTTCCTAGGTGAAATTCTGAAAATCCATCAAACCTCATCAAACCTCATCAAAAAATCATTTGTGATTGCGGTAATATTATTTAAATCCAGTTTTCTGCCTTCTGCACTTAATTCACAAAATGCACGCTTAGGTTGTGAAATTAAGCCTGCTTTTACAAGATATGTTTTGGCCCAACCAACTCTACTTTTAAAAAAATTATTACCACTAGCTAGCGATTTATTTAATTCTTCTTCAGTTAAGCCTGATCGCTGAGCTAAAATTTCAGTAGCTTGTGAAATTTTAATTGCCTCATCTCGCTCTGATAATAATTTCATCAATGGCAACATGAGTTGATCGTAAGTAGGCAATGCCATTTATTTTCTCATTAAGTATTTAATTTTTAATAATTATAGAATAAAAAAAGAGCGCCTAAGCGCTCTTTTTCTAGTAATTTTCTTTAGAAAATTACTCCCATTCAATCGTTGCTGGTGGTTTAGATGACACGTCATATACAACACGTGAAACGTCAGCAATTTCGTTCATGATACGCGTTGAAATTTTATCAACCAGTTCATATGGAAGATGAGCGAAACGTGCTGTCATGAAGTCAACAGTTTCAACTGCACGAAGTGCAATCACCCATGCATAACGACGACCATCGCCTACTACACCAACAGATTTAACTGGTTGGAATACAGCGAATGCTTGAGCAGTTTTGTCATACCAACCGCTGGCACGAAGTTCTTGCATGAAAATGTCATCAGCTAAACGAAGGATGTCAGCATATTCTTTTTTCACTTCACCCAAAATACGCACGCCCAAACCCGGACCCGGGAATGGATGACGGTAAAGCATTTCATGTGGCAAACCTAAAGTGGTTCCTAAACGACGTACTTCATCTTTAAATAAGTCACGAATTGGCTCAACCAATTCAAATGCTAAATCTTCTGGTAAACCGCCCACGTTGTGGTGTGATTTAATCACGTGCGCTTTACCGTTTTTAGTCGCAGCAGATTCGATCACGTCAGGGTAAATCGTACCTTGAGCAAGGAAGTTTACTCCGTCTAAACCACGTGCTTCTTCAGCGAAGACTTCAATGAATTCACGCCCGATGATTTTACGTTTTTTCTCAGGATCAACTTCACCTGCAAGTGCAGACAAGAAACGCTCTTCAGCATCGGCACGAATTACTCGGATACCCATGTTTTTTGCAAACATGTCCATCACTTGCTCGCCTTCGTTTAAACGAAGCAAACCGTTGTCTACAAATACGCAAGTCAATTGATCACCAATCGCACGGTGTAAAAGTGCAGCAACTACAGAGGAATCTACACCACCTGAAAGACCAAGCAATACTTTTTGATCGCCGATTTGAGCACGTAATTGTTCAACACGTAGGTCGATAATATTTTCGGAGTTCCAAAGGTTACGACATCCGCAAATGCTGTGTACAAAGTTAGATAATAACTCTGCACCTTTTGCCGTATGGGTGACTTCTGGATGGAACTGCACACCGTAAAAACGACGTTTTTCATCGCTTACTGCTGCAAAGGGACAGCTTGGCGTACTTGCAGTCACAGAAAAACCTTCTGGAATCGCACTAACTTTATCGCCATGGCTCATCCAAACATTCAGTTTGTTCTCGCCATCGTCCAAATCGCCAAGAAGCTGGTCACGGACTAAAACGTCAACTGCTGCATAACCAAATTCATGCACTGTACCTGGCTCTACTTTACCGCCAAGCTGTTCAGACATGGTTTGTAAGCCATAGCAAATACCCAACACAGGTACACCCAAGTTAAATACAACTTCAGGTGCGCGTGGACTACCTTCTTCATGAACACTTTCAGGACCACCAGACAAGATGATACCGTTTGGATTAAATGCGCGAATGTCTTCTTCAGACATGTCATAGGCATACATTTCAGAATATACGCCAGCTTCACGTACACGGCGTGCGATAAGCTGACTGTATTGAGAACCGAAGTCCAAGATCAGGATGCGGTCTTCAGTGATTTGAGTATTGGTAGTCATGACAAACAACTATGTAAGGCAAACGAAATAAGCGCTGCATTCTATCATTTTTCGGCGCATTAAGCACACTATTCGCACAAGGCCTGTATTCAATTAAATGCACTATATTTTGCTCATAAAAAAGCACTTTTTTAAGTACTTTTTTATGAGCAATTTTTCTATTTCAACCGGATCACTACTCGTCGGTTTATTACCATAAGTCTAAACTTCATTCCTTAATCAACTTCATAAAATATTCTAAAAATCATGGGTTTGCATAATTCATCCTTCATCTCAAAATCCGATGAAACCAACTCCATTGATCAGCTGGATTTTTCCTTTTTGCGATTTGAATCGCATCGATATTGGTTGATTTACCATTATGGGTATCCACTTTACCCACTACCTTCACTTTATCACCTGGTGTCAGGTGGATTGATCTCCATAACTTAGAATCTAGATTTATACCAATTTTGCCAGAGCTATCTTTCAGTTCAAAATGATTCTTATGTGTTTTTATAGCAATTACACCGGTAAGCGTGACTAAAGTTTTATCGGGAAGTCGTTTTGCTTGTGCCACAGTCACCGTATTTTGAGCAGCTTCAGTGATAATGGCCTGATCAGCTTTAGTCATAACGACCTGATCACTTTCAGCTGCCCATGCAGGTGCTGTAAAAAGCATTGAACCCGTAACAAACAGTGCCAATAATATTTTGTTCATGATTGACTCCATATTGCAGTTGCAATCATTATTGAAACAATATTCAGGCAATTTGTACGCAGCTTTTATGTATGACAGACAACTTTTATGTAATTACAAAAAAATAATATTACAGCTTAAATCCTACTTTTTTCTAAATTTAATGATTATTTTCAACTCTATAATATTTACTGAATTTGCCTGCACTCTGTAACATCAGCAACAATACCCCTGTTATGATGATATTTTTTATCAATTGAAGCATATCATCCGGAGTGCCAGTACCATGAAAAACAAAGCCGCAAATTACGGTAATAATGACTAAACATAAGGCGACCAAACTGGCTTGGAAGCCAAAGAACAGGCCAGACCATCACCCAATACAACAATCAAGATGCTTAAAGGTAGAGGCCCATCAGGTACATCTTTGGATTCGCTATACCCGGAGGTGGCACAAGCATTTATTTTCATCCAGTTAGAAACAAAAAATATAAGCCATCAGCAAACCTGCTAACAGACTCAGCAAGGCATTGGTTTGTCGAGATAGAATCCTGTTTTATTACAGCTATATTTGGATTAAACATTAAGCAGCTCTTAACTTTTGTTTTAATGAACTGTTATTCTGATCTTTTCTAGAGGGGTCCAAAAAATAATTTGTAAGATAAATCGTTATAAAGAGAAAGCATGAAAAAGCAATTAATTTCTTTTCTGATACTGACTTTCATGTCACAGACTGCTAGGATTTCAGCACATTTTTGTTGCCTGTAGCCCCATGGAACTGCTTGATTTTATCTTACATGTTGATGACCATCTGCTCGAATTTATCACCAATTATGGCGTCTGGATTTATGCCATTCTTTTCTTAATTATTTTTGTGGAAACCGGTTTGGTGGTAATGCCGTTTCTACCGGGTGACAGCTTATTGTTTGCTGCAGGGGCGTTAGCTGCTTCAACAGGGGCAATGGATCCATTCATTCTCATCATCCTGCTCTTTATTGCTGCCGTATTGGGTGACACGCTGAATTATCATATTGGTAAATATATCGGGCCACGTGTTTTTGAAATGGAATCCCGTTTTATTAACAAACAACACTTAGCTTATACGCAAAAATTCTTTGAAAAACATGGTGGTAAAACCATTATTTTTGCCCGTTTTGTACCTTTTGCCCGTACTTTCGCGCCATTTGTCGCCGGTGCCGGCAGCATGAATTATAAGTTCTTTCTAAGCTACAATCTGATTGGGGCATTCTGCTGGGTCGGATCATTTATTACTCTGGGTTATTTATTTGGCAACATGCCAATTGTCAAAGACAATTTTACTCATCTGATTTTTGGCATTATTATTATTAGTGTCCTGCCCGGCATTATTGGTTTTATTCGTCAAAAGCTGAAAAAGGCATATTAAACTGGTATGTTGCAACGGCTTTGAAATTTAAAAGAAACGAATAACTACAGGCAACATCCCCAGCAGCAGCAGCATGGCCGATCCTTTATATAAAAGATCGGTTTTGATTTGTGTCGATTGACCTGCCAGAATTGCACTTCCAAATGACATCCAGAACACCACAGTAGGCAACAGTACCAAACTAAATGCTGCAAATACCAAGACAAAATTGGTCGGACTGTTCCAGGTTTCGATTGGTAAAATGCCGGTGGCAAACAACAAGGCTTTAGGATTTTTAAAGGTGGAAAAGAACAGTTGTCGAGGTCGAATAGAAGAATGACGTTGATTATGTTTTTGTAAATCTGAGACTTTCCATAAATGGAAGGCCATCCAACCCACATAGAGTGCACTAAAAAAATGCACAATATGAATGAAATTCGGCCAGACTGGACTACATAAGTGAATCAGCAATGCCCATAAATTAATGGCATAAAAATAACCCAGCAGCTCGGCTGGAATAAATAAACTGGTTTTGGCAATGCCTTGTTGATGTGCAGAGCTTGCAAGTAATGCGTTAGTTGGGCCCGGAATCATCAGAACCGCAATCACCGCCAACACAAAAAGCCAACTCTCGATCATAAATACCTGATATCACCAATAAACAGGGCACACCTTATACGAAAGTCACAAAAAGTGACAAGTATTTCGATTATGAAATCGTGACCTTGGGCGTTTATATTTCACCCATCAAATAAACAAGTATTTGATATTAATAAAATTTAACTGAAACATTTTATTAAGATTTTATCACCCTGCAGTACATTTAAGATGTCCAACAGAGTGATTATTCCAATAATTACTGAATTTTATTGCGAACAATAATCGGGCAATTTTTGAATTGAGCTGCCTGAACCACAGCTTCCTGCTCACCCAATAGGCGAGCTAATTCAGTTTTTTTGGTATTTGAAGATTGCCCCATATTGATTGAAACACACGGACCAATTCCCCAACCACCACG
>NZ_JAZQPV010000002.1:0-88815 GCF_045628685.1 Acinetobacter sp.
CCCTTCCCGAACTCAGAAGTGAAACCTCTTTGCGCTGATGGTAGTGTGGGGTTACCCATGTGAGAGTAAGTCATCGCCAGCTCATTAATTCCAAAACCCCCTCCGCCACAGGCAGAGGGGGTTTTTTTTATGCGCGGAAATTTATATTTTTACAAAGCTCCGTAGTCCGTGGGGAGCTTTTTCTTGGATTAAGTATTTAATTTAAGAGTACGTTGAATCTGCTTTCCACAATTTCAGCAGAGCATTTTTTGCAGAAATAGAAGTCGTCCCCAAAGTTACATCTTTGATTATTAAAGAAATTATTAATAGTAAAAAAGATATCTGTTTTGCCATGGGGTAGTAGTGCTGCTATTGGCGGAATGGATAGTCATGTCATTGCTGGGGGTTTTGGTGAATTTTATTTTTAAATGGTAACCTTGATGATTGCTTTATTTGATTTGGTTATTGCGGTGACTTTTTATAAGATTTTCCCCACGTCTAAGCACTTTAAACCTGATCTGATTCGCTTTGCTCATTTTAGAGAATCCTTGGTTAAAAAATTGGCTGATCCGAAGTTTTACTTACTTTTGCCAAAGGTTTTAGTTTGATGGGATGTTTTATTACAGTGTTTAACTATATGAGTTATCACTGTTAGAGAAACTCTTTGAACTTTCACTAGCCGGGATTGGATTGATTTCATTGCTTATATATTGTGGGAATTTAGAGTTCACCTTATGCAGCAAGCGGATGCAATAGGTCGGGGGCGAGACAACATACTTACTTTACTACAATGTTAATAACAATGCTGATTCTCTCGATAGTTTTTTTTCTATCCGGCTCCCTCGTCGACCATCTTTATCAAAAATGAGTAATTAAAAATTTAAATTACTGTTTTGGTATATTTTTTAATCAGGAATATAAGGGGAATTCATGGTAAAATAATCGGCTTTCTTCTTTGATCTCATTTTAGATCTTTCATCTGCCAGCCGAGAATTTGCTAGCCATGTCTACAGCTTATACCGCACAGACAGCGCCGACCGCGTTGTTTGATTACGACAAATATTGGGCGTCTTGTTTTGAACCCGCACCATTTTTGCCGATGTCACGCGAGGAAATGGATCTACTCGGCTGGGATGCCTGTGACTTTATTTTAGTTTGTGGCGATGCTTATATCGACCACCCATCTTTCTGTTCAGGCATTATTGGACGTGCCCTTGAAGCACAAGGCTTCCGTGTGGGGATTATCGCTCAGCCTGATTGGACCGATCCTGAAGCATTCCGTGTGTTGGGTAAACCGACTATTGCTTGGGGCGTGACCGCTGGCAATATGGATTCCATGATCAACCGTTATACCGCGGACCGTAAAATCCGTTCTGACGACGCTTATTCACCAGATAATCAGCCGAACAAGCGTCCAGATCGTGCAGCAACTGTTTATTGTCAGCGCTGCCGTGAAGCATTCCCTGACGTTCCAGTACTCTTAGGCGGGATTGAAGCATCATTGCGTCGTATTGCGCATTATGACTACTGGTCAGATAAAGTTCGTCGTTCGGTGTTGATGGATTCAAAAGCTGATTTGTTGATGTACGGTAATGGTGAACGTTCAATTACTGAAGTCATGCATCGTTTGGCTAAAGGCGAAAAAATTCACGAAATTACCGATGTCCGCGGTACGGCATTTATTGTGAATAAACATAACCGTGCCTCTAAAGCCAAGTTTGTCGAAATTGCATCCAACGATGTCGATAGCATCGGACGTGTAGATCCAATCATCAATCCTTATGTGATGACTGAAGATTTAGACGGCTGTGAAATAGAAAAAGACAAAGGTAACTCTTTAACTCAATATCAAAATTTTCAAAAAGAACCGGTTGCCAATCCAATTATCCACGAAGGGGATAATCTGGACGCCGATACGCAAATTGTTCAGCTTCAAGTTGCGCCATCCAAAGCGATTAAACATAAATTACCGCCACGTGAACTGGCTGTGATTCGCTTGCCTGCATTTGAAGAAGTGGCTAGTGATCCGGTTCTGTATGCTCATGCCAACCGTATTTTGCATTTGGAAACTAACCCAGGTAATGCCCGTGCCATGGTACAAAAGCATGGTGAACGGGATGTCTGGTTAAATCCGCCACCCATTCCGTTAACGACAGAAGAAATGGATTATGTGTTTGACTTGCCGTATGCACGTCTGCCACATCCATCTTATGGTGAGGCACGTTTCCCAGCATTCGACATGATCAAGTTCTCTGTAAATATCATGCGTGGCTGTTTTGGCGGCTGTACTTTCTGTTCGATTACCGAACATGAAGGTCGTATTATTCAGAACCGCTCTGAAGAATCGATTCTGCGCGAAGTGGAAAAAATTCGTGATACCGCACCTGGCTTTACTGGTATTATTTCCGACCTAGGTGGTCCGACTGCGAACATGTATCGTTTGCAGTGTAAAGATCCTGAAATTGAGAAAAACTGTCGTAAACCATCGTGTGTATTCCCGGGTGTTTGTCAAAACTTGCATACTGATCATGCACCATTGACGCAGTTGTATCGTAAAGCACGTGAATTGAAAGGCATTAAAAAGATTCTGATTGGTTCAGGTCTGCGTTATGACTTGGCTGTGTTGAACCCTGAATATGTGAAAGAGCTGGTTCAGCATCACGTCGGTGGTTACCTTAAAATTGCCCCGGAACATACCGAAAAAGGTCCATTGTCGAAGATGATGAAACCGGGTATTGGTACCTATGATCGCTTTAAACAGATGTTTGACCGTTTTAGTAAGGAAGCAGGCAAAGAACAATATCTTATTCCTTACTTCATCGCGGCGCATCCGGGTACTACCGATTACGATATGATGAACTTGGCGGTTTGGTTGAAGAAGAATGGTTTCCGTGCCGATCAGGTACAGACTTTCTATCCTTCACCAATGGCAACAGCAACCACCATGTACTACACCGGTAAAAACCCGTTGGCGAAAGTGGCGCGTTATACTGAAAATGTGGACATCGTGAAAGGGGACAAGCGTCGTCGTTTGCATAAAGCCTTCTTGCGTTACCATGATTCGAATAACTGGCCATTGCTGCGTGAAGCCTTGAAAGAAATGGGCCGTTCTGACCTGATTGGTAACTCGAAACAGCATTTGATTCCGACCTATCAGCCTGCGGGCACTGAAGGTCAGTATCAATCGGCACGTAAGAAAAATTCGACAGTTGCCGGCGATTCGCAAAAACGTAGCGCTGATAATACTGTTCGGAATAATTCGGCAGCCAACCCGTCACGTCCGTCAAATACCAAAAAGCGTCCTGAAAAAGGTCAGATTTTGACTCAGCATACCGGCTTGCCACCTCGTGAAACAGGGGATGCGAAAAAACCGTTTGGTGGGCCTAAACCAAAAGGCAAACCTAAGCCGAAATCGAGAGCTTAGTCCGGAAAATAAAAAAGGATGCTCAGGCATCCTTTTTTTTATGAATAAATTAAATAAATCACGAAGAAAAATTTCGTCGGAATTGTCTGACAATATCTTGTAGTCTTATTGCATTTACGCTTGATCTTGATATACCCTTACTTTAAATGTCGGATTAGGGATTAATTTTGGCATAAATGGCGAAAATAAAAGAAATGCAATTTTATGTCAGTTTTTATAATAATTTCGTCATTGTTCAATGAAGTTTGTTTATTTGAAATATTTAATAAAAATACGAGCTGTATACTGAATTTCATAATCGGTGTGATACCGGACAGACTATAAAAAAATTTTAAAGGATTAAGCGGATGATGATTTATATTTTGGTCGGGAGTTTCCTCCTCTTGTGTATGCTGATCATGGCTTGGAAAAGTCTCGAAAGTAGTACCAAACAGCAAGATAGTGCTTTAAAGCAAAGAGCTATCTTTAATATTAGTGAACAATTAACCTATACCCGACTCAAGGAAATATTGCCCCAGAGCACCGTATTGGCACATGTTTCATTTGATGCATTATTGACGACCAAATACTCTCGTACCCGCTATAAATATCGTAATATGGTAGCAGACTTTGTTGTGCTTGATAATCATCATCAAGTTACAGCCATTATTGCACTTGACGATCCGATGGCATTAAAACGGCCACAGAATGCGCAATATCAAGATGCGCTTTTGGCTATGGCGGGATACCGTGTGATTCGCTATGAAGATGTACCTGAATATTATCAGTTAAGACAAGATTTTCTATTGGATAAATCTCTTCACAACCATTTAGATACGCAGGTTGAAGATATCCCAAAGAAGTATAGTTTTTATCCTGAGTTGGAACGAAAGAAAATTCGAATCGTGGGTTAATCATAACAGCATGAAGTCATATTTTCATGCTTGCTTATTTATTTCTTTTAATGTGAAGTCCGAACAGCAGTCACCGTCATTTCAACTAATACATCTGGTGCATAGAGTCTTGATTCAACACATGTTCGTGCAGGTGCTTGACCTTCAGGGACCCAAGCGTCCCAAACTTCGTTCATTGCAGCATAGTCCTGTTCTATATCTTTTAAGAAAATCATAACAGATAGAATATGAGTTTTATCGGTTCCTGCCTCCGCTAATAGACGATCAATATTAGCCATTGTTTCTTGAGTCTGCGCTTTAATATCCAGTGAGGTGTCATTGGCCAATTGACCTGCCAAATGGATCAGATTTCCTGAAATTGCCACTTCGCAATAACGCTTTTCTACATGTAGACGCTGAACGTTCATAAATTTTAATCCTGTGTTTTGAGTATTATCGCAGCGATAAGGGCGCCAATCAAACCCACCATCACAACCATATTTTCGGATGATCAAGACGATCTGTAAATCCAGACAAAAAATGGAATACAGCAACAGCTGATTGCACCGACCCTAAGCTTGATATTTAAAAAGAACTACATCCCTGCCATAAATTATGGGTTCAATAATTCAGGACAAAATTAGTCAGCAAATATAGGATCAAAAATTAAGTCAGAATAAAAGCCCACCCTAAATGTTACAAGCGCAGCTAAGGTAGCTATATTGCCATCTTTACAGGGGAAATTGGTCTTTAAAAATGAGTGCAGCAACAATGTAATAAAGTACAAAAGTGTATAAATTGACAACAGTAGCAATGAAACGACTGAGCACAGCTTTCTTTACGCGCGCTGTTCTTATAGGTTTGCAGATAGATTTTTAGATATACGCAGAAGACATGCAAGATGGGGGAGTTCCATGGTTTACAACAGAGTTGCCCTGTAACATTCGGATTTGATCGTCACGCCAATCACAGGACAGCATGCTAAAAGTAAAGGTGATTTTTAGCATCTCAGCGGCTACATGGATAAATGTATCGCACCAATAGAGTAGCGCAAAATGAGCAATTGTGTATTATTAATTGGTCTAATTTTATTCTTTTGATTGAAAAATATCCAAATACTCACCAAAGAGAAAGCTGAGGCTGATCTTTCTGGTCAGAAAGTTGGTAAACCCCAACACCGATTAAGCGAAATTGAAAGTGTTTAGAAATCTGCATTTCAATCAGCAATTGCTGAAGTACATCTTCCAATTGTTTCTGATTTTCCAAGGGCTGTTTAAAACTTTTACTATGCTGTAAAACCTGGAAATTTTTCAGTTTGAGTTTGGCCGAAACCCCGCGTGCACAAAGGTGTTTTTTATCCAGACTTTGCCAGACTTGCTCCAGCAGTTTAGGCCAATAATTCTGGCATTGGATTAAAGTCAGATCATCATCAAAAGTGGTTTCTTTAGAAATTTGCTGACGTTCGCGCTCAGTTTGGATGGGGCGCTCATCAATCCCTTGCGCATAGCGGAACAGCTGCCCACCATATTTGCCAAAATGCTGAATCAGTAGGGCTTCCTCAATTTTCTGTAAATCGCCCAAGGTCTCCAATTGCAAAATTTTGAGTTTTTCTTGGGTAACTTTGCCTACACCGGGAATTTTTTTCAGCGGTAAATGTTGAATAAAATTTTGCACCTGTGAAGGTTTAATTACACAAATGCCATTGGGTTTATGCCAGTCCGAGGCAATTTTAGCTAAAAACTTATTTGGAGCGACACCGGCCGATGCAGTTAAGCCAGTGATTTGAAAAATATCTTCCCGGATTCGCATGGCGACTTCAGTTGCACTAGAAATGTTCTGTAAGTTTTCTGTGACATCTAAGTAGGCTTCATCTAAAGACAAGGGTTCAATGAGCATTGTATAACGCTGAAAAATCTGATGAATCTGGGCAGAGACAGTGCGATATTTCTCAAAATCAGGTTCAATTACCACCACTTGAGGGCAGCGTTTTCTGGCTTGTGACATCGACATGGCTGAGCGCAGACCAAACTCGCGTGCAGGATAAGATGCTGCACAAACCACCGCGCGTGGATGATGCGAAGAAACCACCACGGGTAAATGCTTTAATTCAGGTCGGTCTTTGAGTTCCACGGAGGCATAAAAGGCATCCATATCAATGTGAATGATTTTTCTCATGCAGTGCTAAATTCTGCCTTTAATTCGGTCTTTCTTTAGTATCTCACTTTCATGGCGGAGATTGTAGAGCAAGTTCAAGTGGATACGACACAGGCTGACTGAGTAAAACCACCTGGATTTTGTGTCGTTCAGTAGCTTGAATCAGAATTTTTAAGCTTTTGTCTGTATTATCCGCCAGATAAGGTAAAAACTCCAAAGGCTGATCCACAGGTTTAAAAAAGTCATCCCAATGAATGGGTACAACCGCTTTGGGTTTTAATGTTTTAAGGGTTTCATTCAGATAATTTTGCTGAAATTCAGTCGACTGACGTGACAGCTGGGCAATACCTAAAAATAAGGTATCGATCTTTAAATCTCTCAGTTGATTAGGAATCACACTGGTGCTGGCTTTGACTAAAATCTTATGTCCTTGATGTTCAATCAGATAATCAAAACTATGACCTTCTTTAAATTCAAAAAAACGGGCCGGTTGTTGCAGGGGTCGGGAAATTTCCTCACCCAAATCATTATTCACTGTAGTGGGCGGGGTATGTTGCGAAGCAATGGCCATGATGGTGAACTCACCAAAGGACATAGGATGTAAAGGTTGAACCTGGATTAGTTGCTGTTCTGCAACTGCCCCACCACGGGCAATATTTAGCGTACTATTTGAACCGATAATTTTTGTATAGGGGAGTTGCTTGCCAAGCTCGGCAATATCCAGTGCGTGATCATAATGTGAATGTGTTACTAAAATCGCCTGAGTACGCTGTAAGTGCTGTTGCTGAACCATTCGCCGGATTACATCAGGCGTACTTTGAATTTTTTGAAACAGAACTTGAGACAGGGAAGGGCGAGTAAAGAATCCATCAATTAAAATCTGGGTTTTGCCATCATCAAAAAGTAATGTTGAAACACCAAAAAACTTTACCTTCAGGCGTGAAGATGTGGATGTGTTTTCAGCGGCTTGATATTGCCATTTTTGAAAATCAGACACTTGACCGGAAGGTTGCAGTAAAAAAACAATGCCAGCCACTACCAACAGAATAAACAGTCCCAATGAAATCCAAAGACCTTTTTTAATCGACATAATTTTCCTGCTTGTAGTTGGGTATTATTTTTATTGTTGATGAGAAATTAATCTCATCTTGTTATTTTTTCGGTAAATTTTCAATTGGTTTTTGAGTGTAAATTTTATTTTTTTCTAAAAAACTGATCCAGTCAGATTGATCTCCATTAAACACATTTAAGTCGACAACTTTAGCAATGCCTTTGATGGTTCCCTGATTGGTATGCTGCCAGAACAGCCATTTCGGCGTGCCTTTTAAATCTGGTTTGCCCTGATATTCACGAACCCACAGTGGCGTTTTGGAAAATTCCCCAGCCAGAATAATGTTATAAAATGACTTGGAAATATAGAAAATGGGTTGTTTGCCATAATGCTGATATAAGCGATCATGCATGACCTGAATTTCTTTAAGCAGTTGTTCCTTAGTATAGGTGTTGATGCAATTGCTGTCATATTCCAGATCAATCACTGGCGGTAAGGCATCGGCTTTATTGGGTACGGTTTCAATAAAATTTTGTGCCTGAATTTCACCGTCACGGCATAAACGATAAAAATGATAAGCACCGACCATCAAGCCATGTTCACGCGCTTGCAGCCAATAGTCTTGAAATTTTCGATCTTTAAAATCGCCACCTTCCGTAGCTTTGAGATAAACAAATTGATAATTTTTTGGGGAAATTAGCTTCCACTGAATATCACCTTGATGATGCGATACATCAAAACCTTTAATCGGATATTCCTGTGCTGAGGCAGGATTATGATGCAATACAAAAACATAAAATACGATTGCGATGCACATTAGCACCAAGCCTGCGCAAGAGACGTAAAGCTTTTTAGGGCTAGTCTGGGCAAATCGTTTTTTAGGCATATATAATTTAGACATGATTGATCGAGTACATGATAACGCGATCTGAAGCTGCAAACCACGTTGTTTCTTCAATCCACTTAAACTGGGGTCTTGTGGGGAATATGCCAGAAAATATAGGCAGTGATAAGGTTAATACAGCCCAGTAAAATCAAGGTGCTATGAAATGCCGTAGTAATGTTTTCGACGCCATAATACGCTGTAAAGACGTTCACCAAGGTTCCTGCCAACGCCACGCCAATACTCATGGATACCATCATAATCATTGATAAGAAACTATTGCCACTGCTGGCATCCTGTTGCGGTAAATCCTTTAAAGTGAATGTATTCATCGATACAAACTGCAGAGAATTCAGAATGCCAAAAATAAAGAAATGCAAAGCGCGTAACCAGATAGGCGTGTTTGCCGTAGTCAAGGCAAAACTGGCAATACACGCGCCGACCAACAAGGTATTGACCAATAATATTTTTCTATAGCCAAAGCGTTGAACAATTTGACGAATAACCGGCTTTGATGCCAGTGAACCCAGTACGGTGGGGATCATTAACAAACCGGTAATAAACGGCTCAAAACCAAAGGCTACCTGCAACATCAGGGGGAGTAAAAAAGGCATAGCATTGCCGCCTAAGCGGGCAAAGAAATTACCAATAATACCAATGGCATAAATTTGATTACTAAATAACTTGCTGCGGAACAGTGCATTTTGATGACTATGGGCATGATAGGCATAAATAGCAGCTGCTATCAAACCGGCAGTAATTAATCCAGTACTCCACCACAGCGAATGATGGGGGCTAGAAAAGTTTTCGACCCCCATTGAAACGCCCACCATCGCAATCACCAACAGTATAAAACCGGAAAAATCGAATGATTTAACAGTAGGTTCAGTCACATTTGGCATGGCTTTAACTGTAATTAAACAGCCTAAAAGTCCCATTGGAATGTTAATCAGAAAGATCCAGTGCCAGGTCGTCACTTCGACCATCCATCCACCCAGTGTCGGGCCGATAAGCGGACCCATTAGTCCTGCAAGACTCATCAAACTCATGGCAGACAAAAATTGGTTACGCGGAATAACCTTGAGCATGGCCAAGCGACCGACAGGTAATAATAATGCCCCGCCAATTCCCTGAATAACCCGATAGACCAGCAGTTCATTTAAGCTGTTGGCAAGTCCACATCCTAAAGATGCCAGAGTAAAGATAATAATTGCGCTAAAGTAGGTGCTGCGTACTCCAAATCGGTCTGCCAGCCAGCCACTTAATGGAATACAAGCAGCCACGGAAAGCACATAGGCCACCACCACACTCTGCATTCGAAGCGGATCTTCACCCAGGTTTGCCGCCATTGCAGGAATTGCGGTATTGACAATGGTGGTGTCCAAACCTTGCATAAAAAAGCCAATAGACACTAAAAAGACCAGTAGTCTAAATTCAGGTTGTAAGGCTTCATGGGATGGCGTGGTGTTCATAATATTATAAAAGTAAAATTTTTAAATAGTTTAAAGGAACCGACTAAATATAGTGTAAGAAAAAAGTTGCTCTATCAATCTTCTGCAAAGCGCAAAAAGCACAGATCAGACGGACACCCGATTCCTGTTTTTGATCGACAAACTAGTTGAAATTTCATACAAAGAAAATAAAATTCAGAGCATAGCTCAGCTTTTTACTCTTCTTCTCCTAATGAAGTCAGTTATTCAACTCTACGCCATCCAGTTTCTTTAAAAGAAAAAATTGCAGATAAAAACAACATTAAGCTGCTTTTTTGTCGGCGATAACAAAATCTTGTTATGCTGATGTCATTAAAATGACATAAAACTGTCATAATCTGACCCCGCCTCCAGCCGCGCTGGACGAGTACTTTTAATTGGTGAAAAAGGTTTTGTTTTTATGACAATCGAAATTTTGATGATTGTTGGCTTCTGTCTAGCCGCGTATTCAATTGTCGGAAATGATGTGCCGCAAACCTTAGGTACCTTTATTTCATCCAATGCCCATCGTCCCTGGTGGATACTGTGGCTATATACCAGTAGTATTTTAAGCGTAGTCTTGCTTTATGGTTGGTGGGCTTCAGGTGTTGGTGATGCCTCATATGGTCGTCTGGAAACCATTCCTTTTCCCGAAGGCGGAATTACCTGGCTGTATATTGTTCCGCCTATATTACTGATTATTTTAACTAAATATGGCATTCCGGTCAGTACCACATTTTTAGTCCTCACCATTTTTTCGCCAAGCAGTCTGGGTTCCATGCTGACCAAATCGATGATGGGTTATGCCGTTGCATTTGTAGTGGCCATTATTGTTTATCGTTTTGTGATTAAAGGCATTTCAGTTTATTTCAGTAAAACCCGAGACCATAAAGTTTCTAATGTCTGGATTGGTTTGCAATGGGTGTCCACAGCGTTTTTATGGAGCCAATGGCTGATTCAGGATCTGGCCAATATTTTCGTTTATGTGCCACGTCAGGTTCCGCTGGAATTTTTGATTTTCGCGATTTTGGTTTTTGTCATTCTATTGGGCATGATTTTCTATCAACGTGGTGGTGCAATCCAAAAAATTATCGATACCAAAACCGGTGTGGCGGATATTCGTTCCGCAACCATTATCGATTTTATTTACGCCATTATTTTGCTGGTTTTCAAAGAGTGGAGCAATATTCCCATGAGTACCACCTGGGTATTCTTGGGTCTGCTGGCTGGTCGTGAATTTGCCATGTCGATGCATCTGGCGGAGGTCAATAAATACCGGACTTCACGCAATGTCAGTAAAGATGCGATGAAGTTGATGGTTGGCTTAATCATGAGTATTGTCTTGGCAACGACGCTACCATGGTTCTATAACTTTATTTCAAATTTATAGCGCATACAGAACAATAAAAAAGCGAGCTTTAGGCTCGCTTTTTTATTGTTTTTTACTGTGATGACATAAATTTAAATGGCAAAATGTTTTGGAGCGCCAAGATTTTTAATCGCATTCACAATCTGATCTGCATGATTGCAAATAATCAGTTTCGCCCGATGCTGTGGTGGTAAAAAGCCCTCACTGACCGCATGATCAAGTTGGGCAATTAAGGCATCATAAAAGCCATTCACGTTATACAGCATCATGGGCTTTTGATGCTGATTCAGCTGGCCCCAGGTGGCAATTTCCAGAATTTCTTCAAAGGTACCCAAGCCACCGGGCAGGGCAACAAAAGCACTGGCACGTTCCGCCATCATGGCCTTGCGCTCATGCATACTTTCTACGATATGCAACTCGGTGAGTTGGTTATGTGCAATTTCATAATCAAGCATGAATTCAGGAATCACTCCGACCGTCTGACCACCGCGTTGTCTGAACGCATCGGCGACCTGTCCCATTAAGCCAATACTGGCACCACCGTAGACCAGCCCAAAACCCAGACCTGAAAGACCTTGAGCCAGAGCAATGGCTTTTTCCTGGTAAATGGGCTTGTTGCCTGAGCGTGAACCGCAATACAGGGCAATTAAAGGTTGAGTGGTTTTGGGCGTAGGATTTTTATGTTTTGGAGTCATTTTTAATACACTGTTCATCATTATACTTTTTACCATAGCACTTTATTTTTTCATGCTCTAGCTTAGACAAAAAATATGACACAGCATGTGATGTCATGCACAGGCTTTGCAAAGATTTGTTAAAACTGGGGAAGAGAGAAGAGGGAGAGCTGAAAAAAAGATGAATTTCTGGTTCATCTTGCTATACTAAAAATCTGTTTTCCAATAAATGAATCAACATGGGTAGTGGTTGTCCTCACTCTGAACATCTCAATTCTTCCGCAAAAAATATACAGAATGCTGTTCATAGAATATTCGCCGATTTTAATATGAACCTCCTAAAATCAGTTCTTAATCCCCTGCAGGAGAACATCCAATGATCTTTGAATGGATGTCAGATCCAGCTGCATGGATTGGACTGGCCACGTTAGTGGTTTTAGAAATTGTTCTCGGGATCGACAATCTGGTCTTTATTGCCATTTTGGCGGAAAAACTCCCACCAGAACAACGTAATGCCGGTCGTATTGTCGGCTTGCTCCTTGCTTTGGGTATGCGCTTAATTTTGCTGGCTTCCATTGCCTGGGTTGTGACCTTAACCCAACCCCTGTTCCATGTTTTGGAGCATCCTTTCTCCGGTCGAGACTTGATTCTATTGTTTGGTGGTGTGTTCCTTTTATTTAAAGGCACCATGGAACTGCATGAACGCATTGAAGGAACTCAACCGCAGAAAGAAGAGAACCCGGTGCATGCTGCTTTCTGGATGGTAATTGTTCAGATTGTGGTGCTGGATGCGGTATTTTCTTTAGACAGTGTGATTACTGCAGTCGGAATGGTGAAAGACCTTTCTGTCATGATGATTGCGGTGGTGATTGCAGTCGGCATTATGCTTTGGGCATCAAAACCGCTGATGGATTTCGTTAACAAGCATCCAACCGTGGTTATTCTATGTCTGGGCTTCTTGATGATGATTGGTTTCTCGCTCATTGTTGAAGGTTTCGGTTTCCATATTCCTAAAGGCTACTTATACGCTGCAATTGGGTTCTCGGTGGTAGTCGAATTTATTAACCAGACCATGCGCCGTAATCAAGAGAAAATGGTTACCACCACGGACTTGCGTTACCGTACCGCTTCTGCAGTGATGCGTATGCTGGGTGGCAAGTCAGAATCGCAAAATAATGATAGCGAGGATGTACTGGCAACCCGTGCATTTGCCGATGAAGTCTTTAATGAACAAAATGGCGCTTATCATAGTGTGATGGTACAAGGGGTACTGGGACTGTCTGAACGACCGGTGAAATCAGTGATGACACCACGTCCTGAACTGGAATGGATTGATTTAGACGAAGACGATGCTGACATTAAAGAACAGTTATTGAGCATGACCCATTCGCGTTTAATTGTTGCGCATGGTGAGCTGGACAATATTGCCGGTGTAGTCCTGACCCATAAAGTAATGAATGAATACATTGAAACCGGTGTGCTCAATTTTGAACGTCACTTACGTGAACCGGTGATTGTGCATGAAAATGCCCAGGTATTGATGGTGATGGAGCAGTTACGCCAGGCACCGTTACAGTTGGCGATTGTGCTGAATGAATATGGGTCGATTGAAGGAATTGCCACCCCTATTGATGTTCTTGAAGCGATTGCCGGTGAATTTCCTGATGAAGACGAATTTGAAACGGCTGCAGAAAGTTTGGAAGATGGAACTTTAATTCTGGATGGCTCGACGGATATTCGTCACGTATCCTTACTTTTGGGTCGCGATCTGGTCGATGAGTCTGAACAGTATTCAACCTTGTCAGGCTATATTTTACACCACTTGGGCCATTTGCCGGAAAGTGGCGCAAAACTTGAAGCTGATAGCCATATCTTTGAAGTAGTCACGATGGACGGTCATAAAATTGATAAAGTCCATATCATTCCGCAAATTGAAAATGATGCCGATGATTAACTAAATTACGGTAGATGATCTTTAAACCAAGATAATTGATTAAAATAGCCTGCATCGTCAGGCTATTTTTTATGGGGAAAATTTAATGTCAGAAATTAATTGTCCATGTGGTGTTGGGATATATGCCAGCTGTTGCCAGCCGCTGCATTTGGGAAATGCGAAAGCACAGACCGCAGAACAGCTGATGCGTTCACGTTATAGTGCATTTGCCAAGCATGAGATTGAATATATTGTTAAAACCACAGCTATTGGACAGCAACAGGCCTTAGATGTGGCTGCCATCGCCGACTGGAGTAAATCCAATCAGTGGCTTAAGCTGGAAATTGTGCAAGCCAAAGAAAAAATAGATAAAAATCATGCACAGGTAGAATTCAAGGCACATTATCATGATGGCAAACAGGCTCAGGTTCATCATGAAATTTCACATTTTGTACAACATGCTGATGCCTGGTATTTTCTGGATCCAACCGCTGAGATGAAAATTACCATGAAGCAAGCTTGCATTTGTGGATCGGGGAAAAAATTTAAACAATGTTGTGCACAATATCTGTAAATTTCCTCTGGATTTGCCTTAGAATAACGTGCATCGATTACCCTCAGTGGAAGAAGGGCAATGTTGCTATTGGTGATTTATATTATTGCGATTACGGCAGAAGCCATGACAGGGGCTTTGTCTGCTGGTCGGCGTAGTATGGATTGGTTTGGGGTAATACTGATTGCTTGTGTGACTGCACTGGGTGGCGGTTCAGTTCGGGATGTATTACTCGGACATTATCCACTGACCTGGGTCAAACATCCTGAATATCTCGTGCTGACCTGCGCTGCTGCTTTTGTCACAATTCTGATTGCCAAATGGATGCGCCATTTGCGCTCAATTTTCCTGATTCTCGATGCCATGGGGCTGATTGGCTTTACTGTGATTGGTTGCCAGATTGCACTTCAGATGGGGCATGGTTTTGTGGTTTCTGCCGTGGCCGGTGTTCTTACTGGTGTATCTGGCGGTATTCTGCGTGATATCCTGTGTAATGATGTACCCTTGGTGTTCCGCCGTGAACTGTATGCCAGTATTTCCTTTGTTTCTGTTATCTGTTATTGGGTTTGCCAGGAGATCGGTTTCTCGTTGGAAGTGACCGTGATTTCGACCCTGATTTTCGGTTTCTCTTTACGCTGTATCGCCATCTACTTCGGACTGGAAATGCCGAAATTCATTTATAAAGATGATGATGATCAATCAGCATCTTCCAAAGATGCTTCATAAAAAATTGCATAAACAATAAGAGATGAGCGACCAGATAAGCGTGCATAATTTTTTAATTAAACGATAAAAATCAGCAAAATCATAAATCCTGTTGGGAAAGCAGTATGCATCCTTTCATCACATCAGAGATCTTGTTATGGATTTAGTCTCACGCGTACAACGCTTACCCATTGGTAAGTTTCACTATACCTTGCTATGGGTGATCGGACTTGGCTGGATGTTCGATGCAATGGATACCGGTCTGATTGCTTTTATTTTGACCACCATGGCCGAAGAATGGAACATGACCCCAACTGAAAAAGGTTGGGTGGTGTCAATTGGCTTTGTCGGGATGGCCATTGGCGCGGTGTTCTCTGGTGGATTGGCCGATCGCATTGGGCGTCGTACCGTATTTGCGATTACCTTGGTGACTTATAGTATCGCTACCGCTTTATGTGCCTTTGCACCCAATTTGACCTGGTTATTGATCTTTCGTTTTATTGTGGGGCTGGGCCTAGGTGGGCAGCTTCCGGTTGCTGTGACTTTGGTCAGTGAATACATTCCTGCGCAAGTACGTGGACGTTTTATCGTTTTACTGGAAAGTTTTTGGGGCTTGGGCTGGCTGGTTGCAGCCTTGGTGTCTTATTTTGTGATTCCAAGTTATGGCTGGCATGTCGCATTTTTAATTGGTGGTTTGCCTGCCATTTATGTATTTATGATTCTGAAAAAAGTACCGGAATCCGTTCCATATTTGATTAACCGGGGACGGATTGAAGAAGCCCATGCTTTGATTCAAAAACTGGAACGTCAATGTGGCGTGGAAGTAATTGAGCACATTGAAGTTAAACCTGTTGCAGAAAAACAGAATATTTCTTTTAAACAGCTTTGGACCGGCCCATTTGCCCGTCGTACCTTAATGCTATGGCTGATTTGGTTCGGCATTGTCTATTCGTATTATGGGATTTTTACCTGGTTGCCAAGTTTGCTGGTCAAACAGGGTTATACCATCGTACAGTCGTTTGAATATGTACTGATCATGATTCTGGCGCAGCTTCCAGGTTATGTCGCGGCAGCATGGCTGGTAGAAAAACTGGGACGTAAAGCCACATTGGCGGGCTTTATTGGCATGTGTGCGGTTTCGGCTTATTTCTTTGGCCAAGCCAATACTGTGAACATGATTATGTTGTGGGGTTGCCTGATGTCGTTCTTTAACTTGGGTGCATGGGGCGTGCTTTATACCTATACGCCAGAACAGTATCCAACTAATATTCGTGCCTTTGGTTCGGGCTGGGCCTCTGCTGTGGGGCGTATGGGCGGGATTGTAGCGCCGATTGTAGTCACCCATATGATGGTGATGAACAATGGTTTCAGCCACGTCTTTACGATGTTTACTGCAGTATTGCTGGGTGTTGCTTTTGTAATTTTAGTCTTAGGTGAAGAAACCAAAGGCAAGACTTTAGAATCGATGGGGCTCTAAGCCGCTATAACTTAATCAAAGTGCTAAATATCAAACCTAGGGAATCAGTCGATTCCCTAATGTTTGGCAGAATGCACCATATCTTGAACTAAAACCAAGGCTATGCTTTGCAGGTTAAAGCTGTCCCGGTTCTCGGGTAATTGCAGTAAAAGAGGCAATCGTGTCATGCCATTTTCGCCATCTGCAAAGGCATAATGGCGTACCTTTGAATCGCTTGTGGAAATTAAATTTTTCGATTCTAAATAAAGACTGTGCTGAGAGAACTGTTTTTGAATGTGGATGATCTCTAAATAACAGCGATGATGAACCTCAACCATTGATGTTTTTAATACATTTATTTTCTTAATATTATTTTCTGGCTTACTGATTAGACGTTTGATAAAGGTCGTTTTTGCCGATTGTTTGGCATCGCGTTCCAATTGGCGCAACTGCTGTTGCAGGAGACGACATTGTTCAATGGCACCATTCACCTGATCTCGCAGCTGTTCCAAGGGAGTCGTCACTAAATTAAGATGGTGCTGATAGTGATCTTGATCTTCAAACTGAACAAAAATATAAGCATGACGCTGCTTTAATAAATTGAGATAAGCAATCAGCCGGTACTTGAATTGACGTGCATGAGGATTAAATTGAATAGCAGGTTCCTGAGAGAATATTTCAAAGCTGTGCAACAATTCACTCATTAAGCGTCGAATATTTAAAAAGCAAAACTCTAACTCGTCAGGTTGTTGAATACTGTTTTTGAGACCGTTTTGAAAGGGTTCAAGAATGTATACACATAAGTCTTTTTCAATTTCCTTTAAATGCTCATTAATCAAATGATCGACTGAAAAACCCTTGATTTCGAGCATTTGCATGATTTTTTGCCGAAGATGATGTTGATTGTAATGGTGTAATGACTCCATCAGATCGACAATGTGAGGGTTCATTTGGCGTTGTAAGCCAATCATTTTTCCCATCTGTTGTTTAAAATTTTCAAAGTAGTCGGCAACCTCGATCTGTTTAGGATCAAGAACCAGGCCACTTATATAAAACTTATTTGCCACGCCGAAATTTTCTTCGGTTAAAAAACGTCGAATAGAATAAGAAGATACCCGGCTGTCCCAAGAACTGCCAATGATAAAGTAATAATCCGAAGTTTGAATAATTTCAAAGTCACGTACATGCTGCTCATGACTAAAATAATTTTTAAAAACAGGTAGTTCTTGCTGCGCATATTCACTGGGTAAAATATGGGCAAACCAGCTTCCCAAAATTTCACTTTTTATGAAAACTTCAAAGATAAAACAGCGCACTTGATCAGATGTTAAACCACGGAAGTTGGAGGTGACTGAAAAATTTATCTGCTTAATACTCAGCGCAGCATCATATAAAAATGCGGTTTTTAATAGCTGCTGAGCCTGAATATCTTTTTGATCTTGTAGCTCCAGACTGTTAATTTCATAAGTAATGGTTTCTAAATAATCAGCAATTTGAACATCAGTTTGATATTTTTTTAAATACTGAAAGGTGGTACGAATTTTTTGGGCGAGCTGTAACAGACCTGAATGCTGAATATAACTATGAAGTTCATGCAGACCAATATGACCTTTAAACTCAAAAATTTGAGATAAATAGTTCCAGTGAATATTCTTGGGCTTTAAATATTCATCTTCTATCTTTGGATGCAGATGTTCAGGTGTGGAGGCCAGCAGGAGACTAAGATCTTGTTGCCACTGGGGATCTAAAATAGGATCAATCTGTTTTAATTTTACTCGAAGCTGATAAGGAATATACATTTGCATAGGATGAGTCACACGCTTCCAAAGAATGTTACAGAGTTAAATGAAAATGCATATTAATGTGATATGTAGCGCACTATTATCTAGTATAGCCAATTAAAATTATATTTATACTTAAGTTCAATAGAATTTTACTTTTATGCGGTTAATGGTTTTAAGTTGCTTTGTAAACATAAAATGAATATTTTTATCTCATAAGACACAATTTGTCGTGCAGTATCATTGACTGCTCTTGTGTAGTCGGCACTCGCGACTTAGCATAGCCGCATAGATACAAAACGAATTATTTAGGATTTCACGCTTTTATGACCAGCCTTGTGCATCATGCGACAGAAAATCGTTCCGTAGCAGAATTTACTGAACAAGCTTACCTTAACTATGCCATGTACGTGATTATGGACCGGGCATTGCCACATATCAGTGATGGTTTAAAACCCGTGCAGCGCCGCATCGTTTATGCGATGAGTGAACTGGGTTTAAAGCATAGCGGTAAGCCGAAAAAATCTGCCCGTACGGTGGGTGATGTGCTCGGTAAGTACCATCCACATGGTGACTCGGCCTGTTATGAAGCAATGGTGCTGATGGCACAGCCGTTTAGCTATCGTTATCCATTCATTGAAGGGCAGGGCAACTGGGGTTCACCCGATGATCCGAAATCCTTCGCGGCAATGCGTTATACCGAAGCCAAACTTTCACTTTATAGTGAAGTGCTGTTATCAGAACTGGGTCAAGGTACCTGTGACTGGCAGGACAACTTTGATGGTTCCATGAAAGAACCGGTTAATCTGCCTGCACGCGTACCGAATATCTTGTTGAATGGTACCACCGGTATTGCCGTGGGTATGGCAACCGATATCCCGCCACACAACTTGCGTGAAGTCATCAAAGGCACCATCGCCCTGATTCGCAACCCGAACTTAAGCGATGAAAAAGTTGCCGAATATATTCCGGCACCCGATTTACCGACCAGAGCGGAAATTATTACCTCAGCTGAGGATTTGTTAAAAATTCAAACTACAGGTCGTGGCAGTTATCGCATGCGTGCGGTGTACACGATAGAAAAAAATGAAATCGTGATTACAGAGCTGCCGTATCAGGTTTCAGGCTCAAAACTGATCAGTCAAATTGCCGACCAGATGCAGGCGAAAAAGCTGCCTTTGGTGAGCGATGTTCGTGATGAATCAGATCATAAAAATCCAACCCGTTTGGTGATTGTGCTGCGTTCAAATCGTATTGATGCCGAAGCGGTGATGAGTCACTTGTTCGCAACGACCGACTTAGAATCGAGCTATCGTGTCAATATGAACATGATTGGTGCCGATGGTCGTCCGCAAGTGAAATCGATTCGCCGTATTTTGCTGGAATGGATTGAAATCCGTAAGAATACCGTGACCCGCCGTCTGCAGTATCATTTAAATAAAATTGAGAAACGCCTGCATATCTTGGCCGGGCTTCTCATTGCGTATCTGGATCTGGATACCGTCATTCGCATTATTCGCGAAGAAGACCATCCGAAAGCCGAGCTGATTGCACATTTCGGCATTGATGAAATTCAGGCCGAAGCCATTCTGGAACTCAAGTTACGTCATTTGGCAAAACTTGAAGAAATGGAAATTCGCCGTGAACAGGAAGAGCTAGAGGCCAGAGCCGCGATTATTCGTGAACAATTGGCAAATCCGGAATCATTGAAGAATCTGATTATCACTGAGCTGAAAGATGATGCCAAGAAATTTGGTGATGACCGCCGTTCGCCAATCGTACAGCGTGCGGAAGCCGCAGCAATTAGCGAACAGGATTTAATGCCGGCTGACCCTGTCACCGTGGTGTTGTCAGAAGCGGGCTGGATTCGTAGTGCAAAAGGTCATGATGTAGATGCTGAAAATCTAAATTTCCGGGCAGGAGACCAATATTTAAGTCATGCAACCGGCAAGTCGAATCAACGTGCTTATGTACTGGATGAAACCGGACGCAGTTATGCACTTGCGATTAACAGTTTGCCATCGGCACGTGGTTTGGGAGAGCCTTTAAGCTCCAAGCTTGCTCCTGCAAATGGAATTGGCTTTATTCAAGTTATGATTGCCGACGATGAGCAGCAAATTATTGCGGTGAGCTCCAAAGGTTATGGCTTTAAATCCAATGCAAAACAGCTCGATACCAATGCCAAAGCCGGTAAAGCCTTTTTGACCGTATCGGATGATGCCAAAGCACTACCCTTGCAGATGGTGGATGCCAATACCCATCTGGCCATCCTGAGTACCGCTGGTCGTTTATTGGTGATTGATTTGTCTGAATTGCCAATTCTGAACAAGGGTAAAGGAAATAAGTTGATACAACTTGAAGCGAAAGAACAAATTTTGTCCATGACATTACTTTGTTTAAATGAAATAATTCAAGTGATTGCAGGACAGCAACAATTAAAACTAAAAGGTGATGATCTTCAAAAATATATTGGTAAGAGAGCGACTAAAGGTCAACTGTTACCACGAGGATATCAAAAAGCAAATAAACTGTTCGTTCAAAGATAAAACTAGCATCCATTGATCAAAATACGTTATATATGATTGGTATTCGTGAAAATGGATGTCATGTTGTGCATAAACAAGTTCAATAATGAGCATAACATTGAAAAACAGTTGAAAACTAAGGATTACAGATTGGAGATAAGGGCATTATGGAAAAGATTTGGTTCGATGAATACCAAAAAACAGGGATTCCTGAAACTGTAGAATTACCCCCAGAAAATACTTCACTTAATGATATTTTTGAACGTAATTTTCAAAAATTTGGTTCACGTGATGCCTTTATCTTTATGGATAAAGTCTTAACATTTAATGAACTAGAAGAAGCAAGTCGTAAATTTGCAACCTATTTACAAAGCCTAGGTTTGGCAAAAGGTTCTCGCGTCGCAGTCATGATGCCAAACGTACTGCAATATCCAGTGGTTGCATTGGGTGTATTCCGTGCAGGTTTGGTTCTGGTCAATGTGAATCCGCTGTATACCTCGCGTGAACTTGAGCATCAGTTAAATGACTCGGGTTCTGAAGTGCTGGTCATTGTTGAAAACTTTGCCAGTGTTTACCAGGCAATTATTGGTAAAACACCGGTGAAGCATGTGATTGTGGCTTCAGTGGGCGATATGTTAGGTGCATTAAAAGGCACATTAGTGAATTTTGTCTTGCGTTCAGTACGTAAGCAAATTCCAGCTTGGGATATTCCAGGTCATATCAAGTTTAATGCTGCAATGTCTAGAGTCAGTGCCAGTAATTACAAACGTCCTAATCTGACTTTAAGTGATACTGCTGTACTGCAATACACAGGGGGTACGACGGGCGTTTCTAAAGGTGCGGAACTGACACATCGCAATCTTGTCGCGAACATGTTGCAGTGTGATGGGATTTTCCAAAGTAAATTTGGTGCACAAGATGGTTCCAAAGATGACCGTATTTTCTGTGC
The DNA here is from genome assembly GCF_045628685.1 of Acinetobacter sp. GTDB lineage: Bacteria > Pseudomonadota > Gammaproteobacteria > Pseudomonadales > Moraxellaceae > Acinetobacter. The sequence goes on from NZ_JAZQPV010000002.1 coordinate 21,778, forward strand.
ATTGCCGCTTTATCACATTTTTGCGTTCATGGTTTGTGCCATGTACGGTATGTATAAAGGTCAAGCCAATATTCTGATTCCCAACCCGCGTGACTTACCAGCGGTTATGAAAGAATTGCGCAAATATCGTCCTTCATTCTTCCCAGCAGTAAACACTTTGTTTAATGCATTGGTGAATAATGAAGAGTTTAAACAACTCGACCATAGCAACCTTAAAATGGCGATGGGTGGGGGTATGGCAGTTCTGGCTTCTACAGCTGAAGCATGGAAGAAAGTTACCGGTACGAACATTATTGAAGGTTATGGCTTATCAGAAACTTCACCTGTTGCGACTGCGAACCCACCTTCATCTATGGAATTCAGCGGCACAATTGGTATTCCATTGCCACTGACTGAAGTTGCGATCCTGGATGATGATGGTAATGAAGTTTCATTAGGTGAGCAGGGTGAAATCTCGATTCGTGGTCCACAAGTCATGAAAGGCTATTGGAACCGTCCGGATGAGACTGAAAAAGTTATGAGCAATGGCTTCTTCCGTACTGGCGATATTGGTGTGATGGATTCGCGGGGTTATATCAAGATTGTTGACCGTAAGAAAGACATGATCCTGGTTTCTGGTTTCAACGTTTATCCTTCTGAAATTGAAGATGTAATTTCTAAACATCCGAAAGTATTGGAAGTTGCAGTGGTTGGTGTGTCTGATGAAAAATCAGGCGAAGTACCTAAGTTATTCGTGGTGAAAAAAGATCCGTCTTTAACCACTGAAGAATTATTTGCTTTCGCTAAAGAAAACTTAACCGGTTATAAACGTCCGCGTTATGTTGAATTTATGGATGAGCTGCCAAAATCAAACGTAGGTAAAATCTTGCGTAAAGATTTACGTAAAACAGCCTAAACCTTGCAATAAAAAAAAGCGCTATTCTCGGCGCTTTTTTTATCCCTGAACTTTCTAATCTTTCATGAGCCAGCGATCAATATAAGGGCGGCCAATACCCATAATCCATATAAAAGTCGTGATACTACCGAACTGATAAAGGTAGCGCTTGGAATCAAATGAATCAAAGCTATATAAATTATCAAGTACACAGTAGACAGCAACGACTGTCGTCCATATCCACAGGGCTTGACGTTTAATTCCGACCATGCAAAGTGCAATAATTGAAATCACAATGGTAAAAATCAAAGAAAGTCGATTGAAATTGGCACACATGACTGCAAGTAAAAATCCCACAATCGGCAACACCATTTTGAGTACACGATCTACTCTAAGTTGATGCAAACACTGTTTTTCAAGGACATCCAACATTTTTTGCTGATCTGGGTTGACCATAGGGAATCCTTATTCCTCATTAATAAAAACATTATAATTTAACAAAAATTATTACTGAACCGTCATGCTATGATACTTGGCAGAAAATCTTAATGAGAAAAATGAGATGCAAAATATCAGCGGAATAATCTATCTCATCTTAATTGCATGTTTATTGCCTTATGTTTTTACAATGATTGCAAAAAAAACCTCTGGCTTTAAAGGACGAGATAACCAAAACCCGCGCGATTTTTTAGCCAAAACTACTGGCTTGGCCGCACGTGCCAATGCAGCACAGCAAAATAGTTTTGAAAGTTTACCCTTGTTTATTGCTGCTATTTTAATGGCGGAATATATGGTGGTTCCTCAAACTGTAATCATGACCTTTGGTATTGCCTATATCGTTTTACGGATTATTTACGGTATTTGCTATTTAGCCAATTGGGCAACTTTGCGTAGCATTGTTTGGACCTTGGCTTTACTGTGTCCTATTTGCTTATTACTTCTGGTGATTAAATTAACTTAAGAGCGGCATCAGTCCGTGGAAATACATATTTTGGCGTGGCGGATGTATAATCACAAAGTTATTTAATTCTCAAAAACCGTTATAATCGTGCCGGTTTAAATAAGATTTAACTTGTTAAAGAGTGATGCTATGAGCTACAGCAATATCCCAGCGGGTAAAGATGCACCAAACGACATCTATGTCATTATTGAAATTCCTGCAAATGCAGCACCAATCAAATACGAAATCGACAAAGATTCTGATGCGTTATTTGTCGACCGTTTCATGGGTACAGCAATGTTCTACCCAGCAAACTACGGTTATGTACCAAATACCTTGTCTTTAGATGGCGACCCATTAGACGTATTGGTTGTAACACCACACCCAGTTGAACCAGGTTCAGTGATTCGTTGCCGTCCTGTCGGTAAATTGAACATGGAAGATGACGGTGGTATCGATGCTAAATTGGTCGCAGTTCCACATGACAAATTGACTCCAATTTACAAAGACGTGAAAGAATATACTGATCTTCCACCGTTATTGATCAGTCAAATTGAACATTTTTTCCAGCACTACAAAGACTTAGAACCAGGAAAATGGGTTAAGTTAAGTGGTTGGGAAGGTGCGGACGTTGCGAAACAAGAAGTGCTTAGCTCAATTGAAGCTTACAAAAATGCATAATTGATTTTTGGTATTCCGCATTTGTTGTTAAATATCAAAAACAAAAAAACCTGCACATAGTGCAGGTTTTTTTATGACCTGAGCTTACTGTGAATTAAAACAATTTCACAGGAATATCAAGGAAGATACGCCATTCATTGGTGTCACCAATGTAAGCATTTTCATAAGCATTGTTTGCACGGTAAATGGAATTACGTACACGTAAGCTGGCATCTTTAGCAAAACCACTTTGAACTGTGTATTTCACCTGGTTAAAGAATTCATTTTCTTTACCTTCTTGAGCGGTGCCTGCAACATTAATGTCCCAGCCATACACATACGCTGTAGTCCAAGTTAAACCAGGTACATTCATTGCACCGAAGTCATAGCTGTATTGAACTTGTGCTGATTTCTCATGGTTGCCGACGAAGTCAGACAAGTAAGAGTTTGGCAAGTAAATACTTTGGTAGCCGTCAGCATTTTGGCCGTAGTCATAACCGGTGTTGCCAGTATTTTGTTGGTAAGCCAACATTACGTTATGCGCACCAGTATTATAAGTGCCTGAAATTGCCCAAATATTGTTGCTTCGACCGGAAACATCTTTGTTGCCAATTGTTGAAGAATAAGTAGTTGCTTGTTCATCAAACTCAGTGTGATAACCGCTGAAGTCATAAGTGAGTGAGCTGTCATTAGCCAAAGCTTGTTTATAGTTGGCATTTACATAATGACGCTCTAATTTATTTTTGCTGTCTAGACCATAGTAAGATGCATTTAAAGCATCATTAAATTTGTATTTTGCGCCCCAAACCCCTGCACGGTCTAAGTTTTCACCATCAGTGTTAATTTGATCAGAATATTGGTTCTTAGTAAATTTACCCGCAATAACTTCCAAATTTTCAATTTCATGGCTTGTAGCAAGTACGCCAGTGAAATATTCAGGCACCATACGGCCAGTATTGCTGGCAAGTACTGGTAAATCTAAAACTTGGGTACCATAACGCACTTCAGTATTGGAAATACGCGCTTTTACATTGGCGCCACCACGTGCCCAATGATCATAGGCATCTACACGGCCTTGAGCATCTTTATTACCATTATTATGAAGCGGAATCATCCCATTACCTGCATGAGAATTTTCACCCAGCTTGAAGGATCCATCGCCTACAACGCCCACACCAAAACCAACAATACCTTTGGTATATCCAGACTCTAAATCAAAAATTGCGGATTGTGCTGAAGAGCGAGTATCTGAGCCTGCTGGAACATTTTTTTTGTCACGGTCAATAAAGCCCGTACGAAATAAAACCGAACCTTCAGCATCTTCTATAAAGCCTTTCGCTTCGCTTTGTTCGCTGGCATAGGCGGTGGAGATTAAGGCAGCTTGAATTAAAACTGCTAAAGTTAGTTTTTGTGTTTTTTGCATGGGGAGTCAGCCTTATACAAAATAAGAAGAGGGAGAAATTGAAGGAATTGTATATGTAATGTAGAGTAAAAAAATCTTTTTTTTATTCATTTTATTTCATTAAAGTTATACATTTTGTGTATGAGAATACAGAAGGAAAATTTAACAAATGTTCAAAAAAATCCATCCTATTTAAAATAGTATTTAAAACAATAATATATTTAAATAAAAGATAATGCTGTGTATAATTTTTGATTAAGAATGAATCAACGGTCCTGATTTTTGTTTTTGTTTTATCGGATTTTATCTATTAATACTTTGGTCTAATAAGAATTATAAATAGAGTTTAACAGGTTTGATTACGTATTCTTATCCAATATGAACCATTTTTCTAAATTTTTAGCCCATTCTGATATTTAATACAAATATTATGTAATTTCATAAGGTGAAAATATACTTCGCTTCCCTGTGAAGTGGTGCTACTTACCTAAAACTCGCTTAAAAGCAGAATAATTTTATCTTATAAATTTGAACAAAGATTATAAAAAAGGCTTTAGAATCCGCTGTTAAATTTGTCATCGAAAAGAATTCTTAATCGGATTCTCTAAGAGGTAGAAATGCAGCTAACTTCATCAAAAATTGCGTTATTTTTATTGTTTTCTATGAGCGCAGTGCCTGCATTTGCAGAAGAAAATACAACTTCATCGGCAGCGGGAGAATTAACAGGGAATCTGGCTGTGGTGAGCAAATATATTTACCGTGGTGGTGTGGAAAATAATGATGTTACGCTACAGGCAGGTCTTGATTATGCATTTAAAAATGGTGTTAGCCTCGGATACTGGGGTTCAACACTCGATTATGACCTGACTGATGAGAATAAAGATCAGGGTTTTGAACATGATTTTTATCTGGCGTATGGTAATGAAATTAATCAAGACTGGCGCTATAGAGTTCAAGGAACTGCTTATTACTACCAAAATGGCGGAACTGTTTATGCGGATAATGGCGATACACGTAAAACCACAGCCTTCGATGTATTAGGTGAATTGGCTTATAAGGACTTAACCCTAGGTGCATCTATAATGCTCACGGATGCTTCTTTCGCTAATGCCGGAGATATGTATTTAAGTGCCGCGTATAGTTATGCTTTGCCGCAAAATTTTATGTTGAATACATCAGTGGGTGCATCGATCTATAACAGCAGCCGTGATGACAGCATGATTGAAACTAAAAATGATGTTGCTTTTAATGAAGCACGTATGGGTGTGAGTAAAGAGATTGCAAATACGAATACGACAGCATCTTTAGATTATGTGGTGGGCGGTAAGGATCGCTTCGATACAGATTTTGATGATCAGGTGGTATTCGGTTTAAATTTTAGTTTTTAAGCCTCAAAACTATAAGAATGTTTAAAAGTGCATAAATTACTTTAAATTTGTGCACTTTTTTTACGCACAATAAAATAAAATGATTAAAAAATAGCCTTAAAATGAGGCATGATGTAAGTAAATATAAATCTTGCTCTAAAGCTGAACTGAGTTTTAATGCGGCACAAACTCGCCATAACATCGAATAAACTGTATTTTAGATAAATTTATTTTAATTATATAAAATGTAATAAAAGCAATGAAATAATTAAATTTTTATTGTGAATATTAATGGCTTTTAGATGTTTGATTTTTGTATTGGCATAGCAATTGCTATTACCTCATTGAGTTTATCGAAATAACCAAAAAAACCGTCGTAGTACGATGTGGGGGAACCAAGCAATGAAATTAACTTTAAAAGCATTATCTCTGGCTGTATTAGGCGCAGCATCTACCTTCACTTTTGCAGCAGAGGTACCTGCATCAGAACATACCATTACAGGTAATATTGGAGTGGTATCTCAATACATATTACGTGGTAATACAGCAAGTTTAGAAAATGACAATGCTGCAGTTCAAGGGGGCTTGGATTATAGCCATTCTTCAGGTTTTTATGCAGGATATTGGGGGTCAACCTTAGGTTATAACGCTGAAATCCCTACCGAAACTGATAAAAGTTTTGAACATGATTTTTATGCAGGTTTTAATGGCACGATCACTGAAGATTTAGGTTTCACCCTGGGTGGAACCTATTATGTTTATTATCCATCTGATGATGCAAATGTATTTGAAACCTTGGTCGGTCTAAGCTATAAGGATTTTGGTCTTACTGCTCAAACTCTAACTGGTGATGTTACTTGGGGAAATGCAGGAGATACTTATTTTCTAGCGAGTTATAGCTACGGTTTGCCAAAGGAATTCACTTTAAATACTTCTTTAGGTGTCTATTATTATTCTGATAGCGGTGATTATGAGGGCATAACTTTAGATACTAAAGAAGATTTTAATTTCCGTCATTTGACCGTTGGCCTGAGCCATCCATTGGGTGAGACTGGTGCAAGCGTAAGCATGGACTATATTATTGGTGGAAAATTACGTGACGAGACAGATTTGAAAAATAAAGCTGTATTGGGCTTGAAATACGAATTCTAATTCAAATTTTTTTAATAAAAAGGCGGCCTTACAAGCCACCTTTTTATTTTGAGACAATGTTATGAAGTCACATTAAAAGCATCATGATCGGTTACTGTACTTTTTGAAAATTTTCCATCAAAGGATAAAGCCCGAAAATATTCAGCAGGTACATTTTCTAAAATGAGTTCAGACACTGCTTTAAAACCAAATACAGCATAAAAATTTGGATCACCTAGAACTACCCAGCCTTTTGCACCAATCGTTTTTAATTGATCTAAAGCTCATTGGATAAGTGCTGAGCCTATACCATGCTGTGATCATTCAGGTAAGGTCCCCAAGCATACCAATCATCTATAGCTGAAGAAATTCGGATAGGCGAAATGCCAATATTTCCTAAAATTTGAGGATTTAAAACACTGACCAAAGAAAGAATCCGTGCATCCGCCTATCTCAAAACATTCACAATTAATGGTTCGGTATGACTGGAATATTGCTGGTCTTTAACTGCATGTTCAATGACATATGAAATCGCAGCAGGATCAGCAATATTGTCACCATGGATCAGCAAGTATTGCATCGCTGAATCAGCCCTGTTGTGCTCGATAAGACAAAGCTTCAGTTAAATGCTGGCTTTGAATTTCCGAATGTTGGGATAAATCCGCAATACTGCGTGCCACACGTAACACCCGATGATAGGCACGTGCAGACAAGTTTAAGCGCTGCTGTGCCATTTCCATGATTTTCTGTGCTTGCATATCTAAAGGGGCAAATTGCTCCAGCTGTTTGGGGCTTAAAGCGTGATTCAGACATTGCTGTCGTTGGATTTGCAAGTTATAGGCTTGAATCACGCGCTCACGCACAGTCTGTGAACTTTCGACCGGTGCTGTATCTTGCAATTCATGCGCTTGTAATGGCGGCACATCCAGGTGCAAATCAATACGATCGAGTAGTGGACCTGAAATCCGGTTCTGATAACGCTTGATTGCATCTGCGGAACATTGGCAACGAATATCCTGATTAAAAGCATAGCCACAAGGGCAGGGGTTCATTGCGGCAATCAGCTGAAAGTTGGCGGGGAAAGTGATTTGTCGTGAAGCGCGAGAAATCACAATTTCTTTAGATTCGAGAGGTTGTCTTAAAACTTCCAATACTTTGCGGTCAAATTCAGGCAGCTCATCTAAAAATAAAACCCCTAAATGCGCCAAAGTAATTTCACCGGGTTTGGGGTGTGAACCACCCCCGACTAAAGCGATCGCTGAAGCAGTATGATGCGGTGCCCGAAAAGGACGCTGTCCAAAGGGGTGTGAGGTATTGGAAACCGAATAAATACTGGCAACTTCCAGATTTTCCTGACTATCTAAAGGCGGTAAAATACTGGCAAGCCGTGATGCTAGCAGGGTTTTTCCTGTACCGGGTGGACCTTTAAACAATAAAGAATGTCCGCCTGCTGCGGCAATTTCCAAAGCGCGTCGTGGACGCAGCTGACCTTTGACATCGGCTAAATCAAATTTGTACTGATCTGGTGCTGCAGAGTGACTGGCTTGATATTGCTGGATAGGCTGCTGATTAGAAAGATGATCACAGACATCTTTTAAATGCTTGGCTGCAAAAACTTCAAAATGAGGCAGTTGAGAGGCTTGCTCGGCATTTTGTTCTGGCAAGATCAGTTGATGTCCTAACTGCTGGCAGGCAATGGCAATACTCAAAATCCCGGTGATGGGGCGAAGTTGCCCATCCAACGCCAGTTCACCGATAAACTCTAAATTATCTGTAATATTTTCAGGTATTTGCCCAGATGCGATGAGGATCCCTAAAGCAATCGGTAAATCGAGCCGTGAGCCATCTTTGGGCAAGTCTGCCGGCGCCAGATTGATGGTCAGACGTTTGGTTGGAAATTGAAAGCCACTGTTGATAATGGCTGAGCGGACACGGTCTTTACTTTCACGAACTGCCGCTTCAGGTAGCCCGACAATGGTTAAAGAAGGTAGACCCTGACTGACATGAACTTCCACCTCAATTAAAGGTGCATGAAGTCCAAGCAGACCGCGAGTGTAAATTTTAGCAAAAGACATTATTATTGTTCCGTTATAGTGCTTTATTTTTAATCGTTTGTGTCTTTTAATGCACCAAAAAAGTGCTTATTTATTATTTTTAATTTTAGTTTCTAATGCTTCAACATGTTTAAGCAGTTCATTTAAGCGTAAGTTGGCATTTTTGAGCGCAGTACGCTGACGTTCAATTTCATCTTTTGAAACCAGATCCATCTTGGAAACCGCTTCATTAAGTAAGGCACGTAAATTGTGTTCAATATCTTTTTTGGGCTGGTCCATTTGTTCCATGATTGCTTGTAATAAAGTTTCGATCATTGCTGATTCCCTAAAGGTGCAAAAGTACAAGCAGTGTAGCATTGCTCATACCGGTCCCATAGCCCCCATCGATCCGATATAGTTTTGTTCAATGAGTAAAATCGTAAATTTTATAGTAAAAATGTCTCTTTTTTAAAGATCGGACTACGTTTAAAAGTATAAAATAGGTTATAAAGAAAACTCGTGCCGAAAGTATCTATTTTCCCCCAACCTTAGAAGTTTTGGCACGAAATTTGAACATAAAACCTTACTGGTGAAAGAAGCCGAAGGAAAACAAACATGAAGCTCGTAACTGCAATTGTAAAACCCTTTAAATTAGATGATGTGCGTGAAGCACTCTCTGAAATTGGTGTTCAAGGGATCACCGTAACTGAAGTCAAAGGCTTTGGTCGTCAAAAAGGTCATACTGAACTTTATCGTGGCGCTGAATATGTCGTTGATTTCTTGCCTAAAGTAAAAATTGAAATCGCAATTAGCGATGACATGGTTGATTCAGTTATTGAGTCAATTACGCGTGTTGCAAGTACAGGGAAAATTGGTGACGGGAAAATTTTCGTGACTAATTTAGAACAAGTCATCCGTATTCGTACCGGTGAAACAGGTGCAGACGCTGTCTAATTTGGCACGAAGTTTGCTGAGTACCTAATAACTCAAAAAATACTAGGTTGGGGGATACGAATGAAAAAAATGCTCATCGCGCTGAGTTTGTCTGGCGCACTCTTAGGTGGTTCTGTTGCATGGGCTGAAGAACCCGTAACAGCATCCGCTGCTTCTGAAGATGTCACAGTGGTTGAGACTGTTGATACCTCATTAACAAATTCTGAATTGGCTGTGGCGCCTGCTCCAGCTGAAGTAATAGCAGCACCTGTCGAAGAAGAAGTAAAATTAGATACAGGTGATACTGCATGGATTTTAGCCTCTACAGCATTGGTTTTGCTGATGACCATTCCAGGTCTGGCACTGTTCTACGGTGGTATGGTTCGTAAGAAAAATGTCCTCGGCACAATGGCACATAGCTTTGTTGCGGCGGCAATCGTCAGTATTACCTGGGTGGTGATCGGTTATACATTGGCATTTGGAGAAGGTAATGCGTTTATTGGTAACCTAGATAAAATCATGTTATCCGGTATTACCACCGATGCTTTAACCGGAACAATTCCTGAAATTCTGTTTGTTATTTTCCAAATGACTTTTGCCATCATTACCGTAGCCATCATTACCGGTTCGATTGCAGAACGTATGAAATTCAGCGCTTTCGTTGCCTTCATTACCATTTGGAGTATTGTGGTTTACGCACCCATTACCCACTGGGTGTGGGGTGGTGGCTGGTTAGGTAACGACGGGGCACTGGATTTTGCCGGCGGTACGGTCGTTCACATTAACTCCGGTGTAGCAGGTCTGGTTGCTGCATACATGCTTGGCAAACGTATGGGCTTGGGCCGTGAATCAATGGCGCCACATAACCTGGCTTTAACCGTGATTGGTGCCAGCTTGATCTGGGTAGGCTGGTTCGGTTTCAACGGTGGTTCTGCACTCGGTGCCAACGGTTCTGCAGGTTATGCATTAGTTGTGACTCAAGTTGCAGCGGCAGCCGCAGCAATTGCATGGTTAATTACTGAAAAAGTGGTTCGTGGTAAAGCCTCTGTACTGGGTGGTGCATCTGGTGCGGTTGCTGGTCTAGTCGTGATTACCCCTGCAGCTGGTTTCGTGACTGTAGGCGGTGCAATGGCAATGGGTCTAATTGGCGGTGTCGTGTGCTTCTGGGGTATTACTGCGCTTAAACGTGCGCTGAAAGCCGATGACTCTTTAGATGCGTTTGGTCTGCATGGTGTGGGCGGTATTGTCGGTGCAATCCTGACTGCCGTGTTTGCAAGTGAATTTATCATGGGTGATAAAGTCCCTACAGATATGATGCATCAATTATGGGTACAAATTGAAGGTGTACTTGCAACGATAGCTTACTCTGCCGTACTGACTTTCATCATCCTTAAACTGATTGATCTGGCGATTGGCATTCGTGTTGAAGCAGATGACGAACGTATGGGTCTAGACTTAAGTCAACATGGCGAACGTGTCGAATAATAAAAAAATCGATAATCAATATATTGTGTAAAACAGCCCGTAAGGGCTGTTTTTTTTCCATATCTTGCGTAAGTCTCTACAAAGGACTGAATTTTTGCTACACTCTAAATCCGATTTGATTTGTTCAATTAAACCGCTATGCATTGTCCGTTTTGCAACGCCGCAGATAGTAAAGTTATCGATTCGCGTTTGGCTGCTGAAGGCTGTCAAATTCGTCGACGTCGTGAATGTATCAGTTGCGGAGAACGATTTACCACCTTTGAAACCTATGAAGTGGTGATGCCTCGGGTAATTAAATCTGATGGCAAGAGTGAACCTTTTGATGAAGCGAAAATGCGTCGTTCATTGATGCATGCTTTGCAAAAAAGACCGGTCACCCAAGAACAGATCGAAACCGTCCTGAGCGATATCCAATTACAAATTCGTCGCTTGGGTGAACGTGATGTGAAATCCCGCATGATTGGTGAAATTGTCATGCAATCCTTGTTTGCGCTCGATCATGTGGCTTATGTACGTTTTGCTTCGGTATATCAAGATTTTCAGGATGTAGAGGCATTTCGTCGTCAAATTGAACAAATGCAACACCGTGAACACTAAAAGAGTTTCAAGATGTCTCAGTTAAGCCAAGACCCCATTCACCAAGATCAGGTGTGGATGCAACGTGCAATTGAATTAGCGCGACTTGGACAATACTCCACCAAACCCAATCCCAATGTCGGCTGTGTCATTGTTAAGGATGGTCAACTGGTCGGTGAAGGCTTTCATCCCAAAGCAGGACAACCGCATGCGGAAGTTTTTGCCCTGCGTCAGGCAGCTGAACAGGCACGTGGTGCAAATGCTTATGTGACTTTAGAACCTTGTGCGCATTATGGTCGTACGCCACCTTGTGCCAAAGGTCTGGTAGAAGCAGGGGTGGATAAGGTCATTATTGCTTGTCCCGATCCGAATCCATTGGTGGCAGGCAAGGGCGTACAAATCCTAAAAGATGCTGGCATTGACGTTGAAGTCGGCATTTGCCAACCAGACGCAGAAAAACTTAATCTTGGCTTTCTTAAAGCCATGGCAACTGGCATGCCCTATGTACGTTTAAAAATTGCCTCAAGCCTTGATGGCCGTACGGCAATGGCATCAGGGGAATCCAAATGGATTACCGGACCTGAAGCCCGTCAAGATGTACAGCATTGGCGTGCGATTTCCGGTGTGGTCATTACCGGGATTGAAACGGTACTGGCAGATGATTGCAAGCTGGATGTGCGGCAGCTCACTGGCATTGAAGATATCACCACCATTGTTCAGCCCAAACGTCTGGTTTTAGATCGTCAGGGCCGTTTACCCCTCAACGCAAAAATACTGCAGCAACCCGATACAGTCATGGTCATGGGACCTTTTCGTCATGAGCTGGCTGATTTGGGCGTGCTACAATTTAGCGTACAGCCTTTAAAAGACTTGCTATACACCCTATCTACACAGCATCAAATTTACGATGTGCTGGTGGAAGCAGGATCAACATTATCAACTGCCTTTTTACAACAGCAGCTAGTCGATGAAATGATCAGCTATGTTGCACCGACATTTTTAGGTCAAACAGCACGTGCAATGTTTAGTGCGGAATTTAGCCGTATGGCAGAGCAACTTCGATTTAAGCTCATGGAAGTCACCCAATTGGGGGATGATCTGCGCTTAAGGTTAATCCCTTCTCAAGAGACAGTATGAATTCAGAGTCTTCGGTTTATCATAAACGTCGTCATTCAGCACGTACCACAGACGAATATCTTTTCAATCAGCTTGTTCCGTATTTAGGCAACAAGCGTCGTTTACTTCATCTGATTTTGGAAGCACTTGAGAGTACGGGAACCTTAAATAGCAAAAAAAATGGTCGTGCCCCGATTTTTGCTGACTTTTTTGCAGGCTCTGGCGTGGTTTCACGTCTGGCGCGTCAAAATGGTTATCGGGTGATTGCCAATGACTGGGAACCTTATAGCCATGCTTTAAATAGTGCGATTTTATCCTGCACAGAAGCGCCGGCATTCAAAGAGCTGGGTGGTTATCAAAAAGCCATTGATTACCTTAACCGTTTACCGGAAGTCAAAGGTTGGGTCACGCATAACCTGTGTCCGCGTAATGATGAAATTTATGATCCGGCTCGTGATCGTCTTTTCTTCAAACGCCGTAACGGCATGCGTATTGATGCGATTCGTCAGCAAATTGCTGCTTGGCAGGCACAAGGGGCGATTGATGATGTCGAGATGTCGGCATTGCTCGCACCCTTGCTGTATTCAGCAAGTTTCGTCAGTAATACTTCAGGTGTATTTAAAAGTTTCCATCATGGCTGGGGTGGTAAAACCCAAACTGCTTTGGAACGGATAGAATCTTTACTCTGGCTAACACCGAGCCGTTTCTGCGAAATTGGCGAACCGAAAAATCCGGCAGCAGAAATGTGGTGTGTCGATGCACAGCATTTAGCCAATCAAATGAGCAGTTTTGAAGTGGATGTGGCTTATCTTGATCCACCGTATAACCAGCATGCTTATGGTAGCAACTATCACGTGCTGAATGCTTTAACCTTGTGGGATCAGGCGGATTTACCCACTCCAGATACCAAAGGCTACAAGAGCGGGATTGATCGGGCATGGCGTAAAGAGCGTCCAAGTCAGTACAATTCCTCCAGGCATGCGAAAGACGCGTATGAGAAACTGGTTGCAACGATTAATGCACGTTATATTCTGACCAGCTATTCTACCGATGGTAATATTGAAGCCGGCGATTTACTACAAGCGAATCTAAAACGTGGCCGTGTGACTTTACTCACGCAAGATGTGCCGCGTTATCGGGTCAGCAAGCAACGCCAGTCAGAACGCGCACGAGTACTGGAGTTTATTGTGATTACCGATACCCATGCCAAATCTGGTCCGCCACTGCGCCAATTGTTAGGCCAGCTGTACCATTTTGCTGAACTGGGCGGTGTCGATACCACGGGTGTAAGTACACAACTAGCCTTGTGGTAAAACAAAGATATAAATAGAGAACAAATTATGTTTACAGGCATTATTGAAAGTCTCGGCAAAGTGGAAAGTTTACAAAGCGTAGGCGGTGATGTCCGTTTGCGTATTGGCACCAGTCTCGACATGTCAGATGTTCATTTGGGTGACTCAATTGCCACCAACGGGATTTGCCTCACCGTGATTGAGTGGGGCGAAAAATGGTACGCAGCCGATGTATCACGTGAAAGTTTAAACCGCACGACATTAGGCACCTGGAAAATCGGTCAGCGCGTGAATGTGGAAAAAGCCATGTTACCCACTACACGTTTTGGCGGCCATATTGTCAGCGGTCACGTCGATGCGGTCGGTGAAATTACCGCTGTCCGTGAAGATGCGCGTTCAATTTATTATGAAGTGACGGCTCCTGTTGAAATTGCAAAATATTTAGCTGAAAAAGGTTCGGTAACAGTTGATGGTATTAGCCTGACCATTAACCACTTACGCGGCAATATCATCAGTCTGAATTTGATTCCCCATACGGCTGAAAGAACCAATATTTGCACATGGAAAACTGGGGCTAAAGTAAATCTGGAAGTCGATGTTTTAGCACGCTATATCGAGCGTTTAATGCTGGGTGATAAAGCCGCTGAAGTCAAAGAGCAATCAACATTAAGTATGGCATTTCTGGCAGAAAATGGCTTCTTGAAGTAAAAATCCATAGAATAGAAAACAGTCTGGTTGAAAAATCAGACTGTTTTTTTTATTTATCGCTATGGTTTTTAGACGTTTATGCAAATAATAAAGTACAAGTGGGTAGGTGCAAATGCTTGATTTTTTAATGCATATTGAACAATGGTTGCCGACTTTACTGGACAACTATGGTCCGTGGATTTATGCCATTTTGTTTCTGATTATTTTTGCAGAAACTGGTTCTGTATTTATGTTTTTCTTGCCTGGTGACAGCCTGCTGATTGCTATTGGCGCCTTGTGTTCAACTACAGCTGTCATCCATTTAAATTACATGGGACTGTTACTTTTTAGTGCTTCGGTATTGGGTTATCTCGTCAATTACTATACCGGCAAAGTTTTGGGATTTAAATTTTTCCATCAGCATTCAAGATTTTTGAAACCTGAATATATTGTCAAAACCAATCACTACTTTAGTAAACATGGCGGAAAAACCATTCTGGTTGCACGCTTTGTTCCTTTTGTCCGTTCATTTGCACCCTTTGCAGCTGGAGCGGGGCACATGAATCTGTTGAGTTTTATGTTTTATAATGTGATCGGTGGGCTCATCTGGATTGGCCTGCTATTGGGGATCGGCTATGGCGCCGGCAATATACTGGAACTTGCCACCGATTGGTTTTAGTTATTTAAATATAAAGCTTTAGATTTGATTCAGCTGAATCAAAAAATTCTATCGATGTATTAAAATAATACTTGTACAGTGAAGTGGGCTATTTGATTTTATTTTCAGTGTTTGGTCATCTTAACAGAGCTATTTTTAACCCAAGAACTTAAAGCCACCGGCATAGACAGAAAATTGACCTTGTTTCGCTTCTCGGGCCATATAAACCGAAACTGAGTGAAAATGGGGCTGGTTTAAATATCAATTTTGAGTAGATAAATGTCATTGTTCTCCCACCTTCAGTGCGGCAATTTGAATAGAAATTAGCTTTAAGATATCCGTTTTTTATTCCTGAATAAGATGATGTTTAGGCATTAAAATCATTATATTTTTGAAATATATTGATCGTGTGACATAAACATATCATTCAGATGAAAATAAAAAATAGTCTAATCCACAGCGATGAAAATTAGTGTTTTGGCGACTCATCTGAAAGACTAGAGTGCTTTAAAATATACTCAATTTCTTCCTGACTGGCTTGATGTAACTTGGCACGAAATACCGTAATGGCCTGTTCAATCAAGGTTTCAGTTTCTAACTCTAAACGTAAGCGCAGGCTCTCCAGTTCAGAGAGCATGGCATTGTCAGGAATCGACCGCAGGCCTTTAGAATAATTCAGTGGCGAGCTTTCAGGATTTTTATGATAACGCGCTGTGTAAACCTGGGTTTCATGATCTAAAGTTTGACGAATAAAGGCCAGGGTTTGGGTTTGTTCGGCAAACTGTCTGGCTTCATCTAACTGTAAGGCTTGAGCATAGGCAGCCTGTTCAGCACGTTTATTTTCCAGAGATTTTTCTAGCGCAAGCTGTTTGCGAATACGTGCTTCTTCAATCAATTGTGCCTTACGCTCTACGTATGCACGTTCAATTCTCTCAAAAGAGTGTTGTTGCGCCTCTTTATCCTTTTCCAGCCATTTTTGAATATTGGTTTCAGGTTTCAGCACATTGCAGACACGGTGCAAGTCATCAATAAATACCTGACGAACAGCCTCAGGCACATTTAACCAGCGCTGTTTAAAATCTTGACCGACATTTAATGCCACCCCGTATCTCCTTATTGCAATTGACCGGCTAAAGCTTGAAAGTTCGTGGTTCAATACCTAAACGACGATATTGTTTGAATTTTTCACGACCCTGTCGTTTTGCCGATTCATTATTTTCTATGATTTCTATAATGTGACTAAATTTATCAATCTGTTCAATGGCTTGATTGTTAAAATTAAACACAATCCAGTCAGATTGCTCTGGCAGTCGAGATGAAATGCAAATTGTAGCGAGTTCCTGATCAATCCCATGCGGAATAAAACTGCCGGGATCAAAACTCCACAATTGTTCATCAAGCTGTTGCTGCAAGTCTGGGTCGGAACAATACAACCAGATATGTTCTGGTTGCTTGAGAATTTTGCGGCACAAACGGCAAGTGCTTTCTACTTGCCGTTCATTGCTTTTTTCAAACAGATAAAAGCTAACTTTAGCCATTCGACTGCACGCGGTTCGCCAAGAATTGAACCAGTAATGGAACAGGGCGACCGGTTGCACCTTTCGCTGTACCTGAGTTCCATGCTGTCCCGGCAATATCTAAATGTGCCCAGCGGTATTCACGGGTGAAGCGTTGCAAGAAGCATGCGGCAGTTACAGAGCCGGCTTTCGGTCCACCAATATTGGCAATGTCGGCAAATGGAGAATCCAGTTGTTCCTGATAATCCTCAAGCACTGGCATGCGCCATACACGGTCAAATGAGGTTTGACCTGCAGCACTGATTTCCGCAGCCAGTTCATCATCTGGCGTAAATAGACCAGACAAGACTGAACCCAAGGCCACCACGCATGCACCGGTTAAGGTTGCAATATCAATCACCAGTGCAGGGTTGAAACGTTTGATATAGGTCAGGGTATCGCATAATACCAAACGACCTTCCGCATCGGTATTTAAAATCTCTACCGTTTGACCACTCATAGTCGTGACGATATCACCCGGACGGGTGGCATGACCTGAAGGCATATTTTCAGCCGCAGCAATGGCACCGACCACATGAATAGACAGTTTTGATTCACATAGCGCGCGCATCGTACCGAGTACAGAAGCTGCACCACACATGTCAAACTTCATTTCATCCATACCTGCGCCAGGTTTGAGCGAAATACCGCCCGTATCAAAAGTCACGCCTTTACCTACAAGGACGACAGGCGCCTGTTCTGTATTGGCCTGATATTCTATGGTAATGATGCGTCCTGGACGGTTAGATCCTTTGCTGACTGCAAGAAAGGCACCCATGCCAAGGTCAGCCATTTGCTGCTCATCAAGAATAGTCACTTTTAACAGATCAGGATATTCAGCCGCCAATGCTTGCGCCTGTTCAGCCAGATATTCAGGGAAACAGATATTGCCCGGACGATTACCTAAATCACGTGCCAGGTTTTGACCCGATTGCACCGCATGGATCAAATTGAGTTGTTGTGCATTTAAATGGCTATTGCTGGCAACAAGATGAATTTCTTCAAGGATGAATTCATTTTTCTTCGATTTATATTCATCAAAAGCATAACTGGCTTGAGTTAAAGCCAGAGCAAATAAATAATGATGTTCAGGTGCTAGGGCAGAAATATCAATGCTGATCTGTGTGAATTTTTTTTGTGACGCTTTGATAATACTTTGTGCGATTTTTGCTAATTTAGCGGGCTGAATTTCAGCTGTCTTATCAATTCCGATGAGCGCACTATTGCGACATGCTGTCACTTTTCCGATAAGAGGCAAAAATTCGCCTAGGCTGGCTTTAAATTGTGCTGCCTCTACTAATGTATTTAAATCATTGATTTCATAAGCAGTCTCTGCCTTTTGAAGCTGCTCAGAATCGACTAATATCAACAAATATGGGCTAGATGCATTCTCTTGGAATGACGTATTAATTGTCAGTTTCATGTTCTGTATTCATGCCTGTGAAAGTTTGCAAACCATTAAACCATTGAAACATTTCTATGAATAGAGTTTCAATGCGCAACAACAGTATAGGTTTTATATTTTCACCATTCGGGTAAACTAGCGCTAGTTTTTATTAGCCTCTTTTTTGGAAGAATTAATTTGATTATTCGGCGTTATCTGGTCAAGCAAGTGGTGTCTACATCCTTGGTTGTGATTGCCTTGCTTACCTTGATCATGATGGGTGGTCGACTGATCAAGTACTTTGGCGTTGCGGCCCAAGGCCGTTTAGATGTCAGTATTTTGTTCAGTATTATTGGTTATCGACTACCAGAATTTTTAACCCTGATTCTTCCCCTCGGCTTTTTTATCGGTTTGATGCTGGTGTTTGGCCGTTTGTATGTCGACCATGAAATGGCAGTACTTAACGGCAGTGGTGTCAGTAGGCATCAATTGGGCCGGTTACTGATTCCGCTGACCGTGGTTTTTCTGGTAGTGCAAACCGTGTTAATGGTGTGGATGTCTCCTTGGGGGATTCGTCAGTTCGAAGAGCTGACCACCAATCAGGCGGTCAGAACCGGTTTCGATTTGGTCCGTCCCAAAGAGTTTATTTCTTCCGGTCCCTATACCATTTATGCCGGAGACCTTTCAGAAGACCGTC
This sequence comes from Acinetobacter sp., assembly GCF_045628685.1. Taxonomy (GTDB): domain Bacteria; phylum Pseudomonadota; class Gammaproteobacteria; order Pseudomonadales; family Moraxellaceae; genus Acinetobacter. The sequence continues at coordinate 40,569 of NZ_JAZQPV010000002.1, forward strand.
GTAATCTCAAAGATGTGTTTTTCTATCAACGCGCGGAAAAGCCGGGTAAACCGGATATCATGATTCTGGCTAAAGAGGCCACTCGTGTTGAAGTTGCCAATGAAACCGCCAGTATTGTCGATTTATCTGAAGGACGTCGTTATGAAATTTTTCCAGGAAAACCGAAATATACCCAAGCCGAATTTCAATCCTATCGGTTACGTTTAGAAAGTGATGCAGAAGCCAAATTTGAAAGTGCCGAAGTCGAAGCGTTACCTATTGGAAAGCTATGGAGCAATCGTGATGATTCCGTGGTTGCAAGTGAGTTGGGCTGGCGAATTTTTGTGCCATTTTCAGTAATTGTGGCTTTAATTTTGGCAATTGCACTTTCAGAAGTAAGTCCTCGTCAAGGGCGTTATTTGAAACTCTTTCCGGCATTGCTAATTTTCGCCAGTTTGATTGTGGCAATGATGGCCGTAAAAACCCGGGTCAGTAAAGATGAGTTAGGAATTTGGGCATATCCTTTGGTCTTGCTCGTGTATGGCATTGCTGGAGCCTTGTTCTCCCGAAAGCAAAAGCTCGCGCCTAAAATCAAGAAACGAATTCAGCAGGTGAGGTCTTAAAAATGTTAGCACGTCGAATCATTGCCAAACATGTGACCAAAACCACGGCATTGGCCATGCTGGGTGCAACGGTTATTTTATCGGTTCTGCAGGTTTTATTTACCTATTTGGGTGAATTGGGTTCCTTGAGTGAAACTTATACTGCATGGCAGGCACTGCAATATGTGTTATGGAGTGCACCCAATTATTTATATGAAATTTTACCAATTGCTGCATTAATTGGAGCGGTGCTTGGTTTGGGCACTTTAGCATCTAACAGTGAACTGGTGGTGATGCGTTCAGTCGGCATTAGCTTATGGCGCATTGTCGGTTGGGTGGTTCGCTCTGCACTCATTTTGGTGGTTTTATCTTTTGTCTTAAGTGAATGGGTGATTCCATATACCAATGAGCAAGCTAAAAGTGTCAAAGATCATCGCAGTGCCAATTCACTGGGTGAAGTCAGCGGCTACTGGACTCGCGAAGGGCAGCGTTTTATTTATATTGATTATGCCAATGCAAAAGGTCAACTCAAACATGTACAAGTGATCGATTTTGATGATAATTATCACTTGAAAGGTGTTTTAAATGCCGAGCAGGGCCAGTTCGTTAAAGATGGGAACTGGAATCTGCAAAGTGCTGCACAAATGGATATTTTGCCGCAAGGGAATTCGACCTTGGTGAAAAATGATCAGCTGCCTTTGGCTTTAGCCTTGCAACCCAAATATGTGCATATGGTTACCATTGATCCTGAAGATTTATCACCCAGTCAACTGGTCAGCTTTATGAGTTACATGCATGAATATAGCCAAATACCGAAAACCTATAAGCTGGCATTTTGGCAAAAAGTTGGTTCGCCATTTGCGCTCATTGCCCTGGTACTGATTGCATGTTCGTTTATTTTTGGTCCTTTGCGTCAACAGTCGATGGGTTTTCGTTTGGTGATTGCCTTATTTATTGGCTTGGGGTTTTTCTATCTGCAAGATTTCTTGGGCTATGCAAGCTTGGTATATACCCCTTCACCGGCATGGTTCGTATTTGTACCGATTATTCTTATGACTATGGTGGGCGGTTATCTACTGCGACGCGCACGTTAACTGTTGAATAGAGAGTGATAAAAACAATGTGCATGATCAGCTTTAGTCATGATCTGCACATAGAGTCTTGACCGAAAATTCGGTAAGATACCCCCGATGAAATTGTAAACAAAAGAGTGTTCATTATGACGGATGCAACTGCAGGCAAAATCCCTCACGTATTGGTAATTATGGATGGTGTGGGTCATCGCGAAGCGGTCGAAGACAATGCATTTTTAGCAGCAAAACGACCTAATTTAACTGCTATGCAACAAAAGCATCCCCATGGTTTGATTTCAGGTTCGGGCGAAGATGTCGGTCTGCCGGATGGTCAAATGGGCAACTCTGAAGTGGGTCACATGAACCTCGGTGCAGGTCGCGTGCTATATCAGGATTTCACCCGCATTACCAAGGACATTCGTACAGGTGCTTTTTTTGAGCATGAAGTCTTGATTGATGCGGTCGAAAAGGCTAAAGCAGCCGGGGGCGCCGTACATATTATGGGCTTGCTGTCACAAGGTGGGGTGCATGCACATGAAGACCAAATTGTTGCCATGGTGGAGTTGGCATTGAAACGTGGTGCAAAAGTTTATCTGCATGCTTTCCTGGATGGTCGTGATACGCCACCAAAAAGTGCACAGCCATCACTTGAAAAACTGGATGCAGTCTTTGCACAATATCCAGGTCAGGGTCGTATTGCGACCATGATCGGCCGTTATTTTGCCATGGATCGTGACAACCGTTGGGATCGGGTTGAGCAGGCATATCGTCTGTTAACTGAAGGTGAAGCAGCACGTATCGCAGCAACAGCCGTTGAAGGTCTAGAACAGGCTTATGCGGCAAATGAGTCGGATGAGTTTGTGAAAGCCACCCGTATTGGCGAGCTGGCTAAAATTCAGGATGGCGACAGTGTGGTGTTTATGAACTTCCGTGCTGACCGTGCGCGTGAAATTACCAAAGCTTTTGTTGAAAAAGACTTTGCTGGTTTTGAACGTAAAGTGATTCCAAACCTGTCTAAATTTGTGATGCTTACTCGTTATCAAGCGACGATTGATGCACCTGTGGCCTATATGCCAGAAGCGTTGAAAAACTCGATTGGCGAATATTTATCTGATTTGGGTAAAACCCAACTGCGGATTGCTGAAACTGAAAAATACGCGCACGTGACCTTCTTCTTCAGTGGTGGCCGTGAAGATGAATATCCAGGTGAAAAACGTATTCTGATTCCATCTCCAAGCGTGGCAACTTACGATTTAAAGCCTGAAATGAGTGCTTATGAAGTTACCGATGAATTGGTTGCTGCAATTAACTCGGGTGAATATGACTTGTTAGTGGTGAACTTCGCCAATGGTGATATGGTTGGGCATACTGGTGTCTTTGATGCGGCAGTGAAAGCCGTTGAAGCAGTCGATACCTGCCTGGGCCGTGTATATGAAGCAGTGATGGCGCAAAAAGGCCATATGCTGATTACCGCTGACCATGGTAATGTCGAGCAAATGCAGGACTATCACAGTGGTCAGGTACATACTCAGCACACGACAGAACTGGTTCCCTTCATTTATGTAGGACCAACCTCTGCAACGATTGCTGAAGGCGGTGTACTTGCAGATGTTGCACCCACATTGCTGAGCCTCATGCAAATTCCTGTACCTGAAGAAATGAAAGGTCGTAATTTGATTACCTTAAAATCATAAAATTAACCCGATAAACAGGTGGAAGAATGGCTTTACAACGCTGGAAGATGGTTGTCGCTTTAACAACGTTATTCATCTGTGTGAGCCATTCTGCACTTGCTGCCGTGAACGCCCAACCTGTTTTAGATTTTGATGAGGAAGTCGAGCAAAATTATGCTGAAGTTCCGGTGGAATCGATTCAGCAATTTGTTCAAATCTATAGCATCGTCAAAGAAAATTATGTTGATGCTAAAAATGACGATGCATTATTTCAACAAGCAATTAAAGGTCTGGTCAGTGGCCTAGACCGTTATTCTCGCTATTTAAGTCCTGAAGATTATAAGCAATTATTACAATATACCGAAGGCGATATCGCCTCTGTCGATTTTGAGCTGGTTTACGACCAGCAGTTAAATCAGTGGGTCATTCATGGTTTAAAAGACAATGCCGATTCAACCAAGCAAGGTTTGCGCAATGGCGTGATGGTATTTAAGATTGACGATCAAGAACTGAAAAAACTCAATCATGATCAGGTCAACAGTCTGCTTAATGGCGCGATTGGTTCAACCTTGATTTTGCAACTGGCACAAAATAGCAGCCCGATGATTTTGGTTCGCAATAAAAAAATAGAAACCGATATCCAAGCCAGTGTTTTGCATAATCAGGTTTTAGTCATCAAAGTCAAAGTTTTCCAGCAAGATACTGCCAATGAAATTAAGCGTTTAATTGAAGAGCATTCATCTTCACGTCTAAAAGCTGTGTTGCTTGATTTAAGAAATAATCCAGGTGGATTATTGTCTGCTGCGGTTGAAACAGCCGATTTATTTTTAAATCAGGGCATGATTGTCTCTACCAAAAGCCGTTCTGAAGGCAATCAACAATTTCAAGCGTTACCAAGTTTTGAATTTCAAAATTTAAAGCTGGGTATTTTAATCAATAACCGTTCTGCTTCAGCTGCTGAAGTCTTTACTGCAGCAATGAAAGATCATGGCCGCGCCTGGGTCGTCGGTGAGAAGAGTTATGGTAAAGGGGTAGTGCAAAAACTATTTCCGCTTTCCAATGGTGCCGCTTTACAGATGACGGTATCGCATTATTACACGCCGAAAGGGCAGATGATTGAAGGAATCGGCATTCAGCCGAATCAGCAATACCGGCTGCAACATGAGATGAAAGAAGAAAACTATCTTGAGCATGTTGCAGAAATCATTTTAAACCGTAAATAACTGTTTATTCATCCTCTGTATCCAAGCCAAATTTCTTTAAGCGGTAACGTAAAGAGCGGAAAGACATGCCCAGTTTTTTTGCTGCCAGCGTTCTGTTCCAATGGGTTAAGTTTAGCGCATTGAGTAAAATATCTTTTTCAATATTTTCCAGATAAAGCTCTAAACCTTCATCAGGTAGCTTCTTGGCAGAGACCAAAATTTCACTATGAAAAGCATGAGGTGCTTCTTGCTGATGATCTAAAGGTACGGAGGTTGGATAACGTAGCGGTGCGCTTTGTAAATGGGGTAAATCAATTTTATCTTCATCACTGAGGGTGATGGCGCGTTCGATAATATTGCGCAGCTCACGGACATTGCCCGGGTAATACTGACCCAGTAAAAAGTTTTTTGCACGTTCAGTCAGTTGTTTTTGAGGAATGCCCCATTCCTGACTAATTTTTTGAATAAAATGATGTGCCAATAAAATAATATCATCTCCCCGTTCACGCAGTGGCGGAAGCACCAAGTCCATCACGTGAATACGAAAGAATAAATCTTGTCGAAATCTGCCTTGTTGTACCAATGCTTCCAAGTCTTGATGACTGGCGCTAATCACCCGGAAATCGACATCAACTTCACTGTCTGAACCAACGGGACGAATCCGTTTTTCCTGTACGGCACGCAGCAGTTTAACCTGCATGCTTAAGGGCAGTTCAGCTATTTCATCCAGAAAAAGGCTGCCACCGTGCGCAGATTGAATTAAACCTTGTTTGTCTTGCATTGCACCGGTAAAGCTGCCTTTTTTATGCCCAAACAGTTCACTTTCCATCAGGTCAGTTGGAATAGCGCCACAGTTAATTGCAATAAAAGGGCCTTCATTACGATTGCTGAGTCGATGTACCAGATTGGCAATGACTTCTTTTCCTGTGCCTGATTCACCGGTGATAAATACAGGCGCCTGAGAGCGGGCAATTTTATTTAAGGTAATGCGTAATTGCTGAATCGGCAGCGACTGGCCAATCAATAATTTTTGTTCCAGACTGTCTTCTTTGTTTTGGAAATTTTCGATCGGTTTGTTTAACGCTTTTTGTAAGAGTTGTTCCAAATGTTTCTGATTGATGGGTTTACTGACAAAATCAAAAGCTCCAGCTTTTAATGCCGCAATCGCAATTTCCATATTTCCATATGCAGTCAGCACAGCCACAGGTAAGGCTGGAAGATGTTGACCAATCCATTCTACCAATTGCAATCCATTACCATCTGGTAAATTTAAATCCGTTAGACAGGCATCATATTGATGGTCGGAAAGGCATTTTTTCGCCTGTTCAAGCCGATATGCGATATGTGTCTTGATGCCCATGCGTGATAAAGACATTTGCATCAACGTACACAAATCTTCCTCATCATCCACCAATAAAACAAGTGGTTGTCGTTCCATGATTACACCCCGGCAATATTAATTTTTAAGCAACACGTTGGCATTCTATTCGAAAGCATGCCCCTTGTTCTTGTTCTACATAATCCAGCTTGGCTTGGTTGGCTTCACAAAAACTATGTGATAAATACAATCCTAAACCAGTTCCTGTGATTTCGGTACTAAAAAAAGGTTGAAATAAAGAGGTTAAATCTTTGGATGCCACGCCTGTGCCAAAATCACGGACTTCAATTCGGACATTCGACTCATGAGAGTAAATGTTTAACTCAATATGTGAATGCTCAGGTGAATTGTGACGAACTGCATTGCGAATCAGGTTAATCACAACTTGGCGAAATTGTGCTTCATCAAAGGTAATCGAAATTTTATTGTGTAGGGTGTATCGGATTTGGTTGCTGATATCAGCTAAATCTTCTTGGATCATTTGCGGGATAAATTGATCCAGCTGGATTTTAGCAGGATATGTTTCTTTATTGCGTACCATATTCAAGGTATCTTGCACAATACGGTCAATCCGCTGTGCTTGCTTTGCAATCATCTGACTTAATAGGTTTTGTTGATTTGAATCACTATCGAGCAACAGTTCGTTGGCTTGAACAATCGCAGCCAAGGGATTGCGAATTTCATGTGCGATACTGGCAGACAATTGTCCTAAAGCAGCCAGTTTTAGCTGTTGTACTCTTTGATTGAGCTTACCTGCATCTTGCAGCACCAACAGGGTCAGTGCTTGATGCGGCACCATTAATTTCTGCACTTCGATATGCATATGATAACGGCTGAGTTGTGACTCGAATTGAAACCTTTCACCATCCTGCAGCTGCTCAAATTTGATGAGTTCAAACAAATCAGGCTGGATTTTATATAAAGGATATTTGTCATAGGCATAGAGGGGGGAAATCCCGAGCAGCATACACGCTGCAGGATTGCTCAGCACAATATGGCAGTTTTCATCTAAAACCAGATAACCGAATTCAATCTGTTCCAGAATATAACGGTTCAGATTTTGCAGTCGGTTCAGTTCCAGAGATTGAGAAAAATTTAAATTTTCCAGCAATTGGAAACGCCGTACAGCAACTTGAGCACTGCCATAAACCACAAAAAACAGAAATGCCAATAAGGCACTATTACCGATATTGTTCAGCGAAGAAAAATCAAAAATGCTGCCTAAAAAGATTTGATAAATAATACTGATGACAGCAATAAGGGTAATGACTAAGGCTTTTTTTGCATCTAACAATAAAGAGGCGGCAAAGATGGTAATCACAAATAGCAGACTTACATGCAGGTTCGGACCATCCAGTGCAAAAGTCAACAAGCTTAAAGTAATGATATCTACAGCAAATAATAATGTCAGTTGTTGTGGAATTCTAGATCTTATTTTTTTTAGGTAAAGCAGCTGAATGCTGCCTATAAATACAAAGCTGCTTAGGACGTATAGGTAGAGCTGAGGATAGCGATAATCTGTATTTAACTGTGGGTAGGTGAGTAAAAAAATCAGCAGAAGACAGGTCGCGATAATCAGTCGGTAGGCACCATACCAGATGCCTAAATGATACTGATTAAACTCAAAATTTTGGATTTTTTGCGTCATGCATATCTTCTGGAAAGTTCAATCAAAAGCATTAAGGTTTAATCAGCCCATAACGAATGGCTAAATGAGTCAGTTTTACATCACTGTCCAAATTTAACTTTTCAAAAATACGATAACGATAAGTATTGACGGTTTTGACACTGACAAAAAGTTTATCGGCAATTTCTTGCGCACTAATACAATTCACCACCATCATCGCGACCTGCATTTCACGTTCAGACAGTGCGTCAAATGGCGATTGCTGGGTATCGGAAAGATATGAACTGGCCAGTTGCTCGGCAATGTCTGCACTGAAATATTTGCCACCTTGCATGACTTTATTGATAGCACGAACCATTTCAGTCACCGGTGCGCCTTTGGTGATATAACCTTTGGCACCTGCTTTGAGTAATAATGACGGATAAGGTTCTTCAGCTAAGCCACTCACCGCGACAACTTTAGTTTCAGGTGCACTTTGCAACAGGCGGCGCGTGGTTTCTACTCCACCGATGCCCGGCATATTCACATCAAGTAACACCACATTTGGATGATGGTGACGGACTAAGGTAATCGCTTCTTCCCCAGATTCAGCCTGACCAATCACTTGCACATCCGCATGGTCTTCGAGCATTCGGCAAATTCCGGTACGTACTAATTCATGATCATCTACTACTAAAACTGTGATCACCTATTTCTCCCCTCATATAAAAAAAGCAATTTTTTTGTTACATAAAGCAAAATAAGCTTGCAATGAAATGACAAAATTAGCAATCCTATTATTAATCTTTAATTGATATGTTAAGCATAAAGGTTTATGCATAAAAAATGTTCACCTTTGTGTTTAAATGTAAGGCATATTTGAGGTAATACACAAATGTATCTTGCCTCCATGAGTTGAGTAAACTATCGTGAAAAATTCGAACAAGTCTTTAATGCATGTGCTAGGTATGTCTATCTTGCTGAGCATGAGTTCTACCAGTTTTGCAGAACTCATCATGGATGCTTCTGGAGGCACAGGTCAATCGGCTTTAAACTGGTCTTCTGAAGAGGCCAAACAATTACTCAATGGCGATGTTTCAACATTGAGCGAAGAACCAACGCCACCAGGTTCAACTAAAATTACCACTACAGTGCGTAGTTCTAACGGTGTGGTAACTCATTCTGCGCCTAAAACTGTACAAATTCTAAATAATTCAAGTTTTGGCAATCAACCTTCAGTTAATGCCCGTGCTGCTTTAGTCATGGACGGTCAGACTGGTGAGGTGTTGTATAGTAAAAATAGTAATACTGCTTTTCCGATTGCATCGATTACCAAGCTGATGACTGCTGTGGTGATTGCCGATGCCCGTTTAAATATGTCGGAAAAAATTACCTTAACTCAAGCCGATTTTTCCTGTTCAGGCTGCAAAAGCTCAAGTTCAACTTTACGCGCTGGCGATAGTATGAATCGTGCGGAAGCCTTACTTTTTGCTTTGATGAAATCGGAAAATCCAGCTGCTGCTGCTTTGGCCCGGACTTTTCCTGGTGGTCGCGCAGCGTTTATTTCTGCAATGAATGCAAAAGCAAAATCCTTGGGTATGAATTCAACTCATTATTTAGAATCAACGGGTTTGCATCCAGGAAATGTTGCTTCTGCGCGTGACTTGGGGATTTTGGTAAATACAGCATCTCAATACAGCTTAATTCGTCAATTTTCAACTACACCAAGCTATGACTTTAATCTGGGTTATCGAGTGTTGAAATCAAACAACACCAATGCTTTGGTGCGTAACGGGGGTTGGAATATCAATATTTCAAAAACCGGTTATATCAATGAAGCAGGACGTTGTGTAGTCATGCATACCACCTTAAATAATCGTCCAGCAGTAGTGGTACTCTTAGGTGCAGATACTTCTGCTGCGCGAACCAATGATGCAACCCGTTTAATGAATTGGGCGAGCCAACTTCCAAAACGTATCTAATTGCGTTGATCTAATATCGCTATATTTGTAGCGTAAAAAAGCCCCGCAATTGCAGGGCTTTTTCTATTTCTGATGATGCTAAAAGAATTACATATTAGAAAGAATAGATTCTTTTACTTGATTCATTGTCGCATCAATCGACAACATCACTGCATCAGAACATTGCTTGATGGCAGTATCTGGGTCTTTCAAACCGTTACCTGTTACGGTACAAACGATCACTGCACCCTCTTTAATTTTGCCAGCTTTAATGTCACGAATTGCACCGCCCACAGACGCTGCAGAAGCAGGTTCCACGAACACGCCTTCGTACATAGAAAGTAGACGCTGTGCTTCAAGAATTTCGGCATCAGTCAGTTCATCAAACCAGCCATTCGAGTCACGAACAACGGCTTTGGCGTGATTCCAGCTTTGTGGATTACCAATACGAATCGCAGTCGCAACAGTTTCAGGGTTTGTAACCGGGCCACCACGTAGGAACGGTGCGGCACCAGATGCTTGATAACCCGCCATAACTGGAAGGCCAGCAGGTTTAGGACCAGTGAAAGCATCTGTTTCAGCATCGTAAATCACTTGCTCAAACTGTTCTTTCGGCTGATTAGCCACTGCTTCGGTATAACCCATCCAGTGTGCAGTGATGTTACCCGCGTTACCGACTGGCAAGCAGTGGTAATCCGGTGCACGACCTAGAGCTTCAACAATTTCGTAAGCAATGGTTTTTTGACCTTGCAGACGGTAAGGGTTGATTGAGTTTACGATGGTGACAGGTGCTTGATCTGCGACTTCTTTAACCAGACGCATGCCGTCATCGAAATTTCCGCGAATTTGCATGGTGATTGCACCATACATCATGGCTTGTGCCATTTTGCCCATGGCAATTTTACCTTCCGGAATCAACACGAATGCTTTGATTCCTGCGCGTGCAGCATAAGCTGCAGCTGCAGCTGAGGTATTACCGGTAGAGGCACAAATAATGGCTTTAGAGCCGTCTTCAACCGCTTTGGTTACGGCCATGGTCATGCCACGGTCTTTAAATGAACCAGTCGGGTTTAAGCCTTCGTACTTCACATAGATTTCAACATCTTTACCAATAATACGTGGAATGTTCTCAAGCTTGATCAGTGGTGTATTACCTTCACCTAAAGATATTGCACGAGTGGTTGCAGATACGGGTAAACGGTCGCGATAACGGTCAACTAAACCAGTATAACGATTGGCATTCGACATGATGATGTTCCAATTGTGTGTAGAGCTTGGCAAGGGGTAATACTCCCCTTAACCCGATTAATTATCAAGCGATTCTAAACGAATTCGTACAATTTCGCCATGCGTGAAAGGCAATGCTTGAATTCGTTGCAACGCTTCATCCATTTTTGATTCAACGATAGGATCAGTTAAAATCACGATCGGAATCAGGTCTTTTAAGCGTGGTTGCTGCATGATGGCATCAATACTGATTCCGGCACGACTTAAAATCGTCGTTACATCTGCAAGGACGCCCATTTGATCTTCGGCATTAATACGGATGTAGTAACCCGTGGTCATTTGTTCACGCGTTAGAATTGGCAAATCCGTCAAGGCTTCAAAAGCCAACTGCGGAATGGTTCCGGCCCCATCTTCGGTATAAATGATATCACGGACAATATCCACTACATCGGCCACCACAGCAGAAGCGGTCGGACCTGCGCCTGCGCCTGCACCGTAATACAGCGTTGGACCGACTGCATTGGCTTGGACCAAGACCGCATTTTTTACGCCGTTGACATTGGCAATCAGCTGGTCATCTGGAATCAGGGTCGGATGCACACGTAACTCAATACCTGCATCGGTACGGCGTGCAATACCCAAATGTTTGATACGGAAACCCAAATCTTCTGCATATTTCACATCTTGTGCCGTTATTTTGCCAATCCCTTCAGTAAAGACCTTGTCAAACTGTAGTGGAATACCAAAGGCACATGAAGCCAGAATCGTCAGTTTATGTGCAGCATCAATCCCTTCTACGTCAAAAGTTGGATCAGCTTCGGCATAACCCAGTTCTTGGGCTTCTTTGAGTACGTCAGGAAAGGCACGGCCTTTTTCACGCATTTCACTTAAGATAAAATTGCCAGTGCCATTAATAATGCCTGCCAACCAGTCAATTTTATTGGCTGCCAAACCTTCACGAATTACTTTGATAATTGGAATACCACCGGCAACTGCTGCTTCATAAGCAATTTGCACGGCATTGTCTTCGGCCGCTTTAAATAGCTCATTACCATGTTCAGCCAATAGGGCCTTGTTAGCAGTCACAATATGCTTGCCATGTTTCATGGCTTCCATGATGACTTCATAGGCAGGATGGATACCGCCCATCACTTCAACCACAACGTCAACATCTGGTTGACGTACAATTTCTAAAAGATCAGCACTTTGTTTGATTGATTCTGGAAGATCCAAATCAGGACGTGGGCGACGTGTACCCACATGGGTAATTTCAATTTCTCGACCGGTGCGACGTCTAATCTCAGCAGCGTTTTCTTTTAAAAGTTTAAGGGCACCACCACCTACAGTACCAAGACCGAGGATTGCCAGACGAACTGGTTTCACGTCACACTCCAATATCTAATCAATTTTAAGCGAACCTAGATCATAGCTAAAAAAAGCATGAGACTCTAGGAAAGAAATAATTTTATCTTCAACTATAAAAAACAGTAATTTAACGAATAAAAATTAGTTATTTAAACGCTCTGACAATTCGCTAGGAGAAAGATATCCGCCTAAATAAATTCCATCTTCATTGTAAATTGCCGGAGTACCATTTACGCCCATATTTAGGCCGAGTTGATACTGGTCTCTAACGGGATTTTTGCATGTAGCTGGAGCAAGAGGTGCACCGGCAATGGCGTGGTCGAAAGCAGCCTGACGGTCTTCACTACACCACACGCTTTCCATGGTTGGCATGAACTGTTCGCCACGTGGCCATGCGATATAACGCACTTCAATGCCCTTGGCATTAATTTCGCTCATGTGTTCATGCAGTTTATGGCAATACGGACAACTGGTATCGGTAAACACATACACAATATGCTTGGTTTTGCCTTGCGCTTTATAAACCAGAAGATCTTCGGTTTTTAATCCCGCCAGCAGCTTTTTGTTGGTTTCAGATTGCAGGCTTTCACTGACATTGTGAATTTTACTGTCGCCTAAACGCAGGACATCGCCTTGAATAATGTATTTACCATCTGCAGTTGCGTAAACTGATGACATGCCTTCTAGATTGACCCAATACAGGTTCGGCACTTCAGTGGCTTTAATATCCAGCACTTTGGCGTTGATATTGGCTTTTTTAAAGTGCTGTTGAAGAGTATTAATCAGACGCTGCTGTGCATTGCGCTCGGAGAGATTGGATGCCTGTCCAGTTGCGGGTGCACTTGCAGTTAAAGTACCTTGCTTTTTTTCATCATTATTGGAGTTGGAACAGGCAGTGATTACCAAGCTGCTTGCCAAAGTGCATGCAATAAAAATTTTTGAGCGGGTAAATGACATAAATAACCCTTTCTTTTAGCTATAGATAAAAATTGATGGCCTAGCATAACAAAAAAAAAGCCAGGCTCGTTAACACTTCTTGGTCTTAGATGATGAATGAAAATCGGACTAAGCGCGAGGGTGATGTGTGGCATGCAGCTGCTGCATACGAACTTGGGCGACGTGGGTGTAAATTTGGGTGGTGGATAAATCACTGTGACCCAATAACATCTGGACGACACGCAAGTCCGCGCCATGATTGAGTAAATGGGTAGCGAAGGCATGGCGTAAAGTATGCGGTGACAATTCAGCCTGTACGCCTGCTTGTAACGCATAGCGCTTAATCGCATACCAAAAATTTTGCCGGCTCATAATGCCGCCATGCTGGGTCAAAAACACATAGTCGGTGGCAGATTTATACAAGCTGGAACGTGCCTCATCCAGGTATTTTTCAATCCATTCACAGGCCACTTGTCCCAAAGGCACCAGGCGTTCTTTATTGCCTTTACCTACAATACGTAAATAGCCCTGTTTCAAATTAATCAGTTCAAGGCGCAAATTGAGTAATTCAGTCACCCGTAATCCACAAGCATAAAGCACTTCGAGCATGGCGCGATCACGCAAACCCAAAGTCGTTTCAATATCGGGGGCATGAATTAAGGCTTCAACTTCTTGTTCGGAAATATCTTTAGGCAGTGAACGACCAATTTTAGGCGTTTTATGGGTCGCAACCGGATTGTCAGAGCGAAGTTTTTGTTCACGTAAAAATTTATAAAAAGAACGCAGTGCAGAAAGTGACCGGGCAATCGAGCGCGGGCTTTTGCCCTGTTTGGTTAATGCGAGTAAAACATCAGCCACATCATCGCTGGACCAATCCGGCATTGAATTGGAATTGCATTCACTACATTGAACCAAATCAGAGAGATAGGCATTACGTGTATGCGGACTTACGGTTTGTGCAATTAAATAATCTCGGAAACCCTGTAAAAAACTTAAATGTTCAGGAATGCTCACCGGAGCAGGAATACGAGGTTTTTTATTAAGCATGTCACTTCTACATTGAATGAAAAATCCAAGTTTTTCTTGGCTTCGGTCAATTTAGAACAATTCCTTAGGAATGTCGATGTGAGAGAAAGCGGATGAGAATTGGAATCAAACCTTACTTGGTAATTATTCTCATTTGTTTGTATACTGTTCAAAATATTTTAGGATTAGATGCGGTGCGTTTATCTGATTTAAAAGTGAAACAAACGGCCATCATCAGCAAAGTCAACAGAACTTTAGATGGTAATATTTCTCAAAACGATTTGGTCGCAAGCCGTTTAGAAACTCTAGGTTTTGTTCCGGGCACAAAAGTACAGGTGATTACCAAAGGTATTTTTGGTGGCGATCCGATTCTGATTCAAGTTGGATTTACCCGATTCGCACTGCGTAAAGTTGAAGCTGAAAAAATTGAAATTAATCTTGAGGGAGCACCTGCATGAGTGATGCGCTGCGTATTGCCCTGGTAGGTAACCCAAACTGCGGTAAAACATCATTATTTAACCATTTGACCGGTACCCGGCAAAAGGTTGCCAACTATGCCGGTGTCACAGTTGAACGTAAGGTAGGGCAGTTTACCTTGCCATTTGGCAAACCGGTTCGTGTTCTGGATTTACCTGGAACTTATAGCCTGGATGCGACCAGTCCGGATGAAGCGATTACCCGCGATGTGGTGCAAGGCAAAATTGCCGATGAAGAGCAGCAAGATGCGTTTTTGTGTGTGGTGGATGCCACCAATCTAAAACTGCATTTAGGTCTGGTTCTGGAAATGATCGAGCTGGGTCGTCCGATTCTGCTTGTGCTGAACATGATGGATGAAGCACGTCGCCGTGGCATGCAAATCAATACGCAGAAGCTGGCAGAACGTTTAGGCATTCCGGTGGTGGAAACGGTTGCAGTGCGTAATTCAGGCATTGAAAACCTGATGAATGCGCTGGATCAAGGTAAATACTCGACGCCACATACCGAACTCAGCGGCTTAACCGGCGATAATCATCATAAAATTAGCACAATTTTGCATGATGTGGTGCACTCAGTCGATCAGGAAGATAAACGCTCTGATTTTCTCGATAAAGTATTTTTACATCCAGTCTTAGGTTTGGTCAGTCTTGCGCTGATGATGTTTGTAGTGTTTCAAGCGGTATTTGCTTGGGCTGCACCGTTTATGGACGGGATTGAAGCCTTCTTTGGCTGGCTCGGTGAATTTGTTGGACAGCACATATCGCATCCACTACTGAACAGTTTGGTGGTCGATGGCATTATCGCCGGAGCCGGCGGGGTGGTGGTGTTCTTGCCACAAATTCTGATTCTGTTTTTCTTTATTTTAGTGCTGGAAGAATCGGGTTATTTACCGCGTGCTGCCTTCTTGCTGGATAAACTGATGTTTAAAGCCGGCTTAAGTGGCCGTGCATTTATTCCATTGCTGTCGAGTTTTGCCTGTGCGGTACCCGGAATTATGGCAACCCGCAGTATTAGTGACCCACGAGATCGTTTAACTACGATCTTTGTTGCACCGCTGATGACCTGTTCGGCCCGTTTACCCGTATATGCGCTACTCATTGCCGCCTTTATTCCAGAATATATGGTTTGGGGTGTGTTTAACCTGCAAGGTCTGGTGCTGTTTGCTTTATATATGGCCGGAATTTTCAGTGCACTGATTGTGTCTTTCATTCTGAAATTTTTTCAAAAAGATAAGTCACAACATATGTTGCTGATGGAATTGCCAAGTTACCGCTTTCCAGACGTGAAAAGTATTTGGATTGGTTTGCTGGACCGCGCCAAAATCTTCTTGAAACGTGTCGGTGGTATTATCTTCGCGTTGTCTATTTTGCTTTGGTTCTTGTGTACCTTCCCGCAGCCCCCAGAAGGCGCGACTTTACCTGCAATTGATTATTCTCTTGCAGGTATGCTCGGACACGTGATGCAACCGATTTTTGCCCCGTTGGGCTTTAACTGGCAGATCTGTATTGCCTTGATTCCTGCCATGGCGGCACGTGAAGTGGTTGTGGCTGCATTGGGTACGGTTTATGCCTTGTCTGCAGCCGATGATGATGCAATATCGCAAGGTTTGGCCTCCATCATTAGCAGTGATGGCAGCCTTGGCTGGTCGCTGGCGACCGGTTTATCACTTTTGGTCTGGTTTATTTATGCACCGCATTGTCTGGCTACATTGGCAACGGTGAAACGTGAAACAGGTTCATGGAAAACTGTGAGCTTTATGACCGCTTATTTATTTGGTTTGGCTTATTTGATGTCTTTCCTGACCTATCAAATTGCGACCCACTATTTGGGTTAATTGAATTGGATTAAGTTGACTGAAAAATAATCTGCATGGGAGATTGAGATGATTGAACTTATAATTGTTGCGGCATTGGTAATTTGGAGTACAGTTGTAGTCTTCAAGAAAGTATTTCCTCAGACGGCAAACTCAGTCTTCATGCAATTATCCACTGCTTGTGCCAAGCAGGGCTGGCTTAGTTTAGCCAAATGGTTAAAACCTGCAATGGTCTCTGGCTGCGGTGGAAACTGTGGATGTTCTGCGACGGAAGACAACACACAGAAAAAACCGGAAGTCCAAGCGGTAAAATGGAAGTAATTTTCTAATTTTCGCCCAATTTAAAAAAACCGTCTTTTTTATGACGGTTTTTTTACGCGCGGACACAAAAAAAGACGCATAAAGTCAAAACAGAAAAAGCATTCAAAAGAGCAAAGTGCTAACATTTTGTCAGTTTTAAAACATACCAAGATATGGGGTAAAAATGTTAATTCAACGTGGTGGATTAAAAGTCGTTGCAGGGCTCGGAATTTCAGGTGTTGCAGCAGTAAATTTCTTACATGAAAATGGCTACCGCGTTGCAGTAACAGATTCTCGAAAGACACCACCGGGACACGATCAAATTCCAAGCGAAGTTCAAACCAGTTTTGGTCAGCTCGATCAAGAGCTGTTATTACAGGCTGAAGAAATTGTGATTAGCCCGGGACTTGATCCTAAAATTCCTGAAATTCAGGCAGCAGTTGCCAAAGGCATTGCTGTAGTTAGTGAAATCCAGATTTTACGCCGTGCGACAGATAAGCCGATTATGGCGATCACCGGTTCAAATGCTAAAAGTACGGTTACCACCTTGATTGGCTTAATGGCGAAAGATGCCGGAATTAAAGTAGCCGTTGGCGGGAACCTCGGTCGTCCGGCACTGGATTTAACCAAAGATGATCCAGAGCTGTATATCTTGGAACTTTCCAGCTTTCAGTTGGAAACCACATCTAATCTAGATGCAGAAGTGGCAGTCGTCCTTAATTTAAGTGAAGATCACTTAGACCGCCATGGTGACATGATGGGCTATCACACTGCAAAACACCGTATTTTCCAAGGTGTTAAAAAGGTTGTGTTTAACCGTGATGACTCACTGACCCGTCCATTGGTTCCTGATGCTACACCGATGCAAAGCTTTGGCTTGAATGCACCCGATATCAATCAATATGGTGTATTGAGAGATATCGATGGCACCATTTGGTTGGCACGTGGTCGCGAGCGTTTACTAAAAAGTTCAGATATGTACATTCAAGGCACGCATAACGTTGCCAATGCTTTGGCGTGTTTGGCTTTAGGTGAAGCGATTGGTTTACCACTTCAGTCGATGCTGGAAACTCTAAAAACTTTTAAAGGCTTGGAGCACCGCTGTGAATTTGTAAAAGAAGTGAATGGGGTGCGTTATTACAATGACTCTAAAGGCACCAATATTGGCGCAACATTAGCCGCTATTGATGGTTTGGGTGCTGCCATTGAGCCGCAACACGGTAAAGTCGCGATTATTTTAGGTGGTCAAGGTAAAGGACAGGATTTTACGGCCTTAGCTGATGCCTTAAGCAAATATGCAAAAGTCGCGGTATTGATTGGTGAAGACCGTCCAGTGATTGAACAGGCGATTGCCGGGACAACCACTTTGATTCATGCGGAATCTTTAAAAGAAGCTGTGGAATTATGCCAACAACATACCCAAGCCAATGATGTGGTGTTATTGTCACCTGCATGTGCAAGTTTTGATATGTTTAAAGGTTACAGTGAACGTGGACACCAGTTTGTTGAATGTGTGAACACACTTGCTTAGAAGAATGATAAGGAACGTTGTATGGCTGGGTTAGCTCAGACGACCATAAGTAAAATTAGTCAGGTCTATAATGAGTGGGGAGCAAGAATCCCTGCTGAAGTTACACCACGTAATGTGCTGATTTTTTGTGTAATTGCTTTGCTGTGTATCGGTTCAATCATGGTGGCATCGGCATCGATGCCCTATGCCGATCGTCTACATGAAAATGCATTTCATTATGTAATCCGACATGGTATTTCAATTTTTGTGGCCGCTGTCGCCGCATTTTTAACTTATAAAGTGTCGCTAAATATCTGGTTCAATAATACTTTTCCCTTGTGGATCATGACCATTCTGCTGCTGGTTGTGGTTTTAGTGGTCGGGACCGAGGTGAATGGTTCCACCCGATGGATTCGTATTGCCGGTTTTACCTTGCAGGCATCCGAAGTGGCCAAGGTCATGATGGCCATCTTTACCGCAGACTATGTGGTGCGCAGGGCAGAAGAGGTTCGAAATAACCTTTCCGGGCTTTTCCGCTTGGGCGGAGTGATGATTATCACCGTGGGTTTAATCCTGGCTGAACCGGACTTGGGTGCAACCGCAGTGATTGTCTTGATGATTTTGGGGGTGTTCTTTTTAGCAGGCGCTCCGCCAATTCAGTTTATTGGCTTTATGGTGGCGATTATCCTGGGCTTAGCGGCCGCGATTATCTTTGAACCCTACCGTTTACAACGGGCCTTGTCTTTTACCGATCCTTGGGCTGATCCATTGGGTACCGGTTACCAGCTTTCCAATGCACTGATGGCCTTTGGCCGGGGCGAATGGGTCGGGGTGGGACTGGGACACAGTATCCAGAAAATGTCTTATCTTCCTGAAGCGCATACCGACTTTATGCTGGCAATTTTAGGTGAAGAGTTTGGCTTCTTTGGTATTAGTACCGTGCTGATTCTGTCTTTTGTGATGTTGGTGTGCTGTATCAAAATCGGACACCGTGCATTGCAGCACCAGTATTTACGTGCAGGCTATCTGGCCTATGGCATCAGTATCATTTTCCTGCTGCAAATTCTGGTCAATGCAGGGATGAATATGGGTATGCTGCCAACAAAGGGTTTGACCCTGCCGTTTATTAGTTATGGTGGTTCATCATTAATTATGTGTGCCGTGATGATCAGTCTAGTGCTAAAAATTGATGCAACCACGCAAAAAGCCAATCCGAGTAAAGAAGAATCTAGCTTCTAGCTTCTGACGATCAATCCTGCTGGGCATGGTTTAATACCATGCTCGACATTTCAGTACCACAATTCAGACATTTCACAAATTCTCCTTTGGCCTTTGAAAGGGGAATCAGTGGGATAAAAAACAAAGAAAAATAATTACGTTGTTGTTTTAGTTCATAGGTACTTCTGCTTCTACATACCGGACACACAAACTGACTTTTCTGAATCATTTTGGTTTTAGGGCCGATTCCAAAAATAAAAAACATAGACTAACCTCTATTTTTTTGAAGTTTAGCTTTTAGCTTAGTCCAGTTTTTAATTTATAAATAAGTGCCTTCTAGTTCCTTTGTGTGGGGAATATGTTGTATATCCCACTGGGCAATGGCTTGTTTAAGCATGTGTGCCGGAATGTCTAAATCAACTTCGGGCTGATGCAAAGCACGAATCGCTTGTTGCAAGAGTTCGGGTGCTTGCTTGAGATCAAGTGCTTGCGCCATGTTTTGTTTAGAGAGCTTTTGCCCCTGATCATTCATGGCAAGCGGCAGGTGCATATATTCAAGTTTGGGATAACCTAGTATTGAACCGAGCCATATTTGCCGCTCCGTGTTATCTAGCAGGTCTGCACCACGCACCACATGGGTCATGCCTTGCAGATAATCATCTACCACTACAGCCAGTTGATAGTTAATAATGCCATCCCGGCGCTTAAGCACAAAATCACCAAGGTCCTGCTGTAGATTGGAACAGTGTGTACCTTGGAGACGATCGTTAAAGCAAATTTCCTGATCCGATACTTTGACACGAATGGCGTGATGCTCAAAAGGCAGATTTAAATCACGGCAAGTTCCGGCATAGATATGATTTGAACCCAACATTTTACGGGTACATTGACAGGCATAGACCAGATGGTTTTGATGAAGTTGATCGATTACTGCATCGTAGAGGTCTAAGCGGTCTTTTTGAAAGATGATGGCATCATCAGCTTCGAACTGAAATGCATCTATTGAACGCAGGATATGATCTTCACTGCCTGGATAAATACGCGGAATATCAGTATCTTCAATCCGAATCAGCCATTTACCCTGATGCGCACGGGCATCGCAATAACTGGCTACTGCGGTAATGAGCGAGCCAAAATGCAAAGGGCCGGTTGGCGATGGCGCAAACCGACCCACATAAGCCATCCTGCTATTCCCCTCCTGGATTGAAGGAGGGGTTAGGGGAGGATTATTAAGCATTAACTATCATTAACCGTTATTTTGCTTCTCTTTGATTTCTGCTAAAGTTTTGCAGTCAATACAAAGGGTTGCTGTTGGGCGCGCTTCAAGCCGGCGCAGACCAATTTCAATACCACAAGTTTCACAGAAACCATAATCATCGTTTTTAATCGCTTCAATTGATTGCTCAATTTTACGGATTAATTTACGTTCACGGTCACGGGTACGAAGTTCAATTGCAAACTCTTCTTCTTGTGTCGCACGGTCATTGACGTCAGGCAATGCAGTATTTTCATCCTGCATGGTGTTTAAGGTACGATCCACTTCAGACATCAGCTCTTCTTTCCAGGCCAACAGAATTTGGCGGAAATGTTCAAGCTGTCCTTCGGACATGTATTCTTCATTTTTTTTCGGCTGATAAGGTGCAATACCAAATAAGCTAGCAGTAGAACCACTTTCTGACGCTTTTGGCTTTGTTTTACGCACGCGTTTTGTAGACTTCTCGTCTACAACATCAGTTTGTTCGTCCAAGACTTGATTTTGGTTGTCATTCGCCATATAGGGCATTCCTCATCATATACGCATTATCTATACGCAAAAAATATGGTGATATGCAAGTGTTTTTATCCAACCCTCAGGAGATTCTCCTTCGAGGGGCGTCATCATATAGACTTTTTGTGCTTTTTGATAGTCTTTGATGCTTGGATTCAATCTATCACGCTTTCTTTTGAAGCCATAAAGTAATAGAAAAAAAGCCAAATGAAAAGTTAATAACCTGAAATTTCAATATTAATTTTTTGTTGCAGCTTTTCGGTACGATAAATTTCAGTTTGTAACTCTCCATTTGCTTGCAAATGGAGTACCCGAAATCCGGGTGCTTCTTCATCTAGCGCAAAATCATCACTTAATGGTTTGAACTGGACACAGGTTGAAGGGGTTGAAAAAAACTGAATATTTTTCCATTCATTCCAGGCCTCCTGATGAACATGACCACTTATTACTGCTTTCACATTTGTATGCTTGGCTAAAATATCAGTTAAATTTTCAGTGTTTTTCAGTTTGTGTTGATCAATCCATTTTGACTGCATATCGAAAGGATGATGATGACATGCAACAATCACATATTGCTGTTGGAATTTAGATAAGATTTGATCAAGTTGTTGTAGTTGCGCTTGCTCAATCCAGCCATCCGTTTTGCCAGATACAGCGCTATTTAATAGCACGATACTCCATTTTCCAAAATGAATGGCATGCGCTTGATTTTGATTATGGTAAAAAGGGAAGAGATCGATATTGTCATGATTGCCGGGAACTTGATAAAACGGAATCCCTAAACGCTGCATAAAAGTCACATAACGGTTATAGGTTTCTTTCACCGGCACTTGTGCTAAGTCGCCAGTATGAATGATGGCATCCACATGTGGATATTGCTGCTGAATATGTTTTATTACGGTGTGAAAGCTATGTTCAGGATTCATATGCACAAATTCTAAATCTTCCTGATTCATCAAATGTGTATCTGAAATCTGAATAATGGTCCAGTCCTGCTGGGTTTTATGGCAATTGGATAAAGTCATGTCTGACTCCTTAGACATTCCTTGTTGTTTTAATATGTTGTTGCAACCATTGCAATGCCATAATGACCGGTGCATTTCTTAATCGACCATTGCTGAATAAATGTGTAATTTCACTGTAGTCAATCAGATGCAATTGAATATTTTCGCCTTCATCGGGCATACCAAAGATACCGCCTTTTTCAGGAAGATGAGCCTGGGCACTGTACAAGTGAAACATTTCTGAACAGGCACCGGCAGATGGATAAAAGCTAAACAGATGCTCTAATTTATCAATTTCACAGCCGGATTCTTCTAAACTTTCACGGCGGATACAGCTTTCAGGGGATTCACTCCCATCGAGTACCCCGGCAATAATTTCCAGCTGCCAGGCTGAATCTGAATCATCCATCGCGCCAACACGGAATTGTTCAATTAAGGCAAATTTTTGTTGGGCATCATCATAAATCAGCACCCCGGCAGCTTCAGGTCGGTGAATCAATTCACGTTGAATGATAGGCGTGTATTCCGTTTGATTAAATAAACGATGGCGTAGACTGACTTTTTCAACCTGAATGAAGCCACGGAAAAGATATTTCCGGGACTGGATTTCGACTTCGTCACTATGATATGTGGCTTGTTCAATAATATTCATATAGCTCAGTCAGGATGAAAAACAATCATTCATCCTAACTGAGAATTTTATGAAAATAAAAGATTTTTTTGCCAAATTAAAGCTTGTGGTACAATTTCTGTCCATGTTTCTGATGGGTGGTTTTCATGGTTTCGAATCTCGCTGTTATCTCTGCATTCTGTTTTTGCGAGTGCTGTGCATTGCTTTGATTTTTCGCATAATCTCTCATATTTTGAGTGATTTTCATCGAACAGAATTTCGGTCCGCACATCGAACAAAAATGCGCTGACTTATGCGCTTCCTTGGGCATGGTTTCATCATGCATGCTGCGTGCGGTATCCGGGTCAAGACTCAAGTTAAACTGGTCCTCCCAGCGGAATTCAAAACGCGCTTTGGATAAAGCATTGTCACGCACCTGTGAACCCGGATGCCCTTTGGCCAAGTCAGCAGCATGAGCCGCAATTTTATAGGTAATAATTCCATCTTTAACATCTTTCTTGTTTGGCAAGCCCAAATGCTCTTTCGGTGTGACATAACACAACATCGCGGTACCGTACCAGCCAATCATCGCAGCGCCAATTGCTGAAGTAATGTGGTCATAACCCGGCGCAATATCCGTGGTTAAAGGGCCGAGTGTATAGAAAGGCGCTTCCTGGCAGACTTCGAGTTGCAGATCCATATTTTCTTTAATCATATGCATGGGCACATGACCTGGGCCTTCAATCATCACTTGCACATCATTTTGCCACGCGCGGTGGGTCAGTTCACCTAAAGTACGCAGTTCACTAAATTGCGCTTCGTCATTGGCATCCTGAATACAGCCCGGACGTAAGCCATCGCCCAGACTAAACGATACGTCATAGGCTTTCATGATTTCACAGATGTCATCAAAATGGGTATACAGGAAATTTTCCTGATGATGGGCAAGACACCACTGCGCCATAATCGATCCGCCACGCGAGACAATCCCGGTCAAACGATTTGCGGTCAGCGGAACATAGCGAAGCAGTACACCAGCATGAATGGTGAAGTAATCCACGCCTTGTTCGGCCTGTTCAATCAAGGTGTCTTTAAAGATTTCCCAGGTTAAATCTTCGGCCACACCATCGACTTTTTCCAGGGCTTGATAAATCGGAACGGTACCAATAGGAACAGGGGAGTTACGGATAATCCATTCCCGGGTTTCATGGATGTTTTTACCAGTCGATAAATCCATGATGGTATCTGCGCCCCAACGGGTCGCCCAGGTCATTTTCGCCACTTCTTCATCAATGCTTGAACCAAGCGCCGAGTTACCAATATTGGCATTGATCTTGACCAAGAAATTACGCCCAATAATCATCGGTTCAATTTCAGGATGGTTAATATTAGCCGGAATAATCGCACGGCCTTCAGCCACTTCCCGACGTACAAATTCAGGCGTGATTTCGTTCAGATTTTTCGCCCCGAAATTTTGACCGACATGTTGACGTGCATCGACGCCTTCAAGCTGGCGCTGATTTTCACGGATGGCGATATATTCCATTTCCGGGGTAATGATGCCTTGACGTGCATAATGCATTTGAGTGACATTTTTGCCTGCTTTGGCACGACGCGGCTTTTGAATATGCGCAAAACGAATCTCAGCCGTACGAATGTCTTTTAGGCGTTCCTGCCCGAATTTCGAGGTTAAAGTCTCTAGGCGTTCGGTATCTTGACGTTCTTCAATCCAGGCTTCACGTACATTGGGCAAGCCTTTGTTCAGGTCAATGGTAAGGTTCGGGTCGGTATAGACACCTGAAGTGTCATAAACCAGAATATCCGGATTCTGTTCACCACCTAAACCGGTCGGGGTATCGGTCAGTTCAATGGCACGCATCGGTACTTGAATGTCATCGCGAGAGCCCTGAATATAGATTTTTTTTGAAGCGGGTAAAATACGGGTGAGATCTTTAGCATCTTGCTCGTGTTGAGCAGAAATATCTGTTGCAGATAGATTCGTTAACTGGTTCATTGCAATGATCCTTATGAATGACATCAACGAATCAAGCACGACCAAAAACGTGGCAGATTTATCTGGTTTAATTCATTGAGTAAATCAATAAACAGATAAATTGGGGGCGTAAGTTTTTAGATGCTTGATTCCTACGCAGGTCTTAACCTGATCAGGTTCAACGGTACTCGTGCTTAAGTTCTTGATAGAAAGAACTGACACAATCTCAGCGAGGAATTACTCGCGCTCCGTCAAGCGATGGATAAATATTAACACGCCCAACTACTGAAAAACATTCACATTAAATATCGCTTTTATAGGCTTCTATGAATATTTAATTTGAAGCAAGGCTTAAATGCAGACGGCATCACTAAAACAATCACGTGTTTTAAACAGGTTTAAATTTTGCAAACCTAAATACTGATCTAACTGTTTGAGTGTGAGCTGATTTTCAGACATTGACTGTTGTTCTTTGGGACTGAACTGAACTGGAATTTCTTTTAAGCGCTGCTGTTCGGATAATTGTAAAAATTGCAGGAATTTTGTCGCTTGATTTGCTAAATATGAATTTTTGACCTGAGCTAATTTTCCAATTTCATCTAGCGAACTGCTTTGGATGGCATATTGATCGATATAAGTGTCCGAGACAGGCGAGTCGTTCATGCCTTTAAATAAAAACAGGGTATACATCTGTAAAAGATACTCTGCATCTTTGCGATAGCTGCTTTTAGGGTATTGGTTTAAATATTCTTCCCAGAATAAGGCACGGGTTGCAATCTCATGCGGCTCAATCATTAAGGTGTCTTCAACAAACACGGGCATCATATTCTGGGTAGCCAAATTTTCAATGAAGACCTGTTCCGCGCTTGGCATATAAGGTGCAAAAATTTTGGCTAAATATTCAGGACTACGGCGATAATTGACTAGACCTTTGCCTGCATCAAACAGCTCGATATAGGCTCCCTTGTGTTTTAACAAATATTGGTCACGTAAAGTCAGTTGTTCGAAATGGCTTTGTTGAATGGTAGGATGCTGCGATAAATCAAAAGCATAGGCTTCAAAAGCTACTTGTTGTGGCGGAGTTCGATCTACTGTTAAGAAGTTATTATACATTTGAGTAGAGAGTGCCAACAAATGCTGCTGTTCAGCAAATGTAGACAGCGGTAGGCATAACTTTAAATCTTGATTGATCTGTTCTAATGCAAAAGTGGTACGTTCTGCATTAATTTCTGCCATATTCTTTTCAATATTTTTGCATAATAAAGATAAATCTACCGTTTCATCTTGCTGCGATTGTTTTTGTACCTGTTCTGGCATAGGCTGAGGTTCAG
Organism: Acinetobacter sp.; assembly: GCF_045628685.1. GTDB lineage: Bacteria > Pseudomonadota > Gammaproteobacteria > Pseudomonadales > Moraxellaceae > Acinetobacter. Next base: position 66,621 of record NZ_JAZQPV010000002.1, read on the forward strand.
GTTTTTGACACCCGAGCAAAAGCATGAAAATGACACAAGGAATGTATCGCTTTATAGAGAAATTTTTTTTGAAAGGCACAATCATTCGATATCTGGATACATGCGACAATAATTTTAGCGGTGCAGCTATTTTATCGCTGAAAAGGCTTTTGTCTGTATAGTATTGTGAGGGAGTTTAGTTACGCGGTGTGCTCATTGACTAGCAATTTACAGAGCAATCGGGATAGCATGGGCAGATTGTAAAAATTAATAAAAATCATACGGAAAATTGAAAAGATCATTCTAATATTGCATAGTTTTCTTGGAAATATGCGTGTTTAAAGATGATCTGGTACGGTGCAGGGATTTACCACAAAAAATGAATATAAAAATAGTCATCAGTACGTGTATTTTATTTGTAAGTCCATGCAGTTATGCGTTGGATTTGGTTGAGGCTTATCAACGTGCAAAAAATACAGATCCAAACTGGCAAGCCAATCTTTTACAGTATGAGGCAGATCAATTAAATCTGGGAATTGCGAAAGGAAATTTACTTCCCACCGTTACGCTTTCTGGGAATGTCACACGCAAAAGCCAAGAGGCAAATCAGGCCAATATTCCCGGCTTTCCTGCCGACGCATTTAGTGCATCTTCCTCTACCACTAAACAGATTGCCATGACTGCACGGCAACCGATCTTCCGTTGGGATGCCTGGGAAGGTTTAAAGCAGGTCAAGACTTCAGTCAGCTTGAGTGAAGTCAATTTGCAGTTACAACGCCAGGAACATATTTTAAATGTATTCGAATCTTATTTTAATGTGCTGCGTCAACAAAGTTTAACCATGGCAAATTTGCAAGAAGAACAAGCCTTGTTGGAACAGCTCAATGTGATGAATGCAAAATTGCGAGAAGGTCTGGTTGCAAAAAGTGATGTCAGTGAAGCCAAGGCACAATATGAAAGTGCACGAGCCAACCGTATTGCAACCCATGTACAATTGGTGTTGGCACAAGAGCAACTGGCACAGATTATTGGACCCTATCGTGAAAACTTGGCAGTCTTAAGAGAGGACTTTCAGTTTCAAAAACCTTATCCGGCAGACTTGGAAGCATGGATCGCTTTAGCACTAAGCCAAAATCTTTCCATTCAGCAAGCCCGAATTCAACAGCGTTATGCTGAAGATCAAAAGCGGGTAGAACAAGCCGCTTTATATCCACAAATTGAAGCGGTTGGTACTTATGGGTATGCCAAGCAGTCACCACAAAATATCATCTCCAGTGATGGTCAGTTTGATCAGATTGGGGTGGAGATGAACTGGAATGTATATAACGGTGGACGCACGCAAAAATCCATTCAAAAAGCCGCTGTGAATGTGAAAAAAACTGAAGCCCAGCTCGAGGCTGCCATTCGTAAAGCCAATACCGATGTAAAAAAATCCTATATGCAGGTGGAAACCGATCAGGCCAAATTACAAGCGCGTAAAGCGGCGATGGATTCAGCCAGTATTGTTTCTCAAGCGTCCAAGGCACAATATGAGGAAGGCTTAAAAACCATGGTAGATGTTCTGTTGGCACAACGAAATGCTTTTTCTGCCAAGCAAGATTACTTGAATGCACAGTATGATTATGTAATGAATGTACTTCGCTTAAAGGCTTCGGTTGGAAAATTAACAGAACAAGATATTGAAGAAATGAATGCTTGGCTGATCGACAAAGCAGCCCAGCAGTCCAGCTAAACATTTGGATTTTTGTCATGAAAGTTTCATGTTAGATATGATTTAATATTGAACAAGATTTTTCATCCTAAAATCGCTGTTGTGGAGTAAGTCCCGTGCCAAATAATCCGGTGTTGAATCACCATATTTCTTCGCAATTTAATGAAGAATTGCAGGATGTAAATACCAAATTTATGACCATGGGCGGCTTAGTTGAACAGCAAGTTGCCAATGGGATTCGTGCTTTGTTGGATACTGATGCGAGCTTGGCGATTGATGTGCAATACCAGGACAATATCGTCAATCGTTTAGAGACGGAAATTGATGAAGCCTTAACCCTGATTTTGGCACGCCGTCATCCAGCGGCTATTGATTTGCGTATGGTGATAGCCATGTCCAAAGCCAATACCGATTTAGAACGTATTGGGGATGAAGCGGCAAAAATTGCACGTATTGCACAAAATTTGTGTGAAGAAGGTAATTCACCGCGCGGCTATATGGAAACCCGTCATATTGGTAACCAGGTGCGGGTGATGATTCATGATGCTTTAGATGCCTTTGCGCGTTTAGATGTCGATCAAGCTTTGCGTGTATTACTTGCCGATGCCGATATTGACCGTGAATATCAGTCGGCAACCCGTACCCTAATGACCTATATGATTGAAGATCCGCGTCATATTTCACGGGTGATTAATGTATTATGGGTGCTGCGTTCTTTAGAGCGAATTGGCGATCATGCGCGCAATATTTCTGAACAGGTGATTTATATGGTCAAAGGTTTGGATGTGCGCCACACCAGTGTTGAAGAAATTGAAGAGAAAGTTCAAGAACGTTAATTTCTAAATTAATTTTTAAAAAGCCTCAATTCAAATTGAGGCTTTTTTATCAGGATCAGATTCATTAAAACCAAATTTAAAGCACAGATTGCAAAGAGATTTGAGGGTTAACTATGCGTTTCTTCCTCGAAATCCTCCTCGAAAGTTTTGGCGATTTTTTCGATATTTAAGCTCTTGGCCATAGCATCAAAAATTTCTTTATACACACCTTCTTGGTGGTAGAGCGCATCATGTTCGCCGTGTTCGGCAATGCAGCCTTCTTTCATCACATAAGTATAATCTGCATCAATAATTTGCGACAAACTATGCGAAATCATAATCACGGTTCGGCCTTGCTTGATTTGATCCAGACTATGTTTAATTTGCTCCGAGGCAATCGCGTCTAAACTGGCAGTCGGTTCATCCAGAAAAATAATCGGTGGATTCTTTAAAAACATTCGGGCAAGCGCAATTCGTTGTTGTTGACCGCCTGAAAGCATCAGGGCATCTGCATCATACGCATGTGGGAGTTGTAAAATCTGTTCATGAATCGAAGCTTTTTTGGCTGCAGTCATGACCTCTTCGATAGTGGCATCAGTTTTGCCGTAGCGAATATTTTCAAAGATAGAACCTTGGAAAATATGATTTTTTTGCAAAACCAAACCAATATGATCACGTAAATAGTGAGTGTCGATGTCTTCTAGATTTATGCCATCAAGTTGAATCTGCCCGGATACAGGCGGGTAGAATTTATCCAGCAAACTGATCAAGGTTGATTTCCCCGCACCGGATAATCCCACCAAAGCCGTGATTTTATTCGGTTGAATCACCATGTTGATGTTCTTTAAGGCATGATGACCATTGGGATAATAAAATTCGACATTTTTAAGTTCGAACTTGCCTGTGATCACCGGTTTTTGTGCACCACTCGGCTCGATTTCATAGTCGGCTTCTAAAATTTTAAAGAAGCTTTCCGAGTAAATCATCGCATCATTCACTTCATCATAAATACGATGGAGCGAGCGAATCGGAGCTGAAACGTTATTGAATAACAGCACATGGTACATAATCATGCCAATACTCATCTGACCATTTAGCACAAAATATGCGGTTAAAATGATGATCAGCACAATACCAATCTGTTCGATAAAGGTTTTTAAGCCGTCAAACAGAAAACTGGTTTGGCGGGTCTGCATTTGATTGTTGGTGAGTTCTTTTTGCAGTTTGAGTTGTTTTTCGGATTCAATCGATTCACGGTTAAAAGATTTAATTACGGTAATCGAGTTAATAATACTTAAGATGCCTTGGCTCTTTTTTTCCCGTCCATCGCGAAGGTTGCGTCGCCATCCACCGAGTTTCTGGGCCTGTTTATAGGTCAGCCAAAAATAGATGGGCACAATACTTAAAGCCACCATGCCGACATAGACATTGGCATAGAACATCAGGCCGAGCGCTACAATTGCGCTGGTAAATAACGGCAGGATATCAATAAAGAAAATTTGCACCAGACGCGTTAGCGAACCAATCCCGCGGTCGATACGGGTTTGCAATTTACCGGCCTGGTTATTATCTTCATTAAAAAAAGCCAGTCGATAGGTCAGAAATTTTTCAATGATGCCTTGGGCTAAATCCTGCGAGACAAAAATTCGCAGCTTTTCGCCATAAAATTTCTGTCCAAATTGTACGAAGGCATTGATGACTTCCTTACCCAGTAAAATGACCGAGATGGTGATTAAAATATGCCAGCCTTCAGAGAGTCCTAAACCGGCTTCAATCAGGCGGTTAATGCTATCAACCGCATATTGTAAAGTTAGAGCATTCACTTGCGCGGTGAAGGAACCAATCAAGGTTAAAATTAGCGTTGCGATGACCAATAAGCGATAGGGGCGCACAAAGGGTCGAAGTTTTTGAAATAAGTGCCATAAATTCATATGCAATATTTTTATTGTTCAGCTTGATTTGAGTCTAAGCCTGATTTCTTGATGTCACAAGCGCATACAATGTTTTGAATTGTGAGCAGAGATAGTCCGCTAGAATAAAAGTGAATCTTACATTTATTTATGACTATATATTTTTGACCATGAACTTCGAATTGTTTGCACCTGAAACTCAAGCCAATCTCTTGCCGTATGACGGAATTGTAGAAGATTACGGTCTGATTTTAACGCCTGAGCAGAGTGAAAAATATTTGCAGTATTTTTTAAGCAATTTGGCTTGGCAACATGATCAGGTATTTTTATTTGGCCAGCATCATATCACCCAGCGCCAAGTGGCCTGGTATGGCGATGAAAACTATCAATATCATTATTCAGGCACCTTTAAGCAGGCCTATTTGTGGAATCCGGCCTTATTTCGTCTCAAGCAGCATATCGAAAAACTGGTCGGGCACTCTTTTAATTCCTGTTTGGCGAATCTGTATGAGGAGGGCACCCAGGGTCTGGGCTGGCACAGTGATGATGAAGCGACTTTAATCTCCGATACCGGACACGAAACGGTCATTGCTTCGCTAAGTTTCGGTGCAACACGTAAATTCAGTTTTAAGCATAAAAACAAAACAGAAAAAGTCGATCTACTTTTACATAGTGGTCAGCTGATTGTGATGCGAGGTCAAACACAGCAGTACTGGAAACATGCTTTAATGAAATCAACACGGATACACGAACCGCGTATTAACCTGACTTTTCGTTATTTTTTCTAAAGATAGCTATTTGCCAAGCCAAAAATAAAGGCAAAAAAAAGCTCATGCGTAGGCACAAGCTTTTCTCTGAGGATATTGCTCAAATTGTCATGAAATACAATTGGCTACCTGAAGAACAATAATCATATTATGAGAATAAGTTTAATAATTCAATTGTAAAATATGCTTTTATTTTGCATAAATTAATATTTAATTGAATTTTAATACAATTTTAAAGCCCATCATCGTTAGATAATTCTGCCAATTTTTTCTCAATCAGTTCCGCATTTTCCTGCAAGATTTCGATCAGTTTCTGAAAATTAATAAATTCAAAGCGATTTTTAGAACCTAATAAGGTCAAAGCCAAAGGCGGTTCTTTGCTGGAAAATTTTACTGGAATAGAAAGGCTGGCCAAATTCGGATCAACTTCCCCATTGGAAAAATAATAACCCTGCTTTTTAATCTGCTTCATCTGTAACAGAAACTCTTCTTCGCTATGCGCAAATCCGACTTCAGAAAATTCAGGCGCAAAGCGTTGGTAGTAATCTAACATGCGCTGTTTGGGCAAATGCGCCAGAATAGCTTTGGCAGAAGAACCCTGATAGATGGGGCGAGGGCAACCGCGACCATAAATCAGCGTGGTCATGTCTTTATACAGTTCATGATGAATATCAATACATGAATCATAATTCAGATGCGTAAGCAGACAACCGAATTCAGTACGTTCTACAATCTGCTGCATAAAGGGAATGCTGATTTGCACCAAAGGATCAGTGGTACGGGAAATATAGTCCAGTACTGCAATTTTAGAACCTAAGGTGTAGTCACCTGAAGTGCCACTCAAGCGCTGCAATAATTCTGAAGATACCAGTTCTTTTAAATACCGGTAACTGGTGGGTTTAGACAGTCCTAATTCCTCACTAATGATATCGACATTAATGATAGGGCGAGACACCGAAAACAGATCCAAAACGGTGAGAATCTTACCAAAACTAGAAATTGCCATAAATACCCGCTTGATCCAAGCATATAAAAAGAAAAACTAACTCCATTACTTTATAACAAAAAATTAGCCAGAGCAGAGCTTTTGTTGCAGGCAATGCCGTATTTGTCAGCATTTAAAAATATTTTATATCCAGCATGAGAAATTTAATGACAAAGGGTTAATTATCTTTTATTAATTATTGATGTATTATCATAATAAGATATTATTATTGACTTATATTAGTATTTTTGAAAAAATAAGCAAAATAAATATCTAATGATGAATTTTTAGCCCGGATGGGTTGACTGTTTTTTTCTATTTATCTCGCATAAAGAACCCGATGCGAAAATTTCTCCATTCATTTTGAATGACGATCATTTCTGATGGCATGTTTATCCATGTCTATTTTTTACACGATGTGTCTGTAAGATATTTCGTGCACTTTAGTCATCGTTAAAAAATCTGTGGAGTGAAGCGTTAAACCCAAATCTGAGATCAACCTATGCTGCTAACCAAACCCTTACTCGCATTTCGTCCAAATAAAATGGATTGGATTTTTGCGACTAAAACTTTTTTGGCAGGCATGTTGGCACTTTATGTCGCATTTTCTTTGAATCTGGCTTATCCGATTTGGGCCATTGGTACCGTGTTCGTGATTGCCAACCCGTACTCGGGCATGACCTCTTCAAAAAGTCTTTATCGGGTTTTGGGAACATTGCTGGGTGCAATTGTCTCGATTGCAGTCACCCCGCTTTTGATGAATACCCCGTGGTTATTTACCTTTTTCTTGGCGGCCTGGGTGGGATTTTGTCTGTATATTTCCCTGCTGGACCGAACACCACGCAGTTATGTTTCTATGCTGGCAGGTTATACCACAGTCATTATTTGCTACAACATTATTTATTATGCCGATACGGTGTCTATCTTTGATATGGCAATTGGCCGTTTCCTGGAAATTACCGTCGGCGTGGTCTGCAGTGCGATTGTCAGCACCACCATTTTCCCGCTGCATATCGGGCCGGTTGTGGAAACCCGTGTTGCAAAAACCATTCAGGATGTCAGTGTATTATTTAATCAGATCTTGCTGGATCAAAAACAGCTGGATAGTTACAACCAGTTGTTGGGGAATATCACCCGGAATACCTCGGATATCCATGCGATGGCGGTGCATTTATCGTATGAAAAATCCAACCTTCAAGGCATGACTAAACCGCTGCAGGAAATGCTGCATCAATTAACAGTATTGGTGGCAAATTTGGTGGCAATGTATGAGTGCATGAAACAGCTCGATCAAATTGATCGGACCTATCGCGCCCCTCTAGAAACGGCACATGCTCATATTGCCGAATTTTTAAAAGATGAGCATGAGATAAAACCATACGAACTCAATCTTTTACCGCCTCAGTTTGACTCTGATTTTGATGCTTTAGTGACATTGGCACGACCTGAACAAGTGATCATTTTAAACGGCTTGAAGATGGATATTCGGCATTTTATTCAGAATGTCCGTGCCGTGAAACTGATTTGGCAACGCATTCAGAAAGGCGATGATTCCTTGCCGGAAAGCATGAGTCCTCTAAGTACCCGTTATCCGAGTTTGCATCGCGATCATGGTATGGCGATTCGTGGCGGCATTTCGGCATTTATTATTATTATAATTGCCACCGCATTCTGGATTTTAAGTGGCTGGAAAGCAGGATTCATGCTGGCAGAAATGGCTGCAATCACTGCCTGTATTTTAACTGCCATGGATAATCCAGTACCGGCATTGAAAATGTTTATCCGTGCCAATATATACGCGGCGGCGGTGGTGTTTATATATGCCTATGGAATTTTCCCGCATGTCACCAGCTTTTGGGAGCTGGGTTTGGTTCTTGCGCCCTTCATCATATTCTGCCTGATGTTATTTCCACATCCACCCTTAACCGGACTGGGCCTGCCTTTGCTGATGGGAACAGTGATGGGGCTGAATTTTCAGAATACTTATGCACTGGATCAGATTACATTTTTTGATGCCTCTATTGGTTCGCTCATTGGTCCGATGATTTCAGTTTATGTGATTTACATCGTTCGGGCGATGTCTCCTGATATTACCGTACAACGCATTTTGGCCATGCATTATAAAGCGGTCAGAAAAGCTCTGTATCTGTCTTATGGTGCAGAGTTTAAACGGCATTTGCGTAGCATGCTGGATCGGATTGGAGTGCTCAACAGTAAAGCCGCTGTTCAGTCGAAAAGTTTAAAAAAAGAAATTCATTTGGCACTGATTGAAACCAGTGCAGTGATTGACCTGACACGACTGCAGGAGTTGATCAACAAACTGCCCGAGCAAGCACCTATTGTTTCTTCGATTGAAGATTTGCAGCAGTCGCTAGATGACTATTTCCGGGCCAAAGAAATGCAGCGACCACATGCCGATATTTTACAAAATTTATTGCATAGCCTTGCCGTGGTTCAGGCTGCAACCGATGAGGTGGAAAATCCCGATGTTGCACAGCGCCTGAAGATTTCACTCAACAATATTCGCAGCAGTCTGTGTCATCAAGATACAGGAAATAGGGCTGAACAGAAAATTTTGGCAGGGAGCTAAACATGGGCGAACTTAATCTTTATGGGGTCTATGTCCCGATCCTTTTAATTCAGAGCATTCTTGCGTATGTGCTGCTTAAAATCGTCATGATAGGAACAGATCGACTGGTTGATCAGGACTGGATCGCATGGCCAAGCATATTCAATTTGTGCCTGTATATCGTGCTGCTTTTTCTGCTGCATTGGCTGTTCATTCTGTGTGCCATCTAATGAACATCACTATTTCCCAAATTGAAATGAATGAGGTAAACCTGAAATGACATCTTTTGATCTGCGCAAAATAATTCGACCGATTATTTTGCTGGTGGTGGCGCTCATCGCGATTTTCGCCATTATCCATATCTGGAACTATTATAATTCCGAACCGTGGACGCGTGATGGGCGTGTACGTGGCGATGTGATTCAGGTATCTTCTGACGTTTCGGGTCTGGTGACTGAGGTCTTGGTACAAGATAACCAAAGCGTTAAAAAAGGGCAGGTGTTGTTTAAAATTGATGTCGCCCGTCAAGCCATTGATGTCGAGCAAGCCAAATCTGATTTGGCCAAGGCCAAAGCGGGTTTAGCTGCAGCTCAGGCTGAACTGGCCCAAGCTCAAGCCAATGTAGTGAAGTCTGAAGCAAATATTAACTGGGCAGATAAAAATGCCAATCGCTATTCCAGCCTGATGGATGGCGCGATTTCCAAACAAGAACAAGAGCAGATGTTTGCAACGCGTGATCAGTCCCATGCAGAACATGAGCAAATGCTTGCAGCCATTGCGCAGGCCAAAGCCAATATCGTGCAGCAAAAAGCGCTCATTGAAGTGGCGAGCAGTAATCTGCATCTGACCCAACTGAATCTGAATCGCTCTGAAGTGGTTGCACCAACCGATGGCACCTTATCCAATTTTGAACTGCAGCAAGGCAGTTATGTCAAGGTGGGGCAAGCAGTTGCAGCACTATTAAACCGTCAGCAGTTATATATTGTGGGTTATTTTGAAGAAACTAAGTTAAATAAAATTTATGTCGGTGCACCTGTAACCATTCAAATGATGGGTGATTCTGAAAAATTAACAGGTCACGTTCAAGGGATTGCATCGGGTATTGAAGACCGCGAACGCACTTCGACCTCTGGACTTTTAGCCAATGTAAATCCCACCTTTAGTTGGGTCCGTTTGGCACAACGTGTGCCGGTAAAAATTATTCTGGATGAAAAGCCGAAAAATGAATTGGCTTTTATTGCAGGACGTACCGCAACCATTCATATCAAAAAACCAGCCAGGTCATTAATACCAGTCAGTTAATAAACCGATGGGTATTTTAAATTCATGATGTTATTTGATATGCGGAAACTTCATTCGCAACTTGAGCAAGAACACAGCACTACGTTGTTGTTGCTCAAGGAAAACTAAATTTAAAAAACAAGATTCCGGTGTGAATGACACAAAAGATAAAAGGGAGGGTGCAACCGCTGAATTGATCAGCATTAGCCAGGTAATCGAATTGATTGGTTGATTTCAATAAAAAAGCCATTCAGGGTTGAATAGCTTTGTATCATTGATGTTTCATTAAATTAAGGTCTAAGCCCTTCAGGATTGCGATACCAGCTTTCAATAAAAAGTGCAGCAGCCACACTATCTGCAGACAGTTTTTTTGCGCGACCTTGAGCTTGATAATGACCCAGCTCATCGCGCGCTTCACGGGTGGTTAAACGCTCATCGACCATCAAGGTTTCAATATTGGTCTGATGACGCAAACGGCGGGCAAACTTGCGTGAACGTGCCGAAAGTTCAGATTCGCTATCATCCATATTCAGCGGCAAACCCACTAGAAATAAGCTCGGTTGATATTGTTTAACAATCTTCAGCAATTCATCCCAGTTCGGGATTCCATCTTTCATGGGAAACAGGGTAAGGGGAGTGGCACTTTCAATCAATGATTGCCCGACCGCCATACCCATTTTCTGTGTACCAAAATCGAATGCCATAATCAGCTGGGGTTGTGATAAATTAGGCATGTCCAATCTCTGATGAAAGCCAATTGCGGTCTACGCCCATTTTTTTATAGGCAGCATCCCAGCGGTCGTCATAAGGTAAGTTAAAAATTAAATCCATATCCGAATCACAGATGAGCCAGTCGCCACGTGCCAGTTCTTTTTCAAGCTGGTTTTTGCCCCAACTCGCATAACCCAAGGCAATTTGATAACGTCCAACACCTTCGTTATGTGCAATGGCATCTAGAATATCTTTAGATGTGGTAATACAGACATTTTCACCCACCGCAATGGATGAATGCCAGGTTGGCTGACCGGTATGCAGCACAAAGCCTGCTTCCGGACGTAAAGGCCCACCCTGTAATACATCATGGGGATTGACATTATCCGCTTCAATTTCCAGATCGTTCAGTAATTCTTTGATGGAAAGACCGGACGGGCGGTTAATGATAATGCCTTGAGCACCATCTTCATCATGTCGTGCCAAATAAATGACTGTATTGGCAAAAAAATCATCGGCTGAATCAGGAGGTGCAATCAGACAGCGATGCGTCAGATATTGTTTATTCATCTAAGCCATTCCCTCCTTAAAATCAAAAAATCTGATTAAATTAATAATAATGCTTTTATGAGAAACTTACTCAACTAATTGAGTTTTGCCCATCATTTTTTGTGATTTAGTCTGTAAACTTATATCTGATGAAACTTAAGCTGGCGTAATTGTTTGGCATGTTGCAAGGTCGTATCATTAATTTCGACACCGCCGGTCATGCGCGCCAACTCATCAATTCGTTGCTCTTCATTCAGGTCGATAATGGTACTGCTTGCCGGATCAGTTTGACGCTTTTTAACCAGTAGGTGCTGATCGGATTGTGCTGCCACTTGGGCCTGATGGGTGATACATAAAATTTGTACATGTTGGGCTAAATCTGCCAGCAAGCGTCCGACCATTTCTGCGGTACCGCCACTGATTCCGACATCAATTTCATCGAACACCAGCACTTCAGATTCGGTTTTTTCTGCATTCATCACTTGCATCACCAGTGCAATACGTGACAGTTCACCACCAGATGCGACACGTGCCAAAGGTTGTGCTGGAATGCCCTTATTTGCAGTAAACATCAGTTGAATAAAGCTGAGGCCTTCCGATGATGCCTGTTCCAACGGTTCAAACCTGAATTCAAAATAGGCTTCAGGCAATGCCAGTTGTTTGACTTGCTCTGTGAGCTTTTTAGCCAAAGGTGTCGCGGCTTCGCGACGAATCTCATCCAGGTGTTGGGCTTTGGCTAAAAAGTCTTGATGCGACAATTCTACCTGTTCAGCTAAAGTCTCCGGGTCTTCCAGCTGATGCAACTGTTCAAGTTCAGTCTGCCAGGCTTCATATTCTTCTTTCAAGTTTTCAGGCTGGGTACGGTATTTACGTGCTAAACGGTGAAAGATTTCCAGTTGCGAATTGAGCTCTTCCATACGTTCAGGATCAAAACTTTGACGGTCAATAAATAGATGTAAATTTGCCGTCGCATCAGCAAGCTCACTTTGCGCATTTACTAATGAATTGTAAATTTCTGCGAGTTGCTCACTTCGACCGGCATGCGTTTCAAGGCGGCGAATGATTGAAGAGACTTCCTGGGTAATATTGGGTTCTGCTTCATCCAGCGCATTTAAACTATAGCTACAATCCAGCATAATATGTTCATGATGGCTTAAACGGTCGAACTCTTGCTCAATCTCTTTATAGTCAATCTGAGTAATTTCTTCGAGTTCTTCAAGCTGTAATTCCAAGGTTTCGATCCGTTGTTTACGGGTCGCTTGCGCATCTAATGCAGCTTGATGCTGACGAATATCTTTTTGCCAGGTGCTGTAGGCATCCCGGACATCCTGTGCAGGCTGATAAAAATTGTTGTAACGATCGAGCCAGTGCTTGGGATAAGGATGTTCCAGTAATTGTTGCTGGCTGTGCTGACTGTACAGTTGCACCAGTAAACGACCAAGTTCTTTCAGTTCAGCTAGGCTGCTTGGGCGACCATTAATCCATGCTTTGCTGCGGCCCGTTGCAAAAATCACGCGTCTTAAATGGATTTCGCCGGATTCATCATCTAACTCATGCGCTTTCAGCCATTCAGCTTCGGGACTGTGTTCTTTATAACTGAAAACAGCAGTAACATCGGCTTTATCGGAGCCAAAACGCACGTAATTGGTATCGGTGCGCTCACCTAAACAGGCAGACAGGGCATCTAGTAATAAAGATTTACCTGCACCTGTCTCACCGGTCAGGACATTGAAACCTGGTTCAATATCAATGGCTAAATGATCGGCTAAAGCAAAGTTGATCAGAGTTAAGTGTGTCAGCATAAACGCATCCGAGCTGCGAAAAGTTTTAATCTAAGATAGTGAAATTTTGTTTTGGTCACAAGCCAGCTTTTATTTTAAGATGACGTAAAACATCACTATTTTACCCGATATTCATAATGAAAATACCTTTTACCCAAGATACCCTATAAAAACAACATCTGCTGCAATTGAATTCAATATTACTTTGCTATTCAGAAATATATAGCTAAGCCTGCCGGAAGAGGGGCTGAGGCAGATAAACCTACATCAGTCATGTTCAAATAGTTTGCGGGATTTATATCCGTATGCCTCGGTTAATTACAGAAATATTTTGAGTAAGGATATTTTTTCATCCTATTGAAACCATGCTTCACAATGATATGAGAAATGACTAAATTTCTGTCGATGAAAATCATGGAGCAGTATTTCTAACCAGTATTTGGGGGGAGGTTCAAATATGGAATTAAGTCAGCCAATTAAGTTTTAGAGCTAGAGTAAATTTCTAGGTCAACTGTCATGGTTTTGGTACGACATTTGCTACTTGAAAAAGCAGATAAACCTTTAGTCGATACAGTACAAAACTTATTTGTGCTTATGCTAAGGTTGATTTAGACTCTCGCAAACTCGTGCTAAATCTAGCTTTTATTTAGTGCAGAAACAACTGCAACAATTTGTAAAATATTGATTTAGCCGTATGAAACACCGATTGATTAGTTGCGTGCAGCTCTTTAAACTACATCAATCAAAAATTATAAATGCGCATTATCTGGAGAATACGCATGTCAAATCAGTTTGATCATGTTTCTGTTATTAAAAAATCGAATGTTTATTTCGGCGGTTCATGTATTAGTCATACCGTGCAATTCGAAGATGGTACAAAAAAGACCTTAGGGGTGATTTTACCGACTGAACAAGCACTGACTTTCGAAACACATGTCCCTGAACGTATGGAAATTATTTCAGGTGAATGCCGTGTACAAATCGCGGATAAAATCGAGAGTGAATTGTTCCGTGCAGGACAGTCTTTTTATGTCCCTGGCAATAGCCGTTTTAAAATCGAGACTGATGAAGTCCTGGATTATATTTGCCATTTAGAAGGCTAGGCATAAGTCGTATTAAGGCAAAGAAATTTTAGCCTGAATCAGTTAAACTAGATTTAAGCATCAATCCTGTAAAGTCAGCTTTGCAGGATTTTTCTTTTTTTGCATTGTATGCACACATTTTAGAGGCCGTTCATGGCAAAAACCGAATATTTTTATGGCGTTCACTCAGTGGAGTCATTACTTGAGCTTGAGCCAGAGCGTGTACTTACTTTGTTTACGCTAAAAGGTCGTGATGATCAGCGTTTGAAAAACGTTTTGGCTTTGGCTGACCCTTTCGGGATCAGTGTGCAACAAGCCAGTCGTGACAAACTGGAAAAATTGGCGGGTCAGCCTTTTCATCAGGGTGTGGTTGCTGCAGTTCGTCCACATCCAACATTGAATGAACAGGATCTGGATGATTTGCTGAAACAAAATCCACAAGCGCTTTTATTGGCTTTGGACCAAGTCACTGATCCACATAACCTGGGTGCGTGTATCCGTACCGCAGCCGCAATGGGTGTTGAAGCGGTGATTGTTTCGCGTGATCGTTCTGCAAGCTTAACCCCGACAGCACGTAAAATTGCTGCGGGTGGGGCAGAGAAAGTGAAGTTTATTCAAGTGACCAATCTTGCGCGTACCTTGGGTAATATAAAAAATGAATTCAATGTACGTGTGGTCGGTACCATGCTGGATGAAAAAGCATTACCGATACAACAGTTTGATTTTACCGGCACCGGTGTATGTGTGGTGATGGGCGCTGAAGATACAGGCTTGCGTCCAATTACCCAGTCACAGTGTGATCAGACGGTTTACATTCCTATGGCAGGCAACTTGCAAAGTTTAAATGTCAGTGTGGCAACAGGTATGGCGTTGTATGAAGCTTGCCGCCAGCGTAATGTGTAATTTTATTATCTCAATTTAAAAGTTGTTTGTTATGTCTCCCCGGTCTCAAGGTTATCTCTATGTCGCCATTACCATGTGTATTTGGGGGGGATTTACCATTACTTCCCGCTTAAATGCACAGTGGGGAATCAGCGCTTGGGATATCACGGCTTTACGTTTTGCTCTGGCATTTTGTATTTTAATGCCGATCCTGATCTATAAAAAAGACTTGGCCTTTTTATGGAAAAAAGAACCCTTTCTTTTGGCGATGATCGGTGGGGTCGGATACTGTCTGACCTCATATAGTGCTTTCCATTATGTACCTGCAGCGCATGCAGCTATCTTTCTAAATGGCTGTCTTCCTCTATGTACAGCGCTTGCCGCATTTTTTCTATTTAAACAGCCTTTTGATAAACATACCTGGGTTAGCCTGATCATTATGCTCGCTGCAATCAGTGCAATGAGCTTCTTGATGTATCGGGAAACTGGTGTAGCTTTTGGTTTTGGCGACATGCTATTTTTGTTGAGTGCAATCTGGTGGGGTGTATTTACCGTGCTATTGCGGCAATGGAAACTTTCTGCATGGCATTCTATGGCCGGTGTAGCCATCTGGTCAGCAATCGTTTATGTGCCGATTTATTTAATATTTTTACCAAAAAATTTAACCGAACCTGAGCCGCTCCATTTATTGATGCAGGTGATTTTTCATGGCATTTTTGTGGTGATTGTGGCGACACTGACTTATGTGGAAGCCATCAAGCGCTTAGGTGCATTTAAGACCGGCAGTATCGTGACTTTGGCCCCTTTTATGGCAGCAGTTCTCGCTGTACCGCTATTAGGTGAACCTTTAAGTCTGGCGATTATTTGTGGCTTGATCGGTATGGCGATTGGTGCTTTGCAACCGTGGCGCTGGATCATACATAAAGACAGTTTGCAGCAGCGACTAGACCAACAAAAAAAGCAGTCTTAATCGACTGCTTTTTTTTGCTTGCTGCGTTCTAAATAAGCATGATGCAACGGTTTTAAATGGCTATATAAATGATCAAGATGACCATCATTTAGCACGATATCATCTGCCAGGCTTCGTTTCTGCTGACGCGGCATTTGTGCCTGAATTATTTTCTGAATCTGTTCAGTTGATTGCCCATCACGTTGACTAGCACGCTGAATTTGTAATTCTTCAGTTGCATCAATGAGTAACGTATGATCGGTTAATTCATGTTGATTGGTTTCAAACAATAGGGGAGAAACTAGAATCGCATAAGGACTGGCTGCAGCATGGAGTTGTTGGATAATCGACTGGCGAATCGCAGGGTGGGTGATGCTTTCTAGTACTTTACGCGCGTTCGGATCTTTAAAAATATGTTCACGTAAAGCACGACGATTCAGTTCTCCATTATCTAAAAGAACCCAATCCCCAAATGCCGCGTGAATTTGTTGTAATGCAGGTTGTCCTTTTTCTACAATCTCACGTGCCACCATGTCGGCATCCACAACAGTGATGCCTTGGGTTTCAAACCATGTACTTGCTGCAGATTTTCCGCTACCAATACCGCCTGTTAAACCCAAGATAAAAGTCATTTACTCACCTAAAAATTATTGCCCTAAATAGACTTTCATAATCTGCTCGCCCCAAATAAACGCAATCCAGCCTGCAATGGCAATATAAGGACCAAAAGCAAAAGGCTGGTTTTCTTTACGTATTTTTAGCAAAATAATGCCAATGATTGCTCCCACTAGGGATGAAAGTAGCACAATCAATGGCAGCATTAAAGGACCCATCCAGGCACCTAAAGCAGCAAGTAACTTGAAGTCTCCATACCCCATGCCTTCCTTGCCGGTAATAATTTTAAACAGGTAATACACAATCCAAAGACATAGGAAGCCAATAATATAACCCCATATTGCCGAGGTTGGAGAGGTATAGATGGCATAGCTATTAATGCCCAAACCCAGTGCTGCCAAGGTAAGGGTGTAGCGGTCAGGCAAAAGTTGAGTATCAAAATCAATAAAGGTCAGTGCAATGAGGATCCAAGTCAACAGCAAACCAAAGAGCATTTGTAGGGTTGGACCAAATACTGCAACGATCACCAATGAACATACGCCAGTGAGTAGTTCAATCAGTGGATAACGAATGCTGATTGGATTTTGGCATGAACCGCATTTACCGCGTAAAGCAAGCCAACTGATGACAGGGATATTTTGATACCAGCGAATTTCAGTTTGACATTTAGGGCAAGTTGAAGCCGGTTTACTTAGGGTGAGTTTGGATTCATCAATGATTGGTTGTTCGGGATGTAAAAACAATTGGCAATCGTTACGCCATTCTTGTTCCATCATCTTGGGTGTACGGTAGATGACGACATTTAGAAAACTACCGATGCACAGACTAAAAAGCCCAACTGCAACATAAAGCGCAATTGGGGTATTTGTAAAATAATTAATCAACTCTTGCATTAAACGACTGAACCCATTTGGAAAATTGGGAGATACATGGCAATAACTAGACCACCGACGAGGACGCCAAGCACCGCCATAATTAAAGGCTCCATCATGGAGGTTAGGCCGTCTACAGCATTGTCGACTTCATTTTCAAAATGCGTCGCCACTTTATCCAGCATACTGTCCAGCGCGCCTGATTCTTCACCAATTGCGACCATTTGCACGGCCATGGAGGGGAATTTGTTGGTGACACGCATGGCAAATTGCAATTGTTGACCAGTGGCAACATCATCGCGAATTTTCATCACGGCTTCTTCATAAACACAATTGTTGGTTGCACCTGCGGTCGACTCTAAAGCATCAATTAAGGGTACACCTGCAGCAAAGGTGGTTGCTAAAGTACGACTGTAACGCGCGATAATGGCTTTATAAACCAGATCACCAAAAATAGGCGCTTTTAGCGCTGCTTTATCGAGGAAATCACGGAATTTTTTACTGCGTTTTTTTGCTTCCATAAAGCCGGCAATAATGGCACCAATGACAATAATCAGCACAAACCAGTATTTCTGCATCCATTCCGACATATTTACCACCATCTTTGTGAATGCGGGTAAGTCTGCACCAAATGAACTAAACAATTCCTGAAAGACAGGAACGACTTTCACCATCAAGATAATTGTAACAACTAGGGCAACGACAATTACAGCCATAGGATATTTCATGGCTTTTTTAATTTTTTGTTTTAAAAGTTCACTTTTTTCTTTATAGATGGCAACCCGGTCAAGCATGGTTTCTAGTGCACCGGACTGTTCACCGGACTCAACTAAGGAGCAAAAAAGATTGTCAAAATATTGAGGGTATTTTTTAAGGGCGCCTGCAAAAGTATTACCGCCTTCAACTTCACCTTTAATGCCGAGTACCACTTCACGCATAGAGGGATTTTCAAGTCCTTCAGCAACAATTTCAAAGCTTTGCACCAAAGGTACACCTGCTTTCATCATGGTCGCCAGTTGGCGCGTGAAAATGGTGATATCGAGTGTAGACACCTTTTTTTTCATCAAGCCTTCGAGAATATTTTTTCTCTTTTCCCGAATCGTCTTAATGGTAATTCCTTGCTTGCGTAAGGTCACTTTGGCAAGTGCCATGTTACGTGCAGGTAATTCTCCTTTAAGTTTCTCCCCTTTACGGTCAACCCCTTCATAACTGAAGGTTGGCATCATCTGTGCTTTTTTAACAGCCATGAATTTATCCTTATTTTTAAATGCTTGATCTATTCGCTGGTCACACGATTAACTTCCTGAAGAGAAGTCACCCCCTGCATGACCTTGATTAATCCTGAACGACGTAAATTATTAAACCCCGATCTTGAAGATGCTGCAGCAATTTCAAGTGCATTGCCATCTTCCATAATAATTTTCGAAATTTCAGGTGTCACTTTCATGACTTCATAAATACCGACACGACCCTTATAACCTTCTCGACATTCTGAACAGCCGACAGGTTGATATACTTGAAAATCTGGGTGTTTAAGATCTTCTTCTCGAAATCCCATTTCCAGTAAGCTTGGTTCGGGAACATCAGCAGGAATTTTACATTGTGGACATAGACGTCGAGCTAAACGTTGTGCAATCACCAAGTTTACAGAGGTGGCAATATTAAAGGAAGGTACACCCATATTCCTTAAGCGCGTCAATGTTTCAGGAGCACTGTTGGTGTGGAGTGTGGACATCACCATATGACCTGTCTGAGCGGCTTTAATGGCAATTTCCGCTGTTTCTAAATCTCGAATCTCACCGACCATCACAATATCAGGATCCTGACGCAGGAATGACTTGAGGGCAGCAGAAAAGGTTAAGCCGACTTTGGCATTGACATTGACCTGATTGATCCCTTCCAGGTTAATTTCCACAGGATCTTCGGCCGTTGAAATATTGGTGTCTTCACGGTTTAGGATATTTAAACCGGTATATAAAGAAACGGTTTTACCGGAACCTGTTGGACCTGTAATGAGGAGCATGCCTTGCGGTTTGTCCAGCGCTTGCATAAATAATTCTTTTTGCTCGGGTTCATAGCCCAATGCATCAATACCCAGCATTGCACTGGATGGATCCAGGATACGCAGTACTAATTTTTCACCAAACAAGGTGGGTAATGAGTTGACACGAAAGTCGATGGCTTTACTTTTAGAAAGTTTGAGTTTAATCCGTCCATCTTGCGGTAAGCGCTTTTCAGAAATATCCATCTGCGACATTACTTTTAAACGTGAAGCTAAACGTGTTGCCAGTTGCAAGGGTGGGTTGGCAATTTGGCGTAGAACACCATCGACGCGATAACGAACCCGATAACTTTTTTCATAAGGTTCAAAATGTAAGTCAGAAGCGCCCATACGAATCGCATCAATCAATAATTTATTAATATATTTAACAATCGGCGCTTCATCTGCTTGTTGCTCATTGTCATCATCATCTTTTTGACTCAGATCTTCTTGCTCGAGATTTAAGTCGATATCATCATCGGAGAATTCAAACGTATCTGCTTCAGCAAAGTTTTGTTCAATCAGTTTTATTAATTTTTGATGTTCGACAATCACGGCTTCAATATTCATTTTACTACTGAAGCGAATTGCATCCATGGCATCCATATTGGTTGGATTACTGGTGGCGACATACAGTAAATTGCCGCGTTTAAAAATAGGCAGCACACCATGTTTGCTAATCAGTTTTTCATCCATTCCTTCACGGATAATTTGTGCCGAATCATAAACACTAAGGTCGAAAAGCGGTTCCCCAAACTCTTGAGAAATCTTCTCTGCAATTTCTAAGGAGGAAATTTTGAACTGATCAATGAGAAAAGGAACAATATCTTGATTGGCTTTTTTTGCACTTAATACTGCATTCTGCATGTTTTCAGCAGAAACTAAGCCATCTTCAACCAAACGGCGAATAAAACCAGTGAATCTTGGTGAACCTTGTAATGCTGTCATGCCTTAATATGCCTGCTTAATCAATTTGTTTATAATTGGTATCTTTAAATTATACTTTTGTTATATAAAAATACCATATCTTAAAATGTTGTCATCTACTTAATATCAGATAAAAGTTTGAACCAGTCGTAATTACATGCCGAAGTTTTTCTTGAGAATGCTGTGATGACCTGTGAAAATTAACAATGGCCTAAAAAAAGCCCTGTGAAAATTTTCTAAAAAATATTGAATTCCGTGTAGAATGTGCGCGGTTAAATGAATTGTTTTTAATAGGTTACTGTATGTCGGGTTCGGCTATTACGCCTTGGGTTGTTGGCAATTGGAAAATGAACCCAATGCAGGCAGACACCAAAGCGCTGTTAAATGGTTTTAAAGAATTATTGCAAAATAATGAAATTAAAGAAGAAGATTGTCATATAGGGATTGCGCCTACGATGCTGGCTTTAACCGGTGTTCAGCAAGAATTAGCAAGTTCGGTTCGACCTGTTTATACCGTTGCGCAGAATGTTTCGCGCATTGCGGGTACAGGGGCATATACTGGTGAAGTGAGTGCTGAACTTCTGAAGGATCATCAAATTGATTATGTACTGATTGGTCATTCAGAGCGTCGGGAAATCTTTGGCGAAACTGCGAAAATACTCAATGAAAAAGTTAAAAATGCTCTAAATGCAGGATTAACCCTCATTTACTGTGTCGGTGAAAGTTTAACCCAACGTGAAAGTGGTCAAGCAGAACAGGTGGTATTACAACAAATCTGTGATATTGCCGCAGTTGTTCAAACTGAACAGTGGCAAAATATTGTAATTGCCTATGAACCGATTTGGGCAATTGGCACCGGTAAAACCGCTTCACCCGAAGATGCGCAAGCCATGCATGCTAAAATTCGTGAAGGTTTAACTCAAATCACAGCCTTCGGTCCAAGCATTGCCATTTTGTATGGCGGTAGTGTTAAAGCTGAAAATGCAGTAGAGTTGGCCGCCTGTCCAGATATTAATGGTGCGCTGGTTGGCGGTGCATCTTTAAATGCAGAGTCTTTCTATAAAATTGCTCAGGCTTTTGCAAATACACAATAATTAGGAGTTCAGCATGCAAACTTTTGTGCTGGTAGTACATATTATCTTAGCCATTTTAATGATTGTACTGATTCTGGTACAACATGGTAAAGGTGCAGATGCAGGCGCATCATTTGGTGGCGGCGGTGCTGCAACTGTATTTGGTGCTTCAGGTTCAGCGAATTTCATGACTCGCTTGACTGGCATTTTAACGGCTTTATTCTTTGTTACCAGTTTGACTTTAGCGGTGTTTGCCAAAAAACAAACTACAGATGTTTATAGCTTAAAATCAGTGCAAACCACCACGACTGCGCCGGCCAATTCGAATGAAACTTCGCCAGTCGCGCCGAAAACAGGCGAATAACCTGATTTAGTCCTTTCTTTTTGGACCTGATCCGACTAGAATGCGACACAGCTGCGGTGGTGGTGGAATTGGTAGACACGCTACCTTGAGGTGGTAGTGCCTTCGGGCGTGGGGGTTCAAGTCCCCCCTTCCGCACCAACTTGTAATCCAGAACATAAGTTGGTGTTGTGCAGCAAATCTGTTGATGCGGGATGGAGCAGTCTGGTAGCTCGTCGGGCTCATAACCCGAAGGTCGTTGGTTCAAATCCAGCTCCCCCTACCACTTTTTGATTAAGGTGCAACTTAATCAAGCAGCCATTGAACAGTTTTTGATTGAAAATGCTCAGTGAATT
>NZ_JAZQPV010000003.1:0-34179 GCF_045628685.1 Acinetobacter sp.
TGTGCAGCAAATCTGTTGATGCGGGATGGAGCAGTCTGGTAGCTCGTCGGGCTCATAACCCGAAGGTCGTTGGTTCAAATCCAGCTCCCGCTACCAATACTACTTAGAAGCAAACTAAGTAGGCGATTTAAATAGTATTTAAATGGTGATTGATTTTTGCATGTTGTTGCGGGATGGAGCAGTCTGGTAGCTCGTCGGGCTCATAACCCGAAGGTCGTTGGTTCAAATCCAGCTCCCGCTACCACTTTTTGATTAAGGTGCAACTTAATCAAGCAACCATTGAACAGTTTTTGATTGAAAATGCTCAGTGAATTGTATATAATTTTTGCACGTTGTTGCGGGATGGAGCAGTCTGGTAGCTCGTCGGGCTCATAACCCGAAGGTCGTTGGTTCAAATCCAGCTCCCGCTACCAAGTTTCTAAAAGGCTCACAAAAATGGTGGGCCTTTTTGCACAGTGGACTTTGGTTTTTCTGTGTACACAGGGGCGATTACGCCCTTTTTTATTGGCTATCGTGTAGTGTCGACATCAATTGGTCAAATCGTCATGTTTCACTACTAATATAGTTGAGTTAGTCTGAACCGGTCACAGCGACTATTGAATCGCACAACAATGACGAGAGTAAATGAAGCTATCAAATAAAACTCAAGCACTCCAAGATCTTATAGCTCCTGCAGTGCAAGCTTGTAATGTAGAACTTTGGGGAATCGAATTCCTTCCTCAAGGTAAGCGTTCTTTATTACGTATCTATATTGATAAAACCAACGAAAACAACACGCAACCTGTCATGAATGAAGATGGTGAGCTCGAAGAAGGTCGTGGTATTGGCGTTCAAGATTGTGTTCGCGTAACACAGCAAGTCGGTGCAATGCTTGACGTACATGATCCAATTTCTGGTGAATACTCACTTGAAGTGTCTTCTCCAGGTTGGGATCGACCATTTTTTCAACTTGAGCAAATGCCTGCATATATCGGACATCAAATTGCTTTACGTCTGATTAGTGCAGTAGACAACCGTCGTAAATTTCAAGCAAAACTCATTGCAGTTGATCTTGAAAATGAAGTCATTCAAGTCGAAGTTGAAAATCAGCAGATACTTGAAATCGACAGTCATAATATCGACAAATCAAATTTGATCTTTCAAGATTAATTCATTCAATAAATAAGAATCTGAACGAATAGGTGACTTATGGCTCGTGAAATTCTTACCGTAGTAGAAACGGTTAGTAACGAAAAAGGTGTAAGTCGTGATGCAATTTTTGAAGCGCTTGAACAAGCTTTAGTTGCTGCGACTAAAAAGAAATTTTACGAAGGCACAAACTCGGAAGAAGCACGTTTACGTGTGGAAATCGATCGCAAAACCGGTGATTACCGTACTTTCCGTCAATGGGAAGTGGTTGCGGACGAAGATCACGAAATGCCTGCATGTCAGGATGCGATCTCTGATGTTGACCCTGAAAAATGGTCAATCGGGGATATTCGTGAACTTGAAGTTGAATCAATTGATTTCGGTCGAATTGCAGCACAAATTGCAAAACAAGTGATCGTGCAAAAAATTCGTGAAGCTGAACGTGCTTTAGTTGCTGATGCGTACGAATCTAAAGTTGGTGAACTCATCTACGGTGAAGTGAAAAAACAAACCAAAGATGGCTTTATTATTGACTTGGGTGAAAATGCTGAAGCATATCTTTCTCGTGAAGAAATGATTCCTAAGGAAATTCTTCGTCCTAAGCAGCGTATCAATGCCATTTTATATAGCGTGAACCGTGAAGGTCGTGGTGCACAATTACTATTGTCACGTGCGCGTCCTGAAATGCTGATTGCTTTGATGAAGAAAGAAATTCCTGAAATTTCTGAAGAAATCATCGAAATTAAGGCAGCTGCACGCCAGCCGGGCGTTCGTGCTAAAATTGCTGTGAAAACGAACGATCATCGTATTGATCCTGTAGGTGCTTGTATTGGTATGCGTGGTACACGTATCCAGGCAGTACAATCAGAATTGAACGGTGAGCGTATTGATGTGGTGGTATGGTCTGATGATCCAGCACAGTACATTGCAAGTGCTTTAGAGCCTGCTGATGTATCGAGTATTGTGATTGATGAAGATGCCCATAGCGCAGATATCATTTTTGCCGCAACGGATCAGTTGGCGCGTGCCATTGGTTCACAAGGTCAAAATGTTCGTTTGGCATCTGAATTGACTGGCTACAAATTGGATATGATGCTCGAAGAAGAATTCTACGCGCGTCAACAAAATGAAGCTCAACAATACCTCGACATGTTCGTAACACGTCTTGATATTGAAGAAGATTTGGCAATGGCTTTGGTTGAGATGGGCTTTACTTCGCTTGAAGAGATTGCTTATGTTCCAGCTGAAACATTTGATGAAATTGAACTCGATGCTGAAACTGTTGAATTATTGCAAAGCCGTGCGAAAGAAATTACATTGGCAGACGCATTAAAACAACAAGAAAACATCCAAGAGCCAAGTGCAGAACTTGTTGCAATGGCTGGGATGACACAGGAAATCGCGTATGCACTTGCAGCTCGCGGTGTGGTAACAGTAGATGATTTGGCTGACCAGGCAACCGACGATATTGAAGATATTGAAGGTTTGGGTGCTGAAAAAGCAGGTCAACTCATTATGAAAGCGCGCGAATCATGGTTTAACTAGGAGGAAATATATGACGGACAAGTCGATTAAAGAGTTAGCTCTCAGCGTAGAACGTCCAGTTGAGAAGCTCCTAGAGCAGGTTCGTGACGCAGGCTTACCGCAACGTAAAGCTGAAGATATTATTTCCACTGAACAACAAAATACCCTCGTTAGCCATTTGAAGAAAGTTCATGGTCAAGACGATGGGCATGCAGGAAAAATCACGTTGAAACGTAAAACAACCAGTACTGCTAAAGTAGCCAGTACATCAGGTAAGGCGAAAACAATTAATGTAGAAGTTCGTAAGAAGCATACATTTGTTAAGCCAGATCCTGAACAGATCAAAGCAGAAGCATTGGCTAAAGCCGAGCAAGCCAAAGCTGCACCTGAGCAAACTACAGTAGCGAAAACTGCTGATGCTCCAAAAATTGGTGTAAATAACGCTAGTAAAGCCTTAGAAGCTATGCGCGCCGCTGCGAAGCAAACCAGCGACAAGCAAGAAGTATCTAAAGCTGCTGTTGTCGTGACACGTAAGTCAAACAACAAGCCGATTGTAAAACAAACGGTTAAGCAAGTTGAAACGGCTGAACAGAAAAAATTACGTGAAGCACAATCAGCGCAATTAAAAGCAGTTGAAGAAGCAGCACGTCGTAAGTCAGCTGAAGAAGCGCAACAACGTACGCTTGAACAAATGCGTCAAATGGCGACTAAGTACTCAGCAGAAGACACTACAGCAACCATCCGTGTTGTTGATGATGCGCCTTTGGCAGCTGGTCTTGTTGGTCAAGCTTATGAAGACTCGTTTGCGAAAGAAGACCGTGAAATTAAACGCGGTACTAATACGCCAACTGCACGTGCACCGAAAAAAGGTGGCCGTCGTGGTCAGGAAGAGCAAAGTTTTAGTAAACAGCCTAAACGTGGTCTAAAAACCAGTCAAGGCAATAAGCATGGCTTTGAAAAACCTGTTAAAAAACAAGTTTATGATGTTGAAATTGGTGAAACCATTGTTGTTGCTGACTTAGCAGCAAAAATGGCAATCAAGGTTCGCGAAGTGATTAAATCACTCATGAAAATGGGCGAGCTTGTAACTCAAAACCAGGCCATTGATCAAGAAATTGCAGCACTTGTAGTTGAAGAAATGGGCCATCACCCAGTTCTAGTGTCTGATACTCAAGCCGAAGACAACTTGCTTGAAGCAGCTGAAGAAGCGCGTGGCATTCAAACCACTCGTGCTCCTGTTGTAACCATCATGGGTCACGTTGATCATGGTAAAACATCGCTTCTTGACCGTATTCGCCGTACTAAAGTGGCTGCGGGTGAAGCGGGCGGTATCACACAGCATATCGGTGCATATCACGTTAAAACGGATAAAGGCATTATCACTTTCTTGGACACACCGGGACACGCAGCGTTTACTTCAATGCGTTCACGCGGTGCGAAAGCCACTGATATCGTGGTTCTTGTTGTTGCGGCTGATGATGGTGTTATGCCACAGACTGCTGAAGCAATTGATCATGCACGTGCAGCCGGTACACCAATCATTGTTGCGATCAACAAGATGGATAAAGAGTCTGCTGATCCAGATCGTGTATTAAACGAATTGACCGCTAAAGAAATCGTGCCTGAACAATGGGGTGGTGATGTACCAGTAGCCTTGGTTTCTGCCCATTCTGGTCAAGGTATTGATGAATTGCTTGACCTGATTTTGATTCAATCAGAAATGCTTGAATTGAAAGCATCTGAAGAAGGTGCTGCGCAAGGTGTTGTAATTGAAGCGCGTGTAGACAAAGATCGCGGTGCTGTTGCTTCTATCCTTGTTCAAAATGGTACCTTGAATGTAGGTGATTTGGTCCTTGCGGGTGCATCTTACGGTCGTGTTCGTGCGATGGTGGATGAAAACGGTAAACGTATCAAATCAGCAGGTCCTTCGATTCCAGTAGAAATCCTGGGTCTTCCTGAAGCGCCGATGGCGGGTGACGAAGTTCTTGTTGTAAACGATGAGAAGAAAGCACGTGAAGTCGCTGATGCACGTATGGCACGTGAGCGTGAAAAACGTCTTGAGCGTCAATCTGCAATGCGTCTTGAAAACATCATGGCGTCTATGGGCAAAAAAGATGTGCCTTATGTGAACGTTGTGCTTAAAACTGATGTACGTGGTACCTTGGAAGCATTGACTGTAGCCTTGCAGGCATTGGCAACAGATGAAGTACGCGTTCGTGTAATCGGTTCTGGTGTAGGTGCAATCACTGAATCAGACGTAACACTTGCTGAATCTTCTGAAGCAGTTCTGCTGGGCTTTAACGTACGTGCTGATAATACTGCACGTCAAAAAGCAGATGCAGATGGCATCGACATTCGTTACTACAGCATTATCTATGAATTGATTGATGATGTGAAAGCGGCAATGAGCGGTAAGCTTGCTCCTGAGCATCGTGAAACAATTCTGGGTGTTGCGCAAGTACGTGAAGTATTCCACTCAAGTAAATTCGGTGCGGCTGCGGGCTGTATGGTACTTGAAGGTGTATTGCATCGTAACAAACCGATTCGCGTATTACGTGATGACGTGGTTGTGTTCCAGGGCGAGCTTGAATCTCTTCGTCGCTACAAAGAAGTGGTTGAAGAAGTTCGTGCCGGTATGGAATGTGGTCTTGCGGTGAAAGGCTATAAAGATATCAAAGTACTCGATAAGATCGAAGTCTATGATGTTCAATTGATTAAACGGAGTCTTTAATGGCGGGTAGTCAGCGTCTTAAGCGTATGGCTGATACAGTTCAGAGAGAACTCTCTGAACTGATTCGTCAAGAGCTTAAAGATCCACGCTTAGGTGGTCTGGTGACCATCTCTGCGGTGAAAGTTAGCGCAGACTTAGGATATGCCGAAGTTTATGTGACTGTAATGGGGCGTGAGCTTGGCGATGAGCAAAGTGAAGCTGCAAATAAAGAAACGCTGGATGTATTAAACAAAGCATCTGGGTTTTTGCGTCACGAATTGAGTCGTCGTATCAAGACACGCATTACGCCGCGTTTGCGTTTCCATTATGACAAAACCAATGCTTACGGCAATTATATGTTCGGTCTGATTGCAGAAGCAGTGAAGGATTTACCTCCTGCTGAAGCAAAGCAAGATGATGAATAATTGATCTAATAAAAAAGCCACCTTCGGGTGGCTTTTTTTGTGCTGAAATCTTGCGGGAAAAGAGATTAATGTCAGGCACTGCAGCAGGATGAATTGAAAATAGCCAAAGAACTGAAAAAATAATAAAGAATCTAGTTTTATTTAGTTTAGATCATCAGAAGAATTGTGGTTGTCTTTTGTAGGAGCGCGACGTCGACTTCGTTGCCAAGGTAGGGGGCGTTCAAGTGCTTCAGGAACCTCACCACTGGTTGAACGTAAACGCAGGTGCAGAGCGGCTTGCGCCATTAAATTTGCAGATACGGGTGCGGTAATGAAGGCCAATAAAGTCAATAAAATTTCGGCAAAACCAAAACGTCCGTGAAATGCTGAAAAAATCATAGCGGCAATTAAAAAACTCCCTAAGCCCAAAGTGCTTGATTTTGTCGGAGCATGCAGACGCATAAATAAGTCGGGCAGGCGAACCATACCAATGCCACCGACTAACATAAAGAACGAACCAATCAATAAAAAAATTGAGACCAGGATTTCCATCACAAGTTGCATCACTGTTTCTCCTAATCTACGACATGACCAGTGGTGAAGTAGCGGGCCAAGGCTGCAGTAGAAACAAAGCCCAGCATGGCAACCAGTAAAGCTCCTTCAAATAAGGAGCTGTTTGCCCAATAAACGCCCAGAATTACCATCAGACAGGTGGCATTCAGAAATAGGGTATCCAGGGCTAAAAGACGATCTACAATGGATGGACCCACGACTAAACGAACCAGGCAAAGAAACATCGAGACGGTAATAGCCACCATACATATGCCGAAGGCATAAGGTAAAATAGTCATGAGTCTTCTCCTAATTCCACCGAAAAAATAGCCATGAGTGGTTTTTCATAACGATTTTTAATTTCGATAATGTCATTTTCGGAATTATCTGTACTTAAGGCATGTACCAAAATATCACCACGATCATCGTCAATCCCTGCAGTGACTGTGCCCGGAGTTGTGGTAATAATCAGTGCCAGTAACACATTAACCTGTTCATGCTGTGTTTCTAAAGGTACGCGAAACCATTTGGGATGTAGGTTGCGTGTGGGTCCAAGCACCAGTTTAGCCACTTTTATATTACACAGGATAATATCCCATAACACCACAAAGAAGAGTTTTAAAGCCAATATCCAGTTAATATCGGGAGTACGGGTAATGAAGGGCCGTACCAAACGCGGAATCAGAATCCCGAGCAGTAAACCCATAAGCAGTGTCC
Organism: Acinetobacter sp.; assembly: GCF_045628685.1. GTDB lineage: Bacteria > Pseudomonadota > Gammaproteobacteria > Pseudomonadales > Moraxellaceae > Acinetobacter. The sequence continues at coordinate 7,036 of NZ_JAZQPV010000003.1, forward strand.
CTGAATCTAGGCTATGTGCCAGCATGATCCAGCTTAAAGCCACAATCACAGATACAAATGGATGAGGTAGCCAATTTTCCCAGAACGATGTTTTTTGCATAATTACGGCTCCCTAAGTTTGAGCTGGGTATCATCTGGATGAACAGGTTTCTGCATGTGCTGGTCTTTAATTTGACGCTGCTTATATTCTGAAATGTGCTCACTTGCTAAAGTATCTTCAGAAATGATATACGGAATCAGATGTGCATTTGGATCTACGCTTTCACCCCCATATTTGGTTTCAGGCAGGTTTTCAGGATCATAAGGTTGAACGCTAATCACCTGATCACGATCATCTTTATGCAGAATCTGCGCTTCATATAAGGCATTATTTTGTATTTGTTCAGCGGTATTAAACATATATTGCTGAATAGGACTGGCACAGACCATATATACGATTAAACCTGAAAGCAGTAAATAGATGGTTTTGTCATTTCGTGCCGGCGATTGTTCAGGTAAAGCTTGATAGATTTTAAAATTATCAGTCAGGGCATTGTCTTCGGGCGTTGTGGCACGCCAAAACAGCACAAAGCCAATTCGTGTAAAGGCAATCATGCTGAGTAAGCTGACAATCAGTACCACAATAATAATCACCAGTTGATAAGGTGAATGTGAAGTGGCTTGCAAGATAAAGACTTTACCCAAAAAGCCACTAAATGGCGGTAGGCCGGCCATCATCAAGGCAATTAAAAAGAACACCAATGACACCACTTTGTGTTGTTTCATTTGCGGTGCAATATTGAAATGGTCCTTGAATATTCCACGTTGCGACGTAATCCAGCCAGAAAGCAAATAAAATGCCGCCCCAATCAGGGTGCTATGGACTAAATAATAAAGTGCCGCAGCCCATGCCAAGGTATTAAACAGCGAAATAGCAATTAAGATGGTTCCGATTGAGGACAGAATCATAAAGCCGACAAAACGCCGTAAACGTTCTGCCCCGATTGCCCCGATTGCCCCGTAAATAGAGGTCAGTAAACCAATAGGCAGTAACCAGTTTGCCAAAATACTGTGGCTTAAATCATCTTCGAAAATCGTGCCATTAATCCTGAGAATGGCATAAATGCCCACTTTGGTCATAATGGTAAAAATTGCTGCGACAGGTGTGGTTGCCACGGCATAGGTTTTCGGTAACCAAAAACCTACGGGCAAAATGGCGGCCTTAATCCCAAATACGACAAATAACAGTAAGCCACCCGCGACAGCAAGTTTATGCTGATCGGGTTCTAGCAGAGGAATTAAGCGTGCGACATCTGCCATGTTTAAACTGCCGACACTACCGTAAATCATTCCGAGTCCAATCAGGAACAGAGCGGAGGCCAGTAAGTTAATGGTGACATAATGAATGCCCAACTGAAAACGTGCTTTGCCTTGTCCATGTACCAGCAACACATAAGATGCCATCAACAAGATTTCAAAGAATACGAATAAGTTAAACAAGTCACCTGTCAGAAAGGCGCCGCACAGACCCATCAGCAAGAAATGGAACATGGCATGAAAATAACGGCCACGTATATCCCATTCATGACTGGCATACCATAAAATTGGGGTCGCCAAGGCATAAGTCAGCACGATCATTAATGCAGAAAGTTGATCTAATACCAGCACAATGCCGAAGGGTGCAGACCATTCCCCCAAATTGTAAGTGCTAATTTGCCCACTGCTGGCCAAAATCAAATAAAGAATTGCAGTGGCTAAACCTAGAATCGAAGAAACGTAACTAATTCCACGACGCCAAGGTTGACGCCAATCGCCTGATAATGCACCTGCGCCAGGATTTCCCAGAAGAACCAATAAAAAAGCAGTAAAAGCTGGGATTAAAATACTAAAAATAGGGGTGTGTTCAGTCCAAAACTGAATAACAGCATTCATCAAGGCTGATCCTCACGCGAGTCAATCGGCACAATATCTTCTTTGGAGTCAACGTGATCTGTACCTGTTTCATAGCGACTGCGCAAAGCCAGTTGCACAATAAAAGCGGTGGTCGCAAAACCAATCACAATGGCGGTTAATACCAAGGCTTGGGGCAGAGGATCGGTGGCTTTGGTGGTTTCAGTCAAAACTGCAGGGGCATTAATCTGAATCCGTCCCATGGCAAACAGGAATAAATTGACCGCATAACCAATCATGGCAAGACCTAGAACTACCGGGAAAGTGCGGGCACGTAAAATAAGATAAATTCCCGTCGCAGTCAGTAATCCAATAGCCGAGGCGAGTAAGAATTCTATACTGACCATTTTATTCTCCCTTGAGCACTGGGCCAGCCATGCTGGAGTGACGTGAGTCGCCTAAGACCGAAATCATCAGCATGGTGGCACCGACCACAGTGACATAGACCCCGACATCAAATAAGGCAGCAGAAGCTAGATGCATTTCACCTAAAATTGGTGGTGAGATATAGATATGTGCGCTGGTGAGGAAAGGACGTCCCCACAACCATGCACCTAACCCGGTTAGTCCGGCAATGACCAAGCCTGAACCAATCCAGATTTCATATAAACGTCCGGATTGGGCTTTTAGCATTTGTTCTGCTTGATCTTGACCCAAAGCAATATATTGGATAATTAAAGCTAAAGCGGTAATCAAGCCGGCAATAAATCCGCCACCCGGTAAGTTATGACCACGCAGGAAAATATACAGACTTACTACCAGTGCCAAAGGTAAAACCCAGGATGCAGTAATCCGGAACATCAATGGAGAGGGATTAAAACGGTAGGTCAAGCCTTGGGTAATGATCGTACCGTGGGTACGCATGCCATCCATTAAACATAAGGCACCAATGGCAGCAATACCAAGTACGGTAATTTCACCAAAAGTATCGAAACCACGGAAATCGACCAGAATCACATTGACCACATTGGTGCCGCCACCCAGTGGAATTGATTGCTGCATGAAGAACCATGAAATCGAGTTGTGGTCACGGGTCAAGATTAACCAGCTAATCCAGCCAATACCAAGACCGCCACCAATAGCAATCAACGCATCACGCCAGCGACGTGGAATACTGGATTCATACGGGGTCAGCTGGGGCAGCAATGACAGGCTCATCAGCAACAGTACGGTAGTGACCACATCCACGGTGATTTGGGTTAAAGCCAGATCGGGTGCAGACAAGGTCACAAAAACCAGGGTTACCACTAAACCGACAGCCCCGCTAATCAGCACCGCTTTAATTCGTTCATGATGGAACCATAACATCATCCAGCAGGCAGAGAACAATAACAGCCAGAGGACAATGGCAAGCGCAGGCGCATGGGTTAATTCACGTGTACCTGTGGTGAGTCCCTGATTGATCAGAGGCATGGCAAGCAAAGCCGCACTAAATAATACAATCCACGTTAAATATGTTTGCAGTGAACCATTTTCAGTTTTACGTTTTAACTTGCGTGAATTGAGTAAGAGATGCTTTAAGAATAAATCAAACAGGATTCGGCCCTGGAATTTACCCAGTACAGGATCAAGATCAATCTCACGGATTCTGCCATTTTTGGCAAAAGTGAAATAGAAAATGATTCCTCCCAACAGTGCAATGATACTCATTACCAAAGGCAGGTTAAAGCCATGCCAGATGGCTAGATGTGTGCCTGCAAAGTCAGGTAATTGAGTACTGGCACGCGCAGTTGAATTGACAATTTTTTCAACCAAAAGGGCAGGGGCCAGACCGACTAAAATACATAAAACCGCCAGTATAAGCGCAGGTGCGCGCATGCCAAAAGGCGGTTCATGTGCATTTTGATTAGGGACTTGTCTTCCCATCGGGCCATCGAAAAATACTCCATGCACCAAACGCACTGAATAAGCCACTGCAAAGATTCCAGCCACGGTGGCTGCAACCGCCGAGAAAATCATCACTGGGCCAGAAAGATTGGCTAGCAGTTCAGTAAAGAACATCTCTTTGGACAAGAATCCGTTGGTCAATGGTACACCCGCCATTGAGGCCGCCGTAATCATGGTCAGGGTCCCAGTAAACGGCAGAAGTTGCCAGATACCATTTAACTTGCGTAAATCACGGGTTCCGGTTTCATGATCAATGATTCCGGCAATCATGAATAATGCGGCTTTAAAGGTCGCATGGTTAATAATATGGAAAATTGCAGCAGCAATCGCAAGTGGTGATCCAATCCCCAACAGGCAGACTATCAAGCCTAAATGACTGATGGTGGAATAGGCGAGTAAGCCTTTTAAATCTTCTTTAAAAATGGCAAAAAAGGCTGCCATGCACAGGGTAAATAATCCCACAAAAGTCACAATATTATGATAAAGCGCTGCACCGACAAAAATTGGGGTAAAACGTGCCAGCAGGAAAATCCCCGCTTTGACCATGGTCGCAGAATGCAGATATGCCGATACAGGCGTAGGTGCTGCCATGGCATTTGGCAGCCAGAAATGAAACGGGAACTGGGCACTTTTGGTAAAAGCACCCACTAAAATCAGTAGCAAGGTCGGAACAAACAATGAATGGCTTTGAATTTGATCCTTCATCGTAAGGATTTGATCAATTTGATAAGTTCCGGTTATTTGACCGAGCAGGATAAAACCACCCAGCATGGCCAGACCACCCAATCCGGTAATGGTGAGCGCCATACGTGCACCGCGCTGTGCAGCTTCGTAATTGCTCCAGTAACCGACCAGAAGGAATGAAGAAATACTGGTTAATTCCCAAAAAATAAGCAATAAAATTAAATTGTTAGAAAGTGATATTCCCAACATTGCCGCCATAAATAGCATCAGCAATATATATAATTTACTCAGGGAGCTTTTAGGACTTAAATAATAATAGGCATAAATATAAATAAGGGTGCCGATACCGCTAATCAGTAAGCAAAACAAGAGGCCTAAGCCATCCATACGGAAGCTCAAATCGATGCCTAGCTGGGGTAACCAAGCCCAAGTTTGGGTGATTGTTCCGCCATTAAATACAGGTTGTGCTTGGGTCAGTAACAAGATCAATGTGCTTAAACTGACTCCAATGGCCGCTAGAGCCATTACCCCGCGTGAAAATTGTTTCAACCACGAGACAAGGGTAGTGCCCAGTACTAACGGTAACAATATAATAATCGGTAGCACACTCATATCCATTGTCGTGAATCAGGTTTTTAAAAACCTAAGGGTGAATCTTATCTTTCAAGGGCTAAAGGACAGCAAAGAACCATCCAAACTTCTCGATCTTGAAAGCCAAATTAAAAAATATGGAAAAACAAGCTGTGTTGCGCAACTTGTAAAAAGTGATAGTAAAATCGGATTTTACTATAAAACTTTAAATATACTTGATCTTATTACATGAGTAAAACAACATCAATTATTTTTGCGCACACGAAAACTATTATACGCTCATCCATTCTTTCGGGGGCGTCGAGTGTTTAAATAGATAAACACTTAAAAATGATGCTTGAAAAGCCAATTTAAAATATTGAATCCATTTTTAAATTAAAATTTTAGGGTTACGACAGGGGATGGGAGGAAGATGTGTCATCGGACTGATCCATTAAATGACGTAATTCAGCTTGTTGTTCCACGCTTAAATGCTGTTGGATCTGTTGCAAGAGGCTTTGTGGCGTAATGCTGTCTAATTCGGGTTCAAGCAAGCTATCAGCTTCAATCACTTCTTCATTAAATACCAGATTCTCATAAATGGTATCAAACTTGTCTTGCAAGGGTTGCAGCTGCATATCAAAAATCTGTTTATTTTCCAGTTTTAAACATTGATATTCAGATGCATATTCCAGCAATTCATTACGATTACCAGTAGCAATAATTTGCAGACGCGGAAAAGCCTGATGTAAGCGCTGTAAAATGACTTGCGAGGTATTTTGATCAAGCTGGTGATCAATCGCATCAATCAATAAAATCCCATCCCCTTCAAGGCATGGATACAAACTGTTCGGATTGAGCAAGCATAGACGGCGCACAATATCACCGATCAAGGCAATCCAGTTTTTAACGCTATTAGAGAGTTGTTGATAGAGCATGGTTTTATTTTGATAGCTGACCATTAACTGCAATTTAGGTTGGTACTGGATATAAACATCCTCTAAACCCGGAATAATAGTATTTAAAGCCAGTTTTAAAGCATCGAGGCTCGGTGCATTCATTTGTCTTTGGGCATTGACCAGTTGTTGCAGAAAGTCATGGTCTTTATTTTTTTGAACGGACGGGTTGGACAGCAACTGTTGAAATAACTGTGCAATCTGTGCATTTTCAATATCGCTAATTTCACGTAACCACTCAAAAAAACGCGTAAAAGTGGTGTAAGCAATGGTAGAAATTTCATAAGCATGTAAAGTCTGGAAAATGCCCGGATTATTCTTGCTCTGAATATTTATTTCATTGACAAAGCGTTCCGCAGGGTAATAGGCAATTAAGGGCAAGCCTTGTAGCTGGTCATGTTTGATGGCATTTTGATAAAGTTCGACCAGATTTTCCAATTGCTGGGTTTCGGCTTTACTGGTGCCAATGCCATGACTATTTAAGGTTTTGTACAACTGCCAGTCGCAGTAAGAAAGTGCTTTGTCTTGTGGTTCACTGGCTTGCGTTAAAGTACCAATATCATTGGGAATTCGAACCCGAATATCAATTTTGGATTGCAAGCGTGTGAGCATAATGTCCTGATCAAGCATCACTACACCCGCAGCACGAAAGTCTTTGTAGCGTGCGGCAAACCAGGTCAGCGCCTGATAAGTGAGTTTTAAAATCGCGGTTTTACCTGAGCTTTGATCGCCAAGAATCAGGGTAATGGGTTTGTCGTTGAATTTCAGCTTGAGATCAGCAAAATGAAGGGCATGTTTGAGGTGAACGGATTCGATTTTCATAAAACACCTGCATTGCGAAATAAGCTGAAATTATTCTCCCACAGCTTTACGCAGCGATAATGGCATCTGCTTTTTGAGTTGTTGTACCAGATCGTAAATGTGGTGAATATTTAAACTTACTTTAGCACGTGTGCAGGCAACGTAAAGTAATCTTAACTCTTCTTCACTAATTTTATGGTCTTTTTCATTGACCTTAAATTGATAGTCATCTTCAATATGCACACGATCCCATTCCAGACCTTTGGCCTTGTGTGCAGTCGAGATAATGTAGTCTGCCTGTCCAATCGGGGTGATTTTCGCCAATGCTCTTTTAAGTGGATCTGTACCGTGATCATCGACCAGTTTTACCAGCGGTTTAATATCACTACCATCATTGGTTTCACAGTATTCATGTACGTCATGCCATGAATTGAACCAGGCCAGTTCAGGCACATCAGTAACACGGCGCCCTTGTTTGAGCATACTTGCAGCGTCGACAAAGCGATTCAGTTTGACATGGTCGGCTTGCAGACTGACTTTTTCGCCATGCAGCAAACCGGCAAGCAGTAATTCCATCGCACGTGCATTGGTCCGGCATAAAATTGCATCACGTTGTTTGGTATGCGGTTTATTGACCACTTTAGAATGAAGGTGCGAATTGCCGAGCAAAGGCACGGTCTCGTTTAAGGCACCTAAAATTGCATTAGCATTCAAGGCAATTTCTTCCCCGAAACGAAATGAGGTGGTTAACCGGGATTCAGGCAAGGGCAGCTGCTTCATGGCATTGACGGCACCGCGCCAGGCATAAATCTGTTGATGAGCATCACCTACATAAATCACCTGGGTATTTCGTTGGCGCAGTAAAATTCCCAGCATCAGCGGATCGGCATCCTGCGCTTCATCAAACAGCACATAATCTGTGGGGATATTGGGTTCAGACAAAGCCCAAAGTTTCAGGTAAATATCGTGACCAATTCCGGCTTGATGGTTCTGGTCAATCGACTCTAACCAGCGCCGTTCAACTGCGGGATAAAGATGCTTTTGCAATTCATCAATATCATCTGGGTGTAACCAGCTTGGCGCCTGTAGATGACGTGGCGCAGGATATTGTGAACTGGTCGAACAGAAATAACTGACTGCATTGGCAACCAGACTGGCCAAACGGCTCGGCATCATCACATATTTTTCATAACGTCCACCCATCATCCGGCGTAGGGTAATCGGTTGCAGCCGATATTCCTTGGCGATAAAACTTGGACTTAAACGCGGTAAACGCAGTTTGTCGGTCACGCCACGCGGAACACTGCGAAAAGCCAGCGAGTGAAAAGTACGACAGTCGACACCACGATGAAATTTACTTTGCGCTTCTGAGGCAATGACTTTGTTAAAGGCCAGATACATGCCACGCCGCTCGGGCATGGCATCACTGATCATTTGCAAAGTGGTGGTTTTACCTGTGCCTGCATAAGCAATCACTTTAAAGGATTTGCCCAAACGCGCATTGTCTATGGCAATGGCTTGCTCATAGGTTGCGCTCGGTTTTTGCGAATTAGACACAGTCATCGGCTTAGTGCTGACGGTTGGCTTTTTCAACCAATCCCGATAAACCTTGGCGACGCGCAAGTTCATTTAAAACCAGTTGCGGTTCAAGATCGAAATAGCCGAGCATGACAATGGTGTGGAACCATAAATCGGCCACTTCATAAATCAGGTCATTTTTATTGTCTTCATTGGCTTCAGCTTTAAAGTCTTTAGCTGCGATGATGGTTTCAATGCTTTCTTCACCGACTTTTTCTAAAATCTTGTTTAAGCCTTTTTGATACAGCTTCGCCACATAAGACGAATCTGGATCGGCTTTTTTGCGTTCGGTCATCATTTGACCCAAATAATCCAGCACTTCCACTTGTTCAGATTGAGCAGTCGAGGCATTCATAACCAAGGTATGTGGATTATGTGACTGGGCAGATTTTTCAGCATAAATCTGGCTTGGGTCTTTCAATTGTGCATCGACAATTTCCCAGCCATTTGTGGTTAATTTACGATAGAAACATGATTCACGGCCGGTATGGCAGGCAATACCGCCATGTTGTTCAATTTGCAATACAATCACGTCCGCATCACAGTCCAGACGGATTTCATGCACGGTTTGGAAATGACCAGACTCTTCACCTTTATGCCACAATTTTTGGCGTGAACGCGAGAAGTAAACTGCCTGGTTTTTTTCTGCAGTTAAGGCTAACGCTTCACGGTTCATCCATGCAACCATGAGCACACGACCGGTTTGGTGATGCTGTGCAATGGCAGGGATTAGACCTTGTTCGTTAAATTTTACTTCATCGAGCCATTGCACGTTGTTCATGAGAATTTCACCAAAATATATTCAAAATTAAAAAGAGCGAATTAAAATCGCAGCTACATAGTGTACGTGATTCAGGACTGTTTGAGAAAAAAATATGGCCATGATCATTTGCTTTGCTCATCAAAAAGTTACGTATTTTTTTCACGTAAATGTATTTCTTTCTTTTATATGCAAGAACATTTTACAAACCAAATGATTGAAAGATGCCATTTAAAATAAAGCCTATCCATAGAGAGGCTTAAATTAGACCGGGTTATAAATTCTGGATAAATTGCGGCAAGTTTTGTTTTTCTACCATTTCCAAAAATTCATCGCCCAAGCGCTGACTTTCCGCCACGCACTGGTTCCACATTTGAATACGCTGTTTCTGATCTAAACCTTTTAAGGTGAAGTCTTTACGATCGGGCAGACGTCCAAGCGGCAGCGATTGCAAATACGCTTGTGAAGGCGAAAGCAATAAAGTTCGTGCCTGATTTTCAGGATTGGCTTGACGCTTTTTAAACATTTTATCGAACCAGCCCGGGGTAATGCGGTCGCTAAAGTGCGGATACAGCACAATCCCTTGGCTCTCAAAAGGCAGGTCGATGTGATAGTCAATTAAACCGCCATCACGGTAACTGCCTTGGGGTGCATCGGGAATATCACGAATCGCCGCCATAACACCTGGAATAGACGCGGAAGCCATCAACCAAGGCGTGACATTGGCGTTATTTAAAGTTTGATAATGGGTAACAAAGTCATCCTCTACTTTAAACTGTGTGCCAATTTCAGGTTGGCTGATCACGCGCTGCATAAACAAGCGGTTATGTTTACGCCCAAGCGCATTACTGCCGATAATGCCAGCCACAGAAGCCAGTAAGGGCAGGGAGTGATCGCTTTGAAAAATATGTTGGGCTTTAATTGAAATCACTGCAAGATGATAGTCAGGATGATCAACCAGTTGTTGTTCTTTGCCCTGGATCAGATCAATCAACATGGCTCTGCAAATATTGCCGACGTCGTGACGAGACATTTTCTTATGGAAATACAGGTTGGTATAAAGTTCTGAAAGACGTTCAGTCCCTTCCTTTGCACCCCAAGCTAAAATACTGGCAAATCGCCAGCTACCAATCGATGAACCAATCAGTGTTCTACGCTGCGGTGCTTGCGTCAAGAACTCACCAAAAATGGCCTGATCCAAACCCTGAATCCCGATGCCTTTTGGACCACCTGCAGCGCCGGGAATAATGTCGACAAAGCTTGCCTGTAAACCTTTTTTTTCAATCAGTTGGCGTGCGAGATAACCTGCACGTAGGTTTAATGCAGGCGCACGTTTTTGCAAAATCTGGGTCATGGCAGAATCAATACAAGACAAGTGTGCGCTTATTTTAAGCGATGTGTCTCAAGACCCAATGGCGAGAGTCATCAGTTGCTGACTGATCAGTCATTGCATAGAAAACAGCCTGAGGATTTAAATCAGCAGGCTGTTTAAAGGTAGATCTCGACGGTAAATGGTCTGTGTTATTTGAACACTCTCCAAACCGCAAGCAAACTTGAGAATGCAATCAAGAGAATAGAGACATACCAAGGGGCAATAATCGCAATCGATAACAGGATTGCCATGAGGCTACCGAAAATCCAGCTGCGTTTTTGCTGGTTTTCCATTTGCAAACGCATACTTTGTAATTCATGCAACTGTTTAGCATGCCAAGCTGACTGGTTTTTTAGACCATTTAAACTGTCGATCATCAAGCTAGGTAAATCCTGTGCACCGAGCAAAAGATCAGGAATTTTTTGTCCTAATTCCTTCAGGTTCTTCTGCGGATTCATTTGTGCTTTAATCCAGTCGGTGAGGATTGGTTTGGCCAATTTCCAGATATCCAGTTCAGGATAAAGGTCGGTTCCCAAGCCTTCGACATGCACCAGTGTTTTCAGCAACAACATTAACTGCGGTGGAATTTCCAGATGGAAACGACGGGCAATATCCATCACTTGAATCAGAATACCGGCAAAATCCAGCTCATGCATCGGTTTTGATACCATGGGCCCCACAGTACGACGCATTTCACGTGCTAAAGCATCCTGGTCTGTCCCCGGTGGAATCCAGCCGGCTTGATGCACCACCAGAATAAGCTGCATAAAGTCACTGTTCATCACCGCCAGTAACATTCGTGCCACGGTCATTTGATCATGTTTAGACAGCTCGCCCATAATCGCGCAATCCAGCGCAATAAAGCGTGGATTGGCTGGATTAATGGTTTCAACAAAAACATTACCCGGATGCATGTCGGCATGGAAGAAGTTGTCACGGAATACTTGGGTAAAGAAAATGGTTAAGCCTTTCTCTGCCAAGTCCGCCCGATTCATGCCCATGCGATCAAAAGTCGCAATATCCGAAATCGGTACACCGGTGATGCGTTCAGCCACCATCACATCTTTGCTGTCCATATACACTTCCGGCACATACATCATGCTTGAGCCAGTAAAGTAATGGCGCATACGACGGGTGTTGTCCGCTTCTAAAGTCAGATCTAGTTCATTCAAAATAATTTGACGATAGTCCTGAATAATTTCAGAAAGATGTAATGCACGTGCTGCTTCCAGACGTTTTTCTAAAGCCGCGCCTAACCAGTCGAGAATCTCAAAATCTTGTAAAATTTGCTGACGAATATTGGGGCGGGTGACTTTCACCACTACTTCACGGCCATCATGCAAGGCCGCAGTATGCACCTGAGCAATGGAAGCTGCAGCAAGCGGTTGTGTGTCGAAACGGGCAAACAGGGTGTTTACATCGGCTTTCAATGATTCCTGAATACGCATTTTGGCAACATTGTTGTCAAAAGGTTTAACTTGATCTTGTAGCAGGACCAGTTGTTGTAAAACTTCTGGTGGAATTAGGTCGCGGCGGGTCGAGAGTAATTGTCCAAGCTTGATCGCTAACGGTCCCATATCCTCTAAAGCTTCTTTCAGCTTCAGTGGGTTTTTACGTTCACGGCTGGACCATGTAGCAGGGTGCATGCGAATCAGGCTTAAAATATGACGGGCTTTTTCAGGTAATTCTTCCGCAGGAAACAACGTGTCGAGTCTATAGTGCGCGGCGATGCGCCAAAGTTCAAGTAAACGTGAAACGTGCGGAATCATAAATGCGTGTGCCTAATCTTGAGTTGAATCAATCTGTGTCTGAAGCTGCTGAATTTTAGCTTCAGCACGATCTAAATTTTGATTAAAAATTCGAGTGTCATGGTTTAAATCATCCATTTGCCAGCGTGGAGCAAACAGACCTGTATCTTCTTTTAATGCATCTTCAGCAAAGAACGCATAGCTTTCCAGCGTGCGTTTTAAATATTTCGGTGCAAGTTGAATCTTACCCAGTTCATGTGCCAGACTCGGACCAATCCACGGACTTAAATGTGCAGCCAAATCGGGTTCAGCCTGTTGCATGATGCGCTGAATGTTCTGTAACAGGTGATAGTCACCTTGAAGCGGAATATTGCCGATATCATCCGACAATAACAGCTTCAAAAGCTCGACCACATTTTTAACCTGCAAAGTTGCCGTTGCTTCAGAAATCTGTTCATTTTTATCAAATGGACGTTGTTCGAAGATGGATGGTGTCTCACTTTGACCAGTGACAGTGGGTTCCAAGCGAACTTTGTTCTGGTCAAAGAATACATCAACAGACAGTTGCGGTGACTCAATCACCACCCGCAACATTTTGCCTTGCAGCTCATTCAACTGAATGCGGGTAATCGCATCCAGATCAATGACATGATGAATTAATCGTTCAACTGCACCGAGTGCCAGAATCGACCACATAGCATAAAACCTTAAAGCTTAAAGCCGCGGTGAACCGCCACAATACCACCGGTTAAGTTGTGGTAATCACAGTTCTGGAAGCCGGCATTTTCCATCATACCTTTAAGGGTGCGCTGGTCTGGGTGCATACGGATGGATTCGGCCAAGTATTTATAACTTTCTGAATCATTGGCAATAATTTTGCCCATGATCGGTAAAGCGGTAAATGAATACAGGTCATACAGTTTAGAGAACGGTTCAAACACAGGTTTAGAGAATTCAAGCACCAACAAGCGACCACCTGGCTTAAGTACGCGGTACATCGCAGCAAGTGCAGCATCTTTATCGGTCACGTTACGTAAACCGAAACTGATGGTCAGCAGGTCAAAACTGTTGTCTGCAAATGGCTCTAAGGTTTCAGCATTGGCTAAAACGAAATCGACATTGGTACAGCCGGCATCGATTAAACGGTCACGACCGACATTGAGCATCGATTCGTTGATGTCTGAAAGAACCACATGACCGGTAGGACCAACTTCACGACTGAAGACTTTAGCCAGGTCACCGGTACCGCCTGCAATATCCAGTACATGCTGACCACGACGTACGCCAGACATGTTAATGGCAAAGCGTTTCCATAAACGATGAATACCAAATGACATCAAGTCATTCATAATGTCGTATTTGCTGGCTACAGAGTGGAACACTTCTGCCACTTTTTGTGCTTTTTCCTGGCTATTTACCGTTTGAAAACCAAAGTGTGTGGTTTCACCGACATTGCCGGTATTTGCGCCACGTGGCAGATTGTATTTAGGCACTGAACCGGTGACAGGCGTATCGGTCAACTGTTGTTGTAAGCTGTGTTGCTGACCTTGTGCTGTCCCTTGCGGTAGAGGTTCAGTTAAGAATGGACTCACTTTGTCTGTATTTTGTGCCGACTCGGGTGTAGAGGCAGGCGTTTGATTTTCGTTAGACATAGAGTCACTCCTAACATAAAAATAGGGTTAATATTGCAGTGCTTGCATGATGACAGATTCTAAGACGTTGTACAGCAATCCGTATGCAATTGTTATGAATAATATACAGAAATCTGCGATGTGTTTTTATTTGCGGCTTATTGTGCCATTTCCATCACAGCATGACATTATTGAAATGGATGGGGATCGCCTGCATGAACTTTATAAATGATTTGACGTTCAACCGCAGTAAAATCTTTGACAAACTTCTCTGCCGACTTTAATGGTTTCATCGCTAAAAAGCCATCCTGCATAAACTCATACATTACCTGAAAGTTATATTTTTGAGCGGTGCCTTTACACATTTTAAATGCAGTGTAGACCACAAATGAGCGCATGTATTTATCGAGACTCAAGCCGAGTTGATCCAGCAAGTCCAGCTGTTTTAAGCGCTGTTGTCCTTGATCCAGTTTGAGATAAGTCAGGCGCATCATCTCATCGCTTAAGCTTTCATAAGGATGATAATCTTCAAGCAGTTGTATTGAGACCTGTTCATCAAGTTGCACCGCCAAAATTGCCAGTTCAACGCCAGAGGTACCGGTTTTAATGGCATTTTCCGGAATCAGTTTTTCTGCTTTATGGGCATATTTGCTTAAACGCGCAATTTGCTCTGCCAAAGCATCGAAATCCGGACCCCCATACAGGCGATTCAGAAAATATTCAGACATCAAAATATTCTGTTTTTCTGCAAATTGCTTTGTATGCGTGTTTTGCATGCGCTGTTTTTGCCAGGTTTGCACATCCTGAAGACGTCGGAAAATGTCAGGATTTTGATGATATTTCAATTGATAGTACAACTCTAACAGGTCATCCAATGCAGCCAGTTTCGACATTATGCATCTCTATTATTTTTTCAGATGGGTAAATCTTAGAGGGAGATGAACCAAGCCGCTATGACAAAGTGATGAAAAAATGACTTTAAATAGGTCAGTTTGATCTGGAAATAAGCAATTTCGAGCAACATAAACTGAACATCTTGCTATGTTGTAGGGTTTTGAGCTTCGCTATACTAAAATTAAGACCATAGCTTTGAGAATAATATGTCTTCAAAAAAAATAGAAATTCAGCTGATGGATGAAGATGAACTCTCCTTGAATCTGATTGAAGCACAATATTTTTTAAAAAATACCCGCGGTCAAAAAAATGCCAAAAGCGTGCTGGTTTTAGTCAATGGAATTGAACTGGCGGGTAAAGGTGAGTCAGTCAAGCAACTGCGTGAATGGGTCGATCCACGCTATTTGAAAGTCAAGGCTGATCCATCCATTATGTTGGATCAGAAACAAACTTTTTGGCAGCCTTATGCACCCTTCATTCCGGCTGAAGGTCAACTCATGGTGATGTTTGGGAATTGGTACAGCGACTTACTGGTCACCGCCATGCATGTGTCCAAACCCCTAGATGAAACAGTATTTGATGCATACATTAAAGATATGCGTGCTTTTGAGCAGGATTTAAAAAACAATCATGTCGATGTGATTAAAGTCTGGTTTGATCTGTCGTGGAAATCCCTACAGAAACGACTGGATAATATGGACCCGAGTGAAGTGCACTGGCACAAACTGCATGGTGTGGATTGGCATGATAAAAAGCCATATGACAATGTGCAGAAACTGCGTCGGCGTTTTACCCAGGACTGGACAATAATCGATGGTGAAGATGAAGAATTGCGGGATCAACAATTTGCGCAGATCATTTTGGCAGCGATGAAAAATTGTCCTGAACATTCAACTCAAAGTACAGCCAAATGGAAACAGGCAGCTATTCCAGAACTGTTATTGCATCCTGAAAATCAGCCGATTACCAAGGAAAATTATAAAAAAGAGCTGAAGACCCTGTCTCTTAAAGTGGCAGAAGCCCTGCGTTTTGATGATCTTAAGGCCATTGTGGTGTTGGAAGGCATGGATGCGGCAGGTAAAGGCGGAGCGATTAAACGCATTGTTAAAAATCTTGATCCGCGTGAATATGATATTTACTCCATCGCAGCCCCTGAAAGATATGAAGCGCGGCATCCCTATTTATGGCGTTTCTGGAACAAATTACAGACCGATGAGGATATTACCATTTTCGACCGTTCCTGGTATGGACGGGTATTGGTTGAACGCGTTGAAGGGCTTACCCACGAGGCCGAATGGCAACGTGCCTATGACGAAATTAACCGTTTTGAAAAAGATTTAGTGAATAGTCAAACAGTGGTGATTAAATTGTGGTTGGCGATTAGTAAGGATGAACAGGCAGTGCGCTTTAAAGCACGTGAAGATACCCCGCATAAACGCTTTAAAATCACCCCTGAGGATTGGCGTAATCGTGAAAAGTGGGATGACTATTTAAGTGCCGCGGCAGACATGTTTGAAAGAACCAGCACAGCCTATGCGCCTTGGTATATTATTGCCAATAATGATAAAAACACGGCGCGTCTAGAAGTTCTCCATGCCATTTTAAAACAGCTGAGAGTGGAATAAGCTCTCAGCTGTGAGATTGTTTGGGAGTATTGCAAATCGCAGGCTATCTTAATCATGTCATATTTATAACAAAGGGTTTAATTCACCACATGGGCTTTTTGTTTTTGCTGAATGCCACTAGCAATTTTGTAACATTCTTCTACATGTGCCTCGGCCACTTTTTTCATCACAAAATAACCTAAACTTGCTGCAATAAGTTGTCCGCCTAAAGGAATAAATTTAGTCACCTGTTTTGTGATGACCTTGGCTGCCACATTGTTGAGGGATTTTTTGACCGCGGTACGTGCCACTACCAGACCAGAAAACTCGACACCACGTTTACGCAGTTCACTCCAATGGACCTGTTTGGTTTTCGGATCATAAACACTGATTTGTTCAGGGGCTAAACCAAAACGTGCATTCACTTCTGGAATGAGTTGTGACAAAATCCCAACGTCGATGACAACATCCAGAAATGGAACAGGCACGATGGCAGCACCTGCAGAAAAATAAGCACGTTTTTTCACAAGTTCTAAGCATTGTGTACGAATGGCTTCCAAATTTAATGAAGAGTCTATTGAGTCTGGAATTTTATCTATTTTCATAATGTAAATACCTTGAACTTGGTGTTGGTTTTTTCTATTCAATCATTATTAAGGTACGAATTTCAAAGCATTTTTGAGTCGAACCGGAATCTAAAAGTGACATAGACAGATGCAGATGTATAGTAAATAATCTTTATGATTTTGTAGGTATTTCATTTTTGAAAAATAAAGGGGTAGGTAATTCATGGCCATTCATGTGATTCAAAGTCAGCGTGTTGATGTACTTGTACATGCCATGCTGACGACCGTGAATAAGCCTGCGAAAACTCCTTTTCAGGTCCTGCAAACCCAGCACTTTATTGTTCCGTCGCATGCGATAGAAGCCTGGCTCACCCAAAAGCTGGCAGAACAAAAAGGCATTAGTGCCAATACCCAGTTTCATCACCGTATTCGTGGTTTTCAATGGTCAGCCTATCAATGGGTACTGGTCGATCAAAGAGAACAGGTACGTAAAGCCAATATTCCCCGCATTATTATTAAGTGGCGCGTGTTTCAGGCGCTGAAAAGCTTTATTCAGGCCGAACAAAATCCTTTGGTACTCGATCATCCTTTACATTCCATTGTGCAGCGGATTTATGACAGTGCCGACCGTTTGGAACAAGGCATAGAAAAACAGCTGAAAAAGCAGGGCATGCTGTATTGGGTGGCGGAACAGGTATCACGCCTGTTTAGCCACTACATGGAATATCGCGGGCATTGCCAGAAAAACTGTCCACCGAATATGTGCCGTTGTCCAACCAACTGGTTACAGGCTTGGGGACAAAATAAAGAACTTGCCATTGAAGAGATGTTCTTTAAAACCAATACGGAAATTTCCGAATTTACCTTAAATCAGGCACGTGAACTGGAAGCGTGGCAGCGTTGGCTGTGGCAGGAAGTGTTTCATCAAGATTTTGAACAAATGCTAAGTATTGATGCCATGTTCTGGGAAATTCTGGACGATCCAGAAACGCGTAAAGCAGCCTTAAAAAAACTGCCACGACAGTTGGTAATTTTTACCTTACTCGATTTACCCCCGATGCAACTGGAATTTTTACGGCGTTTGGGGCAGTACATTGATATCTATATTTTGCATTACAACCCTTCGCAAGAGTATTGGGCCGACAGCGTCGATCCGAACTGGAAAGCGCGTTACGACGTACGGGTCAAAGAACGCTTTATTGCCAAAAATCCGAAAGCCAGTGATGCCGATATTGAGAAATTCTTTCAGGAATTTACCTTAAATTTTAATGCGGAACAGCGTGAATCTCGCCATCCCTTACTGACCCGTTTTGGTAAACAGGCACGTGATCATTTCTCTTTGTTATCCAACTTGTCTTCAGGCGAGGATGGGGTCTGGGCAGATGCCTTTGTCGATGAATATAAAGATAACCTGCTCGGTAAAATTCAATCCGATGTGTTGTATCTGGTCGAGCCGGAAAAGCATCAATATGTCTTGGATAAGCAGGATGATTCGATTCAGATTCATGTCTGCCATTCCAGTTTACGACAGCTGGAAGTTTTAAAGGAGCAGCTGATTCACTGGCTAGCGCAAGGCACAAAAGATGCGCCACGCAGGCCCAGTGATATCTTGGTTTTAAGCCCAAGTTTGAGTGAGCTTGAACCGCTGATTCGCAGTGTATTTGCCCCACCGCCCAGTGAACGCGATCTGATTCAGCAAAAAGCGGGCAGTAGTCATCATCTCTCCAAAGACAGTGTGTATTTACCGATTAAAATTGCCGGCGTGGCCCAGCTGGATGCACTGAATGCCTGGAAAGCCGTTCTCGGGCGAATTGAGCTGATTCAACGGCGTTTTACCATTGAAGATTTTGCCGACTGGCTTAGCTTAACTGCCACCCAGCAACGTTACAGTTTAGAAGTCAACTCGATTGAACGGATGACGCAGTTGCTGATAGATGCCGGCTTTAAACGCGGACTGGATGCCCAGCATTTACAGCGTAGTTTGTGTAAGGGCGATGAGGACTACCGCTTTAGTTTTAAATTTGCGCTTGACCGTCTGGCTTTGGGTATTGCCATTCCCGAGCATACCTTGTTTCAAGGCACGCTGAGTTTTGCCAAAGTATTGCCGAGCGACTTTGAGCTGATTGCCAAGCTGATTCAGATTTATCAGGATTTTGATGCACGCCGTGACTGGATGATCGCGCATGAGCAAGGCCAGACTGTAGCTGTAGAGCAATGGCTAAAACACCTGATGCAGGACATTGCCGAGTTTGAAGAGGCAGGTGTTGAATCCTTAGCCGCAGTTTATAAAATTATCAAGAAACAGGAACGGATGCTGACACTGGCCAGTTTCTATGATGAGCACGATCATCATGCCTTGCGCAGTTTAAGTTTACCGTTGCCTTATTTGCTGGCGGAAATTAACACCACGTTAGAAGCACAACTGGACCATGCTGAACCGACCGGACAAATTACCTTTAGCCAGATTGGGCAGATCCGTCCTGTGCCTTATAAATTGATTGTGATGCTCGGACTCGATAGCGGCAAGTTTCCGAATCGTACCCAGCATTTACCTTTCGATTTGATGGATTTACTGAAACCACAGCTGGGGGATCGTTCGCGTCTGGAAGATGATCAGGGTGCATTTTTAGATAACCTGCTGTTGGCGCAGGATAACCTGTGGCTGTTTTATAACGGCTTCGATATCAATGATGGTGAAGTGCGTGATCCATCGACAGTGTTGCAGGAACTGGTTCAGCATCTGGCCTTTATTGTTCAGACCAAACAGCCCGATACAGAAGCGGATGCAACCTTGGAGATCAATGGTGTAGTAGTGCCTGAACAACTGCAGTCACTTTATCATGTGCATCCTTTATTGCCTTTCGATCCAGTGGGGTTTGAAACCGCTCGACCGGTGCGTTATCAGGATCAATGGTTCTGCGTGGCCGGGCAGCTTCGGCATGCCACCGGACAGCGCTCGTCTTGGGTAAATACGCCGTATCAACATCTGCAGCAAGATGTTCAGGTACTCGACAGTCATCAATGGATTCAGGATATGACTTTCCCGGCACGACTATATTTAAAAACTTTAGGTGTGGAAAATTTACGTCATGAAGATTTACCCGCAGTGCAGGAACCTTTGTTACTGGATGGTTTGGGACGTTATGCCATACGCCAGTTCTTGCAAAAGCAGGACGGTTCGGCACAGCCTGAATTACTGATGGATCAGCTGCCGATTGGAAAATTGCAACAGAGTAGCTGGCAGATCAGTGTAGTGGAACAAGAACGCTTAAAAGCGCGATTACTAAAATACGCCACTGAAGTGACCCCGACTACGCAGCAGGTTTGGAAGGTGAATGATCATGTTTATATGAACATTAACCTGCCAAAAAACAGTGCTGAGAAATGGGTCAGTCTGGAAGCCTCAAGCGCACGTGCCAAGCGTCGCGCCAAAGTCTGGCTAGAATATTTACTTTGGCTAGCTTATCTGAATATGGGTGAGGGCGGTGAAAAGCTGGCGCGGATTGTGGTGTTTAGTGACCGAACTATTTTATGTCATGGCGTCACCTCGAATAAAGCACGCGAGTGGCTGGATCACTGGTTGGCGGCCTGGAAATATGGGCAAAGCCAACCGTTAGTTTTGCCGGCAGCCTTGCTGCTGAAAATTGCTGAAAAAGACAAAGAGCATGACTGGCAAGCCAATGAACAGAACCAGATGTGCATTGATGATATGGATATGATCTATAAAGACTGGCATGAGGATGGTAAATTCACGGGGTTTTCGGTCGCAGATAATGAAGCCACCAAAATGCACCGGGACTGGCAGTTTATTTTACAGGAACAGGATGCCACAGCATTGCTAGAAGATGCTTGTGCACAATTTTCTTATCGTCTTTATCAGCCGGTATTTATGCATCAACAAGTGATTGAGGAATAACAATAAATGAATCATCCTCAAAGCTTAAGAAAGTTGTCCTTTAACCCGATTGCGGATATGCAATTCAAAGGTTTGCACTGGATTGAGGCTTCGGCCGGCACAGGAAAAACCTTTACCCTGTCGAGTCTAATGGTGCGGATATTCCTGAATCAGTATTTGCCCAATCAAGTGATTGCGACGACGTTTACCCGTGCCGCTGCAGCCGAACTGAAAAACCGGATTCGACTGCGTCTGGTTGAAACTTTACGTTATTTTGAAAGTTGCCAAACCCTCCCCGATGCTGAAATTCAGGCCAAAATAGCGGCTGAAACCGATCCTTTATTTCAAAAAGTGCTGACTGATTATTCAACGCGAGTAGATTATGCCCGCGAACGTCTAAAACTGGTGATTGATCAGCTGGATGAGCTATTTGTTGGAACGCTGGACAGTTTCAGTCAGAAATTATTGCGCGAGTTTTCATTTGAAAGCGGCAAGATTGAACGGGCTGATATTACCGATGATGCCAAGAGTTATACGCATCAGCTGATTCACGATGTATTACGTGAATGGATTCAGTTACAACCACAAAATGTGGTCAATTATCTGCTACTCAATCAAAAGTTGAAATCACAGGATGCCTATGTTCCTGTGGTGGAAAATACCCTGAACTTCGCTTCAGCACAGTTTCAGGAAGTGGCTGCGCCAGAACTGGATTTAAACCAGTTTGAACAGCTGGTGGATAACTTCATTCAGCTGGATTTAAGCCTGATTTCAACTCTGAGCGAATATTATTCGGCTGATGGGCAATATCATTCGGTGATTGGTAAAAAATGGCGCACCGATGGCTTAATGCAACGCACCTTATGTGATGATTTGCCTGCTTTTATTCAGGCTTTGGCTGAACAGCATAGCTATGCTTTATTTGCACCACATTTTGAAAAGACCTTAAAAAATCTGACGGATCTGGCGACTAAAAAAGTCCTGAATAAATGTGCTGAAGATGTGCTGCATCAGTTTGAGCAGCATGTAGTGATGCAAGCGTTGAAAAGTTTTTGTGATGCTTTATCCAAACTGAATATGGATCTGGATTTACTGGATGCCTATTTGAAATTTTATTTAAGCCGTGAAGTCAAAAAGCGCTTACCGCAAGTACTGCAGCAGAAAAGTGAAACCACCTTTGCCCAGCAAATTCGAACTTTGTCGGAAGCACTGCAAGGAGAACAAGGACTGCGTTTTGCCAAGTTTGTACAGGCTCATTATCCCTTGATTTTAGTGGATGAATTTCAGGATACCAATCAGGACCAAGATGATATGCTGGCGCGAATCTGGCGGGATCAGAAGCGCTATATGCAAGGCTGCATGATCATGGTCGGTGACCCGAAACAGGCGATTTACGGCTTCCGTGGTGGCGACATGCTGACTTATAACAAGGCCCGTGCCGATGTACTTTCCAAACAAGGTCAGGAATACAGTTTGCGACACAATCATCGTTCTGTTAAAGCGTTGGTGGAAGTTGTGGATGCTTTATTTCAGCGCCAGATGGATTTTGGTGAAGAAGTCTTTTACAGTCCGGTTGAGGCAGGTGCTCGTGCGCATCCTCCGCTTATTGATGCGCAGGGTGAGAATCACCAACCCTTACGCTGGTTGCAATTAAGTGATAAAAAAGCCGAACCGATTCAGGTGGCGTGGAAAATTCGCGATTTACTCAATCAGGGCATTGAAGAAAAACTCTATCTGGCCGAAAAAACTGGACCGAGATATCTGATCGAAAATGACATCGCGATTTTATCGAAAAACCATGATGGTCTGGATAAAGTCCAATATGAATTAGAGCGTTTAGGCATTCGGGTTAATCGCCCCTCCAAGCGTAGCGTATTTGATCATCAGGTCGCAAAAGATGTCGGGGCGATGCTGACTGCGATCATGCATCCCTATGATGAAGGCAAAATTAAACGGGCTTTACTCAGCCGATTACTGGGTTTTAATTTACAGCAACTGATGCAACTTGAAGCCCAGGCAGATGGTTTGAGCCAGTTCATTTATGACTTTGACTGCATTCGAGAAATGTGGCTGGAAAAGGGCTTTTTAACGGCATGGCAGTATTGTCTGAATTTATTTCAGGTCTGGAAAAATCTGGTCGCAACGCAAAGCAGGGATAATGAGCGCACAGTAGTGAATTTGCGCCATCTGACTGAATTACTCAGTCAGCACAGTGAGCAATATCAAGGCGCACAAAAGCTCTATCACTGGTATTTGAAGCAACTGCAATCTCCAGCAGAACGGGAGTGGGAACTTGAACGCAAACTGTCGAATGAGGCAGGAGTGCAATTGATGACCATTCATCAGTCCAAAGGACTGGAGTTTAAAATTGTCTTTTTATTGGGTGCTGATAAAGACTTCAAGGAAATGAACAAAACCCTGAATTTTTCCACCGTAGATCATGTGCATCCGGTGACAGGTAAAGTTGAAGTGCAGCGTGTGGTGGCGGTGAATGACAAGAACTTGCTGCCACAAGATGCAATTGATCAGCACAATGCCCGTGCAATCGCAGAGCAACATCGGCTTTGGTATGTGGCATTGACCCGAGCCAGTCATCGGGTCTATGCCATGCTGCAGGATCAGGACGGCAAATCAAATCATGCTTTAGCTTTTTGGCGTGGACAAGCTCCTGAAATTTTCACCCATATTGCCAGTACAGAAGAATCTTTGCTGACTGAAAAGCCGATCAGGCTGCAGGCCAAACAACAGCAAGAAGCTTTACCTTTACAGGCATTAGAATTTCCTAAGCAGCGGTTTTATCCACGGTCCAAAACCAGTTTCAGTGCATTGGCACAGCATTTAACGCGTAAACAAGTGATGGATGCCTTGGCAGTCAATACCGAACAGCTGCTGAGTGCTGCTGACGAAATCCATCTGTTTGAACCGATTGAAACTGTTTCAAACCAACCATTGTCATGGATCAAGCGTAATTTTCCGATGGGTACCGTTGCGGGAACCTTCCTGCATGAAATTTTTGAACATATCGATTTCAAGAATCAGCAGGACTGGCCATTGGAGATTCGCCGCCGTTTCAAAAATGACTACCCGAGTTTATGGTTGGAACTTTCAAGTAAATACGAGCAAGAGTTCCAGCAGCAGGATGAAGAACAGCTGATTGCCTGGATGGGTGAATGGTTGCAGCAGGTTTTAGTCACGCCTTTGCATCAGGATTTTCAGCTGAATCACCTGACTGAACATGAACATCTGGCCGAATTTCCATTCTATTTGTCTCTGTCAGATCATGTCTTGGCAATTCAACGGATTCATCGGCTTTATGCAGAATATGGCATCGATATGCTGGATTTTAATCAGGCCAATTCTGCACGCTATTTAACCGGTTCAATCGATCTGGTTTATTTTGATGGTCAGCAATATCATATTGCCGATTATAAAAGTAACTTTTTAGGCACCGATCAATCGCATTATATCGAGGCAGAAATCAGGCAAAGTATGTCGCAAGCCAGTTATTGGTTGCAGGCAGGCTTATATCTGGTGGCATTACACCGTTATTTAACCGTGCAAATGCAGGACTATGACATTGAGCAGCATTTGGGCGGTGCAAGTTATTTGTATTTGCGCGGCATGAACGGACAGGTTGAACACGGGTTTTATCACTGGAAACCGGATGCTGAATTTGTCCTGCGGCTCGATGCTATTTTGGGCTATTTTGCTGAAGATAAAAGCGGCAAAATTGCCTGATTTATCAAAATTTGTATATTTTAAACAATAGATTAAGTTGTGGATAACTTTGAGGATAACTGTGTGGAAAATAAACAATATAAAGATGATCAAAGCGCTGCATGGATCAGCACTTGGAGTCGGTTTATTCGCCAGAAGCCTTTTAGTCAGGGAGCACAGCACGAAACTAGCAGCGACATTATTGATCAAATCTTGGAAGCAACTCAACAAGGCGATAGTTGTATTTCTGCAACTCAAGCGCAAGCCAATACACTGGACGATTTAGTGGTTTCGGTAGCCAATATTCAGCAGCAGATTGCTCCCTTTGTTTATGAAGACAATCGTTTGTATTTATATCGCTATTGGGCGTTGGAAGAGTCTTTAGCTCAGCAAGTTGCGCGCTTAAAACAGCAAAATATTGAAGCCGTTGATATTTCGAATTATCCCGAATTACTGACTGATAAACATCAGATTCAAGCTTTAAGTATGGTGGCAAAGCAAGCGTTGAATATTATTACCGGTGGACCAGGAACGGGAAAAACCTACACGCTGGCACGTATTATTGCCGTGCTGAATCAATCAATGCCAAATATTCGCATTGCCATGGCAGCACCGACCGGTAAAGCTGCACAACGGATGAAAGAAGCACTGCAAAACTCGCTGAATGATGAAAAACTGCAAGACTTGGTTACTGACGATTTAAAACAACTTAACCCAATTACCATTCACCGTTTATTAGGTTTGGGAACGACTTATCAGCCACGGTTTCATGCCAAACAACCTTTGCCTTATGATGTGATTGTGGTTGATGAAGCTTCGATGCTGGACTTAAGTCTGGCCAATATGCTGTTGTCTGCGGTGCCTGATCATGCGCGGTTAATTTTATTGGGCGATGCAGATCAGTTGGCAGCAGTCGATGTCGGTTCGGTGCTGGCAGATTTACAGCAAGTCCCGGCTTTGGCTGAGAATCGGATCAACCTCGTTACCAGTCGCCGTTTTAAAGAAGGTGCATTGATTGGGCAAATGGCAAAATTTATTCAGGCGCAACAACCCAATCAAAATAGCGCAGCATTATTAGAAAAGTTTGCCAAGCAAGTGGTTCATCCGAGTGAAATCCAAATGGTATTTCTTCAGTCCGAAATGGATGATCAAATTCAACTGGAATATCTGCCACCGAATATGTCCAAGCAATTTGATCGAACATCCTATTATGACAAACTGATGTTGGGCTATCAGCATTATGTTGGAGCACTGAAAAGCTATTTAACCGCAGACGAGCCTGAACTTTGGGTACAACATGTAGTCAACGTTTTTGATGATTATCGAATTTTGACTCCCATTCGACATGGCGCTTTGGGCTTGACCCAGCTGAATTTGCAAGTCGAACAGCGCTTACTGGATGCTTTATCCCTACAGATGAACAAGCAAGGAGATTGGTATGTGGGTCGCCCAGTAATGATGACCTATAACGATTACCAGCTGGGTTTGTCGAATGGTGATATCGGGATCTGTTTTAAACGCAGTCGTGATGGGCAGTCACAATTTGAAGTCTATTTTCCAAGTTTAGAAAAATGGGTACCGGCTACCCGTTTACCGAAAAGTATTGAAACCGCATTTGTACTGACGATTCATAAATCGCAAGGTTCGGAATTTACTCATACCGCAGTCGTTTTAGATGAAACAGCAAAGGATTTATTAAGTAAAGAATTACTGTACACCGCAATTACCCGTGCCAGAAAGGTAGTTAGTCTTTTGGCAGACTCAGAGGCTTTAGTCCAGTCTTTAATGGTTAAAACCACGAGGAAAAGCGGGGTATTAGCTAAAGTTAATGGTTTGTTGGATTGTTAAGGTAGGGTAATTGATTTGTAGTTTTGTACGAAATTGCTTACATCAATTCGAGAAATTGACGCATAGAGCTTTGTGAATGTTTTTGAGATGATGGCTGCACATAAAAAGCTCAATACGGAAAGTTGGGTAAAATCGCCATAAAATATAATAATAATGTCGAAAGACAGCGAACTTACAGTGAAGTAAGGAAAAGAGGAAACTTACAGCCGCTAAGCCTTGTAGTTTTGGGAGAGACTACAGGGCTTTTTTATATGCAAAAATATAGCGTTTTCACAAAATGGTTTGTTTAATCTGTCATGAATAATAACCAGATTAGGTAATTTAATTTAAAAGGCTTAAATATCAGAGCTTGTAATAGATCTCTTTCATAAATCAAAAATGATCTTCTTTTTGGTTGATATTCGTACTCCAGTTTTTTTAGCATTCGTGCATCATCTGCGGATGAAATACATCGATTCAAACAGACTTTCTGATCCTCAGTTCAAGCGATACACCGGCATCTCATGGTCAACCTTCTATTTAATGGTGGGGCAATTGAAAATGCATGTCCCTGCCAAGGGCAAACCGGCCAAGTTAAGCCTTGAGGATCAGGTTCTGCTCTGTCTGAGCTATTGGCGGGAATACCGAACCTTATTTCACATTGCGACGAGTTGCGGTGTTTCAGAAGCCACAGCCTCAAGAATTGTCCGTCATGTTGAAGACTT
>NZ_JAZQPV010000004.1:0-23842 GCF_045628685.1 Acinetobacter sp.
AAATGGTAATGCCGGGTGACAACGTTGAAATGTCAGTAGAGCTAATTCACCCAATCGCAATGGACCCAGGTCTACGTTTTGCGATCCGTGAAGGTGGTCGTACAGTTGGTGCTGGTGTAGTTGCTAAAGTAACTCTATAATACAAAAAATTGAAATTACAGGTCGGGGGCTCTGGTTCCCGATTTGTATGTTAGGTCAGTAGTTCAATTGGTAGAGCGTCGGTCTCCAAAACCGAATGTTGGGGGTTCGAGTCCCTCCTGGCCTGCCATTTTTTTAAAAAAAAACTTGATGCTGGTTAAATTGTCATATAATAAGTCGCGAAGCCTACGACGAGTACAAAAATGTCGAATGATAAATCGCGTGACGCATTAAGCGAAGCGCCAATTCCACAAAGAAATAATCCTGCTGAAGTTGTTAATTCTGGGTCTCCTTTAGATATAGTTCTATGGGTTATCGCATTGATTTTATTAGTCGGTGCAGCCATGGCGGGTCAGTATTTGCCAGCATATTGGGCACCTGCGAATAATGTCGGTGTGCGCGTTGCTGTGATTTTGGCTTGTATCGTAGTGGCTTTAGGTTTATTATACGCCACCCATCAAGGCAAAGGCTTTGTTCGTTTATTGAAAGATGCGCGAATTGAGTTACGTCGTGTGACTTGGCCGACCAAGCAAGAAACAGTGACTACATCTTGGCATGTTCTTGCAGTTGTTGTAATCGCTTCCATTGTTTTATGGTGTTTTGATTACATTTTAGGCTGGTTAATGAAGTTTATTATCGGGTAAGAGAGCTATGAAACGTTGGTACATTATTCATGCCTATTCAGGTTATGAAAAACAGGTGTTACGCTCGCTTAATGATCGAATCCAGCGTAGCGCTGTAGCCGATAGCTTTGGTGAAGTCCTCGTTCCGACTGAAGAAGTCGTGGAAATGAAGGATGGCAAGAAGCGTAAATCAGAGCGTAAATTCTTTCCTGGCTATGTATTAGTTGAAATGGAAATGAACGATGATACCTGGCACATTGTTAAAGAATGTCCAAAAGTACTCGGTTTCATTGGTGGTACTGCAGAAAAACCTGCACCCATTACGCAAAAAGAAGCTGATGCGATTCTTGCGCGTGTACGCAATACTGGTGAAGCACCTCGTCCTAAGACGATGTTTGAACCAGGCGAAGAATTACTTGTGACTGACGGTCCATTCACCGACTTTAAAGGCGTGGTGGAAGAAGTTCAGTACGAGAAGTCACGTTTGACGTTGACAATTAATGTATTTAACCGTCCAACTCAAGTTGAGCTCGAATTTCGTCAAGTCGAAAAAGCGAACTAAGTTAAGTTGGTTGGAAAACGCCCGATTTGTTATGGATCGGGCATTGTTGTTGTAACGGTTATCGTTACTTAGAATCATTGGGGAGCCTTCATCGGCGTTTGCACCCAGAGGTAATTTGAAATGGCTAAGAAGATTGACGGCTATATCAAGCTGCAAGTTCCAGCTGGTAAAGCGAATCCATCTCCACCGATTGGTCCTGCACTAGGTCAACGTGGTGTGAACATCATGGCATTCTGTAAAGAATTCAATGCTGCGACACAAAAACTTGAAGCTGGTCTGCCAATTCCAGTTGTGATCACTGTGTACAACGACAAGTCGTTCACATTCATCATGAAAACTCCACCTGCTGCTGTTCTTCTTAAGAAAGCTGCTGGTATCCAGAAGGGTTCAGCTGTACCTAACAAAACTAAAGTTGGTAAGTTGACTCGCGCTCAATTGGAAGAAATTGCGACTACTAAAGAACCAGATTTAACTGGTGCTGATTTAGACGCACGTGTACGTACCATTGCTGGTTCTGCGCGTTCTATGGGCTTGGAAGTGGAGCTATAAGACATGGCTAAATTAACTAAACGTCAAAAAGCCATCGCTGCTGCTGTTGAAGCGAACAAAGTTTACACTTTGGAAGAAGCAGTACAAGTTCTTAACACTATTCCAGCTGTTAAATTCAAAGAATCTTTGGATGTGGCAGTAAACCTTGGTGTTGACCCTCGTAAATCTGACCAAGTTGTTCGTGGCGCGACTACACTTCCTGCAGGTACTGGTAAAACTGTACGTGTTGCTGTGTTTGCTCAAGGCGCTGCTGCTGAAGCTGCTAAAGCTGAAGGCGCGGACATCGTTGGTTTTGAAGATCTTGCTGAAAGCATTCAAGCTGGCAACTTAGACTTCGATGTGGTAATTGCTGCTCCAGATGCAATGCGCGTAGTTGGTAAGTTGGGTACGATTCTTGGTCCACGTGGCTTAATGCCTAACCCTAAAGTGGGTACTGTAACTCCTGACGTAGCTAACGCTGTTAAAAATGCGAAAGCTGGTCAAGCACGTTACCGTGTAGACAAAGCGGGTATCATCCACGCTGCGATTGGTCAAGTTGGCTTTGATGCAGCTGCGATCCGTCAAAACATTGAAGCTCTTGTAGCTGACCTTAAGAAAGCAAAACCTGCGACTTCTAAAGGTATTTATATCCAAAAGATCACTTTGAGCTCAACTATGGGTCCTGGTCTTGTTGTTGATGTAGCTAACGTTTCTTAATAAGTCTCGACTTATTGCAGAATTTTAAAGCCCTGAGTAAGTTTTAAAGCGCTGCTTTAAAACTTACGCAAGAAAAATGAGTTTCATGATTTTTGCGGCACTTAGGCAGACTTTGAATTGATAAATATTTGTTTATCAGCGTCAAAGACCTCGGGCGAGGGGAATTCTTCGGAACTCACTTCTTAAAAGTCCAGTCCGAGTAGACGCGGTGGTGTGATTTGTTCATCCTCCGCGTGTAAATTCAGCAATGAATTTACGAATTGGGAGTGTGCTTCGCGTAAGCACATAAATCACCGTTAGGAGGTTTTACAATGGCTCTTCTTATCGAAGGCAAAAAACAGATCGTAGCTGAAGTAACTGAAGTTGCTTCTACTGCATTTGCTGCTGTTGTTGCTGACTACCAAGGTTTAACTGTAGAGCAATTAACTACTCTACGTGTTGAAGCTCGTAAACTAGGTGTTGCTACACGTGTTGTACGTAATACTCTAGCTAAACGTGCTCTTCAAGATACTCAATTCAATATCTTGAACGACAACCTTGTTGGCCCAACAATCTTAGCTTTCTCTACTTCTGAAGATGACATGGGCGCTGCTGCTCGTTTGTTCGAAGAATTTGCGAAAACTAACAAAGCATTTGAACTTAAAGCTGCTGCATTTGATGGCAAACTTTATCAAGGCGAAGAAGTTAGCGTTATCGCGAATCTTCCGAACCAAGAAAAAGCGCTTACTATGCTTGCATCTGTTCTTCAAGCTCCTATTTCGAAATTGGGTCGCTTGCTTACAGCGCTTCAAGAGAAAAACGAAGCTCCAGAAGCAACAGAAGCTTAAATCTATTCACACACCATTCAATACCCATTTGGAGTTACTCTCATGGCTTTAACAAACGAAGAAATCCTAAACGCAGTTGCTGAAAAAACTGTTCTTGAACTTGTAGAACTTATTTCTGCTTTCGAAGAAAAATTCAACGTATCTGCTGCTGCAGTTGCTGTAGCTGCAGGTCCTGCTGCTGCTGCTGCTGAAGAGCAATCAGAATTCAATGTTGAATTAACTTCTTTCGGCGCGAACAAAGTTGCTGTAATTAAAGCAGTTCGTGAAGTTACTGGTCTTGGCTTGAAAGAAGCTAAAGACATGGTTGAAAGCGCTCCAGCGATTCTTAAAGAAGGCGTTTCTAAAGAAGAAGCTGCTGAACTTAAAGCTAAGCTTGAAACTACTGGTGCTACAATTACTGTTAAGTAATGGTACCAGGGATCAATTTTTAAATTGATCCCGAAATTTGGCTGATGGCTCTTGGGTCATCAGCCTTTTTGCGTTACAATTATCGGCTCGATTTTTGTTTGATTGATGTAAAAACCGTCAATTATTATAATAAATCAATAAAATCAAATGTTTATCAATATTTATCATATTTGAAAATATTGCTAAGCGTTTTAATACCACTAAAAATTGCAGCATTTGTAAAAAGTGGTGGCCATATCGGCCTGTGTAATTCCTTCTAGGCTCGTTCTGCAGGCGGGCTTAGTTTACTTTCCGAGGACTCCAGATGGCATACTCATATACCGAAAAGAAACGGATCCGTAAGAATTTTGGTAAATTGCCTAGCGTCATGGATGCTCCGTACTTGCTTTCGATTCAAGTCGACTCGTACAGAACATTCCTACAAGATGGCAAAACTCCAAAAAACCGCGAAGATATCGGTCTCCAAGCCGCATTTCGTTCAGTTTTTCCTATTGAAAGTTATTCTGGCAATGCTGCTTTAGAATTTGTTGAGTATAGTCTTGGTAAGCCTGAGTTTGATGTGCGTGAATGTATTTTACGTGGTTCGACTTATGCAGCGCCAATGCGTGTAAAAATTCGTTTGATTATTAAAGATCGCGAAACCAAGTCAATCAAAGATGTACGTGAACAAGAAGTGTACATGGGCGAAATGCCGCTCATGACCGAAAACGGTACCTTTGTGATCAATGGTACTGAGCGTGTAATTGTTTCTCAATTACACCGTTCACCTGGTGTATTCTTTGACCACGATAAAGGCAAAACTCACTCGAGCGGTAAAGTTCTTTATTCAGCGCGTATCATTCCTTACCGTGGTTCATGGTTAGACTTTGAATTTGATGCAAAAGATTTAGTTTTTGTACGTATTGACCGTCGTCGTAAATTACTTGCGACTGTAGTACTTCGTGCATTGGGTTATAGCAACGAACAAGTCCTAGACATGTTCTATGAAAAAGTCCCTGTCTATCTTGACATGGGCAGCTACCAAATTGACCTTGTGCCTGAACGCCTGCGCGGTGAAATGGCTCAATTTGACATTCTTGATGCTGACGGCAAAGCGATTGTTGAACAAGGTAAACGTATTAATGCACGTCATGTACGTCAAATGGAAGCATCTGGCTTAGCCAAGCTTTCTGTTCCTGATGAGTACTTGTACGAACGTATTACTGCTGAAGACATTCCATTGAAAGATGGCGATGTGATTGCTGCAAACACAGTATTGAACCATGAGATCATGGTGAAGATTGCAGAAGGCGGCGTTAAGCAGTTCAATATTCTGTTCACCAATGACATCGATCGCGGTTCTTTCGTTGCTGATACTTTACGTGCGGATACGACTTCAGGTCGTGAAGAAGCACTGGTAGAAATCTACAAAGTAATGCGTCCGGGCGAGCCACCAACAAAAGAAGCTGCTGAAAACTTATTTAATAACTTGTTCTTCTCTTCTGAACGTTATGACCTCTCTCCAGTAGGTCGTATGAAGTTCAACCGTCGTTTGGGTCGTCCATACGAAGTCGGTACGGATCAGAAGTCTCGTGAAGTTGAAGGTATCTTGTCGAATGAAGATATCACTGATGTATTAAAAACATTAGTTGAAATCCGTAACGGTAAAGGTGAAGTCGACGATATCGATCACTTGGGTAACCGTCGTGTTCGTTCTGTTGGCGAAATGACAGAAAACCAATTCCGTGTGGGTCTGGTTCGTGTAGAACGTGCTGTTAAAGAACGTTTATCTCAGGCTGAAACTGATAACTTGTCTCCGCAAGATCTGATCAATGCGAAACCAGTTGCTGCTGCAATCAAAGAATTCTTTGGTTCAAGCCAGTTGTCTCAGTTCATGGATCAAAATAATCCATTGTCTGAAATTACACACAAACGTCGTGTATCAGCACTTGGACCCGGCGGTTTGACTCGTGAACGTGCAGGCTTTGAAGTACGTGACGTACATCAAACTCACTACGGTCGTGTGTGTCCAATTGAGACTCCAGAGGGACCAAACATTGGTTTGATCAACTCGCTTTCTGTTTATGCAAAATGTAATAACTTCGGTTTCTTGGAAACTCCATACCGTAAAGTTGTTGATGGCCGCGTAACAGATGATGTTGAGTATTTATCTGCGATTGAAGAAGTAGGTACTGTGATTGCACAGGCCGATTCTGGCGTAGATAAAGACGGAAAATTAACAGAAGACTTCGTATCGGTTCGTCATGAAGGTGACTTCGTGCGTATGCCTCCTGAAAAAGTAACGCATATGGACGTGTCTGCTCAGCAGGTTGTATCTGTTGCGGCATCACTTATTCCATTCCTTGAACACGATGACGCTAACCGTGCGTTGATGGGTTCAAACATGCAACGTCAGGCTGTTCCTACGCTGATTGCTGACAAGCCACTTGTCGGTACCGGTATGGAAGCAAACGTAGCGCATGACTCGGGTGTATGTGTTCTTGCAAAACGTGGCGGCCGTATTGAGTTTGTTGATGCGTCGCGTGTGGTTATTCGTGTAAACGAAGAAGAAATGATTGCGGGTGAAGCGGGTGTAGATATCTACAACCTGATCAAATATACACGTTCGAACCAAAACACTTGTATTAACCAGAAAGTTCTTGTGAACCTAGGTGATAAAGTGGGTCGTGGTGATGTATTGGCTGATGGTCCATCGACTGACGGTGGTGAATTGGCGCTTGGTCAAAACATGCGTGTCGCATTCATGACCTGGAACGGTTACAACTATGAAGACTCGATCTTGCTATCTGAGCGTGTTCTTCAAGAAGACCGTTTGACTTCGATTCATATTCAAGAATTGTCATGTGTTGCTCGTGATACCAAGTTAGGTGCAGAAGAAATTACTGCCGATATTCCTAACGTGGGTGAAGCTGCACTGTCTAAACTGGATGAATCAGGTATTGTTTATATCGGTGCTGAAGTGACTGCCGGTGACATCCTGGTGGGTAAAGTTACGCCAAAAGGCGAAACCCAGTTAACCCCGGAAGAAAAATTGCTTCGCGCAATCTTCGGTGAAAAAGCTGCTGACGTTAAAGACTCATCATTACGCGTGTCTTCAGGTGTTAAAGGTACAGTCATTGACGTTCAAGTGTTTACACGTGATGGTCTTGAAAAAGACGAACGTGCTCAAGCAATTGAAAAAGCACAATTGGATGCTTACCGTAAAGATTTGAAAGAAGAATTCAAAATCTTCGAAGAAGCAGCACGTGAACGTATTATTCGCTTGTTGAAAGGTCAAGAATCGAATGGTGGTGGTACAACTAAACGCGGTGACAAACTTTCTGAAGATGTATTGTCTGGTTTAGAGCTTGTTGATCTGCTTGAAATTCAACCTGTTGATGAAGGCATTGCTGAACGTTTGACTCAAATTCAAGTGTTCTTGAAAGAGAAAGGCATTGAGATTGACGAGAAATTTGCAGAGAAAAAACGCAAACTTTCTACAGGTGATGAACTGACAACTGGCGTATTGAAAGTTGTTAAAGTTTACTTGGCTGTAAAACGTCGCATCCAACCGGGTGATAAAATGGCGGGTCGTCATGGTAACAAGGGTGTTGTATCTAACATCTTGCCAGTAGAAGACATGCCGCATGATGCTAACGGTGTACCTGTTGATATCGTGTTGAACCCACTGGGTGTACCTTCACGTATGAACGTGGGTCAGATTCTTGAAACTCACTTGGGTATGGCTGCAAAAGGTCTTGGTGATAAAATCGACAAGATGCTGCAAGAACAGCGTACTATTGCTGAACTGCGTATCTTCTTAGACAAGATTTACAACAAAGTTGGTGGCGAGCAAGAAGATCTTGATAGTCTTACCGATGATGAAATCTTGGCGCTTTCTAAAAACTTGCGTAAAGGTATTCCTTTAGCAACGCCTGTATTTGATGGTGCTGATGAAGGCCAAATCAAAGAGTTGCTTGAACTTGCAGATATTCCACGTTCTGGTCAAACCGTATTGTTTGACGGACGTACCGGTGAACGTTTTGACCGTCCAGTAACTGTAGGTTACATGTACATGTTGAAACTGAATCACTTGGTTGATGACAAGATGCATGCGCGTTCGACAGGTTCTTACTCACTTGTAACTCAACAGCCATTGGGTGGTAAAGCTCAATTCGGTGGTCAGCGTTTCGGTGAGATGGAAGTCTGGGCGCTTGAAGCATATGGCGCAGCTTATACGCTTCAAGAAATGCTGACTGTGAAATCGGATGACGTTGAAGGCCGTACCCGTATCTACAAAAACATTGTAGATGGTAACCATTATATGGATCCGGGCATGCCTGAATCGTTCAACGTATTGACCAAAGAGATCCGTTCTTTAGGTATCAACATTGAACTGAAAAATGGTGACTAATTAACCATTCAATCCCCCGAACCCCCTTTGATAAAGGGGGATTTGCTCCTCTTGTTTTGAGGAGTTTTCCCCCTGAGAAGCATCGCTTCGCAAGAAAGGGTGCTCAAGGGGATTAAATCAGTTAAAAACAATATTTGTGACCCAGTCGGGGAGGAGAAAAACTCCTCGACACACGGAGAAAAAAATTGAAAGACTTGCTCGATATCATGCGCAAAAAGACGGATTCAGACGGTCATGCTCCAGTAGAGTTTGATCGCATCCGCATTGGTCTTGCGTCACCAGAAATGATTAAGTCATGGTCTCACGGTGAAGTTAAAAAACCTGAGACAATTAACTACCGTACGTTCAAGCCAGAACGTGACGGTTTATTCTGTGCCAAAATCTTTGGTCCAGTAAAAGATTACGAATGCTTGTGTGGTAAATACAAGCGCATGAAATACAAGGGCGTCATTTGTGAAAAATGTGGCGTTGAAGTAACAACTGCGAAAGTTCGTCGTGAACGTATGGGTCATATTGACCTTGCTTCACCGGTTGCGCACATCTGGTTCTTGAAATCATTACCATCCCGTATCGGTCTTCTTTTAGACATGACTTTACGTGATATCGAACGTGTATTGTATTTCGAATCTTATGTTGTAACAGATCCGGGTATGACTCCAATGGAGAAATACCAACTTCTTAACGATGAAGAATACTTCACAGCGTTAGAAGAACACGGTGATGAATTCAGCGCGAAAATGGGTGCAGAAGCGATTCAGGATTTGTTGAAAGACATCGATCTTGAAGCTGAAATTGCGCGCCTTCGCGAAGAAATTCCACAAACAACTTCAGAAACGAAGCTTAAGAAAGCGTCTAAACGTTTGAAGTTGATGGAAGCGTTCAACGATTCGAACAACAAGCCTGAATGGATGGTGTTGACTGTACTTCCAGTCCTTCCACCAGATCTTCGTCCGTTGGTTCCTCTTGAAGGTGGTCGTTTCGCGACTTCTGACTTGAACGATCTTTACCGTCGTGTGATCAACCGTAACAACCGTTTGAAACGTCTTCTTGACCTTTCAGCGCCAGACATCATCGTACGTAACGAAAAACGTATGTTGCAAGAGTCTGTAGATGCATTGCTTGATAACGGTCGTCGTGGTCGCGCAATCACGGGTTCAAACAAACGTCCTCTTAAATCTTTGGCTGACATGATCAAAGGTAAACAAGGTCGTTTCCGTCAAAACTTGTTGGGTAAACGTGTCGACTATTCAGGTCGTTCGGTTATTACAGTAGGTCCGACTTTACGTTTGCACCAATGTGGTCTTCCGAAGAAAATGGCACTTGAATTATTCAAACCATTTATCTTTGCGAAACTACAAGCGTCTGGTCAAGCAACAACCATTAAAGCTGCGAAAAAAATGGTTGAACGCGAAACTCCAGAAGTTTGGGACGTTCTTGCTCATGTAATTCGTCAACATCCAGTGATGTTGAACCGTGCGCCAACCCTTCACCGTTTAGGTCTTCAAGCATTTGAACCGACCCTCATTGAAGGTAAAGCGATCCGTCTACACCCACTCGTATGTGCTGCGTTCAACGCCGACTTCGACGGTGACCAAATGGCGGTACACGTTCCATTAACAATCGAAGCTCAGTTAGAAGCTCGTGCGTTAATGATGTCTACAAACAACATCTTGTCTCCAGCGAACGGTGAACCAATCATCGTACCGTCTCAGGACGTTGTCTTGGGCTTGTATTACATCACGCGTGATGCAATCAATGCCAAAGGTGAAGGCATGGTGTTTGCGGATACTGATGAAGTAAACCGCGCATTGGCTACCGGTCAAGTGAACTTGCACGCTCGCGTAAAAGCACGTGTACACCAGACTGTCATTGATGAAGATGGTAACCGCGAACAGCAAACCATTATTGTGGATACGACTCCTGGCCGTTGCCTACTTTGGGAAGTTGTTCCTGAAGGTATGGACTTCCAGCAAATTAACGTTGAGATGACGAAAAAGAACATCTCAAAATTAATTAACTCTTGCTACCGTAAATTGGGTCTTAAAGATACCGTTATCTTTGCTGACCAGTTAATGTACTTGGGCTTCCGTCAAGCGACTCGCTCTGGTGTGTCTGTTGGTATGGAAGATATGCTTATTCCGCCAACCAAGTATACGATTATCGAAAAAGCAGAAACTGAAGTTCGCGAAATTGAACAACAGTTTGAACAAGGTTTCGTAACTGCCGGTGAACGTTATAACAAGGTTGTCGATATCTGGGCACGTACCAATGACCAAGTAGCGAAAGCGATGATGGACAACTTGTCTTACACTACTGTTAAAAACAAACAGGGTGAAGATGAGAAACAGAAATCATTCAACAGTATCTACATGATGTCTGACTCTGGTGCCCGTGGTTCGGCAGCTCAGATTCGTCAGCTTGCAGGTATGCGTGGTTTGATGGCAAAACCGGATGGTTCGATCATTGAAACCCCGATTAAAGCCAATTTCCGTGAAGGTTTGACCGTACTTCAGTACTTCATTTCAACACACGGTGCGCGTAAAGGTTTGGCCGATACAGCACTTAAAACAGCGAACTCTGGTTACTTGACTCGTCGTCTAGTAGATGTAGCGCAGGATTTGGTTATTACCGAACCTGATTGCGGTACTTTAAGCGGTCTTGTCATGACACCATTCATTCAGGGTGGCGATGTCATCGAGAACCTGGGTGCTCGAGTATTGGGTCGTGTGGTTGCTGAAGATGTGAAACGTGCTGGTTCTGACGAAGTCATTCTTCCACGTAATACGCTTATTGACGAAAAACTTGCTGCCTTTATTGAAGAAGCGGGTGTCGATGAAGTTAAAGTACGCTCAGTAGTTTCTTGTGAATCCACCTTCGGTGTATGTGCGAAATGCTATGGTCGTGACCTTGCACGTGGTCATCAGGTAAATCCTGGTGAGTCTGTAGGTGTTATGGCTGCACAATCAATTGGTGAACCGGGTACCCAGTTAACCATGCGTACATTCCACGTGGGTGGTGCTGCAAGTCGAACTTCTGCTGCAAACAGTGTTCAAGTGCGTAACAAAGGTACTGTACGTTTCCATAACGTGAAAACTGTACAACATGCCAAAGGTCACTTGGTATCGACTTCGCGTTCAGGTGAAATCGGTATTGCGGATGACTTGGGTCGTGAACGCGAACGCTATAAAATTCCATACGGTGCTTCGATCATTCTGAAAGATGGCGAAGAAGTAGCAGCTGGCGGTATCGTTGCAACTTGGGATCCGCATACGCATCCACTTGTTACCGAAGTTGCAGGTAAAGTACGTTTCAGCCAAATCGCTGATGGCGTAACTGTTACATCAAAAACTGATGATGCAACAGGTATGACCACGATCGAAATCTTGCCAGTGACTTCACGTCCTGCATCAGGCAAAGATTTACGTCCTGCTGTTGTGTTAGACACAGTGGATGGTGGTGAACAGTTCTACTTCTTGCCACAAAACACAATTCTTTCTGTCCGTGATGGCGAAACAATTGGTGTGGGTGACGTTATTGGTCGTGTACCACAAGAAACTTCACGTACTCGTGACATTACCGGTGGTCTTCCGCGTGTAGCTGACTTGTTCGAAGCACGTAAACCGAAAGAACATGCAATCCTGGCTGAAATTTCAGGTGTTGTAAGCTTCGGTAAAGAGACCAAAGGTAAAAACCGTTTAGTGATTACACCAGACGACGGCTCTGAAATTTACGAAGAGTTGATTCCGAAATGGCGTACCATTAACGTGTACGAAGGCGAACATGTAAACCGTGGTGAAACAGTTTCTGACGGTCCACAAAACCCGCATGACATTTTACGTCTGAAAGGTGAAGTGGCGTTGACTAACTATATCGTCAACGAAGTCCAGGACGTTTATCGTCTACAAGGTGTAAAAATCAACGACAAGCACATTGAAGTCATCGTACGTCAAATGTTGCGTAAAGTTGAAATCACTGATGGTGGTGATACCAGCTTCATTAAAGGCGAACAAGTGGATTACATCCGCATGGTTGCTGAAAACCAAGCTGTACTTGCTCAGAACAAGTTCCCAGCGAAGTATGAACGTCAATTGATGGGTATCACTAAAGCATCACTTTCTACTGACTCATTCATCTCTGCTGCATCGTTCCAGGAAACAACTCGTGTGTTAACTGAAGCTGCTGTAACAGGTAAAGAAGATGATTTACGCGGTCTGAAAGAGAACGTAGTCGTGGGTCGTTTGATTCCTGCCGGCACTGGTCTTGCTTACCACTTAGAACGTCGTCGTCAAGAAGCTGAAGCTGCAGAGCATGAGCTGGTAAATGACTTCTCTGATGTAGACCAAGCATTAAGCCAAGCATTTAACCAAGAATTTTAATTCTTAAGTTAAGTGAGTGAAAAAAGGCGCCTTCGGGCGTCTTTTTTTTGTCTCGAATAAGTGAAAATTAAAGCTTTCCTCGGGTCTTATAATTTCCTATATTAAACACAGAACAATTGAAAATCTTATTAATTTATACACTTAAAATAACCAAGGCAAACTTATGAAATTGACACAGCACCTTTTTGTACTTTCACTTTCATCTATTTCTGTTGCTGTCATTGCTGCACCCATGCCAAATACTATTAGGGTGGAGGATAAAGCCGTTGTTCCGATCTTAAAGACTGAGGTGATTCGTCGAATTGCAGGGCAAGAACCGAAGCGTAGTGTGGATGCCACAATTTTTGAAGTAACCAATCAAGGGAAAGATATTGTTGCGCGTGAAATTCATTTAGAAGATAACCAAACGCAATTTTCAGAAAAGCAGCTTTCTATTCCTCTGATTCAAAAAGGCGGTATTATTGTGCCGACCTCAAAAATTGAATTAAATACCACCATAAAGCAAGACGGAAAGGTCCTTTCCCAAACCCAGAAAATTGATGCAGAAGGTGTTGAATTCAAGCATGGACAAGAGCCTGTTCATCGTACTTTAAAGCTGGATCAAAAAAAGAATCTGGACAGTAACACCAAAACCTCACATGCCATTTTAACTGAAAATGGTGCAACCACACGTGATATTGTGGTGCTGAGTGAAGATGAATAAACTTAAGTTAATAAATAGTGTAATGTTTTATGACTTTTTACAAAATGCAGCATTTTAGTGTTACTGCGTTACATTTTTAAATTATTTTTTTCACAAAATAAGCATAAGCTGAAAAGAATGAAAAAAGGGGAAAAATCCATGAAAAAGTTAATAAGCGTAATAGCAGTAGCCACCCTATCCACTTTTATGTTGGCGGGCTGTGAAAGTATGTCTGGCAAGGAGCAGCGAATTGGCGCAGCAGCACTCGGGGGTGCAGTGGGTGGCGGTGTAGGTAGTAATGTAGGCGGTGGTGTAGGCGCAGCTGTAGGTGGGGGTGCTGGTGCAGCGGCCGGCAGTAAAACCCAAGGTGGCTCAAACCGAAATGCGACTTATAGTGGTGTAGGTGGTGCTATTGGTTCTGCAGTAGGTAAAAGCGTCTTTGGTGGCAATACCGGTGCAGCGATTGGTGGAGCGATTGGTGGTGGGGCTGGAGCTGCCATTGAACAGAAAAAACGTTAATTCAACGTTTTAATTGAAAAAAAGCGCTTGATTAACAGGCGCTTTTTTATGATCGAATGGCCGGATTTGGGTTTTTTCTACGGATATAAACAGCTTTCTCAATTTCTGTAATACGGGTGCCTGCGTCATCAAAAAATACTGACAGAGTATTTGCCGATGTACAGGAACATAATTGTCAGTGAGCTCTTTAATATTGTACGATTTCAGCTGCATCTAAAAGGAGAGGGGCATAAACCGTATTACATCTTGGGAAGAGAAAATGAATATTCGCCGATTTATCCCAGACTATATATTTTGATCTCCCGATAATGAATCCGTAAAAGCATAAAAAATGGATCGACCCTGGAGTACAAGCTTCCTCCAAAATGTACTCCACCCACATTTTGATTGTTACGTGTTAAAGGCATTTTCACGCAAATATAATATTTTGCCAGATATTCATTTTTCAATTGCACTCCCTGCACCATGATAAGGTGCGTAGCGATTGATCAGGAATTTAGCGATTGCAGCTATTGTCTGTAGTTTTTTTAAAAGTTAATAGGGGGCAATTGTTTTTATGGCTACCCAGATCATACTAGAGCAGAACTAAAATTGAGGCATCGATCAGGTTGTCCAATCATCAATATAAATAATCAATAAAAATGGGAAAAGATTATGCAAGCGAAAACTCAATGGGTAAATACCCAAGATCAACAGCATCTTTATGTAAAAACATGGGGAAGCGATGAAAAGCCGGCTTTAGTCTTGGTACATGGTTATCCTGATAATCAAGAGGTATGGGAACCGGTTATTCAGGAGCTTATCCAGGATTTTTATATTATCACTTATGATGTGCGCGGAGCAGGGCAGTCTTCCAATCCTGCACGTATTCGCGATTATCGCTTAGCACAGTTATCTTTGGATTTAGAAAGTGTAGTGAATGCTGTATTAAAAGATCGGCCTTTTCATTTGGCAGCGCATGATTGGGGATCTATCCAGTCTTGGGAGTCGGTCACCGAAGCTAAATTTAAAGCTCGAATTTTGTCTTATAGTACGATTTCAGGTCCGTGTCTGGATCATGCTGCATTTTGGATGCGTCATCAATTTAAACAGCATAAGGGCAAGGTTTTTAAGCAACTCACCAAGTCGTGGTATATCGCAGTTTTCCAGCTGCCATTGCTAGCACCCACAATATGGAATTTTTTCAGTCCTGAGAAATGGGGCAAAGTGCTTGAAAAATTAGAGCATAAAAAAAACTTGCCTTTGAATCCTCATATAGCATCCGATGGCAAGCATGGAATTGGGTTGTATCGTGCCAATTTTTTGCCACGCTTAATTCGGCCGCGTCAGCGTTTTGCAATTTGTCCTGTCCAGGCGATTGTGCTGAAACGAGACAATTTTGTCAGTCCTGAGCTGATTGATGAAATGCCAAAATGGGTTGAAAAATTTCAGCGTGTAGATCTGGATGCCAATCATTGGGCAATATTAAGTCAACCTGAATTGGTTGCCGAGATGATCCGTAACTTTGCCTTCAGCCAAGCTGGAAATTGATTTTTT
This sequence comes from Acinetobacter sp., assembly GCF_045628685.1. Lineage (GTDB taxonomy): Bacteria > Pseudomonadota > Gammaproteobacteria > Pseudomonadales > Moraxellaceae > Acinetobacter. Next base: position 15,310 of record NZ_JAZQPV010000004.1, read on the forward strand.
GATTTAATTATATGAATAGTAATAAAAATTGAGGTGATGGATGAAAGCAATCAATTTACAGTTTCAAAAGAGTGAATCTGATAAAATATCGACTTTTCATCTTTCCCTCAATTAATTATGTTCGCAATTATTGCCGCTATCGGAGTCATGTTCGGACTCTCATTAGCTCGTGTGCCTGTGGTATTTGCATTGGTGATCGGTGCTGTTGCCGGTGGTTTGCTGGCGGGTCTAGGCCTGCAAGGAACGCTAGATGCATTTAATAATGGTCTAGGTGGCGGGGCCAAAATTGCCTTGGCTTATGGCGTTTTAGGTGCATTTGCGCTTGCTTTGGCACGCTCTGGTTTGCCTGATTTACTGGCTTACAAACTGATTTCCACCTTAAAAGGAGATGCCAATGTTCAATCGCAAAATAAAGTTAAGTTTTTAATTTTCTTTACGATTGTTGCTGCTGCAGTGTCTTCGCAAAACCTGATTCCTGTTCATATTGCTTTTATCCCGGTTTTGATTCCGCCTTTGTTAAGTGTCTTTAACCATTTAAATTTAGACCGCCGCGCTGTGGCCTGTTTATTAACTTTTGGTTTATGTGCCACCTATATGTTGGTTCCGGTCGGATTTGGTGCCATTTTCCTGAATGATATTTTAGGTCAAAACATCAATACTTTTGGTAAGCCGTACGGTTTTGAAATTAGCTACGATCAAATTCCATCTGCAATGGCAATTCCCGTTTTTGGCATGTTTTTGGGGTTGTTGGTTGCACTGTTTTTTACTTATCGCAAACCAAGAATTTATAAAGAAGTTAAGCTTGAGCCAACTCATCATAGTATTTCGGGCGATGTCGTTAGCGATGCGAATGCTAAGCCACAAATAGCAAAATTCACCTTGGGTATGGCCGCTTTTGCAGTCATTGCGACCCTAAGTGTACAGCTTTATTCAGATTCAATGATTCTTGCCGGTTTGGTAGGTGTGGCGATTTTAAGCTGCGCGGGTATTTTTAAGTGGAAAGAAGCGGACGATGTGATTATTACTGGTATGCGAATGATGGCATTGGTCGGTTTTATTATGATTGCCGCACAAGGTTTTGCATCCGTCATTGAGGCCACCAACCAAGTTCCTGCTTTGGTCAATGCATCTGTTGAGTGGATTGGTAACAGTAAAGGTCTGGCTGCATTTTTAATGTTGCTGGTCGGTTTGCTGATTACTCTAGGGATTGGTTCATCGTTCTCTACGGTACCGATTTTAGCCATTATCTATGTGCCTTTATGTATCCAGTTCGGTTTTAGTCCTGCCGCGACAATTGCCTTGATTGGTACTGCAGCAGCTTTGGGTGATGCCGGATCTCCAGCCTCGGATTCGACTTTAGGTCCAACTTCAGGTTTAAATATGGATGGTCAACATGACCATATGAAAGACAGTGTGGTTCCTACTTTCATCCATTTTAATATTCCTTTAATGGTATTCGGATGGATTGCTGCAATGGTTCTTTAATTCAAACTCATATTTTTATTTAGTTTGAATTTGTTTTATTTATAATATTAATAGATGTATTTAAAATAAATCTTTTAAATGCTTAATATAATAAATCTGATTAATACACTCGGAATATAATAATAAAACCTGATTAACTTGGTTGGTATTTAAAGCCAACCAAGTTGGTCTGATTAAAATAAATATTAAATATTTTCAATAACTTGAAAATAAATTGAATTTATATAAATTAATAATTGTTGCATATTTATTTATCTCGTGTTTATTATTAATTAATGTTTTATTTTGTTGTTATTGTTCTTCCAGAGGTTATTTAAAATGTTAAAGCAAACTGCTTTTATTGCATTATTGGGGATATCTGTTTCAGCAATGGCTGGTGATTGGCAGGTGAAATTAGGGGCTTCTGCTCTGGCGCCACAAAATGATGATAATGGTACGTTAAATGTTCCTGTTGGGGGAGTAGTAACGCCATTAAAAGCACAAGTGAGCAATGAAGTTAATTTCACTCCATCTATTGAATATTTTTTTAATAATTCACCCATTTCAGTAGAGCTATTGCTCGCATTACCTTTTGATCATGATGTAAACATTGGTCCAATTGAAAATGCAGCATCTTTTAAGCATTTACCACCGACTATTACAGCCAAATATAATTTTAAAAATTCAACTCGTTTCACACCCTACATTGGTGTAGGCGCGACCGTAGTTGTACCTTGGGATGAAAAATTATCTCAAACTACTAAAACTGCAACGGGTGCTGAAAAGTTAGAAGCTGATGTAGCATATGGTGTTGCCGGGCAAGTGGGTTTTAACTTCCAACCAGCTGATGCTAAAAATTGGGGTGTTTTTGCAGATGTACGTTATGCAGATGTGAAAACCGAATTGAATGCAAAAACAGCTGATGGCACTAAAGTTAAACTTGGTGATCTGGAAGTAAATCCTTGGGTCTATACACTCGGTTATAGCTACAAATTCTAAGATCTTAATTAACGTTAGTACAAAAGAACCTCATCTCTAATGATGGGGTTTTTTAATGAAAAACTTACAATAAATCACACAGATTGAGCACTTTTATACTATTTAATTATCAGGATTTTGTTTAAGTTGGTTATAGAAAATAAGCGAAAAAGAGAAGAAAAAATTATGAAATTATTCAGTTTATATACTGTGCTCTTTTTTAGCCTGTGCAGTGCATCGGTTTATGCAGCAAGTTTCAATTGTGATCATGCCCGAACCCCAACCGAACATGCAATTTGTGAGCATCGCGCTATAAATGATGCTGACGTGAAAATGGCGACCACTTACAATATTGTTAAGCGCTTAGTGCCTATGGGAACCCGGAGCGTTATTCAGGATGAGCAGCTAAAGTGGTTACAATTACGTGATCAATGTGTTAACTCAAGCCGCTGTTTAACTGAAGTCTATAAAATGCGCCAACAGAAACTGGATTTGTATATGGATCGTGTTTATAAACAAGGACCTTTTTAATAAAAATTCATCATTCGCCATTGAAAATTTCTTAAATCACTCCATTCATTAAGCATTCAATAAAAAGTGTTCAATGAATTTAAGGAGCGACTGATGAGCGAACAAAGTACACAAAAACATAGTTTTCAAGCGGAAGTAGCCCAACTTTTACATTTGGTGACCCATTCACTTTACTCAAATCCGGAAATTTTCTTACGCGAACTGATTTCGAATGCTTCGGATGCTTGCGATAAGTTGCGTTTTGAAGGGATCAATCATCCTGAATATTATGAAAATGATCCTGAACTGCATGTTCGTATCAGTCTGGATAAAGACAATAAAACCATCACCATTTCTGACAACGGAATTGGTTTAACCCAACAAGAAGCCATTGATAATTTAGGCACCATTGCCAAATCAGGCACCAAAGACTTTATGTCCAGACTGTCAGGTGACCAGAAAGCCGATGCACAATTGATCGGTCAGTTTGGGGTCGGTTTCTATTCAGGTTTCATTGTGGCCGAAAAAATTACTGTTGAATCGCGTCATGCAGCGGCAGATGTCACCGATGGTGTACGCTGGATCAGTACCGGCACAGGTGATTTTGAAGTTGAACAAATCACTAAGACTTCACGTGGAACAGATATCATTTTGCATTTACGTGATAATGCACTGGAATATTTAGAGTCTTATAAAGTTAAGCAAATCATCAATAAATATTCTGACCACATTAGCTTGCCGATTGAAATGCAAAAGGAAGTCTGGCAGCAAGAGGAAGCAGCTGAAGGTGAAGAACCTAAACCAGGTCACATGGTCAAAACGGATGAATGGGAAGCGATTAACTCGGCAAGTGCCCTTTGGACCCGAAATAAAAATGAGATCACTGAGGAGCAATACATTGAGTTTTATAAGAACTTAAGTCACGACTTTGAAGCTCCATTGGCTTGGACGCACAATCGTGTAGAAGGAAGCACCGAATATACCCAATTATTGTATGTGCCAAGCAAAGCGCCGAACAATATTTTTACGCGTGAAGCGAAAGCCGGTATCAAGCTCTATGTCAAACGCGTTTTTATTATGGATGAAGCGGATAATTTGATTCCAAATTATTTGCGTTTTGTACAGGGTGTGGTGGATAGTGCGGATCTTCCGCTGAATGTAAGTCGTGAACTATTACAAGAAAGCCGCGATGTGAAAACCATTCGTGAAGGCAATACCCGTCGTATTTTGACTCTGCTGGATAGTTTGGCCAAGTCGGAAGATGAAAAAGACCAAGAGAAATTCAAACAGTTCTATGCCGAATTTGGTTCGGTGATTAAAGAAGGTTTGGGTGAAGACTTTGGCAACCGTGAACGTATTTTAAAACTTTTACGTTTTTCTACATCTAGCAATGATGAGATGACAACGTCATTGACTGACTACAAAGCACGGATGAAAGAAGGGCAAAAAGCCATTTATTACGTGACTGCCGATAGTCTAACGGCTGCGAAAAACTCGCCACAACTGGAACTGTTCAAGAAAAAAGACATCGAAGTATTATTAATGGCAGATCGTGTGGATGAATGGGCGATGGAATTCGTCAATGAGTTCGATGGTACACCTATGCAAAACGTGGCCAAAGGGGCCGTGGACTTGGGTGACCTGCAAGATGCTGAAGAAAAGAAAGCACTTGAAGCTGCTGCTGAACAGTTTAAACCCATTATTGAAAAATTGTCAGATTCACTGAAAGCCAAAACCAAAGAAGTGCGTGTAACCACACGTCTGGTCGATTCACCAGCATGTTTAGTGACAGGCGAAGGTGAGCTTTCTCCACAATTGATTCGCATGTTAAAACAGGCGGGTCAGGCTGTTCCTGAAAATAAGCCAATTCTGGAAATTAACCCTGAGCATCCTTTGGTGAGAAAACTTGAAGGATCGAGCCAGTTTGATGACCTGGCCAATGTGATTTTTGACCAAGCCGTGATTGCAGAAGGTGGCTTACCTGATGATCCTGCAGAATACGTAAAACGCATTAACAGTTTATTGTTGAAATAAGCTGGTTTCTCAATAGCTAAAAAGACCTCCCTCGGGAGGTTTTTTATTGAGAAAGATTAAAATGGGGGGAAGTAGAGGGGGATGCATAAAACAGATGAGAAAGCGCTTTTTAAAATAATGCTTCCAGACGCACCGATGCACTAATGAAATGACTACGATCATCCCGATGATTATTAATGTAATTTAAATTGCTTTGAACATAAAACCATTCCCGCCATAAAGGCTGGCGCCACGAAACGAAGGGCCCCCAGCTATTTAACCGCAAGTCATTATTATTTAAAAAACCACCAGTATAGATGCCATAACTAAAGCTATTTTCATGGAAAAATTGATGTTGCCTAAACAGGTTATTATCCCAATTTAGGTCATCATATTGATCATCTGCATACGTCAGACTGAATTGATTGGATAAAAATGCCTGATTAGGCCGAGCATGGGTAAGTTCCGTATTAGTTCTAAAATAATTTTTGCTATCAATGCCATAGCGATAAATTTGTTCAGCATGGAAACTGAAATCATTTTCCAGTTCCCAGTCTCTGGAGGCTTTTAGGCGCAGATAAAAATCATCTCCGGAACGAAGTCCCAAATCTACGTCGGTTTCGAAAGGCAGACGCTTAGAGAAGTCTGACCAACGAAATGCTAAAGAACTGTTATTTTCACGGGTACGTTGCCGGTCTAACGTTTTATCATTACGATTACCCGGATTTTCATCGGTAATGGCCACATTATTATCCAGTTCATTATCTAAAGAATCATCACCAAAGACTAAGCTCAGTTTGCGCTCTAAAGTCGGAAGTTTTACTTTGCCGCGAATACGCGGTTTAATTTCATAACCATCATGTTTATTCCAGCGATTATCTACAATCACGCGTAATGCCGCAGATGCCGGTTTTTCTGGATCAGTTTTGCCAAACCAATTGTCAATTTTATGTGAGGTATGATCTGCCCAGTTTCTGAGTTTAAGCTGGTTGCGGTCTAACCAAGTTCGATCTGCAGTTTGTAAGGTAGATGGAACATTGGGTTCATTCGACTGTTGTGGCAAAAATGTCGGTAGAGCATCAATCCAGTTTGGAATTTGATAAAGCAAATTATTATCTTCATCCTGAGTTGATAATGAACTTGTGGGTGAATCCGTGATTTGTTCAGCATTTTCAGATCCATTTGAGGTGCTCATGATCCCAAACAATAGAGTAAATAAGAGGGGTTTTGATAAATTTCTCTTGTTTTGAGGCATATCCTTGCTCTTATATTCTGATATTCGATAGTCTCGTAAAAATTGCGACTAGAAAGCAAGCTTTGGCTACAAAAAAATAAAACTTAGTCTAAAATATGCTTTTGAATTGCTTCATATAATTGATAACAGTCAATGGGTGATTCCATCTGGTTAATAATATTTTGAATCAATTGCCAGCTCACGCCGTGGTGACGCTCTAATAATAAATAAGGATAAGCAGATTCAGTCTGAGAGAGATTTAAGCGTTTCTTTCCATGAATAACCCGATTTTTTTGTTTTTCTTTTAGTAACAGCAAGGGGGTCTTAAAGTCAGCAGGGCTTTCCTTAAATTGAATCAATTTTTGTTTCTGGAAAAGTTGGGCAGGGATAAAAGGAATATAGTTTTCATTCTTCCAGACTAAAACTGCTTTTTGGGTATAGCTATCAAATAGAGCTTCAAAATCAATAAAGCTTTCTGCAAGATCATCCCAGGAACTTTCTTTAATCGCGGCCACCTGATGTTGATCAGAAAACCTATTTAATAAATCAATAGCTTGTGCTTGATTCCCTACACCCAATAATGCCAAATATTTGATGAAACAACCTAGTGAATCGATTTGTTCAGCCAGATAAATGGGGCGTTGTTGCCAATTCAGCAAATCTGCAGCATAGATGAGTAAATCGAGATGTTGAAAAATTTCTGCAAGACCTGGAATTTCTAAACCATATAATGCTTGTGCGGCAGCATTTTTCTCCTCTAGAGGATGAAGATGTGCAATATAGGATGCCAGTTCTACTGTTTGTGGAAAATCCTTCCGGATTGATTTTTGAGTTGTTATTTCGGGAATTTCCTGTGGGGCATCTTCTTGTAGTGGTGGTAGTTGATTGATCAGATGCTCATTTGACTCGATCAAATTTGGCTCATGGATTTGCTTTTGTTCTGGCACATGAGATGTAGACAGATTTAAATTTTTCTCAGTCTCAGTCTCAGTCTCAGTCTCAGTCTCAGTCTCAGTCTCAGTCTCAGTTAGAGTAAGAGGGAGTTGTAAAAGAACTGGTTTTTGTCTTAATTCATCATCATTTTTTAGGCAGCTATAGTGTTGTTGCCATTCTAGCATCCATGGATAAATGTCATCCAGACTTCCCCATTGACTGATCAATGCGCTACGGTTTGGCGCTGGGATTAACCAGATTTGCCAACCTTGTGCTGGATGATACAAAAGAGCCCAACCTGATTCAGTATTTTGGTAGAGCACCTGTTGCAAAGTGCGATCCTGTCGGAAAAGACCACGATAAGAAAGTTTAAACTGGGTTTGATCCGCAAAATCCGTTGCGGTTTTCTCGGGCTGAGTTTGAGATTTAAATTTAAAAATTTGTTTTTTAAAAATGGGTTCATCACATAAGCGAAAAATTTCGATTAAACGTGTTTTTGATTTTGCAATTTCAAACAACGATAAAGAACGATGTTCCAAACTGTCTAGCAATTGATGTAATTCTTTAATCAGCAGCGCTTTTTCTAAGGCATTCATGAACTAACCTCTAGAGATGTTGTTGTGCTTTTTCTAGATAGCTTGCCAATACAATATTAATAGCAAGTTCAAGTAATTTGTATTCTGTAGATCTGGGGTTTGGGTGGTGTTCAGCAAGCTCAATCAAACGATCAATGTTGATTGCTTGCGGAGGGATTTTACCTTGAATCAATGCTTGAAGTTCTTGCATAAGAAAATGGTTTTATTGAATGGATTATTAATTTAATAATTTGATTATATGGATTTAAAAATAAAAAGCATGAAGAAATACTGTCATGTTTTGAGGATTTATAGACATAAACAGCAAAAAATGTAGATTTTAGATAGAAATATGCAAATTTTTTGAAGCTAGGGATGAAGAATAAATGCTGATTTATTGTTTGATTTTTCATCGTATTGAAAATGAATGGATTAATTGACTATCAAAACTGGGGGATTGAGCCTGAAGAAGATAAGAGAAAACTAAAAAAATTTTCAGTATTAAAAAACAGACTAAATTAGACCAGTCCATTTTTAATGGAATAATATAACTTTTTAAACTGCTTTTTTCAGGGGAATTTTAGTTTGCGCTACCTTCTTAGAAGCAGGAACTTTTGATCAGGATTGACAGTTTCAACTGATTTTTTAACAGAAAAATTGGGAATAAAAAATAATTTAAGCAGATACTGTAATAGCCCCCAATTAAAACGGACACTTCTCAATTAAGACCTAGTCATAGCACTAGGGTTAAGGAGTGTTCTATGGAACGTATTGAAGTTATTACATCAGTTCAACGTCGTCGACGTTATTCAGGTCAGGAAAAAGC
>NZ_JAZQPV010000005.1:0-1563 GCF_045628685.1 Acinetobacter sp.
TGAAATAATTTTTTTTATACTTTTTTGCTAATCTTAGCGCAAATCAATAAATACATTTGTATGTAGAGAGGAAGATTAATGCACGTGGTGTCACAATATCGTTTATTTGCTGTGCCTTCAGCCTTGCTGAAAACCATTGTGTTGTCTACAGCTGTGATTTCGACTGTTATTTTGAGTGGCTGTGCTTCAAAACCACAAATTCAGAATGCAACCCGTTATGCAACTGCACCAGACTACTATACCGTTCGATCTGGAGACACTTTAAGTGGGATTGCTGCCCGTTATGGTTTAGCTTATACCAGCGTTGCTGATATGAATGACATAACACCGCCGTATCGCATTTATGTGGGACAGTCTTTACGTTTAAAAGATTCTGGTTCACGTCGTACCACCACGACTCAAGCGGTGACACAAGCTGCCCCGATTCAACGTCAAACCGTTCAAATTCCAACTGCTCCAGTTAAAACCACTCCAGCTGTTGTCGCCAATGTTCCAACCGCGCCGGTAGCATCTTCCAAAGCATCTGCATTACGTTGGGTTAAACCAAGCAATGGATCTGTACTGCAAAACTTTAATTTAGCCAATAATATTAAAGGGATCCGTTATGCAGGGAACGTGGGCGATACCATTTATGCAGCCGCGGATGGACAAGTGGTTTATGCAGCGGACGGCTTAAAAGAATATGGTAATTTGATTCTGATCAAGCATATTAATGGTTATATTTCAGCTTATGCACATAACAGTAAAATGAATGTGAAAAGTGGTGATAATGTAACGGCAGGGCAAAAGATTGCAGAAATGGGTTCGTCCGGTACCACCCGCACCATGCTTGAATTCCAGGTCCGTCTAGACGGCAAGCCTATTGATCCGACTAATGTCTTACCCCTTAATTAAATAAACTGAATGCAATACTTGAATTTCACCGTATAATACAATGAGTTGCTTTTATCGAAAGATAAAGCATCTCATAAGTTCAGAGGGAAATTTATGTTAGATCAACTTCGAGCAATGGGTGTCTTTGCTTGTGTTGTAGAAAAAAACTCGTTCAGTGGTGCAGCCCGCGATTTAGGCATCACCACCAGCGCTGTAAGTCAACAAATTCGTTCTTTAGAAAATGAGATGGAAGTTACACTTTTACATCGTTCTACCAGAAAGTTGAGTTTGACTGAAGTGGGACAAGCTTTTTTCCACAGCTGTCAAGAGATGCTCGCTGCCGCAGAGCGCGGAAAAATACGGATTAATGAGCTGCGTGATGATCTTGTTGGTGATTTACGTATTGCAACTACGCCAGAATTAGCTGCAAATCATGTCATTCCAGCATTGTCACACTGGATGTCTGCTCATCGAGGTCTGGCAGTTCATGTAGAAGCTGATAATCAATATATTGACCTGATTGAAGGTCGTATTGATATTGCGCTGCGCATAAGTTCAAAAATTGAAGATAGTAATTTGCATGTGGTACCGCTTGCCCGAGTTGAGCAGATCCTGGTGGCTTCACCGAGTTATTTGAATCAGTCGACACCTATTTCACGTCCTGAGGATTTAAAGCATCATGATTTAATT
>NZ_JAZQPV010000006.1:0-41255 GCF_045628685.1 Acinetobacter sp.
CAGGTTTAATCAGTTGATGAAATACGGTATTCTGATGTGACAAAACCTGAATCCTGATCGTTAAAGTGTTTGTTTGCACTCATATTTTAACTGTTCGGACTCAGGTTTTTTTATTCAAATCAAACTATGGGACAGCAGTGCTCTTTCGAGTCCTTTTTTTCATTTTAAGAATATTCTTAAATACTTAAACCTTTTTTGCAAAATGCGGATTTTAATATCATGAAATGGCAGATATACCCCGTCCACCCCAACGCCATGATAAAAACTGATCAGCATCATTAAACACCTCCATAGGGGTGCGTTCCAGGTTAATGACAACATATACTTTTTATCGTGAATGAGACCACATGAACCATATTTTTTTAATGCATCTGAATGTGATCGCCCCTCACTGGCATATAAAGTTCCATGGCCTTCTGTAAAGATATTCATCTACTATAATACTTTTGTCCACGACACGCCCATCTACCAGCCTGACATTTGGTAAATAATGACATCTGCCCCGATATATTTTTGGATTTCTTCCTCAATGTCATAATCGCTCCCTACACGAGAAATTTTAACGCTATGACCCAGTTCGCCAAGCGCAGTATTTGCTAACTAGTCAATGTATCATTTCATCCGCCCTTCGAGGGTGCAAATTGCTTAGCACCATTAACAATCAGAATCTTATTCATCCACTCACCTTAAAAGACTTGTTTACAGCGGCCAAGATACTCAATTTTTTATTGATAAAAAATCAACAATAAAACTCTCCAATCCTTCAATATTCACAATTTTAAAACCAAAAAAAAGCACCCTCAGGTACTTTTTCAAATCAGTGCAAAAAATTAAGGAATCAAACCTTCATCACGCATCGCAATTTGTACAGATTGGCGTTCTGCCACTTTATTACGCAAGGCAATAATATTGGTATACGGCGCCAGGTCATGCCCAATACCATTTGACCAATTGGTTAACACAAATAAATAGGCATCTGCCGGACCAAAATTATCATCAACTAAATAATCATTATCAGACTCAGCAATGGCTTTTTCAATATAGGCAAGCAAACGGTCAATTTCTGCATAGGCTTTTTCTTTCGCTTCATCCGACAATGGCGCACCGAAAAATACCGCATAAGCATCGTGTAATTCAGAGTTCAAGTACCCTAACCATTCAAGAACTTTGGCACGCCCTAAACCTGATGGCGGAATTAAATCTTGTTTGGGATCATGTTGTGCAAGAAACGGTAAAATTGCCACATTTTCAGTCAAAATCAAGCCGGGGTTAATTTCTAAAGCTGGAACATAGCCCTTTGGGTTAATTGCGTAGTAATCAGCACCTTTCTCTGTTGTATGGGTTTTTAAATTTACACGCTCTAAATCAAAATCGACATTAATTTCATTTAAAATAATATGTGATGCTAGTGAACACGCGCCAGGGGCGTAATAAAGCTTCATATCTGATCCTTGTTATTTAACTATTAACTGTTTTAAATCTCTTCTAACAAACTTTCAAGTGATCATACCTGTAAATTGCAAAAAAGCACCAATGCGTAAAAAACCTTTACCTTTTAGAATATTGTCCAAAATGCAGTATTTTTCAAGTCAATCTGAGGTGCTTTTTTCCATAAAACTGTTTTAACATACCCCACTTTAAAGTGTGATGAAAATTAACGTAGTGATTAGCCTTAAAAAAGAAGAATGGTTTTCCAATATCCGCACCGATGTATTGGCAGGTTTGGTGGTGGGTTTAGCCCTCATCCCCGAGTCGATTGCCTTTTCAGCAATCGCCGGTGTTGATCCGCAAGTCGGCTTATATGCGTCATTCTGTATAGCTGTCACCATTGCTTTCTTTGGCGGTCGCCCTGCCATGATTTCTGCGGCGACCGGTGCGCTGGCTTTACTGATGATTACTCTGGTCAAAGAACATGGCTTGCAGTATTTACTGGCAGCAACCGTTTTAACCGGTATCATTCAGGTAATTGCAGGTTATTTTAAAGTCGCCAAACTGATGCGCTTTGTATCACAATCCGTGGTCTATGGTTTTTTAAATGCCCTAGCGATTTTAATTTTTGTGGCTCAACTTCCAGAATTAAGCAGAATGGATAGTTTAGGCTATTTATTTGTAGGCCTAGGTTTGGCTGTGGTTTATCTTTCTCCTTATATTCCAAGAATTGGCAAACTGATTCCATCTCCACTGATTTGTATTGTCCTGCTGAGCCTACTTGCCTTATTTTCAGGCGGTGATATGCGTACCGTCAGTGACTTGGGTCATTTACCCGATACCTTGCCTATTTTCCTGATTCCAGAAATTCCACTGAACTTTGAAACCTTAAAAATTATCTTTCCTTATTCAATTCCCCTTGCAACCGTGGGTTTATTAGAAACCATGATGACCACAACTGTCGTGAATGAAGTTACTGACACTGAAGCCGACCGTCATCAGGAATGTCGCGGTCAAGGTTATGCCAATATCGTGAGTGGTTTTATGGGCGGCATGGCCGGTTGTGCCATGATTGGTCAATCCATCATTAACGTATCATCTGGTGCACGTACACGTTTATCAACTTTGGTTGCAGGAGTATTTTTACTGTGTTTAGTGGTTTTTCTTAAAGATTGGCTGGCTTACATTCCAATGGCAGCACTAGTTGCCATTATGATTATGGTGTCTTTCACCACCTTTAACTGGGATTCATTGCGTAATTTCAAGAAGCATCCGAAGCAAAGTAATATTGTGATGCTGGCTGTGGTCATTATCGTTTTAGCAACCCATAACCTTGCGCTAGGCGTATTTGTCGGTGTGTTACTTTCGGCTTTGTTTTTAGTGAATAAACTGGAAAGCGAAGTAAAAGTCAGTTCTGTATTAGTCAATCAATCCACACGTCATTACACGATTTCAGGACAAATTTTCTTTAGCAGCTCAGACAAGTTTTTCCTGTTTTTTGACTTTAAAGAAAATATTTCCAAGGTTGAGATTGATCTTACCCATGCGCATATCTGGGATATTACTTCAGTCAATATGCTGAATAATGTCGTACAGAAATTTAAAGATCAGAATATTGAAGTAAAAGTTGTCGGGTTAAATAACGCCAGCAGCACCTTGGTTGATCAATACAACCAAGCCTAATCAAATATAAAGAAAATATAGAGAGTCTTCGGACTCTTTTATATTTTTGGCCCTGCTAAAGTATTTTAGCCCATGAAAAATCCTAGAAAAGTTTGACTTGCCAGTCTTAAGACTTAAAATACCGCATTCGAATTTTTTACATTTGCCAAAGTTATGTCGAACGATCAATTAGACCCGCAAGTCGTCGAGCTGGACAACTTGAATGAACATCGCGAAATTGTCACTTTTATGCGTCGTTCATCTCCGCTGAACACCTCTCAACGTACTGCGCTTGAACAATATGGTCACCTAATTTTGGAATATCCGGTGGGTGATTTACGTCAGCACTTTGAACATCCAGAACGCCCTTTAACGGTGGAAATTGGTTTTGGTATGGGCCGTTCGCTTGTGCTTATGGCAAAAGCCAATCCTGAACGCAATTATGTCGGTATCGAAGTGCATGTTCCGGGTATCGCACAATGTGTATATGAAGCGGGTATAGCAGGTATAACCAACCTGCGTTTGCTCGATGCCGATGCCATTCAAGTGCTTCGTGGAATGCCAGACAACAGCATTAATGCCGTGCAGCTGTATTTCCCCGATCCTTGGCAAAAGAAACGTCATTTCAAACGTCGTTTTGTATCGCATGACCGTATGCCACTGGTTGAACAAAAACTGGAAATGGGCGGTACCTTCCACTCCGCTACAGATTGGGTACCGTATGCTGAATGGATGCTGGATGTATTGGATAACCGTCCCAATCTTGAAAACATGGCAGGTAAAGGCAATAGCTACCCACGCCCTGACTGGCGTCCACAAACCAAGTTTGAACGCCGCGGCTTAGAGGAAGGTCATACCATTAATGACTTCCTGTTCAAGAAAATTAAATAAACTGAATAGAGATTAAAAAAATGGCTCATATAGATATGGGCCATTTTCATTGTTAGACTTTAAGCTTTTATCGCCAGATAACCTTGATAAGATAAAATCTGGGTAAAGCGCTCTACAGAATCAAAGCCACTTAATTTCAATTGTTCACATGCTTCCTGCTCTGATAACGGATAAAAATCATCATCCAAACGCTCAATCATTGCTGCTGATTGTGAAGGGGTTAAACCATTTGCCTCGCATACATGCTTCAGTACTTCCAGCTCCTGATCTGATTTTATTTTGGTCAAATCAAAAGTAATAAATATTCCCTGAGGTTTTAAACGCGAACAAATCGCTTTAAAGAACTTTGCCTTCTCTGAATAATTCACAAAATGGGTGACCAGAATAGAAAGTGCTGCATCATAGGCCTGAGCGGTTTTTAACTGGTCAACATTGCCTAACACAAATTCCACCCGATGCGATGCATTTAAGGAATGAATATAGTGTTTGGCTTTATCCAGCATGGTTTCCGACAACTCTGTTGCCGTAAAGGTCCAGTCTGGAAATGATCGCAATAGATAACCCAGCTCATACCCTGTGCCACAGCCTACAATCAATACATGGGCATATTCATCTGCATAGGTTTGTAATAAAGCTTTGATTTGCTGGTGTACCACATCATAGCCGGGAATTAATTTCCTAATATGCTCATCATAGCCATCCACAACATATTGGCTATTAAAATCTTTTGCCATACTCACCTCCTTTTGCCATCTATTGCATCAATTTATTTATCTCAGTTTAAGTAACTATTGAGGATGATGCGATTGCAAAATCTGCTGACTCATCAGGTTATACACATTTTTTAGATCTTCTCTTTGAGCATCATCTAATATCTGTTGATGCATATTCAAGATGTTTTGATCGCCCCGCATCGCAGGCCCTGTTTGCATCTGTTTAGGATCATGCTGTACGGCTTTATTGGCAGTTTCTAAAATCAGTGGATAAAGTAAAGAGAAATCCACCTGCTGCGTGTCGACAATCTGCTTCGCCATGTCATAACAATAATTGCTAAAATTACAGGCAAACACCGCAGCCAAATGCAGGCTTAAGCGCTGTGCCGATGTGTATTGATAAACTCGATGACTTAACTGGTAGGCAAGCTTTGTTAATAATACCAGATCCGCTTCAGAGTTGGCTTCTACAAATAAGGGTGTATCTGACCAAGGAATTTCCCGATCCAGACTAAAGGTTTGTAAAGGATAAAACACACCAGCACGTGCATGGTTTTTTGCCAAGACTTCAATATCTGTACTGCCGGAGGTGTGAACCATCAAAACATCAGCTAAGTGTTGATGAACCTCTGCAATGACTGATGCAATTGCCTGATCACTTACCGCAATGATCACCAAATCAATTTCAGGATTTATTTCGCAGATATTCACCGTTGCAGTTGCACCCACTTGCGCAGCCAAGGTGTGTGCAGGCTCAAGACTACGGCTATAGATTTGTATGATGTGATGATGCTGGCTTAAAACATGAGCCAAATGATGTGCAACCCGCCCAGCCCCAATAAAACTAATACGCATAATATTTTCACGTTTCACAATTAACCACAGCATGCCAATAAAAAAAGAACGAATCAATTCGTCCTTTTGTTTAAAAAACTATTTATAAAAATTCTTTTAAAAAATCCCTGCGTCACTCAGGGATTTTTTCTGAAAATTATATATTTTATATTTACTGTTCATTGATTCCTTGCTCATCGACATCACGCACTACGCCATTTTCAGTATTCAATACTTCAAACTCAATACGGCGGTTTTTAAAACGACCTTCAGGTGTTGCATTATCAGCAACAGGCTGTTCCGAACCATAACCGACAGCTTTCAATTGTGCTGGGTCAACACCTTGTTTTACGAGATAGTCTACAACAGCTTGTGCTCGTTTTTGTGATAATGCTTTATTTGCTGCCGCATCACCCGAAGCATCGGTATGACCTTTAACCGTTAAATGCACTTGTGATGCTCGTTTAATCAAGGCTGCAGCTTGATCTAAAATCGACTTATTGGCATCTGGAATATTGCTACTTGCGGTATCAAAATTGATAATTTGCATATTCAGTGCGGTTGCAATATCTAATGGACGGATATTATCTGGATTAATTTTTGCCAAAGCTTTTTCAGCACTGGTATTACCTGCGCTTATTGCTGTCTCGCTATCCACAGGTTCAGAAATAGTGGTAGAGGCCTGTATCACCACTTTCATATTTTTAACCAGTGGCTGAATTTTGTCTGCCAATTGTTGTGCATCATCAGGATTATCAGTCTGAATATAAAGTTGATCCCCCATCCAGATTAATGAGGTATTGGGAACACCTTGGATCAGTTTCAATACACTTGGAATCGCATCTTGATCAATAAATTCATTATGGTATTTTGCATTTGTTTCGACACCACAACCGATATTGTGATTGAAAATTTGTTTAATTTCTTTTTGCAGAATATCGCTATAACTCGCATTGCCAGAATAAAGTTGACACGTGGTTAAATCCCCTGTCGAACCTGTACTGAGTTGCAATTTTGCTGGCTCACTGGTGGCTGTTTGTGCAGGTACACCACTTGCTGGCTTGGTTTCTTTATCTGAACAGGCTTTAAACATTAAAGCCAGCAGTGCTGCCAGAACAATTAAAGCAATCAGCGGCCAGAGAAAATTCGTTTTCTTTTTTTCCTCGACCACTCTATTAGGTTCAACTTCCGGTGCTTGGTGCAATGCATGCCCAGATGCAACACTGACACCCAGAGCACTTAAAAGTGCCGGTGCCCAATGTGGCAAGGCACTCGACACTGCTGGCCAATGCGTCTCAATAAGATGGGCAATCGCACTTGGTTCAGAGGAACCCGCTTCACTTTCTAAAAAGCCCAGTGTAGGGGCAATTGAACGATTTAAGGTCGATTCAATGGTTCCTGTCGGAACTGTGCCTGAAACCTGTTCTAAAAATTGCTGCTTTAAATCGGGATGTGTTGCAAAGATATCACTTAATCTCGGATTTAACTGACTCTGTAAATTTCCAATAAGTTCGGGCTTAGATTTGAAAAGTGACAAGAGAATAGGAAAAAAACTGCTTAATGCCTGAATCTTCTCGCTAAGATATTCTGTTTCGCCCTCAAGGACAATCGCAGATACTTTCTGCTTGAGTAAATCAATCAAATTACTATTCATCCATTATTCCTCTTATTCTGGTCTTATCATCTGTATTTTTAGTTTATCTGTTCAATTTTTATTCAGTGTAATTAATTGTATTATTTGAATACCATTATTTTTTTCAGCAATAAAAAGCCAGCCGAGGCTGACTTTTATAAATTATAAAAAAATATTAAATCAATTGAGCTACAAAAGTTTGAACCACTTTACCTACTACTTTTTGATTAATGAGCGGAGTATTTTTACCCTGTGAAAGAATTGACTCTTTTGAGACCATCCATTCTAGTTTAGGGTCAATCAAAGCCCAACCCGATTCTTCAGTCCAACGGTCAACCATATTCGCGACTTTTGCCGGTGCAAGTGTTACTTTTTCTACCCATTCCAAAGGTTCAAACAGCCCTTCATTAACGAGTTGAATACCAAATGCAACGTAAGTATCAAAAGCGGTCATACCTGGTTGTGTTTCGGCAAATGGTGCTAATTTTGCAGAGCTGCTAAGCGGTTCATGATGGGTACAAATCGCATCGATCACTCCATCCTTTACACCTTGACGTAATAATTGCTTATCTTTTTCAGCACGCAATGGCGGGCGTACATGGGCCAAAGAATTAAAACCGTCGGTTAAGCTTTCGGTTAAATGCAATTGATGCATTGCTACATCCGCAGTAACAGGCAAGCCTTTATCTTTTGCAATTTTGATCAATTCAACAGATGTACCACAAGATAACAAACCGAAATGTGCACGTACTTTAGTTACTTCAATCATGAGTAAATATTTAGCAATCGCAACGGTTTCAGCCAATGCCGGAATCATCGGCAAACCTTGACGTGAAGCAATAAAGCCTTCATGCGCACAACCATCTTTCGCAATTTGGTGTTCTTCTGCATAGAACACCACCGTCATACCTAAACCTGCAGCATATTCAAGGGTACGAATTACCACGTCATCATCCGCAAACGGCGCATTGGCATTCGAAACAGCCGTACAACCGCCTTTTTTCAAGCCTGCCATATTTGCTGGCTGATTACCTTGCAAACCCTGAGTTTGTGCACCAATCACTTGTAAATAGATGCCGCCATCTAGCATGGCTTTTTCAACCAGACCATGAATCAGTGCACCATTATCTTGTACAATTGGTTTTGAATCTGGCGGCGTAAAGACATGCAAAATACCATTTTCACGCGCGGCCTTTCCTTCAGACTTTAAAGTACCGTGCTGCTGCTGACCCGGTTCACGTAAACGTGCACACAAATCGACCATAGTTGGCATCAACCATTGACCTTGACCATCAATTCTTTCACTGATCTGATCCGTTGCCGCAACCAATTTGCCGTTTTCGATAAATACTGTTTGTATGCTATCCGTTTTTTTGATTGGGTCTAAGACACGTACATTTTCAATTTTTACAATACTCATGACTTTACCTTATCCCGCAACCGCTTCAATTAAACCTTTTTCTTGCAACTGACCTTGCATAGACAGGGCCAGTACCGCCATACGCACAGCAATCCCATTGGTCACCTGATGTAAAATGACCGCTTGTGGACCATCGGCAATACTGGAATCAATTTCAACACCACGGTTCATTGGCCCCGGATGCATCACGATACAATCAGGTTTTGCCATCGCCAAACGTTCTTTGTTTAAACCGTACATTTTATAAAATTCAGCTTGTGAAGCCAGCGCAGGAGAATCAATACGTTCATTCTGAATACGTAAAGTAATAATCACGTCACAATCTTTAATCCCGGCTTCCATATTATTGAACAAACGAATATCTTCGCCATATTCTTCAAAGCCATACGGCAGCAAGGTATTCGGTGCAATTACACGAATGTCTTTACAGCCTAAAGTTTGCAATGCCGCCACATCGGAACGTGCTACACGTGAATGTTTGATATCACCAATAATGGCCACACTTAAAGCTTCAAACGGCTTTTTAGTTTCACGGCGGATGGTCAACATATCCAGCATCGCTTGCGTCGGATGCGCATGACGGCCATCACCTGCATTAATAATCGCAACATGAGGGCAAACTGTTTGTGCAATAAAATGTGCCGCACCTGAAGATGAATGACGAACCACAAAAATATCGGCTGCCATCGCTTCAAGATTCCACAAGGTATCTCGTAATGTTTCACCTTTTGATGTACTTGAGCGCGCAATATCAATATTCAGCACATTGGCTGACAAGCGTTTTGCCGCTGCTTCAAAAGTGGTACGCGTACGTGTCGAATTTTCAAAGAACAAATTCATGACCGTACGACCTTCTAATAAAGGAGTCGTTATTAGTTGATTTTGAGCATTGAAAAAGGAATTGGCTGTATCAAGAATTTTGGTCAGGGTTTCTTTAGAAAGACCGTCAATAGTCAAGAAATGTTTGAGATTCCCCTGTTGATTGAGTTGAATCTGGCTCGGAGTATGCAATGCCGCCAAGTGCATGAGAGATTCCCGTTCAGTTAAGTTGAACTATTATACAGATATTCCCCTGTGGATGGCAGTTGAAGTTTTCAGCATTCAGTGACTATTTACGTGTCATGTAAATTTATTAATTAAAGGTAAGTGATTAGTTTTACCCATTTATATATGACAATGCTTTATTAATAAAATTCAGTTTATTGTTAATTTTTTAAAGCTGGGCTCTAAATCAAAGCGTATTTAGAGCCTAAACATTAACGCAATGCACCAATGTAGTGATGTGACACTTGTGCTCTATAAATTTCTTCTTCTGTTACTTCCGATTCATATATTTCCGCTGCTTCTGCCTGAACCTCAATTTGATTAGGTTCAACGTCCAATACCATTAAGCAACGTAAACGCTCAGCTTGCCGCTGCAGCTCGGAATCATTCGCAGATAAAGCAAGATCAATCACATGTTTTATATAATCTTGATTTTGCATCAAATACGTCACATCAATCACGCGCCCTGTTATACGTCTTAATCGCGCATAAATCAATGTCGCAATAGAAAATGCTTCAGAACGGTTCAAGAACCCATTTATAGTCGTGTCTTGCATCCAATGTCCCCTGATCAAATCAAACTGATTAAAAATAGCAGTTACAGTCCAAATCACATGACTCATAACCAATAAACAGGGTGATCAGCAAAATACATACCAGTTATGCAAGCTTAATAGATAAAAATCATATATTTCCCCTATCAAGCTTGGGCTTTGCCATAATTTATAAACTTTTCGGGACTAAAATACGTTAAAATAATAGATTGCTTAGCTGCTTTTGGAAATTTGCATGAATTCGAAACTACGTCTTTCTACATACTGGGTCACCTGTGCAGATGGGCTTGAAACCTTACTCCAAGAAGAATTGGAAGGTTTAGGTGTTCAAAATATTGAACGCTTTCCAGGACGTTTAGTTTTCCAAGGCACGCTAGAAAATGCATACCGTATTTGTATGTGGTCACGTTTAGCCTCTCGTGTACTGACGCCTATTCATACCCATGAATTAGAGTTCACTCATGATGCACGTGATGTGGCTGAAGAATTGTACGAAGGTGCAATGAACTTTGACTGGTCGCTTATTTTTGCAACCCAAAGTACATTTGCCATTCGTTTACACGTTGAACGCGACATTAAAGTAAATACACAATTTGCGACTTTACGTGTGAAAGATGGTGTAGTCGATTCCTTCATGGAAGCTGTAGGCAAACGCCCAAGCATCGACATTAAACAACCTGAAATTACTTTATATGTGCTTGCGGGTAAAACCCAGCATACTTATTGCCTGGATTTATCAGGTGATTCTTTACATAAACGTGGCTACCGTCATTTCATGACCGATGCGCCAATTAAAGAAAATCTTGCAGCCGCTATTCTGCAAAAAGCCAAATTAATCGAACGTAAGCCTGACATTATTTTAGACCCAATGTGTGGTTCAGGAACATTCATTATTGAATCATTGATGATGCTCACTGATCGTGCGCCGGGCCTTGTCCGTCGTTTTGGTTTCAGTGGCTGGAATGGTCATGACCATGACTTATGGATGTCGATTAAAGCTGAAGCCGCTGAACGCCATCAGGCAGCATTAGAAAAACCACTCCCTCAGTTCTATGCTTATGATGCTGACTGGGAAGCGGTGAAAGCGACCAAGCAAAATATTATTGCAGCAGGCTTTGAAGCCATACTCGATCAAATTAAAATTGAAGAACGTACTCTTGCAGATTGGCCTGATTTCCAGGCTGAAGGAAAAACTTCGTTTATCGTGACCAACCCACCGTATGGGGAGCGTTTAGGTGAAAAAGCCTCAAATCGCGCCTTGTATTTAGGCTTGTCCGCTCTTTTACAAAAGAACTTCCCGAATCAATATGCGGCAGTCATTGCTGCACAAGTTGAACAAGCCGATGTGCTGGCATTCAATGATCCGCAAATTCTGCGTTTGATGAATGGTAAACTTCCTATTTACGTACGTTTCGGCACCATCAAACCTGCAACTGCAAGCCAGCCATTTTTGGCAACTTGGCAACCGCAACAATTTGAGCCAATTGAAGGTGCCGAGGACTTTACCAACCGTTTGCAAAAAAATATTCAAGCCTTAAAAAAATGGGCTGTGAAAGAAAATATCTATTGCTTACGTCTATACGATGCAGATTTACCTGACTTTAATGTTGCAGTGGATTTGTATGGCGACCGTCTGCATGTGCAAGAATACGCGCCACCAAAAACCATTGATCCTGAAAAAGCAAAAAAACGCTTTAATTTAGCTTTGGCTTCTATTCGTGCAGTGACTGGTTTAGGCCGTGATGCGATTTTTATCAAGACGCGTGCCCGTCAGGAAGGTAAAACTCAGTACGAAAAACAAAGTACTGCTTCTAAGCGGTTTATTGTGCAAGAAGGCAAAGCTAAACTTTTAGTCAACTTGACCGATTATTTAGATACTGGCCTGTTCCTTGATCATCGCCAAATGCGTTTACGTATTGCTGCTGAAGCGAAAGGCAAACACTTCTTAAACTTATACAGTTACACCTCTACTGCCAGCGTTCATGCAGCTTTAGGCGGTGCAGCAAGTACAACAAGTGTCGATTTATCCAATACCTATTTGAACTGGTCAAAAGAAAATTTTGTGCTCAATGGCTTGACGGTGGATCATGCGGATGAACAGCACCAGTTCTTCTCGAGTGACTGTTTTGAATGGCTTAAAGAAGGTCATGAACAATATGACCTGATCTTTATTGATCCACCAACATTCTCAAATTCCAAAAAATTCTATGGTACTTTTGACGTCCAGCGTGACCACAATTCATTGCTTAAACGCGCCATGAACCGTTTAACCACTGAAGGTACGTTATACTTTTCGAATAACTACCGTGGTTTCGAAATGGATGAAGAAGTTCAAGCCATGTTTGACGTGCAAGAGATTACCAGTGAAACCATTGGGCCAGATTTCAAACGCAATACCAAAATCCATAAAGCATGGAAAATTAAACATCATCCAATCTGATGATTCTTAGCATGAAATAATACCCATTGAGATGGAACGCAATTTAGCGTTTCATCTCAATGCTAATGCCATCGTAGTAATTCATTCGCAAATTATCTGACTGATTCACCGAGTCAAATAAACGAATGGTGGATTCAGTACTGGCTTGTTTTTCATTTAGCATTAATTGCTCAGTCGCTTTTTTCTTCTGCATCTGATAATCGGTTAATGCCGTTTCATCAATATTCTGTTTTTGAATTCCCTGATTGTTCTGGTCACTTAACTCCTTACTTTCTTTTTTCTGCTGATCAATCGGCTGTGCAATACTATTTTGAGCACGCTGAATAGTCTCAGCATCCAGATGCCTAGAATCACTCCTTTGTTCTGACAGTTTTTGGTCTGTTAAAGGAACTTC
Organism: Acinetobacter sp.; assembly: GCF_045628685.1. GTDB lineage: Bacteria > Pseudomonadota > Gammaproteobacteria > Pseudomonadales > Moraxellaceae > Acinetobacter. The sequence continues at coordinate 13,014 of NZ_JAZQPV010000006.1, forward strand.
TGCATAAGATCCTGAACAGATGATCAGCAGAAGATTTATGATCACTATATTTTTTTGCGGCTGACTATAAACGCTTTTTTTATTTTTCATCTTCATGATGAGCTTTCCTTTTTTATTATTTATAATGAACGCTAACAATTTTTATATACAACAACAATGTGCTTTCGTTACTTCCCGATATTATGCAATTAAAAAAGACTACACATCCGACCGCCTTTTTTAAGCTCAGGTCTTAATTTAAAAATTTCTTTTCGCCATATTTATATTCAATTCCTACCTTTAACACATCACCATCGCGTTTGGCTGGCATCGCTTGCTGCATGCCATTAAGCATTTGTTCAAACTCTTGATCAGACAGTGTTTTACCGCCTTGCTGTAAATAATTACTCATCAGGGTTTTCATGATTTGTTTGTCATATTCAACATTCGCCTGATACTCGACTAAACTGGGTGCCATTTTAACCAAGCTGGCAAATGAAGATTGATGACCGGGCATCACCTTGCCACTCAAGCTTGCTTTAGCAAACCCTTCACCCAAATTAATCTGGTTATTTTGCGATTCAAAACCAAAACCTTCATTCACAATGGATAAAAGACGATTAGCCAATACTGGAGTCAACTCTTCTTTAGCTATACACACTTCACTATTTTTTTCTATCAAATCAAAGAAATCTTGTACTTTTTTCTTGTTCAGCGCTTTCAGCGTAAAATTCATTTGCAACTTTTGCAAGGTTGGTATTTTGTGCATGACCACTTCTTTAATATTCAGCTGAGTATCAAAATTTACCGTATGTTGATCAATACCCGGATTCATCATCAAAGCAAAATCTCTTTAAATTCACCACTGCCAAATTGCTGCACATTTCGATCGGTACGTTTAATCGAAGCAATATTCAATTGGGTTTTCCCTTCATCAAGGATAGAATTTAAACCTTGAGTCGTTTCAAACTCTACTTCTCGCATCTGTACATAACTCAATTTATCACTAAAGGTCATATTCGGTATTTCAAGTTTGGCATTTAATATTTTTAATTGATCGTCTTTGGATTTTGTATCCATTTTAAACGTCATTGAATCAATTCGAGTTTGTATATCCGCATCATTTTTTTCAAAAACCGGCGTCGTCAATGAGGAATACACAATACCCAACCAATCAATCTTGGTTTGAGCAGTTAAAGTCTGTTTGAGTATTTTTTGAAAAACTTCACTGCCTTGCTGTAAGTTAATTTTCGATTCGATATGATAACCCTTCCAACTGCATTTAATTTCATCCTTGCCTGTGAGCATCAAAACATCTTTAGGTTTACAAGGATCAAATGAAAGTTGAGCTGCCCAGTCTGCAGAACCCTGCATTGCGCCCATATTAAAATTTTTATATTGCATCGAAACTAAATTATTTTTTTTGATTTTGCTGATAATACAAATGTAAACTTTTATCTGTATACAAATCCCCCCAATAGCAGCCGTTGCCAATACAACAAGGCCACCAAACCCCATATTAATTTTGACAGCACATGTCTTATTTTTTGCTTATTTTACAAACAAGTAAAAGTCAGAAATGTAAATTAATATAATTTTTTTAAATTACTATCTGCCCCCAATCACATTGCATGATTGGGTAATTGCCACATAATAATTAAATACGGCCCACTTCAAAACAACTAATCTTATTACGATCAAAGGTGGTATAGGGATTGCCTTTAAAGCTATGAAAATAATGCTTGGCTTGAATTATATGAGATGTAGTATTACTCATCCAATGAATACGTGGATCATTATTTGCCAAAGTAATACAAAAGGCTTGTTTGCGACGCAGTTTAGTCTGTTGCTTCGCATGGAAAATCAGGCTGGCAAACACATCTTGTTGCTCAGGATGGCATAAAGCACTATGAATCATCAAATACTCAAAGGCATCATTTTTTTTAGGTAAAGACACAACACCTCGAACACCAGCATAAAGATTATAAAAAGGCTTCATGACTTTTAAAGGCAAAGAATAATCGACAACACGGGTTTGTTTAAAAGCTTTTTGATTCCACAAACCATATAAACCAACAATCTGATGATTCTGGTCATACATCAGATAAAAATCGTGGATGTTCATGCCCAACCAAAATGGATGGTTGGATTCTGCCAAACCTGAAAAATCATAATTCGGTAGAAAATTATAATGCTGCTTCATTGTTAAAATAAATGCATTGGCTTCACTTACATGGTTCGTATTCATTTGCTCAAAATGATACTGTCCAAATTGCGCCGGTTTTTGCGCTTGTGACACCGTAAAGGTACGAATATCGTCATAATGAAATGGTGTAGGAAAGCCTTTACGCTCATTGTGCAAAATATTACATGCAACAGTATTATCTTCTAGAACTACACTTTGAAAAATAGTCTCAAGTGGAATTTCGTCATATACATAATCCATTAGTAGTCGCAGTACTTTATTACCACGATGCGCCGGATGCATGCGCAAATCCGCGACATAACGCAATAATTCTGGTTGTCCATTGATAAAACAATAGCGCCAACCCAGATTCATCATTCCGACCACTTGTGTAGGATTTTCCTCCGGTACAACCAGTTTGATATCTGGACGATTATATTGTGCATGGCTAGCACTGAGATAACTTGGATAACGTTCAAAAGCCAAAGTCATACCATTACTTGGCATGGTCTCTGCAATCAATTGCACCAGTTGTTCGTCATCTGCCTGAGTCGCATCCCGTACCAAAAAATTCGGTTCATTTTTCGATCGGTAAATTTGGTTATCATTGTCATTTTGTGCATACAATACGTTTAAGCTCATATAGTTTTACTCAAATATACTTAAGTTATTTTTGTTTTCATTTTTTTCAAAGGTTCAGGTTTAATATTCCCTTCGATCATTCCATTGTGCATTGCCAAACTTTTATAGTACTGCCATGCATCATCTACGTGTTTTACTTCAGGTTCATCTAACTGACCTAAATTTCGTGCCAATTCATAATGAAAATTTTCTTTTAACAATTCATCTAATCTTATAGCTGAAGGTTGTTTTGCTAAATTACCTTCACTTAATAAAATATAGTGAGGTTTTTTACTCTCACAAAACTCAATCCCCAACAAACTTACCGGGACATAATCGTCTTGTTGGAAGGTAGCCAAAATTTTTTGTGCGGTGATTTGATCAATTTTTTCACCCACCAAATCGACCGTCATCTTTCGGCCTAAAAACAAAAAACAGGGAATCTGATTATAAAAACCCGTCACTTCAAGTTCATCATCAATCACATATCTGATCAGCCCAGAACCTGTAGTAATAACTGGACTTACAATATCACCTGCTTTGAGTGCCCATGAAGGTCCAGTTTGACCGCTGTCTAAATTCAAAAATTCGTAAAAGTGTGATTGATAGCTGAGCGGATAACGATTATTAAGAGGAATCGTGACTACGCCTTCTGTCGCCCATAAGCCTTTGCCTTCAAAAGCGACATTTGCTACACGATCCTGTAAATTTTTAGCCCAGCGTTCAGCACTTGCGGTATCCCAACTGGAAATTAATGCCAATTTAGGCCAAAGGTCGGTCCATGCCATTGGTTCTTTTAAATCTACACGTTGTAATTTATAACTCTGCTCTGATGATTGTGGTGCTTTTAAATAATCCAGACTGCGACGTTTCCATTGCCCTGTTCTCAACACGTTCACAATTTCATTTTGATTCTGTTCAATCACATCCAATAATTGCAGCGCAAAAGTTGGACTCCACACTGAAATCATGCCTAGATTTTTATCCGCGACCAAAAATACGGCGGTCGCAAACATGGCATCTTCTGCTGATTCAGCAAGGGCGATATCAGCCGGTACAGCTTGCGTAATTTTACTTAAAATACGTTTTGAGGCATTCAGTAATGCACTGTCATCATTCAGATTACTGTTTTCTAACAATTTACGCTGACTTTCCGGCAACCATGACACTGACCAATAATGGGTTGAATTTTTTAGTTGTGGATGTTCACGATATAAATTAGTGAGCCATACACTAATAGCTTCATCCAATTCATTTAAAAAACTTTGCGTATAAGGAATAAATTTCAGTGCTTCGCTTGAACCACTGGTGGGTTGAAAGCGAACAATTTTTTCTGTACCCAAACAGTTTTTTCCACTTTGGCGAGACTGTTCAATTTTTTCTTTCCAATGGCTATAACGGGTGATTGGATACTTTTCTACAAACGCTTCATAACTTAAACTTTGCGAAGTATGTTGTTTTAAGAACTGATCCAATTTTTGGCGTTGTACCGCTTCTAGATCATTCGCTTGCTGCCGATAGCGCTGAAATGCTTTTCGGCAGGCGAACTCCAGTATTTGATGTGAAGCTGACAGCAGAAATCCCATAGTTACGCCACCCTAGAATCTGAATCCGAAGCGATATGTAATGGACGCTTTTGTGGCATTTGACTTTCTACTTTACCCACACTCATATTTTTGGTCATAAAGCGGCTAATAAAGCGATATAAATCACTCCAGCGTAATTCACCGATACATGGCAACTCTGTCCCTTCCACCCAGGTTGGGTTTTTATCTTCAAAGAATGCAATCTTGGTATTTTTCTCGCGTAATTCTTTGGTAATTGGTGCGACATCTGCTTTTAAAGGCTGATAATCTTCACCAAAATTCAGTAAACCTGAGGCTTTATCATAATATTCGGAAAAATACTGGCGGCAATAAGAATCCACATAATCTTGTAAATGGGAATTTTTTTCACCATAGTGTGGATAATAACTGTAATAATTATTCGCCAATAACAAATAGGTTTTAAAACCTTTAGAAATCAAGATCCAGTAAATTGGTGTAAGTGGATAACGCATTTTAAAGCTAACAATATAACGATACATGGCACGTGTTAAAGCACGATTTCCCCAATATTCTTGCTCAATAATGGTGTCACCGCTAAAAAAAGCATGACGAGCTTTACCCTTCACCACGAAGTCACGTTCCATAACGGTAGAAAAGCCGACGATTTGTTTATTTTTAGGTTCGATAATAAAGAAAACACCCGTTTTTTCTAAGAAATCACGTTCAAAAATTTCATAACGGGTATTGGCATAATATTTTTGGTAAATATCATACATACGCTTAATTTCTTGTATTGTCACATCACCGACATGCTTATACTGACTATACGGCTCTTTTTTTAATTGCCGTAAAAGCTTAAATTCCATCATAATTTTTATTTCCTTTCGCACGCTGCACAGCGGCATTTTTTGTTTTTTATAAAGCGATAATCTACGCATCCAAGTTGTAGATTTAGACCTAATCTTAAAACCATCAATTGATAAATTGCAATTAGCTTTACGTATTTAAACAATAATAAGGATAAGCGTAAAATAAAAAACCCAGCCTTGGCTGGGTTTTTTACCATTCGTTTTAGTCAAGTGGTTAACTTAATTTCATTTTTTCAAACTCAAGATGACCATTTTCAGCTTTAATCAAAATGGTGTCGCCAGGTAGAAAATCTCCGCTCAAGATTTTTTGAGCCAAGGAATTTTCGACCTGCTGTTGAATTGCACGTTTCAATGGTCGCGCACCATACACAGGGTCAAAACCAGCATCAATCAATTGATCAAATGCACTATCATCAACAGAAAGACGCATGTCTTTTTCACTTAAACGTGAACGTAAACGATCCAACTGAATATCGGCAATACCACGAATTTGTGCTTTTTTCAGTGAATGGAACACCACCAACTCATCAATACGGTTAATGAATTCTGGACGGAAGTGTTGAGAGACAGCACTCATGACTACTGCACGGACTTCATCATCGGTTGCATCCTCCCCTAATTCACGAACATCTTGGGAACCCAAATTAGAGGTCATAACTATAACCGTATTTTTAAAGTCGATTACACGACCTTGAGAGTCAGTTAAACGTCCATCATCAAGAACTTGCAGCAGGATATTAAACACATCAGGATGCGCTTTTTCTACTTCATCAAACAATACAACACTATAAGGTTTGCGACGCACCGCCTCAGTTAATACACCACCTTCTTCATAACCTACATATCCTGGAGGTGCACCGACCAACCGACTCACAGAGTGTTTTTCCATGAACTCACTCATGTCAATCCGAACCATGGCATCGTCACTGTCGAAAAGGAAGTTTGCCAAAGCCTTGGTCAATTCAGTTTTACCCACGCCTGTTGGCCCAAGGAACAAGAATGAACCACTTGGACGATTCGGATCAGATAAGCCTGCGCGTGAGCGACGAACCGCATTAGAAACTGCAACTACCGCTTCATCTTGCCCAACTACACGGTTATGTAAGAAATCTTCCATATGAAGGAGTTTTTCACGTTCACCTTGCAACATTTTCGCCACCGGAATACCCGTTGCAGCACTAACCACTTCTGCAATTTCATTCTCGGTCACTTTAGTCCGTATGAGTTTTGGCTCTTCATTGTTTTCAGCCACTTCTTCAGCTTCGAGCCTTTTTTGCAATTCAGGAATCACTCCATATTGCAAACGGCTAGCTTCAGCCAAGTCACCTTCACGTTGGGCTTTTTCAAAAGCTGTACGCGCTTTATCCAATTCAACTTGTGCCTGATTCGTACCTTCTACCAATCTTTTTTCAGCGATCCATTGCTCTTCCAAATCACTATATTCACGTTGCACTTCTTCGATTTGGTTTTCCAGGTGTTTCACTTCAGCTTTACTGACTGAATCAGCATCTTGTTTTACCGCTTCCAACTGCATTTTCAACTGGATTAAACGACGATCCAAGCGGTCAAGCGGCTCAGGTTTTGAGTCAATTTCCATTTTGATACGAGAAGCGGCTTCATCAATCAAATCAATGGCCTTATCGGGTAATTGACGATCGGTAATATAACGATGTGACATTTTGGCAGCAGCAATAATGGCCGAATCCAGAATCTGGACACCATGATGCGTTGCATACTTCTCTTTTAAACCACGTAAAATTGCAATGGTATCTTCAACACTCGGTTCATCCACCAAGACTTTTTGGAAACGACGTTCTAACGCAGCATCTTTTTCAATGAATTGACGATATTCATCTAGAGTAGTTGCACCAACACAATGCAGTTCACCACGTGCCAAGGCCGGTTTCAGCATATTGCCGGCATCCATGGCACCCTCCCCCTTACCGGCACCGACAAGAGTATGCAGTTCATCAATAAAGAGAATGATTTCGCCTTCATATTTGGCCAGATCTTTCAAAACCGCTTTTAAACGTTCTTCAAACTCACCTCGATATTTAGCTCCTGCCAGCAATGAACCCAAGTCCAAAGATAAAACGCGTTTACCTTTTAAGCCTTCAGGAACTTCCCCATTAACAATTCGCTGTGCCAAACCTTCTACAATTGCAGTTTTACCGACCCCAGGCTCACCAATCAATACAGGGTTATTTTTAGTACGACGTGACAGAACCTGAATGGTGCGACGAATTTCTTCATCACGCCCAATCACTGGATCCAATTTTCCTGACATGGCACGCTCAGTTAAATCAATGGTGTATTTATTGAGTGAATCACGTTGATCTTCGTGGGTATTACTCATGACTTTTTCACCACCTCGAATATTTTCAATTGCTTTGCGTAAACTTTCAGAGGTTACGCCTACATTATTCAGTAAAGTTTTGGTTGCACCTGTTTCTGCCAAACTCAGAAGCACCCAATCGGTCGATAAAAATTCATCTCCGGCTTTCTGTGCATAGCTGTCTGCCAAATTTAAGGCACGTACTGCTTCAGGATTAAGATTGATATCTCCTGTCGGATTGGCAATAGTAGCTGCATCATTTAATGCTTGTTGTAACTTGGTCTGAAGATCTCGTAGATTTGCCCCAGCTTGTTGTAACAAGCTGATATTGGCAGGCTCCTGCAATAGCGCTGATAAAATGTGAATACCTTCAATAGAGGTATTGTCTTTACCCATGGCTAAAGATTGAGCATCTGAGAGAGCTTGCTGCAAGCGATTGGTAAATTTTTCAAAACGCATTCTTATTTTCCTCACAACAAATTTTGTACTTGGATAATAGATGGGAATGCTTTGATATTTTTCAACACAATTTATTAAAAAATGTTTTAATTTTCAAAGACTAAAGAAATTAAAATAAAATATAGAGCTTGATTATAATATGGGTATTTAAATATTTTTTTTCAAGGTGATTTTTATATCTTATGTATCAAATTCTATTTAAAAGCGCTTTCATTACGATGTTTGAGATAATTCAATGGATTACAAGACATCTATAGGGGGGGGATTTTAAAAATGATATGTATGCTTTTAATTTATATAAGCAGCTTATGGGATTGATCCAAACTTTATTAAGTGAAAATCAAAGATTGAATTTAACAAAGCAAAGAATGAAGTCTTTTTAAAAGAGTGGATTTGAAGCGCACAGATTATTTTTTATAAAATATTTTTCAGTTATATCATTCATACAAAACGGCAATTCACTGATGAATTGCCGTTTATTTTTATCATGCTGCTTCAATAATTTCGAAATCGTGGGTAATTTCAACGCCACCATCGGATAACATTTTGCTTGCTGAACAGTATTTTTCAGCAGAAAGTTCAACAGCCTTAGCCACCTGTTTTTCTTTCACTGCTTTACCGGTCACCACAAAGTGTAAATGAATTTTGGTAAACACCGCAGGAATCGTATCGGCACGATCAGCTTTTAGCTGACATACCACACCTGTCACATCTTGTCGTGATTTCTTTAAAATAGTCACAATATCAAAGGAAGCACAGCCACCAAGTCCCATTAATATCAACTCCATGGGACGTGGACCACGGTTTTCACCACCATATGCCTCAGCACCATCCATGACAATGTGATGACCACTTTCTGATTTTGCTTCAAAAGCAACATTCTCTAGCCAATGTACGCTTGTTTGCATTGCAACTACCTGAAAAAAGCTATAAATTTACGAAGTACCTGTACACTAACATAATTTGAGTTGATAAGGAATTTCATCTCTTCTATGTGACAAGTTCATTTTAGGTCTGTGCGATCTATTACTTATCCATATTCGGAACCGTTAGCATGACTGCAAGCTTTTCACAACTTAGCACCGATGCACTTTCTCCTGGTCAATTACCAGAGTCAGTCAAAGCATTATTAAAACGTGCATATATAAACCGCTACCCAAAACGTACTGCAATTATTGATGCAGGCACTGAATCAAAATCACTTTATTTAATTTTAAAAGGTTCAGTATCCATTATTTTACGTGAAGATGATGAACGTGAAATTGTGGTTGCGTATTTGAATGCAGGAGACTTTTTTGGGGAAATGGGTCTTTTTGAAGCAAATCCACAACGTACTGCGGAAGTCCGTACACGTGATGTCTGTGAAATTGCTGAAATCACCTATGACAACTTCCATGAATTAAGCAAACAGTATCCAGACCTGAGCTATGCTGTATTTGCCCAACTGGTTCGTCGCTTAAAAAATACCACACGTAAAGTGACTGACCTTGCATTTATTGATGTCTCTGGTCGTATTGCGCGTTGCTTAATCGATCTTTCTTCTCAGCCAGAAGCCATGATTTTACCTAACGGCCGACAAATCCGTATTACGCGTCAAGAAATTGGCCGTATCGTCGGTTGCTCCCGCGAAATGGTGGGACGCGTTTTAAAAACCCTTGAAGAACAAGGCATGATCGAAACTGATGGTAAAGCCATTCTTATTTTCGATGTCTCAACTGAAGATGCAAATGTCGCTGTAGATGGGCTTGAAGACGAAGAATAATTTTTTATTCTTTAGCGCTCACGAAAAAAGCAAATCTTAGGGTTTGCTTTTTTTATAGATTGATTTTTATGCCTATCCTTTTGTAAATTTTGTGACAACTTTAAAACTATTCATGATTTAACGCTGATCAAAAAATCAGTTAGGCTTTAGCCATTTAAAATTTCATGATAAAAATTCAAGGATCAAGCCCTATGCAACTCAAACCTTTAACCAACACAGGCATTCTTGTACCTGAAATTTGTTTAGGCACAATGACGTTTGGTGAGCAAAATACCCAAGCAGAGGCCTTTCAGCAACTTGAATATGCTTTAGATCAAGGTCTGTTTTTTTGGGACACGGCTGAAATGTATCCGGTGCCGCCGAAGCCTGAAACGCAAGGTGCAACTGAAACCATCCTTGGCAATTGGATTGCACAGCGCGGCAAGCGAGATCAGCTTTTTATTGCTTCAAAAATAGCTGGTCCCTCACAAGGGGGCAGCCACATCCGTGATGGACAAACCCGCTTTACTGCTGCAGAGATTAGCTCAGCCATAGACGGTTCGTTAAAACGCCTGCAAAGCGATTATATCGACCTCTATCAACTGCATTGGCCACAACGTCCAACCAATTTCTTTGGCAAGCTCGGTTATGGCAATGAGGAAGCCCAAAACAATAAAGAAGTTACCGCACTAGAAGAAACCTTAAATGCTTTAAGTGATGAAATTAAAAAAGGGCGTATTCGTTATATTGGCCTTTCCAATGAAACCCCTTGGGGAACTTTAAAGTTTCTGCATTTGGCTGAAAAATTAGGCTTAGAAAAATTTGTTAGCGTGCAAAACCCATATAGTCTGCTCAACCGTACCTATGAAATTGGCATGTCCGAAATTGCCCATTATGAAAATGTCGGGCTCCTTGCCTATTCCCCTTTAGCTTTTGGTTATTTGACCGGAAAATTCCGTAATGGTGCGCGTCCTGCAAATGCACGTGTCACTCTTTTCTCCCGTTTTAGCCGCTATAGCAACCCAGAGAGCGAATGGGCAACTGAACAATATGCTCAACTTGCTGAACGCCACGGTTTAACCTTGACTCAACTTTCGTTGGCATTTATTAAACAGCAGTTCTTTGTGACCAGTACCATTATTGGTGCCACCAACCTGGATCAACTCAAGGAAAATATCCAGGCATTCGAAATTGACTTGTCAGCAGAAGTTTTACAAGGCATTGAGGATATTCATCGTCAACAGCCAAACCCTGCTCCATAAGCATATATCTACGTCCCCCTTTGGGATGAGGAATATATTCCGTAATGGGATGAGGGTAAAAAACTAAAAAGGATGCATATTGCATCCTTTTTAATAAGCCAAATCACAATTAACGTTTGTTATAAATCGCTTGTGCGGCTGGCAAGTTTTTACGCATTGCTTCAATACGCTGGCTATTTGAAGGGTGAGTCGATAAGAATGAGGCACCGCCCGCACCTTCCAATTTATTCATTTTTTCCCAAAGTGTAATAGCAGCTTGTGGGTTATAGCCGGCACGCGCCATCAGCATTAAACCACCCTGGTCGGCACGACTTTCCAGACTTCGCGAATAAGGCAAACCTACACCTACTTGCGCACCCAACTGAGCCGCGGCACTGCCTAACTGCCCTACATTACTTCCCGCAGCGCTCAGACCAATGCTTAAAGCCAAATCGGTTAATGCTTGCTGACCAATTTTATTTTTAGAATGTTCTTCTAGAGCATGTACCATTTCGTGACCCATTACTGCGGCAATTTCTGCATCAGTCAGGTTTAGTTTATTCACAATACCGGTATAGAACACCACTTTTCCACCTGGTGCTACATATGCATTAATCTGATCTGATTTTAGAACAGCCAATCGCCAATCGAATTTTTGACCTGTTTGATTGAGTTGATCACCATAAGGTTTTAGCCGCATAAAGACAGAATTAATGCGTTTATACGTTGCTGAAGTTGTATCTAAGGTTTTATTGGCACTCGCTTCCTGAACTGTTTTATTAAATCCTTGTGCTGCAGCTACATTTAATGTGGATGAATCCGCCCCTGCCATTTCTGCTACAGTGGTACAGCCTGAAATCGTGATCACACTCGCTGCACACAAACTTAAAATGAGTTTGCTATTCATTATAATAATCTCCACCTTGAAAACAAATATCAGTTTTAAGCAGATTATAGGGTAATAGTAGATAAGCTTTACATTATTATTCCCTTTATATTCATATCATTTATGTAACTGTACTTATTTAAGAAACTGAAAACTAAGCCAATAAATCAAACATAATATATTTAAAACCAAATACACTTGGCAAAATGGCTTAATTTTCTGTTCAAGCTGCTCATTTTTTCTTTTGAAAAATAAAATAGCATTTTGAATCAGAATCAATGGAACTAAAATGCAGGCAATAATTACACTTAAACCGATAAATGCCGTATAGATAATATTGGGATCTTGCGTTTGTGCCTGAATAATCAGCATCGCAATGGTGGGTGCACCACCCATGGCAAATAGTAAGGAATAAAATATCGTTCCTGAAATATTCTTATGCATCCCGCACAACCTTCCATTTATCTTATGTTTTGTATTCTAACAAGTACCAGTTATTTAAACAGTATTCTCTGATGCAACTTTAGTCTTGGCAAAATTCCCCCCATATATTCGCCGATTGCATTTCAAAATAATGAATATAAAAAAGCCCCGCAAATGGCGGGGCTTTTTTATCATCTTGGTATCAGCTTAAATTAAGCATCAAACGGATGACGTAAAACAATTGTTTCTTCGCGGTCTGGACCAGTCGAAATAATATCGATTGGACATTCGATCAACTGCTCAAGACGCTTAACATAGTTAAGTGCAGCTTGAGGTAATTGCTCGATTGATTTCGCACCGAAAGTCGACTCAGACCAGCCTGGCATAGTTTCGTAGATGGGTTTTAAAGATTCAAATGCAAGCGCATCAGAAGAACCTATACAACCAGAATCTGCAGCTTCATAACCTACACAGATTTTCACTTCTTCTAAACCGTCAAGAACGTCAAGTTTAGTTAGGCAAATACCTGAAAGTGAGTTTACATCTACTGAGCGGCGAAGAATTTCTGCATCGAACCAACCGCAACGACGTTGACGACCAGTTGAAGCACCAAATTCAGAACCTACTGTACCCAAGTGTTTACCAATTGCATCACCAACATCGTTAGCAGCATCGTAAACAAGTTCAGTTGGGAATGGACCAGCACCTACACGAGTTGTGTATGCTTTGGTAATACCCAATACATAGTCAAGGTGCAATGGACCTAGACCTGAACCTGAGCTTACGCCACCAGCAGTGGTGTTTGAAGATGTTACATACGGATATGTACCGTGGTCAACGTCAAGAAGTGAACCTTGCGCGCCTTCAAACATGATTTTTTTGCCCGCTTTACGGTAATCATGTAATTCTTTGGTGACATCCATCACTAATGGTGCAACCACTTCACGCCATTGGTCACAAAGTGCCAATACTTCTTCCAGGTTAACTGCTTCTACGCCGTAGAATTGAGTCAACTGGAAGTTATGGTATTCAAGCAGCTCTTCAAGCTGAGCTTTTAGATGAGCACCACCACGTACCAAGTCCGCAACACGGATTGCACGGCGAGCAACTTTATCTTCATATGCTGGACCAATACCACGACCTGTGGTACCAATTTTCGCATTCCCACGTTTTTTTTCACGTGCCTGGTCAAGCGCGATATGGTTCGGCAAGATTAAAGGACAGTTTGGAGAAATACGTAAACGTTCTTTAACTGGAACGCCTTCTTTCTCAAGGATGTCCATTTCTTCGATTAATGCAGCAGGTGAAAGTACAACACCGTTACCAATTAAGCAAAGTACGTTATCACGTAAAATACCAGATGGAATGAGGTGTAATACGGTTTTCTTACCACCCACCACGAGTGTATGACCCGCGTTATGTCCGCCTTGGTAACGAACTACCGCAGCCGCTTGATCTGTGAGCAGGTCAACGATTTTACCTTTACCTTCGTCGCCCCATTGGGTACCGAGTACCACAACATTTTTGCCCATAATAGCCTCATTGCATCATGCTGTTAAAATTGAAAACTTGAACGGGTTAGCTAAAACCGATTCACGTCATTAAATCTTTTCGACTTTCCACTCACCTGCCACATTCACCAATTGGTGAGTTGCGTGCGGTACCGAGTTTAAACTGTCATTTCCGAGTAATTGAATTACACCAAAGCCTTGTGTACGTGCATTTGAAATTGCTTTAAGCAAATCTGCATTGGTACCCTTCGGTGCAACAACTACATTTAAATCTTTAAATTGTCCTGTGCTTAATGCATATAAGTCACACGAAAAACCTGTTGCAGGACGCGCACGACCAAAATGTTCGCCAATGCCGTCATAGCGACCACCTTGAGCCAATGGAGCCGCACGGTTTGGTGCATACACTGCATACATTAAACCAGTGTGATAATGGTATGAACGTAATTCTACAACATCAATACCAATATGCAGATTGGGCCAACGTGACTGAATTTCGATTTGTGTCGTTTTCAAGGCATCGAAGGCTTGTTTGAACGCTTCATCGGCGAAAATTTCAGCACTTAAATTGGCTTGTAATGCATCCATATCACTTGAATAGCGACCTAGGGTATAAAAATCTGCACCAAATTTTAATTCTTGGGTAAATTCAGCCAGCTCAGGTAATGCTTTACGTTGATAAAGGTCTGAAAGATGACTTTCCACAACCTTTGTCAAACCTGCATGTTTCACCAAACTACGGAACAAACCGACATGCCCTAAATCTAGATGGGTACCGTCTGCCAAGCCGGCTTGTTCAATTAAGCCTAGCATGACATCAACCATTTCGACATCTGCATCAATACTGTCTGAACCAAATAGCTCTGCACCTAATTGCAATGGTGCACGTGTGGTATTAAACCCTTGTGGTTTCGTATGTAAAACCGTTCCTGCATAGCAGTAACGAGCCACACCATCAACTGGATGTACATGCGCATCAATACGAGCCACTTGTGGTGTCATATCGGCACGCACACCAAGTAAACGACCTGATAACTGGTCGATGACTTTAAAAGTGGCTAAGTCTAAATCTTGATTCGATTCTGAAAGAGAAGATAGAGATTCGATGTATTCGATAAATGGCGTGTACACCAATTGATAACCTCGAGATGTGAGGAAATCTAGTGCATCACGGCGCAAAGTTTCAATCACTTGCGCCTGTTCTGGTAATACATCAGCTACACCATCAGGTAATAACCATGTCTCTGAAATGGGCATGTTGTAAACCTAAATTCTGTCAGAGCGGAAGTTATCCGCATAAAAAAATCGGGAGCACACCCGATTTCTCCTAGTCTAGCACGATAGTTTTGGCTGTGCACCTGACTTTTTCACAAAAACAGGCGGAATACTTATTGTTTAATCAGACAAAAATAGCCCAATTCGACTAAAGCACTCACACCGCTCAAAGATGAGGCTAAAACTGCTTGTTATTAACCCAAAGGCAATTCAGGGATTTGTTTAATTTTCTGCAATGGAATCTCATTTTTTACATTCTACAGAGCTGTAATTGCAATATATGGAAAGGAGTTCAAGTACCTAGCCAGTCAATTTAATCGCTGCTTCTTTAGGCTTATTTATATTTACTACAAAGGTATGTACCCCTAGGTGAAATTACAAGAATCGCATCTGCATTTTTTTTAATTGGAGGTGAACAATGATTCACTTTGCGATGCTTATTGTGAGTGCTTTCTATTGTAGTGTCGGCTTAACCCACTCGTGTATAGGCTATGTATTACAAAATAAAACCTTAACTGAACGCCAAAAATGCATTTTAGAGGGTATCCCCGCTGTGTTTATTTGTGTAATTGCACCTTATTTTATCAAGGACAACTTGGCTGGCAATCGTGATTACCCTCATCGCAGCTTCACGTTTTTCATTACTGCCTTAACGTTTTGATCAGTATGACATCGGCCGCTATTTAACAATTTGTTCTTCTTTAAATCCTGATAAAATAAAACTAAATAGATGGTTTTTCCGAGGTATTGACTGCCTTTGCCAACAACCCCACCAATTCAGCATTTTGCAACTCGACCTGACTGAGTTTAGCGCTAGTTTTATCAAGCACTTCTTGCTGAATGTGCATTTTTTTGGCCAAGTCCTGCATAATTTCCAAGGTTTTTTTCAAGTTCTGCTCCAAATGAATCACTTTTTCTTCGAGTTGTAGATTCACTTGCATTTCACTTAACACATCACTTTGATTGGTAAATTGTGCCCAAATCAAAAAAATCACTGCAATGGCTAAAAGGAGAATAAACCCCCATATAAATATCAACATAGCTGTGCTTCTCTTCTCATATCCAGTTATTATTCAACATCATGGCAAACTAATGAAGTGAATTTTTCAAAAGCTTGATTCAAGCAATTTATTTGATCTATTTAAAATTACTGTAAACAAGCTCAGCCTTTTCCTAAAATTATTTCAACTTGTCGTTTTGATTATATTTTTATCAAGTTGAATTTTATATTTATTGATCGATTAAAAACAATTAGAACATTATTGCGTGGGTGTTTCTATAATCAATTTATTAAGATTTGTTCTGTTTTTTTAGCGCTTCATCGTGATCTAAAAGGAATTTATTTTTTCAGGATAACCGTATAGCGACCATAACGTATTAATTTAAAATAAAGGCACGTTAAATCTAATACGTGCCTTTATTTCAGGAAGTAAATGACTCGCACAAATCCAGCAAACGGTTAGCATAGCCCCACTCATTGTCATACCAGGCCAAAACTTTAGCCTGGTGTCCAACCACCATGGTCTGGCTTAAATCAACAATTAAAGAATAAGGTGAATGGTTAAAGTCTGATGACACCAGAGGTTCATCTGTCACATCCATAATTTCGGCATAATCATGGCGTGCCGATTTGATCAACAGTTCATTAATTTTATGCCTTGTAACATGCGATTGTGCAACAAAAGTTAAATCGATAGCCGCTACATTAATGGTAGGTACACGAATTGAATAACCATCAATCCGGTCTTCCATTTTTGGCATCACACGTTTTAATGCACCCAAGGCTGAAGATGTGGTTGGAATAATATTTTGTCCGGAAGCCCGTGCACGACGCAGGTCACGATGTGCATGATCCAGTACTGACTGATCAGCCGTCACCGCATGAATTTCTGTCATTAAAGCAGTCTCAATTCCAAATGCATCATCAATGATTTTCACCAAAGGCACCAATGCTTGCGTGGTACAGGATACGCTGGAAATAATTTGATCCGTGTCTTTGACTTCATGATGGTTGACACCATACACAATGGCCGCATCCACACTGTCAAATGGCGCAGCACCAACAATGACGCGCTTCGCCCCTGCTGTAATATGCCGGGTTGCGGCTTCACGTGAACGAAACAGGCCGGTACATTCAAGTACCACATCAACCTTTAAATCCTTCCAAGGCAATTGTTCTGGTTGTGGCTGATCAAACACCTGTACTTTTAACTGCGCCAAACCTGCTGAAATATGCAAAAAAATCTGTTCATTTTCCAATAATACTTCGACTTTGCCTTTAAAACGTCCATGGGTGGTATCGTATTTAAATAAATGCACCAAAGTTTCCACTTCTGCAACATCATTAATCGCAACAATGTCAAAATGAAAATCCTTCGGATTTTCAAACCAAGCACGTAATACATTGCGACCAATTCGCCCGAAACCATTAATGGCTACTCGTTGCATCAGATATCCTTAATTCTTGGGTAGTTGTAAACACTTGTCTATGTTAATGGATTTCAATCGAAAACCGATACCATTTCTTCGCGTCTATTTATCAAATAAAATGCATCAAAAACATCCTATTGCACTTTATACAGTGGTTTTATCACAAATCAGCATCAGAAAAAGCAAGCTAAAAATATTCACTCAAGCTTTTGCTCAACTTTTATAGCGATTCTCTGTTATAAATTAAGCCTTGGACTTCCCTCAACAAGTCTGAACATCGAATACGCAGAATTGTCACTAATTCACCTGAAAGTAATTGGTGCATGCGGCTTTTTCCGTTATAATTTGGCGTTTTAAAATTTTAAGCCCAGTGTATTGAGGCACTTCATCTTCCATGAAAATGCTCGATATGCTACTCGCCAATACGAAATATGGAGTGACTTGGTTGTGAGTACTCGTTTTATGACATCAGCTGAAATTCGTGAAGCATTTTTGCGTTACTTTGAATCGCAAGGGCATACACGTGTCGCGTCGAGTTCACTAGTACCCGCCAATGACCCGACTTTATTGTTTACCAATGCCGGGATGAACCAGTTTAAAGACTGCTTCCTTGGTTTGGAAAAACGTGATTATGTTCGCGCAACATCTTCACAAAAATGTGTACGTGCTGGTGGTAAACACAACGACTTAGATAACGTCGGTTATACAGCACGTCACCATACATTCTTTGAAATGTTAGGTAACTTTTCATTTGGTGATTACTTTAAACGTGATGCCATCAAATTTGCCTGGGAATTTCTGACTAGCGATGAATGGTTAGCACTTCCTAAAGATAAACTCTATGCCACTGTTTACCATACCGATGACGAAGCATTTGACATCTGGAACAAAGAAATTGGTTTAGATGCCAGCCGTATTATCCGCATTGGTGATAACAAGGGCGAAAAATACGCATCAGACAACTTCTGGGCAA
The DNA here is from genome assembly GCF_045628685.1 of Acinetobacter sp. Taxonomy (GTDB): domain Bacteria; phylum Pseudomonadota; class Gammaproteobacteria; order Pseudomonadales; family Moraxellaceae; genus Acinetobacter. Next base: position 31,489 of record NZ_JAZQPV010000006.1, read on the forward strand.
TGGGTGATACTGGCCCTTGCGGTCCTTGTTCTGAAATTTTCTTTGACCATGGGGAGCACATCTGGGGTGGCCTACCCGGTACACCTGAAGAGGATGGCGACCGTTTCATCGAAATCTGGAACAACGTATTCATGCAGTTCAATCGTACTGCTGATGGCGTACTGCACCCGCTTCCCGCTCCTTCTGTTGATACAGGTATGGGCTTGGAACGTATTTCTGCAGTTTTACAGCATGTAAACTCAAACTACGAAATTGACTTGTTCCAAAACTTGCTTAAATCAGCTGCAGAAATCATTGGCATGGATACTACTGCTATTGATGCTGAAGCCGCTGCAAATAACAAACCGGTTGAATACCCTGCATCTTTAAAAGTTGTAGCGGATCATGCACGTTCATGCTGCTTCCTGATTGCGGACGGTGTAAATCCTTCAAATGAAGGTCGTGGTTATGTACTACGTCGTATCATTCGCCGTGCCGTTCGTCATGGGAACAAATTAGGTGCGACCGGTTCATTTTTCTATAAAATGTTGCAACCTTTAATTGCCGTGATGGGCGAAGCTTACCCTGAACTTGCAGCACAACAATCACGTATTGAAGCGTTATTGCTTAAAGAAGAAGAACAGTTTGCAAAAACTTTAGAGCAAGGTTTGAAATTGCTTGAAGGTGAATTGGCTCACTTAAAAGGCAATGTGATTCCGGGCGAAACAGTATTCAAACTGTACGACACTTATGGCTTCCCGACTGACTTAACTGCCGACATCGCACGTGAACGTGGCTTAACGATTGACGAAGCAGGCTTTGAAGTGGAAATGGCTGCACAACGTCAACGTGCTCGTGAAGCAGGCAAATTCGCAATCGATTATAACAGCGTTGTGAAAGTTGAAGGCGAAACACAATTTGAAGGTTACGATGCAACTGCAGGTGAAGGTCAAATTATCGCGATCTATAAAGATGGCGAGCAAGTTGACGAAGTGGTTGAAGGTGATGAAGCACTGATCGTTCTAAACCAGACCCCTTTCTATGCCGAAAGCGGTGGTCAGATTGGTGATACAGGTATCTTCAAAAATGATACCGGTATTTTCGAAGTTCAAGATACCAAAAAATCTGGTGGTGCTTTCATTCACCAAGGTATCGTGACCATGGGTAGCCTAAAGGCTGCACAAAAGGTGGAAGCCATTGTAAAAGCAGATATCCGTGCTGCAACTGCGCGTAACCACTCTGCGACTCACCTTTTACATGCTGCTCTACGTCAAGTCTTGGGTTCACATGTGCAACAAAAAGGTTCGCTGGTTGCATCAGATATTTTACGTTTTGACTTTGCCAACGACCAACCGGTTACTTTTGAACAACTTCAACAAGTAGAACGCTTAGTAAATGCTGAAGTAATTGCTAATACTGCTGTGTCTACCGAGCTTCTGGATATCGAGTCTGCCAAAGCCAAGGGCGCAATGATGCTGTTCGGCGAGAAATATGGTGATGAAGTACGCGTACTGTCTATGGGTTCGGTGATTGACGAGAAAAATTTCTCAATCGAGCTATGTGGTGGCATTCATGTAAAACGTACCGGTGACATCGGGCTATTCAAAATAACTTCTGAAGGTGGCGTTGCAGCAGGTGTTCGTCGTATTGAAGCAGTAACCGGCACTAAAGCTGTTGAAGTCGTGCAGAAAGTCGATCGTGATGTTCAATACATCAATGGCTTATTAAAAGCGCAGAATCATCAAACAGTTGAAAAAGTTGAAGCTGTAGTAGACACTGCACATCAGTTGCAAAAACAAATTGAGCAACTGAATCAAAAACTTGCAAGCTTGCAAGCCGGCGAACTTTTAAGTCAGGTTCAAACTGTTGCAGGTCGTCCGACACTGATTACCACTGTACAAAACATGGATGCGAAATCACTTCGTAACCTGCATGACGGTGTGAAATCAAAATTAGAAAATGCAGTGATCGTGCTTGCAGGTGTAGAGGGCGATAAAGTTAGCCTGCTTGCATCTGTAGCAAAAGATTTTACTGCAAACATTAAAGCAGGTGACATCATCAAACACTTGGCAACCGAACTCGGTGGTAAAGGTGGTGGGAAACCTGACTTGGCACAAGGTGGCGCGCCACTTAACGAGAAGTTTGCACCAGTCATGGCAGGTTTAACTGCTTGGCTTGAGGCAAAATAAGACTTCACTTTTTGTGTAATGGACCCTGATAGGTACATCAGGGTCATGGCTTTTATGGAACAACTATGGCATTAATCGTTCAAAAATATGGCGGTACCTCTATGGGTACTCCCGAGCGCATTTTAAATGTTGCTCGTCGTGTAAAGCGCTGGCATGACCACGGCCACAAGGTTGTAGTGGTGGTTTCAGCAATGAGTGGCGAAACCAATCGTCTGCTTGCTTTAGCGAAGGCCATTACCGAAACCCCTGATCCACGTGAACTTGACCAGATGGTCTCTACAGGTGAGCAGGTTACGATTTCTATGTTAGCGATGGCACTTAACTCTATTGGTGTTGAAGCAAAGTCGCTCACTGGTCGCCAGGTTGGCATTAAAACAGATAGCGCATTCACTAAAGCACGTATTGAAGCAATTGATACTGATGTTTTAACTGAAAATTTAGACGCAGGTCGTGTACTGGTTGTTGCTGGCTTTCAGGGCTTTGACGAACAAGGCAATACCACCACTTTAGGCCGTGGCGGTTCGGATACTTCTGGTGTTGCACTTGCAGCTGCACTCAAAGCAGATGAATGCCAGATTTACACAGATGTGGACGGTGTTTATACCACCGACCCGCGTGTTGCCCCTAAAGCAAAAAAAGTTGATCGTATTTCTTTTGAAGAAATGCTTGAAATGGCATCTTTGGGTTCTAAAGTTCTTCAAATTCGTTCAGTTGAATTTGCTGGTAAATACCAAGTGCCTTTACGTGTATTATCCAGTTTTGATAATGACGATGATGGCGCATTTGACGAAAACTTTAAACAAAACGTCGGCACTCTTATTACTACTGAATTGGAAGACAACATGGAACAGCCAATTATCTCTGGTATCGCATTTAACCGTGACGAAGCAAAATTAACGATTCTAGGTGTGCCTGATGAACCAGGTATTGCAGCTAAAATCTTGTGTCCAATTGGTGATGCTAACGTTGAAGTGGATATGATTATCCAGAACGTTGAAGAAGATGGTACCACTGATTTCACTTTCACGGTGAACCGTAGTGAATTAGCCAAAGCTAAAACAATTCTTGAAGATACCGCGAAAAAAATTGGTGCACGTGAAGTGGCTACCCGTTCTGATATCGTAAAAGTATCGATTGTGGGTGTAGGTATGCGTTCACATGCAGGTGTGGCAAGCAAAATGTTCACGGCCCTTGCTGAAGAAGGTATTAATATTTTGATGATCTCCACTTCAGAAATCAAAATTTCCGTGATCATCGAAGAAAATTATTTAGAGCTTGCTGTACGCACGCTTCATACTGCTTTCGGTTTAGACCGTGAGCATGGTGAATCAAGCGTACGTGCATAATATCGGAAAACATGGTAGGAATTGCCATTGTTAGACAGTTTTTAAAAAAGTAGAAAAAAACAGAGCCGCTATAGTTTTTTTTATAGTTGCTCTGTTATATTAAAGCCTGAAAATTTTTAAAAGCTGCGATAGAGTAAAATCTTTCACACAGATGATAGAATTTCTATCTAGATGTTAATTTTTGGTTGTTTTTTATTTTATATTTAATAAATTGCAGGTTTTGCATTTTGCAAGGAGAGAAACATGCTGATTTTGACTCGACGCGTCGGGGAAACTTTAATGATTGGAGACCAAGTCAGCGTAACTGTACTTGGTGTAAAAGGTAATCAGGTACGCATCGGGGTCAATGCTCCGAAAGAAGTTTCTGTGCACCGTGAAGAAATTTATCAGCGTATCCAGCATGAACGTGCAATGCATGAACATCTTCAGCATATCGATCAAGATTATCAACCTTCTTTTGAGGAAGATAATTTCCCCCCGAATACCCAGAATGACTTTAATCGATAACAGATTAAATGTTTTCTCCTAAAGCGGCTTATATAAGCCGCTTTAAATTTATCTGGCTATTCATTTTAGCTTTGTTCAAGCAAAGCCAAAGCTTTTTTGACTGGCGCATAACTGCGACGATGCTGATCAATAACACCATGTTCTGCAATTGCTTCAAAATGGGCTTTGGTTGGATAACCCTTGTGTTTCGCAAATCCAAATTGTGGATATTGCAGATCCAATTCGACCATTTGATGATCGCGCGTGACTTTCGCCAAAATACTGGCAGCTGAAATTTCTGCATGGATGGCATCACCGCCTACCACTGCATCACAGCTCATCATTAAGCCCTGCGGGACTTTATTGCCATCGACCCGCACATGCTCAGGTTGAATATTTAAAGCCTCTACAGCGCGGCGCATCGCCAACAATGATGCTTGAAGAATATTGATCTCGTCAATTTCTTCATGACTCGCTTCAGCAATGGCCCAAGCCAAGGCTTTTTCCTGTATTTCTACAAATAGCTTTTCACGTTTTTTTTCAGTGAGCTTTTTAGAGTCATTTAAGCCTTCAATCGGATTATTGGGATCTAAAATGACCGCAGCTGCAACCACTGAACCTACAAGTGGACCCCGTCCCGCTTCATCTGCACCAGCAATTTTCATAACCTGTCTACCTACAAAAAAAAGAGGCTGAACAAGTCAGCCTATTTATTAATTTCATTAATGATTATTGTACTGCTTCAGCGACACAGGCATTAATTGTTTTAGTGACTGCATTTGAAACAATTGTAGTACGTGCTGCCGGATCAATCGCTGCTGTGGCCAAATCTACTGCTGTGACGCTTTGTGGCGCTTTTTCACTTACACATCCACAAATTTCAGACTGAATATTTTGCTTTTGAGTTGCAGTCATCAATTTAGTGGCCGTTTGCCATGCAGCAATATTATTCAATTCAGTTGTACATTTTGCATTGATGGCAATTTTAAGTGCCGCAGTACCGAGTTGCTGGGTTGCCGATTGCGTACCTGTTGCACCCGTTGTACCTGTAGTTGTGCCAGTTGATACACATGCGCTAAGAACTAAAGTTAAAGGTGCAAGCACAGCAATTAATTTTTTCACAGTTTAATCCTTTGTTATAAAATCTGTTGGGCCTATTCTGCCGAAACTTTCCCCTAGAATAAATCGATATTTCAAATGAATTTTCTAGATGCATATTGTCTGTGCAAAACAATACCGTAGCGTTGCAAAAATTGTACGCTTCGTTCCATATTCACGTTTTTTTAGAATATACGATTTGATTAGCCTACTTAGACTTATAAATTACATACTGCCCTAACATAACAAGCACTTCACAATACTATAGCCATACAGCACAGATGCTGCATTGGCTGATGGCGGTTATTTTCATTGCCCCATGGTTGATTGGTTTTTATAGCGGAATTTTTTTAAGCTACGATGTTGATGGCAGCTTTAAAGGTCAAGTCATCAGCTTGCATAAGAACATAGCGACTACGATTATATCCCTGCTCTTGATTCATCTGTTTTGGCGTTATACCCACCCCGTTCCAGCCCTGCCAGATACGATATCACCATTCATGAAAATCTTGGCATATCTTGGACATTTGGCTTTATATTTGATGTTGCTGGCATTACCCATTAGCGTCTGTTTGTTTAGCTGGAGTGCTGGACATCCTGCACCTGTTTTGTATTTATTTGAAATCCCGCGCCTGGTTCAAGATAACTCTTAACTTTTAGCCATTATTAAACCTGTTCATATTTATTTATCAGGGTTTGCAGGTTTTCTCATGCTAGGACATATCACTGCTTTAAAACATCATTTTATAGACCAAGATCATGTCTTACGCAGTATGACTCGGCAAGAAAAATAGTCCCATAAAGTCTAATAAAAAAAGCCGCATCCATTTATACACAGATACGGCTTTTTCTTGTTTGAAACTTACTTCAAAGCTTCTTGAGCACAACCCTTAATACTATTTAATACTGCGTGCTGAATCAGACTATTTTTAGCATCTTCACTGAGCGATGCCCGCGCCAAGTCTTGCACAGACACATCTTTCAGCGCATGATCACTCACACAACCACAGATTTGTTTTTGCACCGAACTTTGACGTTCTGAACTCATAAACAAGGCAGTAGATTGCCAAATCTTTGAATCATTTAATTCAATTTTACAACCTTGTTCAACCACAGGTTTTAACATTTTCTGGGTTAAATTAGAGTTTTTATTCATCGCAAAAATAGACATAGAACCCACCAGTAAAGCAATAACCGCTATCCAACAAAGACTCTTTTTCAAAATTAAACTCAGCTCTTCATACGCAATATTGATTAGACAATAATTGAGCAGCTTAATAAATAAATCTGCTCAATTTAAAAGCATTTTCAAATGAATAAATTAGACCAAGGCATCAATCTGTTGTGACCATTTTTGCTTTTCAGCCTCGGTAATAAATGACGCTTCAAATGAGTTTTTAGCCAATTGTTTCAGTTCATCATTAGACAGATCCAAGGCTTCCGCGATCGCAATAAAATTATCATTCATATATCCACCAAAATACGATGGATCATCTGAATTTACAGTCACATGCGCGCCTTGTTGCAATAAACGCCGGATATTGTGCTGTGCCATATTATCCACTACACAGAGCTTTAAATTACTTAAAGGACATACAGTTAATGGCATTTTTTCCGCAATTAAACGTTGCATCAGTTTAGGATCTTCTTCTGAGCGTACCCCGTGATCCACGCGATTTACTTTTAGCAAGTCCAAAGCTTCCCAAACATAATCTGCAGGACCTTCTTCACCGGCATGTGCCACCACCAAAAAGCCTTCTTTACGCACTTTTGCAAATACACGTTCAAATTTTGCAGGCGGATGCCCTACTTCACTTGAATCCAGACCTACCGCAATAATCTGATCTTTAAAGGGTAAAGCTTGTTCTAAGATTTCAAATGCCGCTTCTTCACTTAAATGACGCAAGAAACACATAATTAAATGCGATGTAATGCCAAATTTGGCTTTTGCATCATCACAGGCGTGTTGCAAACCATTGATCACGGTTGCAAATGCCACACCACGATCGGTATGGGTTTGCGGATCGAAGAACATTTCTGTATGCACGACTTTATCGGCAGCACATTTTTCAAAATACGCCATCGCCAGATCATAAAAGTCTTGTTCAAGCACTAAAACATTTGCACCCGCATAATAAATATCGAGGAACGACTGTAAATTATGGAAGTTGTAGGCCTGTTTCACTTCATCGACAGATTTATACGGAATATCAATATGGTTACGTTGAGCAATGGCGAACATTAGTTCAGGCTCAAAAGTCCCTTCAATATGTACGTGTAACTCTGCTTTTGGCAGCGCTTGAATAAGCTCAAGTTGGTTCATATCTTATCCTTATAAAACTTTTTTTAAAAAATAAAAAAGGGTGCAAACGGAATTTACACCCTCATGTGAATTTGGTGAACTAGCCACCAAATGCAGCAAATTTCAATGCCCAAAGTGCAGCAATAATCCATACCATATATGGAACAGTTTTCGCCTTACCTGTGAATAGCTTAATTAACGCATAGCTGATAAAACCCATCGCAATACCATCTGCAATTGAGTAGGCAAAAGGCATAAACACAATGGTCAAAAAGGCAGGTACCGCCTCAGTGATATCATCCCAGTCAATATGGACGATACCCTGAATCATCAATACACCCACAAATAACAATGCAGGTGCCGTAGCAAAACTTGGCACAGACTGTGCAAGAGGAGCTAAAAACAGGCACAGCAAGAACATAATGCCAACTACTACAGCTGTTAGACCTGTACGACCACCAGCAGCAACACCAGCAGAGGATTCAATATAAGGCGTGGTTGAAGATGTACCTAAAGCCGCACCTGCAACAATTGCAGTTGAATCTGCAAAAAGTGCTTTTTTCAAACGTGGCAATTTGCCATCTTTCAATAAACCTGCACGATGCGATACACCCACCAATGTCCCTGTTGAGTCAAACAAATCGACCAGAAAGAACACAAAGATAACACCCACCAAGCTAGCAGTGAACAAGCCTTGGAAGTCCATTTGCAGGAATGTTGGGGCAATAGATGGGATCTGACCAACCACGCCTTGAAACTGGTTATAACCCAATGCCGTAGCAATAGCGGTAATGACTAAAATACTGATAATAATTGCACCACGTACCTTAAACTGGTGCATCACCACAACCATTAAGAAACCGAGCAAAGCCAGCAGTACCGAAGGTTGTTTTAAATCACCCAAGCCCACCAAGGTTGCAGGATTATCTACAATGATACCGGCATTTTTTAAAGCAACCAGTGCCAGAAACATACCAATACCACCACCAATCGCCAGTTTTAATGACATTGGAATCGCATTGACAATGGCTTCACGAATTTTAAACATGCTGATCGCAATGAAGATCAAACCCGATACAAACACAGCAGCCAATGCTGTTTGCCAAGGCACGCCCATACCCATACACACTGAATAGGTAAAGTATGCATTCAGCCCCATACCCGGTGCGAGTGCAATTGGATAATTTGCAACAAGTCCCATCACCAAACAGCCGATTGCAGCTGCCAGACAGGTGGCGACAAAAACAGCCCCATGATCCATGCCTGTTTCGGACAAAATCATTGGATTAACAATAATGATGTAACACATCGTTAGGAAAGTGGTTACACCAGCAAGAACTTCTGTACGAAAACTGGTTTTGTTTTCGCTTAATTTAAATAAGCGTTCAAGCATATTCTCTGAAGATGGATTAGGAGTCGTCATGACTTTACCCCGGTAAGTAAACTTTATGCCGTCAGCACGCTATAAAATTAATGATCCGTGAAATTGAATCATCATTAATTTTATAGGGGTCTAAGCAATTGATATGCCACATTTAATTTGAAAAAAAATATATTGAACAACTTTTCATTGGTGCCAAAATAAAACCAGATGACAAAAATTGTAAAACAAAAAAGCTGCATAAATGTTATGCAGCTCTACTTGATTCAAATAAATCATATACTTGTAAAATAAATATAATGATTCAATTATGGTTGCGGCAAATTATAGCACAATGATTTTTTATTGTTTCTAAAATTTATTATTCAATAAAATTCAATAAGATATCTATTGTTGTAAATTTATCAATCCAGATTTAACAATTAAAGTTCACTTGATTTAGCAATAAAGTGAGCGGAAGGGTGAACTGGAATGACTTCAATATCAGGGCTAGAAATAAAATTATAAGGATGAGTGTCTACAATATTGAGTGACTGATAGGCCTCATGAATTACCTGATTAACCTCTTTCTTTTTTTTCATTTCTGCATCCTGATAAACCCAATATCCGAGTCCTAGCACGGCAAAAATGATGAGTAGAATCAATATCTTTTTCATAACAAAATTTTATTATTTAGAAAACTTTTCATTATAATAACAAATAACCACAAGAAAGTGTGATCAAAATCACAATTTTTAAATTCATTTTTGTACTTAAATATAACTATTTAACCTGAATCGCGGATAAGAAATTAACTTGAAAAAAAGGTGGCTGAAAACCATTAGGGAGTTACCACACAACCTACACCTTCAGCCACCATGTTCGATTTTACATATTTCTTCTGCATCATTGATGACTTTTTTCAGAAATTTGAAGCAAGCTATTGGGAATTTTTAAAACACAACAACAAGCGTTTTAGAATGCGGTCTTCTCAATTGAAAATTTCA
>NZ_JAZQPV010000007.1:0-10348 GCF_045628685.1 Acinetobacter sp.
TGTTCACCTGTTTTTTTATATCCTCCACCATTGGATAAGTAGGTTTGAACAACTTTCAGTTTAAATTCTTGAGAATGTTTAGCCATAGAAAAGCACCCTTCAAATTAGATTAAGTGTCTAACTTTCGGGGTGCGGTTCATATCTCTAGGCTTTTTTGTCGAGTTGAATATGTCATTTTTGCCATTGTAGTGAGTGAAAAAAGGCGTAATCTTAAAAAAATGATAGATAATTTTTATCATAAAAATGAAGACAAGTAATTAAAGCTTGTGATTGGTAATGATAAAAACTCAAAAAGATTCAGTATTCAACTGAATAAAAAAAAGAAACAAGGAAAAAGTCATGATGCAATGGTCTAAAACGCTGCTACTGGGTGTAGGTCTGTGTGCTGTAACCGGGATTAGCCAAGCAAAACAAGTGATATGCGTATTTGATTTAGTCGGTAAAAATGGCGATGTCTATACCTTTATGAAAGACTATCAATTAGCAGCTAAAAATTGGGGTGCGGATATCGAATTACGCGTCAATACCAATGAAGCGGTAGTTGCTGAGGACTTTAAGGCTGGTAAATGTGACGGTATTAGCGTGACGGGTATGCGCGGTCGTCAGTTTAATTTATTTACTGGTTCTTTAGATGCAATTGGTGCCATTACGAATTTGAATCTGGCAGTGAAAGTGATGCAGGGTTTAGCAAGCTCTAAATTTGCACCGCAAATGGTGCAAGGTAAATATGAAATTGCCGGTGTGATTCCAATTGGTGATGCTTACTTGCTTGTGAATGACCGAAAAATTAATACCGTAGCTAAAGCGGCGGGTAAAAAAATTGCCGTTTTAAGCTATGATGAAGCACAGAAAATTATGGTGCAGCAAGTTGGGGCGCAAGCAGTAAGCGCTGAGATCACAAACTTTGCCAGCATGTTTAATAATGGTCAGGTCGATATTATTGGCGCACCCGCAGCAGCGTTTAAACCGTTAGAGCTACATAAAGGTTTAGGTAATAAAGGCGCGATTGTGAATTATCCAATTTTACAAGTGACCGGTAATATTATTATTCGTCCAGAAAAATTCCCCGCAGGATTTGGTCAAAAATCTCGAGAATGGATAAAAGGCGAATTACCACGTGCCTTCAATATCTTAGGTAAAATGAGAGCGGACATTCCAAGTAAATATTGGATGGATGTACCCGCAGTAGATAAACCGGGCTATCAAAAAATGATGCGTGATGCGCGTGTTGATTTAACTAAACGTGGGATTTATGACAAACGCATGATGAAATTATTGTGGCAATTCCGTTGTAAGAATGATCCGAAAAACTTCGAATGTGCCTTGCAAGATGAGAACTACAAACAATCTTGATAAAAATACTCAGATTTGACTTTAAATCTGCAAAGACTGACCATATATTGGGTATGCTATACTTGAAATATGGTCTTTATCTTTTAAAGACAACTGAATTGAACAGAGGATCCAACATGAATGCCCAAGCTCTTGTGCTGACTGACAATGCTGCAAATAAAGTACGCCAATTGCGTGATAGTGAAGGCAACCAAGAATTAATGTTACGCGTTTATGTTACAGGTGGCGGTTGTTCTGGTTTCTCTTATGGTTTTAACTTCGCTGAAAGCATGAATGAAGATGATGCTGAATTTGTAAATGGTGATGTGAAAATGCTGGTCGATTCTTTGAGTTATCAATATCTTGTCGGTTCAGAAGTCGATTATATTGAAGGCTTAGAAGGATCACGTTTTGTGGTTCAAAACCCAAATGCAACTACAACTTGTGGTTGTGGTTCTTCTTTCTCAATTTAATACAGAATTTAAAAAAAGCTCTCCAAGTAAGGAGAGCTTTTTTATGAAAAGTAGAAATTAAGAGTGGGTAAAAACATAATTAAAAAATTATGCTTCTAATTTTGCGGCTTCCAAAATATCAAAAATAACGGTCGTCACATCTTGGCTTAAATCACGATTGTTAAAAATTTCATGTGCCGTAATGGTTACATCTGTATCACTTGGCAGTAAGCGTTGTTCTTCTTCAATTAACTGCTGAATGGGTAATAAGGTCTGTTTTATTTCCAAATGCAGAATATCTTTGAACTCAAGATTTTCATCTTCCAGCTCAATCAGTTGTTCGTTTAAAAATGGCAATAAAATAGAATGGAGGTAAGGCTGAATCTCAATAATATCAAAGATTTCAATCTCACGAGTTTGCTCAATTGTACTAATGTGATCATTCATTTCAATCAGAATATGGTAGTAACTCACACGCGTCTCCAGAGATTTTATGTTGTCATTTATTGACATCACAATAACATGAAATGAGCCTGATTTCCGCTCTATTGCCCCGTATATACTTGTAAAAAGTAAGGGGTTTTTGCATTGTATCCAGGTTTGATCTTAACGTGTCTGTAATAAGGCCAAATCTGCCATCGATAATCTGAAATTATGCATCTGTTGATCTTTCATTATAGGGTACATCAGCGCTTTTGGGTCTTGATTGTGTTTTAGGCCCAGTGCATGGCCAAATTCATGGGCAAGGGTTAAGCGTAAATCATCCGCTGATTCGAATTCGTAAATATTAATATGTTGACCATTAAATAAGCCTTTATCAAATAAATGCGGCTGAAAGCGTTGATTAAATTGATCGATGGATTGATTGAGTTGTTGGTTGATTTGATTTAGTTCATCCACATGGCTATTCAGTTGCTGAATCTTTTGGTTATACAAATTGATTTCCTGTTCTAGTGCAAAAATTTGTTGTTGTAATTGATGATGTTGTTGTATGAATAGATCATGTTGTGAAGGCTTTAGATCTCCATTTTGATTGATCAATGCAATTTTTTGGTTATATTGATCTAATCGCAGATCAAGCTGGTTTTTTTTAGCTTCCAGCAGTTCATTGGCGCGGTTGAGTTCCTCTTTGAATTGTTTGAGATTTTGTTTTTTATTTGACCATGTTTGCTGGCTTTGTTGGATCGTACCTAGGTGTTGACGGCGTTGGTTCGATTCCTCTTGGCGCTGATCATAAATTAAATGAATTGCCAGTCTAGCCTTGGGATCATAGACAAAATAATCTTTGCCTGTACCTTGTTTCCAAATATCTGTGGCTTGTTGGCTAATCAGCTGCAGCTCATTTTCAGTTAAACCAAAACGTGGATCGACTTCTGCAATGCGATAACGCAGCCGTGTATCGAAGGGATGTTGAATACGATCCAGCAGATGATTGTACCGAATTTGTGGGTGATTTCGAGTTTGATAGGTCATGAGCAAAAAGAACATGACTAAAAGGCAAAGTACAACGAAGCGCATAATACCTTTAACATTTGTTTATTTTGATTACTGTATAACATGTATTCGAGGTATAGAAATAGAAAAACCGCGCTTTCGCGCGGTCTCTTTTTAACTCTGTCGAGTCAAATTAAAGCGACAAATTATTTTTTGTCATCTTTAACTTCAGTGAACTCAGCATCTACAACACCATCATCCGCTTTTTGTTGTTGACCCGCATCACCTTGGAATGCATTTGGATCAAAACCTTCAGCACCACCTTGAGCGCCTTGTGCAGCTTCATAAGCACGTTGGCTAATTGGCATAATGATGTTCTGAAGCGCTTCAGTTTTCGCTTTGATTTCTTCAACATCATTTTCTTTAGTTGAAGCTTCAAGCTCAGAAACTGCAGTTTCAATTGCAGTTTTTTCGTCTGCAGTTACTTGTTCGCCAAGATCTTTCACTGCTTTTTGAGCAGAAGATACAAGCGCATCGGCTTCGTTACGTGCTTTTGCTAACTCTTCAAATTTGCGATCTTCTTCAGCATTCGCTTCAGCATCTTTAATCATCGCTTCAATTTCAGCATCTGATAAGCCAGAGTTTGCTTTAATTTGAATTGACTGTTCTTTACCTGTGCTCTTGTCTTTCGCAGACACTTTCAAGATACCATCGGCATTGATGTCGAAAGATACTTCAATTTGTGGCACACCACGTGGAGCAGGTGGGATATCGCCTAATTGGAAGTTACCGAGCAATTTGTTTTGCTGAGCCATTTTACGTTCACCTTGGAACACAGAAATGTCTACAGCGGGTTGGTTGTCAGCAGCTGTTGAGAACACTTGAGATTTCTTCGCAGGAATCGTGGTGTTTTTCTCAATGATTGCTGTTAATACGCCACCCATTGTTTCAATACCAAGGGTAAGCGGAGTTACGTCAAGAAGAAGTACGTCAGTTTTGTCACCTGAAAGTACAGCACCTTGAATCGCAGCACCCATTGCTACCGCTTCGTCAGGGTTCACGTCTTTACGTGGCTCTTTACCGAAGAATTCTTGAACTTTTTGTTGAACCATTGGCATACGTGATTGACCACCAACCAAGATTACGTCAGAGATGTCTGAAGTCGAAAGACCAGCATCTTTAAGCGCAATACGGCAAGGCTCAATCGTACGAGCAACAAGATCAGCAACCAAACCTTCAAGTTTAGAACGTGTTACGTTGATCACCAAGTGTTTAGGACCAGTCGCATCTGCAGTGATGTATGGAAGATTGATTTCAGTTGCAGTAGAAGAAGAAAGCTCGATTTTTGCTTTTTCCGCTGCTTCTTTCAAACGTTGTAATGCAAGCGGATCTTGTTTCAAGTTCACGCTTTGTTCTTTCTTGAATTCTTCAACCAAGTAGTCAATTAACGCGTTATCGAAGTCTTCACCACCCAGGAAGGTATCGCCGTTAGTCGACAATACTTCAATTTGCTGGTCGCCATCCAGATCAGCGATTTCAATGATGGATACGTCAAAAGTACCACCACCCAAGTCATAAACCGCGATTTTACGGTCGCCTTCTTTTTTGTCCATACCGAACGCAAGAGCGGCAGCAGTAGGTTCGTTGATGATACGTTTAACATCAAGACCTGCGATTCGACCTGCATCTTTGGTTGCCTGACGTTGCGCATCATTAAAGTAAGCAGGAACAGTAATCACCGCTTCCGTAACAGTTTCACCCAAATAATCTTCTGCAGTTTTTTTCATCTTTTTCAAGATTTCAGCAGAAACTTGTTGTGGTGCCAATTTTTTATCGTTTACCTCAACCCAAGCATCACCATTGTCTGCTTGAATGATTTTGTAAGGAACAAGACCGATATCTTTTTGAACTGCTTGGTCTTGGTACTTACGACCGATCAAACGTTTGATCGCGAATAAAGTGTTTTTAGGATTGGTTACCGCTTGACGTTTAGCAGACTGCCCCACCAAAATTTCGCCATCTTTATAGGCAATAATCGATGGAGTTGTACGAGTGCCTTCAGCGTTGTCGATAACTTTAACTTTGTCGCCTTCAAGTACTGCTACGCAAGAGTTTGTAGTACCTAAATCAATACCAATGATTTTAGCCATTTGGATGCTTCCTCAAAATTATTTTTTGCAATGCTTTTGCTTGTTATCGGATATGAGAGCCATTCAAAATTTTTCAAGTTAATTTGATTAAAAAAGTGAAAAACTCCCGAATTTCTTTACCTTATTGGCCTACTAAGACCATTGCTGGACGAAGTAAACGGTTCGACAAGGTATAACCTTTTTGCAATACAGTACCAATTTCACCTGCATTAGCATCAGGTGCGATACCTACTGCCTGATGTAAATCTGCATTGAAACCATTACTCATATTCACTTCAACTACACCGAATTTTTCTAGTGTGGTGAGTAGTGATTTCAAGGTAAGTTGCACACCTTCAAGGAGTGGCGATTCAATATCGCCTGCAGCTTGAATGGCACGCTCTAAATTATCGACAGTGTCGAGTAATTCTTTAGCGAACTTTTCAATAACAATTTCTTTATGCTTTTCAGCATCACGTTGAATGCGTTCCACGCTTTTTTGCGCTTCATATACCGCATTGGCTGTACGTGCTTTTTCAAGTTTTAAACTTTCTTTCAAATTCGTAATTTGTGTTTGTAAATCTTCAACTGAAACTTCAGTTTGCTCCGTTTCAGCTTGAGTTTGTGCTGTTGGTTGATCAGCTTGCTCTTGCCCTAGATCTTGAGCTTGTTCGTTTTGCTCAGTCGCCATAGATTTACTCCGTTTAAATGGGTTCTTAAACATGTACAGTCCTTTTGGCTTCAGTGTTAACTGGGTTAATTCTGAACTGCCATGAGTGATAAAATTCATGATTAATATAAAGGTCGGGGCAGGCAATAAAAATTCAAGCGAGACAATCAATTAAATCTGTTTAATTTGATTAAAATGATTAAAAAATCTGGTTTTTCGAGAGATGAGCTTAAAAGTGTTGGATTCATTATGCTCAATATGGAACGAATGGATAAAATCAGACAGCAGCTTAAATAAAAGCTTGGTCATCAGTTCATGAAAGAAACAAGTTTTGTTGCTCTGTGTTCGTTTATATGGAGGGTCGAGGTAAGGAACGATATAGAGAAAAAGAGATAATAGAATATAAAAGAGATTAATGTTGTGAAGGGTACATTAGACTTAGACGTTAAAACGATCAATATTAAATAAATTATATATTTCACAAAAAACTGCAGGTTGTTTATTATTTCATCCAGATTCTATCGCTGTAGTTTCTTCTTGTTATTTTTGAAATAAGTTTTCTAGGCTTACCCAACCTCTGGGTAAGCTTTTTTTTTGCCTAAAATAAAGTAAGCAGGGATAAATACGAATCTTGGATCTTTGTTTAGCAAATTATTGTCTTGTTGTTGAATCATAGTTAAAGAGACAAAGCCACTAACTTGTGATAATCAGAATTTTTATAAAATTAAAAAAATGCCCGAGGTTAGAAAGGGCAGTGATCAGATAACAGTATTTTAATTGTTGCGACGATGGTCATTCCAAGGTCTTTTTTGTGATTTACCTTGCGGTTGGTTTTTTTGACGATGTTGCACACCTACTTTTTTATGCTGTTGTGCTAAGCGTTGGCGTTCAAGATCACGCTTTTTTCGATCCCAATTGGAGGGGTTATTCCGATTTTTTTCGGCAGCTCGCTTACGCTGTTCTAATTGATGTTGTTGTTCACGTTTTTTACGCTCCCACTCTGACTGCTTTTGACGATTTTGTTCCCATTGGTGACGTTTAAGATCACGTTTTTTTCGTTCTAATTCCAAGCGGTTTTGACGCTGTTGATATTCCCAACGTTGACGATCTCGTTCTCGGTCATAACGGTTGTCATAATCCCGATCATAACGACGGTCATAGCGATTATCATAACCTCCGTTGTAATAACCACCATCTTCTGGAAATGCCACACACCCTACAGTTAAAAATGGGGTGATTAAAAAGAGTATAATGAGTTTTTTATTCATGACTTACATCCTTCTCTGTATAAGGAGTAGCAAAAATACTCCAAAATATAATTGGAAATTGTCAATGACAAGGTATAAAAAGAAGATTAGCGTATGAATGTTTTTACTGTGTATACAGATGATTAGACTTGTATAAGAGTATGGTCAATTATTTACTGATCATGTAGAAAATGTGAAGAATATAATAAAAGGAAGGGATATTGATGGTTGCTTTTAATCGAACTCTACAGACAATGATAGAAAAAGGGCAAGGCACAGCAGCACGCACTTTGGATCGGTTGCCGAGTTTTGCGCAAAAGTCTTTAGTTAAAATTTTAAGATATCCGCACCAGTATCCTGAACTTGATCCTTTAATCCAATGCATGATGGCCGCCCAGTTAAAACAGGGTAAAAGTGGCTTCATTGGTGAGGATGTTGTCCATGCACGTAAAACTTTTGATTTACAAATGCAGGCAATTAAGATTAAACCCACGCCAGTAAAGCGAGTGGAAGAGATACGGCTACCTTTGCATAGTGGCACCATCTTCGCGCGGCATTATCATCCTGTACCGAGTAAAAAACTTCCGATGGTGGTGTTTTATCATGGTGGTGGTTTTGTTGTGGGGAGTCTCGACTCACATGATGAAGTGTGTCGCATACTTGCAGTGCATGCAAAGGTACAGGTGCTGAGCATTGACTATCCTTTAGCGCCTGAAACCAGCCCGACAAAACTGATCCAAACCTGTGAAGATGCACTGGCATGGGTATATCAAAACAGAAAACAGCTTAAAATCTTAAAAAATAGAATTTCAGTGGCGGGGGATAGCGCCGGTGGTAATATTAGTGCGGTGGTTGCCCAGCGTAGTGCCAACAAGCTTCATGCACCGCAAGCGCAATTACTGCTCTATCCTGCAGTAGATTTTAAAAGCCGGCATCCATCGTTTCATGCCTATAAAGAAGGTCTGGTTCTCACCGGTACGGATATCGATTTTGTAACGCACTATTATGCGGAAACTCATCAGGTAGAATTGGATGATCCGATTATTTCACCAACCTACGGCCAGCATGAGAAATTAGCTCCTGCATTTGTGATTACAGCGGGTCATGATGTGTTGCATGATGAAGGTGAAATTTATGCCTACAAGTTACGCCATCGAGGCGTAAAAGTGCATTATCAGGAATATAGCGATCAGCCACATGGTTTTATTAATCTAACTCCCATTTCTTCTCGGGCTAAAAAGTACGTGATTGAAATCAGTAAGAACTATAGAAAGTTTTGGGATAAGCACGGTTAAGCTTTTTAATAAATTCGATGCTGTATATGAAAGGTGTTTCACGTGAAACACCTTTTATTTTTTTTCAATTTTAGCGGTAGGCAGAATGAGGCTAAATTCTGGAACATAAAAGCTTTGTAAATATTTGACTTGAGAAAAATCTGGAAAGATATCTAGAGTATTTTCCCAAGACGCCTGTTTGAGTTTACAGAGTTTGCCACGAAATTGAGGGCTGAATTGGTAATGTAGACCTTGCCAGGTCTGATGAACATTGAGCAGCCGTGCAGGTATATGATGACTATTAATATAGAAAGCCTGACTGTGCTTATACTTCTGTAGGCATAAACTCATTTCTTGCTGCCCAAATGAAATATTGCAATACACCATATCATCTTTGATCAACCATTCAAATTGAGCCAATTGTTTTGGAATGCCCCAAAAATGTTGGCCATGTACCACAGAGGTTTTAGTCGATACATAAATTTTAGGAATCGAAGACAACCGTCTTTTGCTCATTAAAGGATGATCGAGAATCAGCAGTTCATCATAAGGACCCACTGGGGATTCCTGATAGCGAACCAATATCACCTGAACTACTCGACCAATAGGAGAGGGAGCAAGGTGGAAAGCTTGATTCAAATTAATAAATTTTGGCGTTAACCAATAGTTCAAAATAAAAGCATCACCATGTAAATGCCAAGGTGGGTGGTTATGAAAAGTTGTAGGAGGTAATTCGTCACTCATTATCATTCTCATTTTATCTCGAAAAAAGAGATACTATTTTTATTTATAGTGAACGATTAATATATAGACATTCACAATTACAACTTGAAGTAGAAGAGTAAAGAAATGTTAAAACCTACCCTGTTTGCTGTTGCTGCTACCTTGATCAGTTTACAGGCAATCGCTGCAAACTCAATTGTAGAAATGAAAACGTCTATGGGGAATATTGAAATAGAGCTCTTTAATGATAAAGCCCCTATTTCAGCGAAAAATTTTGAAGGCTATATAAAGGATAACTTTTATAACGGTACCATTTTTCATCGTGTGATTCCGGGCTTCATGATTCAGGGGGGAGGAATGAATGCCAACATGGTAGAGAAGCAGACAAAGGCTCCCATTCAAAATGAATCGTATAATGGTTTGAAAAATAGCCGTGGTACTTTAGCAATGGCGCGTACCAACAACCCGAACTCTGCATCTAGCCAATTTTTTATAAATACTGTTGATAATGAATTTCTGAATAAAAGCCAGATGAATGCTGGATATGCGGTGTTTGGCCAAGTCACTAAAGGTATGGATGTAGTGGATAAAATCACTAACGTATCGACAGCGAATTTCGGTATGCATCAAAATGTACCGCAGCAAGCTGTAAAAATCGTCAGTGTGACGTTTAAAGCAGCACCTGAGAAAAAGTAATACAAATTAAAGCAGAAATGTTTAAATAAATATTTATGCTTTAAAACAATAGTTTGAAACTTTTTTGTATAAAATTGACTCAGTTTGGTGCATAAAAATAGTACACTCATTGTTTTTGTCAGTTAAAAGCACTTGCGCGTGTACGAAATTGCCCTATAATGAGCGCATACCAACGAGATATGTTGAAACGAACGAAACGCGAAGCGTTAAGTTGTTGAGATTATCTTGTTGAAACTTGTCTCTGACGAAGAGCAAGAAGATCATTAAGAGATTATGAAGAACAACTTGTGTGGATTTTTACCGGTTGATCGATCGAAATTATTTTCATTGATTGATGGTAGAAATGACTCGAAGTTTATTTGAGAAATATTTGTCAGAAAATTGATGAGCC
>NZ_JAZQPV010000008.1:0-126234 GCF_045628685.1 Acinetobacter sp.
AGTATTTTTGGTATCGAAAAAAAGCCATTACCGCATTTGCTTTGCACCACCAATATGATTTTGCATGGTATTGATGTGCCAGTGCAGATTCGCCGAGATAACACTCTGTCTTATCCTTTAATTTCATGGGGTGCAGATAAACGTGTGGATGTGATTCTGACCAACCCTCCATTTGGCGGTACGGAAGAACAAGGCATTGAAAAAAACTTTCCTGCAAAGTTCCAGACTCGTGAAACTGCTGATCTATTTATGGTGTTACTGATTCAGCTTTTAAAAGCTAATGGTCGTGCAGCAGTGGTTTTACCTGATGGTTTTATGTTTGGTGAAGGCATTAAAACAGCGATTAAAGAAAAGCTGCTGACGGATTGTAATTTACATACCATCATTCGTTTACCGAAATCTGTATTTGCACCTTATACATCGATTAGCACCAATATCCTGTTCTTTACTAAAGGTAAGCCAACCGAACATGTTTGGTTCTATGAGCATCAATTATCGCAAGGTGTGAAGGCATATAACAAGACCAAGCCAATTCAGCTCAAAGAGTTTGACTCGATTAAAGCATGGTGGGGCAACGAAGCAGACGGTTTTGCCAGTCGTGTGGAAAATGAACAAGCATGGAAAGTTTCTAAACAAGAAATTTTAGATCGTAACTACAACTTAGATATTAAGAATCCGCATCAAGTGGAAGAGGAAGTCCAAGACCCTGAGGAATTGTTGGCGCAGTATGCGGATTTACAGGCTGAGATCTGCAAAATCCGCAATCAGCTTAAAACGATTTTAGATGAAGCGTTAAGCCAATAATTTAGGGTGAATGAGATGACCAATGTAAAACAGCTCATTACAGAGCATTTAGATATTTGGCTGACTGCGGAAACTGAGAAAAAGTCAGGGCGTGGGCGTAGTTCGGGTTCGAGTGATACGATTTATGGCGTACAAAAGCTTCGTGAGCTCATTGTAAATTTAGCACTTACAGGAAAATTGGTTGAACATATTCCATGTGATATTTCTGTTGCGGAAGTAATCAAAAAGATTGAGGAAGATAAAAAACAACTAATCAAAGAAGGAAAAATAAAAAAAACTAATAAAAAATATATTCAATCTGAAAGTGATACTGAAATTCCATTTGGTTGGGAACTAACAATTATCAATAATTTAATATTTGATATGGATGCAGGTTGGAGTCCCGCATGTTTATCTGAACCTGCCAACGATAATCAATGGGGTGTTTTAAAGACAACTGCTGTTCAATCTAATTATTTTTTAGCTTTTGAAAATAAAGCCTTACCTGAAAGCTTAAGCCCTAAAAAAGAATACGAAGTCCAAGCAGGTGATATTCTAGTAACTAGAGCAGGACCATATAATCGTGTTGGTATAGCTTGTTATGTAGAGAATGTTCGACCTAATTTAATGATTTCAGATAAGTTAATTAGGCTGAAATACAATTCAAATTATATCAATGGTAAGTTTTTTGCTTTAAGCATAAATTTTGGTCCTACCTGTATTTACTTAAAAGAAAATCAATCTGGTATGGCAGAAAGTCAGGTTAATATTTCACAAGATAAATTAAGATCCGCATTAATTTTAATCCCACCACTTGAAGAACAACAACGTATTGTTGAAAAAGTGGATGAGCTGATGCAACTTTGCGATCAGCTTGAGCAACAGCAAACTTTAAGCAGTGATGCCCATGCCACATTGGTAGATACATTGCTAAAAGCCTTAACCGAATCAAACGATGCCGAAGAGTTTCAAGCCAACTGGCAACGCATTGTGGCTAACTTTGATTTGTTATTTAGCACAGAATACAGCATTGAGCAGTTAAAACAAACGATTTTACAGCTTGCTGTGATGGGTAAATTGGTGAAACAAGACCCAAGTGATGAAAGTGTAGCTACATTATTAAAAAGAATAGAAAAAAATAAGAATGAGAGAGTCAAAAATAAGGAGATACAAAAGCCTAAATCTATTATTGTTGATGATTCATTACAATTTGATGCTCCTGAAACTTGGAAAAAAGTACTTCTTAACGATATAGCATTTGTTACTAAACTAGCTGGTTTCGAATATACAAAATATATGAAATTAGAAGATTCTGGACAAGTACCTGTTATTAGAGCTCAGAATGTCAAGCCATTTGAGTTGAATGAAAGCAGTTTAAAGTACATAGATTTGGAAACATCTAAAAAATTACAAAGATGTGCTTTAGATAGAGATGCCTTATTAATGACATTTATCGGAGCGGGTATTGGGGATGTTTGTATCTTTAATAAAAAACAAAGATATCATTTAGCACCGAATGTCGCAAAAATCGAACCTTTTGCTGATACTGATCTTAAATATCTTTTAATTTTTTTGAATAGTCCAATTGGTAGAGATGAAATATTTAAATCTTTAAAAGCGACTGCACAACCAAGCATATCAATGACTACAATTCGTGAAATTTGGTTGCCGTTACCCTCATTAGATGAACAGAGACGCATTGTAGAGAAAGTAAATCAACTTTATTCTATGATTGAACAGCTTCAAACTTTACAAAGTAAATTACAGAAAACTAAACTTCATTTAGCCGATGCTTTGATGGCAAATGCAGTGGAGGGGGTGTGATGTTTAAGGTTGAAATTCATGCTCCGAATCGTAAGGAAAAGGATAAAATTTTAAAAACTGAAATTTTAAATCGCGAAAGTTATGAAATATTTGAAGATTTAAATAAATTATGTGGTGGTAAAGCTCTTCACGCTATAGCCAAGAAGAATGAACCACTGATAGCCTACGAGGTTTATAAAGGTTTTACCCTGGTTTTTAAAGCTAATAAAATTAGTTCAACATTTTATGTAAAAACTACCTATAGTTTTGGTGATATTAGAGATTTAGGTATTTTTACGTCTAATAAAATAAGGATCACCAAGCCTGAAGACGCTCATTCTGCTTTAAAGGCGATTCAAGGTATAAAAGAAGCGAAAGAGGTATTAGTAATTTCTGATGTAAAATTTACACAATATAAGAAATTAATCGAGCATGCTTCGACTGCTTCGACTGCTTCGACTGCTTCGACTGCTTCGACTGCTTCGACTGCTTCGACTGCTTCGAAAAAGAAAGAATTATCTCCTGAAGATCTATTAAAAAAGCTCGAACGCCACTCTGAAATTGGTAAAAAAGGTGAGTTATTTGCAATTGAGTATGAGAAGAAACGACTTAAAGATAGCTATCGCAGTATTACTGAAGCTGAGTTAGAACAAGCCATTAAACATATTGCTATAACTGATGTTGCAACAGGCTATGACATAGAAAGTCACTACAATGGTGAATCCCGCTATATTGAGGTAAAAACCACAATTTCCAAAGCTGAAAGTGATTTTTTCTTTAGCTTGAATGAGTACGAGGTATTAAAAGCTAAAGGCGAAGAAGCTTATATCTATCGTATTTTTTTTTGAGGAAAAAGACTCTTACCCTGAAGTTATAGAGCTTAATGATCCTTTTGGTGAAAGACATCCAAAGAAACTAAAACCTGTTGCTTTTAAAGCCAATTTAAATGATTTTGAAATTTAACGGATATAGTGATGGAACGTGGCGAACTAATAAAATCTGCGGCTTTTTGGCTGAATGTGTTTAAAAATGATATTAATACTTTGGGTGGTCTTATAGGTATTACTCACAATTCTGGTCATTTTGATCAGTGGTTTAGTCTATATAATAAGAAGATAGAAATTACAAGTAATAGCATTGCTAATATTTTAAGTTCTTTGGATTGGCAAACTTGTCTAAAGTTCTGCTTAGATATGTCTAAAAAAATGCCAGAACCCGTTTTATATAATATGGTTATGTTTTTTTATGATGATGACATACCCGCTATTTGTTTAGACTCACGTAAAGAGATTATTGCTAATTTACCTGAATATTTTTGTGGTTCAGATTCAAGAGTTAAATTTTTAAGGAAATATTTTTATATTTCACAATATCAAGACTATACGAGTAAAAATAGCAAACCATCAAAATTCAATCAATTAATTGAGCTTGTCGATAATCTAAATGCATGGTCATTGGATGAGTTGTTTGAATATGTTGGTGCTTATACCTGTGCTACTCGTAGCTTTAGAAAAGTAATCTTAGAGATTTTAGACCCCAACTTTAGAACAGAAGAAGAAAATTCAAAATTAGTCAAAATTTTCAATGATATAGTGAATAAAGATTACTGTGGATTAGTGCCTGACAAAGAAAAGTCGAAATATCGTACCCGTTATAAATTTGTCGAAGTTAGAAAAATTTCAAATAAAGTTCCACAAAGATTAATTTTTGGAGCAAAAGGTGTTAAACCAAACTTTGGAATCACTGATGTTATTGATGGTGACATTAACTTAGTTGCTAATGATGGCGAAGCACTTATCTATGACCAGAAAATAGAAGACAGTCTGAATTGGTCAGAACTATTAGAATGGTGGAATGATTACAATTTAGATTCGAAAATTTCTCTCAAAAAACGTCTGATTGAGTCTTTGGATTCAGAACCTGAAGTTCTATTCTTTAAAGCATATTTCCAGAACTTTTACTCTGAATTAGGTGAAAATTTACCCGCACTAATTCCGCAAGTTTATGTGGCGTATGACCCAATTTCTGCTAAAGACCTTCCGAATGGAAAAACCAGAATTAGACAACGCATTGATTTCTTCATGGTTTTACCGAATCTAAAACGTATCATTATTGAAATTGATGGTAAACAACATTATGCACATGCAGATGGTCGTGCTGATACCAAACGTTATGCTGAAATGGTCAGGGTAGACCGTGACTTACGTCTAAGAGGTTATGAGGTTTATCGTTTTGGTGGTGCGGAGTTCTATAATGATCAAAATACACCCGAAGAAAATGCGACATCTGTGGTCAAAGACTTCTTTACGGCACTATTTAAACAGCACGAAATTCTATAATTTTTAAAAATCAAAAATATATACTCATATCTAATTGATTTTTAATTATTATTTTTACTACCTAGGCGTTGGTAGGCTAATTTCAATGAATTTGTACCTAACGCTTGTAGGCTGTTAAACAATTGATTAATCTTGTTTTTAGCAAGTAGTCTTTAGTGATGTTTGGCTTTTGTGTTGATCTGGTATATGTCGGTTGAACTCGCTTATGTTTCGAAAGTGGGAGAAACGGTCTAAATTTTTAGACAAGTAAAATATACAAGTCATAAAAATCCTTTTCAGTTGCGTTTCTCTTGTACGCAGGCGATACAAGAATGTCAGCCCAATTCAGTAGAATTGGGCTGACTCTTTTTATAAAGCTTATTTTGAAATTTTGTCCAAGTGGACTTTATTTCATTTTTAGCTTTAATTTTGGTGTGATTTCATTTTTAACTTTAATTGTAGCCGAAAATTTCAGAATTAGCTTTTTCGGACATCAATATTAATGAACTTATTATCAGTTGTTATCTATTTAACATAATATACATTATACGAAATTATGCTTTTATGTTGCTCAAGCAACATAGGCTTTAAAGCACTTTATCAATCCTGGGATTTTTCCTACGATCTTCAAGCTAATAGATCTAGTTGATCAATACATATTTGCACGCCGTTGGCTCAGTACTTTATTTTTATTGGCATCACCTGAAGAACTATTAGTATGTCCAATAATCTGTATTTTCTTGCTATCAACCTTATTTACAGCAGTTACTATGTCATCCAAGGTCTTACTTATCATCATAATTAACTGAAATTTAAGTATTTAAATGGTAAACCGCTGGCATTAAATCCTGGAATAAAGATTTCGGACATACTGAATATCGTATGCTTGGTTTAAAGAAAACAACTGAAGTGGTACATCAGCTGATACATGAAGGTCAACTATAGGTATAAAGATTTTAGCCTTAGCTTTAATAGTTAATTAATTCAGAAATGTCTGCATATGTTTGATCACTTCATCTGGCTTTTCGCCATGTAGCCAATGTCCTGTATTTTCGATAACTTTAATTTTCGCTTGAGAAAATTGGTCATTAATTGCCTCAAAATGTTCAGGTTTTGAGATATAAAAAGAGTTACCGCCGCGCAGGAATAATGCAGGCTGATTGATTTGTTCGACCTTTTCCCAATCCATAATATCTGGATAATGATCGAATAAAGCCTGAACATTAAAGAGCCACTGACCTTTATTAAAGGATTTTAATAAAAATTGAATCACCATTTCTTCATAAATATATTCACGCATAATTTTTGCTGCTTCAAGCCGTGAAGTAACATTGGCTTGTTGCACTGCGAATAAGGCTTTAAAAATTTCAGTATGATGACTTTCATGATATTGGATCGGTGTAATATCAAGGACGATCAGCTTTTCAGTCTGTTCGCGTGCTAAATCAGCCAACTTCATGGCAATTTTTCCGCCCATGGAATGCCCTACCACAACGAATTTTTGAATATTTAAACTAGATAGAGTTTCAAGTACATCTTCAGCCATAAGCTGATAATTTAAGTCTGCGCTATGACCAGAATGACCATGATTACGTACATCAAGTTGAATCACGGTTCTTTGCTCGGAAAAATGTCGAGCCAATATTCCTAAATTACTTAGACTACCGAATAAACCATGAATAAAAACCAGAGGTGTTTTTTCGGTAAGGGTTTTATTAAGATGAATTTGATAATTTAAAATCATATTTTTTCAGACATTTTTAAGTTAGCTTATTTTTGATGATAATAGGTATTTAATCAATTGCCATTTTATAAAATTATAAATCTACTTAGGCTATTTTAGATCTTCATAAATGATAGCTGTTGAGCGGTATTGGAGTCTAGTCTGGATTAATGCCCGGTATCTCTCTTCAAATAAACTCTATATAAAACAAATATTTGAAATATTAATTTTTTATTATCATTTATGTATTTGAAATTTAATAAATAATTAACCGTTACCAACTCCCTAATAAAAATGAATTTTTGCATTTAAAATAGAAAAATTACCTACTCTGTATTTATTTAATTATAGGCCATATTGCATTATGGAGGTCTCGAGTTTCTAAAAATTCAGCCTTTCTGTTGATCATTAATATAAGTAATGGTGTTTGCTGCACCGCTCTTCGGAAAATCATAGTGAGCCATGCTTATTATAATCAGTCATAAACAAAGTCTCTCCTACCCTTAGATAGCTTAAACATCTAGGCGTATATTTTATTATTTGCTTAGGCTATTTTAAGAATACAGCCCATTTAAATCTCGGCTTGTGATGGTTTTAGCCCTGTCTGAAGGTATATTCTAATTTAGAATACTATTTCATCAATAATGGCACATCGCGAACTTGTAATATCTGTGAGGACATAACTAAAAGTTTTGGTCTGAGTATCAAATCATGCTGAACCTGCGGATATTTCCTCATGAATTTCCCCCATCAATGTACGCTGAATTAACATGCTCATATATCTGACGGCAATAAACTAAACACTTGATAATATATCCCATGCCAATTAACGTCAGGCTGAGCACAGGATAGATTTCAGCAATTCTAACCTAACCGATTCCCAAAGATCACACTGCTGAATACCAGCTTAGAATATATCTTATTTTTTATTAAAATCAATTATATATACATATGCTGTTTTGAGAGCCTGATTATGCACTTCCCTTCGAAACAGAATAAATGCCACGGCGATTGCACCTAACATGACAAATGTTAATTTTGCGACCCTTCAACACTTAGACAGCCGTTTATTCCACAATTCCCGTGTACAACCACAACTCATACGTGTCCACCCCTTAGACCTTACAACAATTAGCATCAAGGGACTCGCCTATTAATTCAATAGCGGAAGTTTGCAGCATGTCATAGAAAACGGCACAACAAATAAACCGAATAAAAACTTATATTGCAGGGGTATTCAATATCGTTTGAGGGTTTAATAGCGGAGCAATCAAACTATTTATTGTATTGATTCCGGAAATACGACTGTTAACGTACAAATACCACCCTTACGGATAAGCCTAAGAAGGTAAATAGAAAGCCGTACGTGAAAGCAGGTTTAGATTTTAAATAAATACCATTAAAACCATAAATTTAGATCAAAAAAATACTGTTACCATAAGGGGATAACGACTCAGTTTTATGTCTAAGATTTAATCAAATTAAACTGATTAAACCCTGAAAATTATATTATTGAGCGTCTTTGATGTTTCAATATAGGATATTAAAAGCATTCTATAGACTCTAAACAGGACATTTATATAATCTTATTGATCTGTAAAATCTTTAAGGACTTTTTTTGCAAACCACCATGGTAATTGTTGAATTTCAGGATTCATTTTTAAAGTTTCTGCAGATTGAATTTCCGCAATAAATGCCGCTTTTTCACCATCTGAAGAATTGTCAAATAAATAGGTTCGATCACTGGCATCTACAGCCTGCATGAGTAAATCCATACTACGATAATAACGTTCCACAATCTTTTGCTCAGGTACAGAATGTCCGCCGACACTGACACGATACTTGACTCGGGCAATATTAATCATCGGATCAACAGTTGAAACATAATACAAATAGGTTTTGAAACCCTGTCGTTTGGCTTCTTGCAGAAACTCTACTTTAGAAATATGCGACATTACCGTTTCAAAAGTAAAACTGATCTTTAAGCGTAAAAATTCTAGGCGAATATAATCAATAATACGTGCGCAGAGATAGGAATCTATTTCTGCTGCATCAAACTGAATGTTTCCATTATCTAATAAAATAGGCTCGCTTTTCAGTAAAGGAAATAACTGTCCAGCATTAGGGCGTTTTTTCTGTTTAAGGAAATGAAGCAAATCTTTTGCTATTAAGGCCGGATGATAAGCCACCAAATCTAGTTGATGATGGATATTCAGATATTGTTCTAATTCATCAGCATTTAAATAAGCCCCTATATGATGGGGCAACAAATATTCCTTGACTGTACTCTTTCCAGATCCGTTGGGACCGGCAAACATCCTTATTCTTGGTTGAGGCATTAAGTTATACAGCTGCCTCTTGCATTCTCTTACGTTTTAAAACTTTAGGAAGATGATCAACACTCACATAAGCGTTCGATAAGTCTTGAATCACGGTTTGATGTCCATTAACTTCACGTTGTAGCAGTTGCTGTTCTTTTACATAAACGACCGTCGCTACCGAACATGCTTTATTAAAGGCATGACGAAATGCATGTATAGCAAGTTTAGGAATCATCTCATCCTCATATTTACCTGCTTTCATGATGGTATAAGCTGTCATAGAACAACTCCCGTTACACAAGGTGGATTTTCGTATTATACTAACATACTACAATAATTGTCTATTTATACACCAACATAGAAATGTAATGCATGGGTAGACAGACTCAATTCAACCTTTAATCATATAGTTTCATTTAAAAGCGATGAAGTGACTTACTAGAAAGTAGCATACCTCAGTAGTTTAAATACTGTTAATTTCTGATCTCGGTGCTTAATAAAATAAAAGCCACTTATTCAGTGGCTCATATCATCAATTTGATCGGCTGATTCTTACTTAAACTTGGCCTTCTTTCCATACATCTTCATAATCTTCACGATCAATCATAAAGCGGAAACCTTCAGCCAAAGCCAGGTACGGAAGGACTTCAGGCAAAATATCCTGTAACTCTCGAACAGTCATGGTTTGAAAAAAATCTTCACCCTCTCCCATTTCCCCACCATAGATAAACCAAGCGACATTTTCTTCAGTTTCAGGCTTTTTACGAATCCCGACAATCGGCTCCTGATTTAAGGTATCTACAGCAACCGCAACAACATCGTCACCACTGACTTTGATATAAGCAGAATCAAATTCCTCGCATAATAGCTTTTGTTCTGCGATTAATTCTTCTAATGGAGATTTCTGGTTCATGGCTTATACCTTGGTAAATTGAGCTGAATAAGACATTTTATCCTAGATCCTAAATATGTAGGCAATCTTTTTATTTTCAGTGTTTTTTGTTAAACTTGAAATAGTTACAAAATCAAGAAATAACAATGAAACCTAAAGATCCCACGATAATAAAGCATAGTCACGGCGGCAGACGCAAAAATTCCGGGCGAAAAACCCAGTATCAAGAAAAAACGGTGGTCATGCGTGTGCCAGAATCTAAAGTGCTGGAAATCAAGGCATGGTTACAGCCAAAGCCTGAAGATGATCGCATTAAGAATATTGAACTGCATCCCATTCAAATCCGAACACAGTTAGATATCCCTTATCCTCTGGAATCGGTTGCCGCGGGTTTTCCATCTCCTGCTCAAGACTACACAGAAGACTTTATCGACTTAAATGAATACTTGATCCATAACCCCCTGAGTACATTTGTATTACGGGTAAATTCTTTGTCGATGAAAAATGCAGGTATAGATATAGATGATCAGATTCTCATTGATCGTAGCTTAAACGCAGAACACGGCGATATTGTTTTAGCTTTAATCAATAATGAGTTTACTGTAAAACGCTTGATGATAGAGAAGCAAAACAATGCTCAAGTCAAGATCTGGTTAAAAGCAGAAAATCCGGAATATCCAGATATTTATCTACGTAATGAAGAACAGTTAATTATTTGGGGAGTAGTAACCTGTATTTTAAAAAAATTACGATAATAAAATTATATAAGTGTACTAAAAATGGGCTTTTCGATTTGACTAAAGCTTTAGTCAAATAAGTATTTTGATTGTCGCAAAGCATCTGACCTTTAATAAGATAAACAAAAGCCCCAAGATAATCTTGAGGCTTTTGTTTAACCCTTAGCGTTGCTGAGGATTTTTTTGCTGCTGTTGATTGGGTTGCTGTTGTTTCCCACCTTGCTGCTGTTGCTGTTTGTCACTCTGTGGGTTATTTTGCTGTTGTTGACGTTGATTGTCATTTTGTTGATTGGATTGTTGATTAGCCATTTCCATATCCATCCTTTAGTTGTTAGGGATATGCCGTACTAATTACGACTCTTACTAATCTAGCGCATATTTTCATTTCACCAACCTTCAAACTGTATCGACTTGATTCATTGTAATATTCAAAATATTAATTTATTGATTTGTAGTAATTCACTCTTGGATAGCTTTACGCTATTAACCCGAATTAAACTGAAGCTTACACGAGGTTAAAGCTCTTCATAGGATGCCCTATTGATTATTCATAAATTTTTAATTTGAGTTTTCTTAATCATCTCTTTATGATTACTTGATAACGTTACAAAATCAAGATTAAAATAATGAAAGAACAACTATTTGCTTTAATAGATATTAATAACTGCTATGTGAGCTGTGAACGCGTATTTAACCCGCAACTGAATGGGAAACCTGTGGTTGTGCTCTCCAATAACGATGGCTGTGTGGTTTCCCGCAGTAATGAAGCCAAAGCTTTAAACATTGGGATGGCTCTTCCATGGTATGAAATTGAGCAAGAGGCTTTACAGGGGGGAGTAAAAGTATTTTCAAGCAATTATGCGTTATATGGCGATATGTCACGGCGCTTCTTTTTAATCTTGCAGCAATACTTTCATATAGATGATCTGGAACCT
This sequence comes from Acinetobacter sp., assembly GCF_045628685.1. Taxonomy (GTDB): domain Bacteria; phylum Pseudomonadota; class Gammaproteobacteria; order Pseudomonadales; family Moraxellaceae; genus Acinetobacter. The sequence continues at coordinate 11,513 of NZ_JAZQPV010000008.1, forward strand.
TACTCTATAGATGAATGCTTTATCCGCTTAACGCCTTATGCAAAAAACCTGGATCTTGAACAATACTGCCATGATTTAATCAGCACGATTAATCAATGGATTGGCTTACCCTGTTGTATAGGCGTTGGTGTTACCAAAACCCAAGCCAAACTGGCGAATCATTTTGCGAAAAAACGAACCGGCTTTCAGTCACTGTGCTTTTTACCAAACTTAGATTTATGCAGTTATGAAAGCTTGCTTCAAGAAACACCGGTAGCAGATGTTTGGGGTATTGGTTGTAAAATCAGCAAGCAACTTCAAGATTATGAAATTTATAATAGCTATGACTTAACTTTTGCCAATGAACATCATCTTGCCAAGCAGTTCTCGGTGCTCATTGCACGCACTATCCGTGAGCTAAAAGGTCAATCCTGTATTGCCTTGGATGATCCTGCAATCCCTTCAAAAAGAATCCTGTCCTCTCGTAGTTTTGCTTCAGCTTTAAGCGAGAATCCCATAATAAAACAAGCCCTTACTTTTCATGTAAACCGTGCTTATAAACGCTTAACTGCACAACAGCAACTTTGCGCATGTGTGCATGTTGCGCTCTATGAAAAAATACCCCATCCACCCTACAAAAAGAGTACTTCCCACGCAGTAGGACTTGAATATGCTACAGATGATTTACTGATTTTAAATCACGCAGCATTAAAGCAAATAGATGTTTTATTTAAAGAAAATAAAAAGTATGTCAAAGTTGAAGTGATGTTTACGGCGCTGCAGTCCAAGCAACAGCATATTCATGACTTATGGCAGCCCTTAGAACTGATTCAACAGCGTAATGATTTGATGAAAATCTTATTGAAAATTAAGCAACGCTACGGTTCAGACTGTATACAAGTTGGTTACCATTCCACCAGTATAGCATGGCAAATGAAACAGCATTACCGATCTCCACGTTATACCACCTGTTGGCAAGAACTTCTAACTATCCATGATTCAGCCCTAGCGGTTACACAAAATAAATGAACTGTTTTGGTCAATTCAGTTTACAATGTAAAAAATAGTAATAATTATAAAAAATGTCATTTTTTAACATTGCCAATTCCTTGCAAAGTTTTCATTATATAGCTCAGTTTTGACACGTAGCTTCCGCATTGATTCAAACAGCTCATAATAAAAATGTGGAAATATATGCCATAATACGCAAACTTTGCTGACATCTTGCAAAGTGAATTTGCAAACTTATAATTGGAGCAAGCTGAATGAGCTCGACCATTTTGGTTATTCATGGACCGAATCTAAATTTGTTGGGTAAACGCGAACCTGAAGTTTATGGACATCTCACCCTAGAAGATATTAATCAGCAGCTCATCGCTCAAGCTCAAAATTCATCTCTTTTATTAGATACTTTCCAAAGTAATTGGGAAGGTGCAATTGTGGACAGAATTCATCAAGCCCAACAAGAAGGCATTCAGTTCATCATTATCAATCCTGCCGCATTGACACATACCTCTGTTGCAGTACGTGATGCCCTTCTTGGTGTCGCAATCCCGTTTATTGAAGTTCATTTATCGAATGTCCATGCTCGCGAAGCATTTAGACACCATTCATATCTGTCCGATAAAGCCGTTGGCGTAATTTGCGGTTTAGGTGCTCAGGGCTACGCCGCAGCACTGAATTATGCCATCGAAAAAATTCAACTTTCTACGCAATCATAATTAGGAATACTGTCTCATGGATATCCGTAAAATCAAGAAACTCATCGACCTGATGATTGAATCTGACTTACAAGCGATAGAAGTTAAAGAAGGTGATCAATCTATCGCCTTAACTCGTCGCAATCCAGTGGTTGCGGCAGGCGTTCCAACCATGACTGCTGCTCCAGCAGCGGCACCTGTAGCAAAAACGCCACGCGGTGCTGTAGAAACCTCACCAATGGTTGGGGTGTTCTATGCTGCACAAAGCCCTGGCGAAGCACCATTTGTTAAAGTGGGTCAAACCATCTCTGCGGGTGATACTTTGGGCATCATTGAAGCCATGAAAATCATGAACCCGATTGAAGCGACTCAAAGCGGTGTAGTTGAAGAAATTTTAGTGAAAAATGGTGAAGTCATTCAATTCGGTCAACCACTTTTCCGCTATCGCGCGTAAAACCACGGGGATTTATAAATGTTGCAAAAGGTGTTAATTGCAAACCGTGGTGAAATTGCTTTACGCATTACCCGCGCTTGCAAAACTTTAGGAATTAAAACCGTTGGTATTTATTCCGATGCCGACAAAGACCTCATGCACCTGCGCTTTGTAGATGAAGCCGTGTGTATTGGTCCGGGTGCAAGTAGTGAAAGTTATTTAAACATTCCAGCAATTATTACTGCTGCTGAAATTACCGGTGCAGATGCCATCCATCCAGGTTATGGCTTTTTGTCTGAAAATGCCGAATTTGCGGAAATTGTCGAAAATTCAGGTTTTATCTTCATTGGTCCACGTCCGGAACATATCCGCTTAATGGGGAACAAAGTTTCTGCCATTACCGCGATGCGTAAAGCCGGTGTTCCAACCGTTCCAGGTTCTGCTCATGCAGTAACTACCAACAACGCCTTGGCTGAAGCGAAAGAAATTGGCTTTCCACTGATTGTTAAAGCTGCTTCAGGTGGTGGTGGTCGTGGTATGCGTATTGTGGAACGTGTAGACACCTTACTTGAATCTGTTCAGGCAGCACAGCGTGATGCAGAAATGTGGTTTGGTGATGACACTGTCTACATGGAACGTTTCTTGCAAAAGCCGCGTCATGTTGAAGTACAGATTTTAGCTGATGGTAATGGTCATGCCATTCACCTTTTTGACCGTGACTGTTCTTTACAACGTCGCCATCAGAAAGTGCTTGAAGAAGCACCAGCACCAAACTTACCTGAACAAGCACGCGCTGATATCTTAGAAGCCTGTGTTAATGCATGTAAGATGATGCAATATCGTGGCGCCGGTACATTCGAATTCTTGTTTGAAGATGATGAATTTTTCTTCATTGAAATGAATACCCGTGTTCAAGTAGAGCATCCTGTTACCGAAATGGTCACTGGTATCGATATTATTGAACAACAATTGCGTATTGCGGGCGGCCTTGGTCTAGAGATTGAACAAGCTGACGTTGAATGTCATGGTCATGCAATGGAATGCCGTATTAATGCGGAAGATCCAAGCAACTTCATGCCATCTCCGGGGAAAATTGAGCATTATTATGCGCCAGGCGGTGCAGGTATTCGGCTGGATTCGCACATCTACCCAGGCTATAGCATTCCCCCTTACTATGACTCAATGATTGCGAAACTCATTGCGCATGGTAAAGATCGTAAAACTTGTATTGCGCGTATGAAACAAGCATTAGAAGAAATGATCTTGACTGGAATTAAGACCAATATTCCTTTGCATAAAGACCTGATCTTGCAAGATGAAAATTTCTGTGCTCAAGCCATGGATATTCATTATCTTGAAAAGCATTTGCTTCAAAAATTGGAAGGTCAACAAAAAGAAGCGTCTTAATACTGATGTTCTAAATAAAAACCGCTCTTCATGAGCGGTTTTTTACATCTATAATTTTAAAGCTGAGTTTTAGCCCTTAAGGTAAAACGCGGCGTAATGTCGCAAAACATTGTTCTGCTTTTTCATTACTACAAAAATTAATGGTTGATGGATTTTTCCATTGCACAAAATACTGGGAAATCTCGCCGGTTTGATCTTCCTGAAGACCTGAACAATCTTTTTCATTATTATCATACTTTACCTGTAAAACCAGTGCTGGCAATAAGGTACGCTCCTCTGGGGATTGCTGATAGTCATAAATACCTGATGACCACTCTTGCCCACTTTTTATAACTACATTGTTATTACTTTTAAAATTGTAATATTCAATGCATTTTTTATTATTGGCAATCTGCATTCCCCACAGGCCAACAATTTCGGGACGAGTCGCCACACGAATTGTATTTGAACTTTCTGTTTCAATTGTGTCAGCTTCTGTTGCCACAACTGCTTTATTGTCATTTGCCATCGTTACAGATGAGCATAATATAAGTAAAATTGTTAGATATGCATTTTTCATACAGAAGTTCAAGGCTAAAAATCTCTTTCTCTAACTTAGCATATTTTTATGAAAAACCAGTATTTATCACCATATTACAACAATATATTTACTCATTTTTTACTAAAAAATAGAAAGATACTTGCTTGAAATGATTAAATTATTTACTTTAAAGTTGAATAGCACCGAGATACTTAATATGATCTGTAATCATAGTGGAGATTTCAAATGATCATCAAATATTTCTGTATTATTTTTTAGCAGAGAAATATAAGTAAAGTAATTTTTTTAACGCTTAAACTATATTTGAAAATGATAAAGAACTGCTCTTTGCACATCCTGATGAGATCATATAAATCCCCTTCTATGCAGCAACGAACCAACACTTTATTAATTAAAAGTCCCGAAGCAAAATCAAGCCAGTATTGCTTCTTCATATAAAATCAATTACAACAACCGAAGTTCATATCAAAAATAAAACCAGGACCTTAATGAATCTTTCTGAATATCTACAATATGATGGGCTAGGATTGGCCAAATTAGTTGCCAACAAAGAAGTTTCGTCTTCGGAATTACTGAACTTAGCATTAAAGCGCGCAAACCAGACGAATCCCCAATTAAATGCCATAATCATTCCCATGCATGACTATGCACAAAAACGCACTCAACAAGAATTAACCGGTCCTTTTGCCGGTGTGCCTTTTTTAGTGAAAGACTTATTTCAAGAATATGCAGGTTATCCCACGTCCTACGGCTGTAAGGGCTTAAAACGTATCAACCATACTTCTGAACAGAATTCTGAAATTGTCAATCGCTGGGAAAATTCTGGCATTGTCACCTTTGGCCGCACCAACACTCCAGAATTCGGGATTAAAGGAATTACCGAACCAGATGCCTGGGGAACCTGTCACAATCCCTGGAATTTAAAACATAATAGTGGTGGATCTTCAGGCGGTTCTGCATCTGCTGTTGCAGCAGGTATGGTTCCCATTGCTGGCGCTGGAGATGGCGGTGGTTCTATTCGCATACCAGCATCTTATTGTGGCTTATTTGGATTAAAACCCAGCCGTGGACGCACACCTTGGGGACCACAAATGAGTGAGGCCATGCATGGTGCAGCTATTCAACACATCCTTGCGAAAACGGTACGAGATAGCGCCGCAATGCTTGATGCGACTCACGGCGCTGAACATAGCTCTTTATTTAAAATTGAACGTCCTCAAGGTAGCTATTTAGACGCCATTCAACATCTGCCTAAAAAATTAACAATTGCTTTTAGTACTCATTCCCCCATTGGCACCCATGTTTCTAAAGATGCGATTGCTGCAGTTCAACATACGGCAAAATTACTGGAGTCATTAGGTCATACTGTGGTGGAAGATACACCACCGATTGACGGTATGGCGCTTGCCAAAGATTTTATTACCACCTGGTTTAGCCAGTTTTCTTATATTCTTGACCAGATTAAACAACAATATCAGGCGAAAAACAGCGATTTTGAACTGGATTCACTCGCACTCGCTGCATTCGGTGGACAAACCACGGCAATTGAATACATTCACAATCTGAATAACTGGGGTGTTTATGCCACTCAAATGAATCATTTTTTCGATCACTATGACTTGTATTTAACACCAGCTACCGCCACTGTCGCACCCAAAAATGGGGAAATTAAAATACCCACTTGGCAAAAACCGATTTTAAAAAGTCTCTTAAAACTGGGCAAAGCCCATTTACTGGCTCAAGGAAAATTGGTCAATCAAATTGTAAAAGAAAATTTAAAATGGGTTCCCTTTACCCAGTTGGCCAATATTACAGGCCTTCCGGCAATGTCTGTTCCACTGTACTGGAACCAAGACAATTTACCTTTAGGTTCACAGTTTATTGCACCTTTTGCCCGTGAAGACTTATTACTACAACTTGCGGCTCAACTTGAGGAAGCCCAGCCCTGGTTCAATCGATACAGTGAAATCCAGCTATAAAATAGACTCTCTCAATATGATTAAACTTTAGGTCTAGGCTTGTTGGATCTGTTTCGGTAGCCATCGAACAAACAGCAAGCCAATTAAAGTTGAAAAACCGGCAATTATAAAAACCATCTCGCCAGAGATCAATTGCCAGTATCTACCTGCCAAGATACTACCTATAGCAACCCCTAAGCCCCACATGGTGCTATACATGGCTTGACCACGTCCTTGTTGCCCCATAGAGAAATTCTGGAAAATAATGCGCATAGCAATCATATGAAACAAGCCAAAACTAAAGGCATGAATGGTTTGTGCTAAAAACTGTGCGGTAAATGAATGGGGTAATAGGCCAACAACCATCCATCTTGCTCCAGTCAACACCAAACATAGGCTGACTAAAGTACGCCAGGAAAATCGAGTTAATAACCTATTGGCAAAAGCGAACATGATAATTTCAGCGATCACGCCAACTGACCATAACAAGCCAATTTCAGTGGTGCTAAAACCCACTTGATGCAAATAGTTACTATAGAAACTATAAAATGGCGCATGGGAAAATAACAACACAAACTCAATTGTAAAAAATGCAGCCACGATAGGCCGTTTTAATATCGGCAATAGTGGTTCCAATTGCATTTGTGAACGCGGTGCAGTAGTCGGTTCTTTAATGCTGAAAGACCAAATAAAAGCCAGAAATGCAATGCACAGCAACATGACAGGCAACATTGAAATAGGAATAATTTCCAATAAAGCCCCGATACCAAAAACGGCTACAATAAAGCCAATTGAACCCCACTTTCGAACTTTACCATACAGTTGAGTTCGATTTTCATCTAACCAGAATAAAGTCACCCCTTCAAATTGCGCTAAAATGGCATTTTGAAAAAAACTAAAAATCAACATGAGTAAGGCGACAGATTGGAAAGTATTTGGAATCAGGAAAATCATAAACCAAATACAGGCTTCCATCCACGTTGCGATGCGTACCAGCAACATTCTTTTGCCAGATTTATCGGCAATCCACCCCCAAATAAAAGGTGCAAAAAAGCGAGTCACAATCGCGATGGAAGATAAGAGCCCAATCTCCTGATAGTTAAAGCCCTGATCTTCAAGATAAAGGCTCCAAAAAGGCATAAAGGTTCCTACTATCGAATAGTAGAAAAAGTAGAATCCTGCCAGTTTATGCTGGATGGGCAAGCTGAACATTTAGCTGTATTCCATTTTATTTTCAACAACTTAATATAATTGATAGTTGCATCATCTGGGATGAAATTTTCATTAATTACAATTTAAAAGCCTACAAATCATTCTAAAAACCTGAAATAAATATTTTCAGGTTTTTAGATTATGGTGAAATATTCTATATATTTCTTGATTTTAGAGAAAAATTTATAAAAAAGGGGATAACTATATTTTCTAGAACGTTGGGAGTGAACTTATTAGTTTCAAATAAATATACCAATGAGGTAATAAATCTGGCAGGAATACAAATACTACTTTATGACTAGATGACATTCATAATTCATAAATAAACCAAACATTTCATGTTAAAAATGGATTGAGATTGCATGAAAGTTCTTTTGAGGCATTTAAGACATTAAAAAATGCACGCGATTCCATGCATCACGTGAAGCATGTTTGGCCTCTTCCCAGGAAAGTCGAGATTCCCCTTTCGATTCTTCCCATATAGAACGAAGATGGAGCTCTATATATTCAAAATTCATTGCTGAATCGTACACAGATAAATCGTTATAACCTATACGATAAGCCTGCCGATAATCTCTCTCATAGTTTAAATCAGGATAATCCTTTAGAGCCAATTTATAATAAAGCTGATAACTACTGTTTTCGCGCCAATAATTATCTTCAATAATAGGGTTTATCGCTTCTGCAGTTGCATGACCGGATACACCACCCACTATTGCACCTAACGCCCCACCGATTAAAGCATCTAATGGTCCACCTATACTACCAATCGTGGCACCTACAGCAGCACCAGCAAGCGCGCCACTAGTCGCCCCTACTACTGCACCCATCGGCCCCAAGGGCTGGGAATCGGATTTATCCGTAACTGGATCCGCATACAAATCCACTTTCACATCATTTTGTAATTTTTTTATACCATTGCGATCATCATTGGAATTCATCAACTTTTCTCCTTATAGCAATTTAAGCAAAAACTTTGGGTAAGGAAAAACACTACATACCTCCAATGTTGAGAGATAGATGGGTAAAGTTTAATTCATCTGGTCTCCAGAAATTTTTATGTGGCTGATGGGTATTTCTGTAAATTCAATTATTGAAGATGTTGGGTAGGTTGATCAGGTTATGGATTAGGCAGATTGGGTGCTTTTTCCTCATCAGGTTTCCGGGAGAATCCAATATGCAGATTTAGCTGATCGGGTTGCGGATTTTGTAGTGGAGTAGCCATCCTTATTCCCCTCCTTTCTTTTATATTGCCTTAATCATGACACTATTAATTTACTCTTTCTTTGGCCTGATCAACCCTCAAATCTGTATCAATTCCCTTCTTTGTAAACCGCATAATTGCATGCTTTTGATTCAAAGGTGCCTGCACTATTGCTACATTCACAATCATTACTTGAACTCACTTCTCTTAAACATTTACCCTACTATTCATGATGAAATTATGTATATAGATGAAGTGGTTTTTAACTTATTGATGAGATCAATGATTCACATACTTGACAGTTATCAAAGTCACTTTTGCGATGTTTAGTCAATGGCACTGAACCAACAAGCAAAATGAGACAAAAAATTTAGCATTCAAAAAAATGAATATTTATTGCAGAGCATTGCGAAGAATTTTTAGGAAGATAGTCTTACTATTGAAATGGTGACTAAATTACTGAAGAATAAACACCTATTAGAGGGGGATATAAGAAAAATTATTTGGAAAGCTGGTGTTGTTCTTCAAAATACTTCTTACAGCCTTCATAAAATTCTTCATTAAAATTCATGGCTGGATCATCCTTATCATCATCACACTGGTCTGCCGACTTAAGCATATCCTGTGCATAGCGGTAACCATTGTATTGTTCGGTACCTTCTTTAAAACCACCAAATTTTTCTGGTTTCACTGAATACTGGAAATATAAAAAGGCCGAAATACCTATAATGGCTAAAATAGCACTTATCATTTTGAATAGTCTTAAGTTCATTTTAATTTATTGCTTACCTATAGATGAAACAACAATCCCTATAAATAATTACACAGCTTATCTGTTAAAAATTTAGAGAGCAATAAAAACCCTGAATACATGGATTCAAGGCGAGTAAAGCAAGATTTTATTTCTGTTGCTTTTGCGGACTTTGAGTTTTCTCATTCGGCTGCTTTTGTGGATTAGATTCCTGAATGTGCTGGTTCTGCTGGTCTGGCTGTGGCTGATTCGGTTGTTTCGGTTGATCAGGCTGTTGATTATGTTGACTTTGCTGAATTGTTTGCGGATTAGCCATTTTTTTCATATCCTCTAGTAGTTTGAAATATGTTGTACCCATTACAACTTTTCACTCTACTCCGGAAATTCTATTATCCTACATTTCATCTGTTTCAATTTTTTTCCATGTAAGTTTAATTTATATATATAATTGATTTAAAAATAAAATACATCTATTTCAATTCACATTAATTACTAAAAATATTAACTTATTAACTTATTAACTTATTAACAAGTTAATTCCAGGCTTACTTAGATTACATCTTTCTTAACCCACATCCATATATCTCTAGTATGCAGATATATATTTAGATTTTTCCCGATTAGGTACTGGGTTGAGTTGGCTCAGTTTAAAGCAAACATTCAAAAATTATAATTTTGAGATATTCAAAATGATGACTTAAAGCTTAATATTTTAACAATGCATCTCAACAGCACTTTAAATTATTTTTATCTGGCCAGGTATTTTTACAGCCACCTAGAATATAAAAAGAAAAAAATTGGCAATATTGAGTATTTAACAGAGATTTAGACAAATTCAATTCTCAGGAAAAAAAGCGCACTCATCTGCTTTACCACATTTGTGACATTCGTGAAGATATCTATTGTGACATTCGTGAAGATATCTATGTTTATGCTCCCCCTTAAATTCATAAACATGAAAGCAAAATAGTTTAGGAAGAAAATCAAGCCTGCTGCTGTCTCCACGAAATTATCTGGAATACTATAAGGATTTAACTCAAACATAATTCTGGATGAAACGATATACATTTCAGTTAAGTTCTATCCTCTATGTTCCAGAGATAATGAATGCATCTTATGGGCAAAAAATTCATTATATTCATTAGTCTACATAGATAATCAAGTTATCAAAATAAGCGGTATATTCTTTTAAATCCGATATAAAATTGAAAAAAAATTATTTTAAGCCTTACTCATTACATTAAAATGGCTTAATTTAAAGCTCAAATAAAGATTAAGCTTAATATATTCAACCATGTAGGTTTAGCTAAATGCAATGTGATTAAAATTCTGACCATAACTGCTTTAATAGGAATGGTTCTAGATTTGTAAGATTTATTATTATTGTTAATTATTTTTGATTTAATGAAAAGGAATAAAAATAAAGAGACAGCTCATGTGTGCAAATTTTGAAGCGATCAAAAAAAATAGAGCCTTTCTTCTGAATCTTCCAGAACCTCCCTTTGAATTTCCTAATGATATTTTCCCTTTATACGATGCGCCAATTTTAATGCATGGCGCAGATCAGCCAGAATGGGATCTAGCCAAATTTGGTCTTATTCCTTTTTGGGCTAAGGAAGTAAAATTTGGTCGTCATACCTATAACGCCAGAACTGAAAGCGTGGCTGAAAAACCGAGTTTTCGACATGCATGGCATAAAAATCAATTCACCCTAGTGCCGGTCGAAACAATTTTTGAGCCCAAATATATAGATGGAAAGCCGCATTGGTTTGGAATTTCTCGTGAAGATAAACTGCCGTTTACACTTGCAGCGATCTATGAAGATGCAGTAGTCGACAATAAACAGATCAGATCAATGAGCTTGCTCACCATAAATGCAGATCATCATCCATTTATGAAACAATTCCATAAACCTAATAGTGAAAAGCGTTCCATTATTGTGATACCTGAAGACAATAGAATGGAATGGCTGAATTGCAACGCTGGCGAAGCAAATCAATTTTTCTTTGAAATGAAAGATGAATATATAGCAATTCCTAAAAAGCACCCCTCAGAAAAGCGACAGTATTAATCTATTTTTTTGATGTATAGGATTATTCAAAATTTTTCAGGTTTGAGTATTCAGTCATCAAATCAAAATCCCAATAATAATCTTTTAAAAGGTGATTTCATTTTCAATAAATCACCAACTAAACAGATTTACCTATTCATACTATCGATCAAAGTACTGCTTACAACCTTGCATAAAATCAGGATTAAAATTCATAGCAGGTTCATCTTTCTCATCATCGCACTGACCTATAGACGTCAGCTGATTGTCTTGGGCATAGCGATACCCATTGTATTGTTCAGTCCCCTCTTTAAAACCACTAAACTCTTCAGTTTGTAGAAAATACTGAAATGTGAAAAATGCAGAGATACCCAGAATGGCTAGAACAGAGCTAAGTATTCTTAATTTTTTTGCAATCATTGTTACTTGCCATATGAGCTTTGATAAAAATACAAATATATATGATTTTGTTAAAATTTTCTTTAATTTTTCTAATCATTATAAATATTTAATCATGATCTATCATTTATAGGGTCAAATTAATTTTTTAAAATCAAGGTGTATAATTATAATTTCCACCCATTTAAATATAAAATTTCATCCTTATAGGCAATAGCATGACTTAAATAAAACATATTAAGTGTCTATTTAAAATGGTCTTTGCACACCCATACCTCTCCATCTATTCGGACACGATCAGGCCCAATTAACTCTAATTTTTTACCATAATAATTGGTAAGATTTATAAAATTTCCATTTTTATCATAATTAGCCCAAACCCCTCTTTGAATATCGGGACTATCCAATTTATAAAATGTGACTAATTTTTGTGGATATGTTGTTGTCATATTCATTTTACATAGACCTTTAATCTGTGAAATCAGGAAGATAGTGTTCTAAAAAAACATCCCCTATAATTCTTGTTAATTTTTCTTAAGATGCTTTACAGAAATGAAGTAAGTTATAGCTTTATCCTATTTACCCATATAAACAAGCTTGGAAAAAATTTTAAAATCCTCATTCATTTTATAAAATTTTATGGGTTTAATGTACTATAATCCTGTTAAAAGAGGCCGAAACCTCTTTCAACATGGCAATGGTATAATGAGCTATTCTTATTTTTCGCTCTGTACCGGCTTTTCAGGCGATCTTTTCTCATTATTCCTATGGTCATGCTCTGGTAAGTGATGGGGTTGTTTTATGGGCTGATTTCGTTGACTAGAATCGGGTGGATTTTGAGACTTAGATTTAGACATAATAGTATTCCTACTGATCACTTGACTTAATGAAAATACCGGTCAAATTATTAATCACAATATCAGCATATACTGAAGTTAACTTAATAAAAATAGTAATGATGTATCAAAATATAATACTAAAATAAAATTATACTTATAAAGTTAAATAGCATTATAAAACAGCCTCTCAGTTACTGAATTAACATATAAAAACCAATAATTATTAAATAAATATTTATAAAAAATAATTCAAGCTAAATTTTTATAAATAAAATCATTCACTCTCAGAATTTAAAAATAAAAATATCAATCATATTTAAAAAAATAATATCTAAAATTTCACAATCAAAAAAATCCTATATATTCAATATATTATTCATCAGTGAAACTGTTTTTGTTACTTAAAAGAACATGACTAGGGGAAAAAAATATCTGATAAAATTTCAACAATTTCTAATTCAATTGTCATCTTGGTTCTTGGTATGAGATAGCACAGATATCGCAGCTGTTTACAGCTTAAATGAAATAGCATAATCTGGATACAAAACCACCATTTAGATAAATACAAAGCCCCAAATGAAGCAATTGCAGAGCCACTATCATGAATGGACTGAATGGAAAACGTGAGATGAGTTTCCTACTAAAGTTTTACAATAGATGAAATTTACCACAGCTGATGATTAGGTTTTAAAAATTGATATAAATTACAACATGGGATTAATTGATGACCCTAACTTAAAATACTTATGGCTACCCAATCGTGATCGAAGCTTAGGTAAAGCGACTAAACAAGTACATTTAATTGATGTAGAAAGCTTTGGCTATCATTTGTCTGAACTCATTCATACTAGCCATGAAACCACTTAAAATGGTTTTGTAAAAATCAGATCCATAAAAAAGCACCCTAAGGTACTTTTTTATCAAGCATATTTCTAACTAATTAAACATTTGCCCAAAGGCATAGATCACTAACATCAACATCAGCACAGATGAGGAAGTTAATAATAATTCTAGTGTGCTCATCAATCTACCACTCCCCTATATAAAGTGGATTACTTTTTATACCGCTATCACACTCACTAATAAATGACAAAAAGTGACAAAAAATGCCAAAAAATCTACAAAATTGTAAAAATTAATTTCTTTTAAATTCTCTTAAACATAAATTTTTTAATTGAAGCATATAAATAAAACCCCTCAATCCTCTAAACAACAAGTTTGCATCACTGTTTCATAAACGAAAAATGATTACTCATCATTAAATGATGACTTATAAGAAAATTCATATCGATACAAAACAGTAACTGTAAATGGATGACCAGATAGCAAAAAACCGCCATCAAGGCGGTTTTTAATTTAGATGAGTGATTATTTAAATGTTTAATTCACACGTGAGGTGAATCGAAACATTTCATTAACACCTGTATAGAAGCTACGACCATCAAGGTTCAAATCAATTTCAACACCAGACTGAAGCATTACTCTTTTACCAACTTCAACCCATTTAAACCCATCACGAGTACTTTGCATTTTTTTTGAAGGTACCAGCGATACAATAATTTCACTACCGTTTACAGATTTTGCTACTAAATTTTCAATTATATTCAACATTTACACCAATTTTTTCAACACATACAGAAACGCCACCATTGGCATTTCAAAATAACAACCTTTACTTTGATAATTCAGATTAAAATAAGAGTTATATCAATTTAAAAAAAAGAACACTTTCATGTCATTTTTATTGTTGAAATGATTGTAACAGAAATTCTGATTTAGATACTAATTATTTGCCCGTCCAACCCAAGGTAATTGCATCAAAATATTTCATAGTTTTCGTTCATCAATCATTTTCACACTCTTAAATTTGCTCATATTGTGCAACCAGATAGTCTGAAATCAACCGTGCTGACCATGAGTGCGTGTGATTTACGCCCTCATAAAAACCACAGTGACTGCCCTTTTTCGTGGTCACCACCATAATATTCGACATCTGTAGAAGGGTTTCTTTGTAGGGGGCAAAATTTTGAATATGGCAAACGGGATCATCCTCGGCATTTAAAATCATCAATGGAATTTTGACATTTTCAAATACCAAGATTGGATTGGTTGCCTGATTATAGTCTTCAAAACTGCTATAACCTGCCAGTTCAAAACATTGGTATTGAAATTCCAACAGGCTTGTAGTCGCTAGTACTTGTGATAAAGATGCAGTTTTTTCCCACGTTGTTGTATAAGGATAAATAAAAGCCTTAAACAGTTTTTTGGTCATGACCTTACTGTAAAATGGATGGACATTTTTAAAACCATGCTCCGTGTCATAACCTGGACAAAGTGCAAAAGCGGCTTTAATGGGTGTTTGTGCTCCTTCTTCTCCCAAATAGCGCACTAATAATCCTGTACCGGCAGATGAACCTACGGCATATAAAGAAGAATCTGGAAATTTTGTTTGAATGTGGTGAATTTGTTCACGCAAATCATCCGTTGAACCAAATATAGAAATTTTGGGTATCGGCATGGGCAAGTTGGCATGACCACGGCGCAAACATAATGCCACACGCCAGCCTGTATGTTGATGTAAGTCACGCACCAGTTCTGACATACTTTCAGGTGTACCAGTCAGTGTATGCATTAATATAATAGTCGGAGTATCTGCAGGAAGGTCAAGCCCATACCAGGCAATACCCGTGACACCACCATCAGGCATGTGCAACTGTTCAATGACATCATATTTCAGCTGAATAGTTTTCTTTTTAATCAAGTCAAAATACATCAAATGCAAATGCGTATTTGATAACCACGGTGTCGGACGATATTTCTGTTTCAGTTGAGGCAAAACATCGAGCATCTGCCTTGCCTCGCCTTGTGGATTAAAATAAAGCGTAGGGAATTCTGCACCTGTAATCTGATCGACCAATTCTTGTGCCAATAGACTGATAGCTTTGACTAAAAATTTCATATTCGCTCCACCTTAAAAATGATGCAACTCAAAATATTCAGTAAATGTCATTCCATGACCGTTGATCTCTTTACTATACTCTTTATGTTTGTGCTTTTGGCATAAAAGCAGCCATACGCTGTCCCATCTGCACGGCCAATGCTTCCAAACCGCTTTTAGGACGCAACATCACTTCAAAATCGATAATTTGACCTTGTTCATTAAACTGAATCATATCAATGCCTTTAAGTTTTTTTTCACCCACATTGGCTGAAAACTCCAGTACCACGTTCAATCCATCTTCTGAATAAAATTCACGGTGATACCTAAAGTTTTCAAAGATTTGAATAACATTGGTCAAAATAAAAAATACCACTTGCTTACCTGGATAAGGGTTATATGCCACTGGTGAACGAAAAACCACATCATCAGCAAGCAGATCATTCAAAATAGACATATCACTTGTTTTCAGCATTTCATGCCAGCGCTGAACTGAGGCTTGAGTATTTGTTAAAGCCATTTTTATTTCCTCTCTTTATATCCATTATTTCATTCTATTTATTCCCTCACCCCAAGCCTTTCCCTTGGGGTGAGGGAATATTTATTACTCATTTAAAACCAAGAGAGATTCCCCTCTCCTTTTAGGAGATAAAAATCTTCAAAAAAAATCTTCAAAATATATTTTGAGTTCTTTAGAGAGGTCTATTTCTTGTTAAATCACTGCCGCCAAATCAGCACCTTGACGAATGGCGCGTTTTGCATCCAATTCACCGGCTTCTTTAGCACCACCAATCAAATGTACATTCTTGCCATCTGCCTTAAGTTGATCAAACATCGCTGTAAACGGTTCCTGACCGGCACAGATCACCACGTTATCAACCTCTAGTACTGTGGGCTGACCATTGACCAGAATATGTAAGCCTTGATCATCAATTTTTTCATAGCTTACCCCTGCCACCATTTTTACTTCACGGTGTTTTAAACCGGTACGGTGAATCCAGCCAGTGGTTTTGCCCAAGCCTGCTCCTACTGATTTTGCTTTACGTTGCAGCAGGTAAATTTCACGATTGGATTGTTCTAATTTAGCTGCTTTCAAACCACCGACATTTTCATACGTGGTGTCAATACCCCATTCATTATAAAATTTTTCCGGATTCAGGCTTGCGCTATCGCCTTCATGGGTTAAATATTCAGCCGTATCAAAACCAATACCGCCTGCACCAATAATTGCGACACGTTGACCGACTGGTTTACGTTCTTTTAATACTTCCAGGTAAGTCAAGACTTTAGGATGATCAATGCCTTCGATCTCTAAATGGCGTGGAGTCACACCTGTTGCGACTACGATGTCATCAAAGTTTGCTTTGCTCAGTTCATCATAAGTCGCGTAATGGTTTAGACGTAACTGAATATTAGGAAGTAATTCAATTCTGCGTTTGAAATAACGCAGTGTTTCATAGAATTCTTCTTTTCCTGGAATGGTTTTGGCAATATTAAATTGACCGCCAATTTGATTCGCTGCTTCAAAAATAGTTACTTTATGTCCACGTTCCGCTGCATAGGTGGCAAAACTTAAACCAGCCGGACCCGCACCAATTACTGCAATACTTTTTGCAACGGCGGTTTCTTTAAAGATCAGTTCTGTTTCATAACACGCCCGTGGATTGACAAGGCAAGTTGCAATTTTCATCGAAAAAATGTGATCTAAACAAGCCTGGTTACAGCCAATACAGGTATTGATTTCATCACTACGACCTTGTTCCGCTTTTTGCACAAAGAATGCATCAGCAAGCATTGGACGCGCCATGGAAATCATATCGGCATGACCAGAAGCCAAAACATGCTCTGCCATTTCTGGGGTATTGATACGGTTTGAAGTAATCAGTGGAACCTTGACCAGACCTTTCAGTTTTTCTGTCACCCAGGTAAATGCTGCACGCGGCACTTTGGTGGCAATAGTCGGAATACGAGCTTCATGCCAGCCGATACCGGTATTGATAATGGTTGCACCGGCTTTTTCAATTTCTTTCGCCAGTTGTACCACTTCATCAAAAGTTGAACCGCCTTCGACTAAATCCAGCATCGACAATCGGTAAATGATAATAAAGTTTTCACCAACTTCTTCACGGGTACGTTTTATGATTTCAATCGGGAAACGAATACGGTTTTCATAACTACCGCCCCATTCATCATCACGATGGTTGGTACGGGCAGCAATAAATTCATTAATCAGATAACCTTCCGAACCCATGATTTCTACACCATCATAGCCCGCAAATTGTGCCCACTTGGCACAATGAGCAAAATCTGCAATGGTCTGATTCACTTCTGCTGTAGTCAAAGCATGGGGTTTAGTTGGATTAATCGGTGCTTGAATGGCAGATGGTGCGACCAGATCAGCCTGATAAGAATAACGGCCGGTATGTAAAATCTGCATGGCAATTTTGCCATCTGCATCATGCACCGCCTGAGTAATCACTCGATGCTTTTCAGCTTCTTCACGGCTGTCTAATTTCGCTCCACCGGCAAAGGTCAGACCTGCATCATTCGGTGAAATACCCCCAGTCACAATCAGCCCTACACCGCCTTGAGCACGTTCAGCATAAAATGCAGCCATACGATCATAACCACCAGGCGCTTCTTCCAAGCCCACGTGCATGGATCCCATCAAGACACGGTTTTTAAGCGTGGTAAAGCCTAAATCTAAAGGTGCTAATAAATGAGGGTAATTAGACATATGATCTCCTTGGCGTGCCATTTGAGCTGGCGAATACGGTGCTTAATGCAACTTGTTGCACAATTTATATTCCAGATTTGATTTTTATGCAACATGTTGCATAATGATTGGGTGAATTTTTACTGACTGAGTCATTTATGTCTTTAGCCCATGTTTTATTGACCAGCTTAATTGAAAAACCCAGCACGGGGATTGATTTGGCTCGTCGCTTTGACCGCTCTATGGGCTTCTTCTGGAATGCAACGCATCAGCAGATTTACCGTGAACTCAGCGGGATGCAACAAAAAAACTGGATTTCCACCATTGAAGACCATAACGCGACCAGTCGTAAAAAAACCTATCAGGTGGAAAAATTAGGTCGTACTGAATTAGCGAACTGGATGGTCAAACAAAGTCCACCAGCGCAATTACGTGAAGAGTTAATGGTGCGGCTACGTGCTGAAGCTCAACTGGGCGGCAACACTGTACTGCCTGAACTAGAACGGCATCTGATATTACACAAAGAGAATTTAAAAACTTACCAAACAATTTTTGCAAAAGATTTCGCCAATGGACAAGATCAAGATCGCACCCAGTTTATTCATAAAATGATTCTGCAACTTGGAATTGATTTGGAAATGGGCTGGATCACGTGGCTAGAAAGCATGATTCCACAATTAAAAGCATTCGATGAACCATAATAAACCAGGGAAATAACCATGTCACATTACCGCATGTCCGACGGCGAACAACTTTTTGTCCGCGAATTTGGCCAAGGACAGCCCGTATTGGTTCTGTCAGGTTTGGGCATGCAAAGTTGGCAATGGCTTCCTTTCTTGTATCCCCAAGCCAAGAACCATAAATTCATTATTCCCGATTGGCGTGGTTTTGGTGGCTCACAGCACTGCTGCATTCCTGAACTGGATGCCATTTCCAGTCACTGGCTTGATATAGACAGCTTGATTGAACAACTTCAGTTAGATCAATTCTCGGTGATTGCTTATTCCATGGGTGCAACCACGGCCATGCATGGCATGCATTACGGTAATTTAAATACAAAATTATCACGGTATTTACATATTGATCAAACGCCTAAAATTTCAGTCGATGAAACTTGGCAATATGGTTTACTTGGCCAGCAATTCCCTCAAGTTAAACAGCTCTTGGCGGAGATCTCACAATTGCTAGCCGCAAAGCCTCATGTATTTCAGTGGTCTGATCTCGATTCAGCATCCCGTCAACATTTATTGGAACTTTGGCTCGGGTTTGTTCAGCTTCAATCCAGTAATAAGGCTGCACCGTTAGTATTTAAAATGGCATTAAAACAGCCAAAATTACAGTCTCTTATTTTACCCATGCAGCGTTTGGATTATTTGGCCTGGTATATCAATAATTATTTACATCATGACGAAGACTACCGTGATGCCATTGCTCAGCTTACTTGTCCAAGTACTTTTTTTATTGGTGAGAAATCCAAACTCTATCCGGCAGCAGGGCAAAAAATGATTGCCCAGAGCGTAAAAAACTCCAAACAGATTATCTTTGAAAAGTCTGGGCATACGCCGTTAATTAGTGAACCGATCAAATTCGGCCGCGAAATTGCCCAGTTTCTAAAATAAAGCAATATTTCTTAAACAGAGCAATTAAATAATAAATAAAGTCATTCAATACCGATCAATCCTAGAAAATCCGACGATCATATTTGATGGCTTCCAGATCATAAACTTGATAAACACTATCTAATAATGAACGAATATAATCGCTATTATCAGCATTGCGGATAATCAAAAATACAGGGCTAACAGCGTCATCATCCAGTATAGGAATATAATTCAGATGCTTAAACTGCACGGTTTTGGCACTTTCTGGAACAATACATAAACCTTCACCTGCAGCAACCAAACCTAAAGCCAGTTGAATATCTTCAACTACGGTTAAATTCTTCGGCTCTAAACCATACTCGGAAAATAAACCTTTCATTTGAGTGGAAAAACTCGGTTTGGGTTGATTGGGATACAACAATACATGTTCTTCCACAATTCCCTCGAGTTTGACCCCATGTTCTTCTGCAGCAAGAGGATGACTTGAATGCACAGCAACCATCAATGGTTCTTCACGCAATAAAATTCGCTTGATTGCAGAATCAGAAATTCGGACCCGACCAAAACTGGCATCAATACGCCCCTCTTTAAGCGCATCTATTTGCTCCATTGCATTCATTTGAACCAGGTTAATTTTCATATACGGCTGTTGCTGACGAAACAAATAAACCACTCGCGGCAATAATCCATACAACAATGAACCACCAAAGCCAATAGTGATGGTTTTTTTAATAATGCCTTCACGCATGGTGATCGACTTTAACTGGTCTGCGCTGGATAACAGCTTCACCGCTTGCTGATAAAAGAAATATCCTACAGCGGTAGGTTTTAATGGTCGACTTCCACGCTCAAACAGCAAAGTACCCAGCTCAGTTTCTAGGTTTTGAATTTGACGACTCAAAGGAGGCTGGGCAATAAACAATTTTTCAGCAGCTTTGGTGAAGCTCTGTTCCTCAAGCACTGCGACAAAATAACGTAAATGCCTCAGTTCCATGGCATTTTTCCTCTATTCACATCTTCACCTTTCCAACACGCAGCTTAAATATTTTTAAATCAAGCGATACTTAAAACTAGAAGCATCCAAGTAATAAAATAAACAAAAGTCAGTCGTATCGCTATGCCACTTTAGCCTTGTTGTCTCAATGAGATAGCCAATACAATTCTGAAAAATTAAAATTGACAAACTGAAACGATAAACCTTTAATCTGGAATATTGTTGCATAAATGGAATTTTTACATGCTGTCTGATCTTGATGATTTTTATTGCTTTGCATTGGTGGTTGAACATGGGGGCTTTAGTGCCGCGGAACGCGCAACCGATATCCCCAAATCAAAGCTAAGTCGTCGCGTTTATAATCTGGAAGAGCATTTGGGGGTTCGGTTAATTCAACGCAGTTCGCGCCATTTTGCAGTCACTGATATTGGCATGAATATTTATCGTCACGCACAGGTCATGATGAATGCTGCACAAGCTGCCCATGATCTGGTTGATCACTTAAGTATCCAACCGCGCGGCGTGATTAAGATCAGTCTACCCGTCTCCATTGCGCAAAATGAAATTGCCAAAATTTTGCCTCAATTCCTCAAGACCTATCCTGAAATTAAAATCCAGCTCATTGTCAGTAATCGCCGTGTCGATATCATCAATGAAGGTATTGATATCGCATTACGTGTTCGCTCAAATCTAGATAATGATCCGAGCCTGGTGATACGCAAATTTGAAAATATTGAACAGCACTTATTTGCCAGTCAGGCTTATCTAAATGAATTTGGAGAATTAAAACAACCGGAAGATTTAAGCCAGCACCAAATTCTGAGTATGGCCGATGAACATTTAGATCAGCATATTGTGGTACACGATGAACACAATAATCAGAAAAAAATCAAGGTTAACCCAATGGTGATGGGTTCTGATCTGATGATGCTGGCACAACTCACCAGACAAAATTGCGGGATCGCCTTATTACCGGATACCATTGTGCAAGACTATCTCCAAAGTGGTGAACTCGTTCGCGTACTCCCGAACTGGAAAGCACCACATGGCATTTTCCATGCCGTTTATCCATCGCGCCGTGGACTATTGCCTGCTGTGCGTGTCTTTATCGATTATTTAGTAGAGCAGCTCAGTAAATATTAATTTTTTCACGATGGATGGCTGAATATTTAAAGCAACTAACATATATACATTTCAGTCATCACGAATGGGGCAAAAAAATGATGCTTATAAACAATATATGAACCATCACTTGATCTAATGAAAAATTTTAGACAAAAAAAAGCTTACCCGAGGTGGATAAGCCTATAAACTTGAAAAAAGAAACTACAGCTAGAATCTATACGTTTATAATACGAAAAAAACACATAAGAATCTAATATTTAATAAATATAATAAAAAAAAATAAAAATAAATTTACCTAATAAAAACAATGATTTGATTTTACAACCAATCGTTTTTAAAACTTTATTAGTACACAAAATAAACCAACTTTAACCAGAAGTTAAAACACTCTATTTCATATAAAAATTGCCAATTAAATTGCAGGATAGGAACCTGTACCCTCTGGCCAAGGAGATAAAAGCTCAAAACCGGTATCAGTCACAGCAACCATATGCTCCCATTGTGCAGTTAAAGAGCGGTCTGCTGTAACCACTGTCCAGCCATCTTTAAGCTCTTTCACACGCGGTTTACCGGCATTGACCATCGGTTCAATGGTAAAGACCATACCTTTTTTGAGTTGAAGCCCCTGACCCGGTTGACCATAATGCAAAACATTCGGTTGTTCATGATAAACCTTACCAATGCCGTGACCGCAATATTCACGCACTATGCTATAACCTTCACGATGGGCAACCGACTGAATGGCAAAACCGATATCACCTAGCGTTGCACCTGGTTTCACTGCATGAATACCCGCAACCATAGCTTCGTAAGTGGTTTCAACCAGTTTTTTAGCTTCAGGCTTAACCGCACCCACATAATACATACGACTGGTATCCCCAAAGTAACCATCTTTAATAATCGCAACGTCAATATTGATAATATCGCCATCTTGCAAAATGGTATTTGGCGATGGGATCCCGTGACATACCACTTCATTGGGTGAAATACAGGTAGTTTTGGTATAACCATAATAGCCAACATTGGCGGGAATCACTTTTAAAGTATTTACAATGAAATCATTACAAATGTCATCCAGATATTCTGTACTCACGCCCGGCTTGACATACTTCCCTATCATTTCTAAAACCTGAGCTGCCAGACGCCCCGAAATACGCAGTTTCTCGAGATCTTGCTCAGTTTTAATGGTAACAGTGGAAGCTTTCATTGCATCATCCTCGTAAATAAGGCTTATGATTATAGACCTTTTACCATTTTTTTGTTTATTTACAGGGAGAAAAGGAAAAAGAGTGGCTAAATTTAGGATTTTAATGACTAATTTATATGCACTTAGACTGTCATTACAAAAAAATTAAACAGTGTGTAAATCTTTATAACAGAAGACTATTTTTCTTTATTTGTTATTTTCCACCCAATAATCAACAATATAAATCAACCTCAAATCAGCCATTTATTCATATCGTGATATAGAAATATAAATAAAAGTCATAACCTAAATAAATAAAGTACCAAAATGCTTTTCTATCCTCTAAAATTGCCTCTTTTGGTCACTCCATCTCCCCTCTATGACAAGTCTCCGTACAAGAGATATTATTGCCTTAGGTTTTATGACATTTGCACTTTTTATTGGTGCGGGCAATATTATCTTTCCTCCGATTGTCGCCCAACAAGCGGGTGAGCATGTATGGTTAGCTGCTTTAGGTTTTCTAATCACCGCAGTTGGTCTGCCTGTTATCACCATTATGGCGTTATCGCGTGTAGAAGGATCCATCCAAAATTTAAGTTCACCTTTAGGTAAAATTGCCAGTTTGATTTTAACTGTCGTGTGCTACTTAGCTGTTGGTCCTTTATTTGCAACTCCACGTACAGCAACGGTTTCTTATGAAATCGGTTTTTCTTCTTATTTTGGTACAGCAAGTAGCAGTCTGCTCATTTACAGTGCAATTTATTTTGCCGTTGTAACAGCAGTCTCTTTATACCCAAATAAATTGCTTGATACTGTAGGTCACTTCCTTGCACCTTTAAAGATCATTTCTTTGGCTGTGTTGGGTATTGCTGCATTTGCAATTCCAGCTGGATTCATTCCACCTGCAATAGATAACTATGTGACTGCTCCTGTTTCTGAAGGTTTCGTTAATGGTTACTTGACCATGGACACTTTAGGTGCATTGGTTTTTGGTATTGTCATTATTCACGCGATTCATTCACGTGGTGTAACCGACAAAAAACTGGTGACTAAATATGCAGTGATCGCAAGTCTGATTTCTGGTGTGGGTTTAACCCTAGTTTACTTAAGCCTGTTCAAGTTAGGTTTAGGCAGTCATGAAGTTGCTCCAAATGCAGCAAATGGTGCAGTGATCCTGCATGCATATGTGCAACATGCATTTGGCGATATTGGCTCGCTGTTCTTAACCGGAATGATTTTCCTTGCCTGTATGGTTACAGCCATTGGCTTAACCTGTGCATGTGCAGAATACTTCTCCAAACTGACTAAAGTGCCTTATAAAATCCTGGTTTTTGTTTTGGTGGGCTTCTCGTTCATTATTTCAAACTTGGGTTTAACTAAACTTATTGCCGTATCTGTGCCTGTTTTAAGCGCAATTTACCCACCAGCGATTGTGGTCATTCTGCTCAGCTTCTGCTGGAAGTTTTTTAATAAGCCTACTTACGTGGTTGCACCCGTAACCGCGATTGCATTTTTATTTGGCATATTGGATGGACTTAAAGTTGCAGGTTTTAACTTGCCTGAAATCGTACAGCATTTACCTTTAAATGCACAAAATTTAGCCTGGCTGATTCCCTCCACTCTCGTGCTGATAATTGCCATTGTGATCGACAAAGTTAAAAAATAACCGAAAACTGATGTCGTTAAAATCAGGTTTTACCCAAGCATGATTTTAATCGTGATCAATAAAACATCGAGTTTTATCCAAACAGAGTTTTATTGTTTACATCTCTTACCGGCGCAGTTTTCTGTTTATATCTTCCAAACTAAAAATAATGAGTGAGGATTCATCATTACTTATCACAATATCTGCTATTTTAACCCGAATCATGCTTAAGAAAGAGAGATCATTTATCTTGAGACTTATTCATCAGCTTGAGCATAAAAAAGTCTATGATTTGATCTAACAACACTAAAAGCTGATTAAAATCAATCATAAAATTATAGTTATTTTATGATTTTAAAGAAAAAACCTTATCCGCGATTCAGGTTATTTTAATAAACCACATTATATGCCGGTGGCATCAATATTGCTTACTTATATATCTATCTACTATTGTTGAAGAAAGCTTATTTATTGATGAGCATGACAGTGAACGATAGCTGCTCTTTGTACTAAAAACATCTAATATTTGAATTTTTGTTTACATCTGCCAATAAATTTATGTATTAACATGCTTTTATTACAAAATAATGACAATAGCTATTGAAACAACCTTAAATAAGCAGTACAACAATAGAGACTAATCAGACTAAAACAATTAGGTTTAGAGTCAAAAACAACAGGAGGGATGGAGATGTTATCAATACATTTCAATAAACAAGTCTTCATTAATGCTCTAAAAGCAAATAAGAACATGGTCACCTATTTGAGTACGACTGCTGCTCTGCTCGTGACAATTATTATTCATGGTTTGATTCAAGGCAATCTAAAACCTGAATACTTTTTATATGCTTTTATTGTGTCAATCGCCTTTTATATTTGGGCTGTGGTTGATCACAAGTATCGCCAACAGAAACAAATTAATTCTACCGAATAAAGAATGGGTGACTTATCACCCATTTTTAGAAAAAAAATTAATAAAAATTATAAATATGATCTAGTCACAGCTTCTTATTCAAAATCCATTTAATCCCATTATTGTTCCAAGCAACAACCCTGCTGTAGCGCCCAATTCGCCAATCACCAAAAGAATCATCACACTACTGAGCATCCATTTTGGCAAATGCCAACGTCCCATTTGATGTGGCTGTTTAAATTGGTTACTGGTATCTTGAAGCCAGCCATGTAAGATATAACTTAAAATTGAAAAACTAAAAAAGAAAAGATTGATCAACACAAAAATTAAATTAAGCCCTTCATCCCAGATGGAAAAATAAGCCAATACCGCCAGAATTAAACTGGCGGGTGCATAAAGCAAACTGCTTCTATGGGCAATATCGACATAATAATGAGCACGCGCCTGTTCAGAATGACGTATTTGATAATATTTCCACACCCCAGTCAGCATACCCACCCAAAGAAAAATACCGCTAAATATAATGGCCAGCGAAACAGAATGATTTAAACTTCCAATATTCATTGATTTATATCCTTATTTTTAGAGTGCTATTCTGACTTTAAAGTCATTATTTACACAAGTTTCTTTTTAAAATTTGGGTACAGTAGTCATAAGATAAATTGAACGCTTGTTCTAAATATGAGTATTTTTGAATCATTAGAAATTAGCTGTAAAGACGGATATTCTCTCAGTAGCCGTTTTTATCCTAAACAAAATTCAAGTCAAAATAATTATCCGGTTTTAATTTGCCCCGCAACTGGCATTACCCAGCATTTCTACCAAGCTTTTGCAGAATGGCTAGCTAGGCAAGGTTATGATGTTTTAAGTTTTGATTTCCGTGGCATTGGTCGCTCCCTACACGGCCCTTTAAACAAGTCTGAAGCCAGTATTGTAAATTGGGGACAGCTGGATATTCCTGCGGCAATAGACACCTTATTATGCAAAACTCAAACTGAGCAAGTCATCTTATTGGGTCATAGCGCCGGTGGTCAGCTATTAGGCATCGTACCGAATTACGGCAAAGTCGCAAAAGTGGTCGCTGTGGCCGGCTCAACCGGACACCTAAAAGGACTAAAAGGTAAAACCAAACTGCTGGCCCCGGTCATGTTCAATATCATTTTCCCATTAGCGCGTATGACCAAGGGATACGGTCCAACCCAAGCCATTGGTATGGGTGAAAACCTACCAAAAGATGTGGCTAAACAATGGGCGCAATTTTGCAGTAAACCGGGTTATGTCATGAATGCGATCGGTAAAACCGTATTTGAAGATTATCATGCTGAAATTACGTGCCCGATTATCTCCATCTGGTCGTCGGATGATGAAATTGCAACGGCTGCAAACGTAAAAGATTTACTGCGTTTATACCCAAATGCAGACACTCAAATGATTGAATTAAAGCCTAAAAACTATGACCATAAAGCGATTGGTCATATGTTGATGTTTAAAAAGTCACATCAAAACTTGTGGCCGGTGATTGAACAACAATTGGCAGTTTAAGTCAGATTTAGATAGTTATTTGAAGGCTGCTGTGTTTTAATACTCTCAGTTTGAGATGAGCCTCTTACAGTATATGGGCTTGACCTGTATACGACTAGCCCCTAACCATGGGGCTTTTTATTGCCTGAAATTTATGAAAAATATTTATGGGTATTTCACACGACATACATATCATTAACCAAAAATGCTCAACGTAAACTGAATCATCACCGCATTCACAATATCTACAAAGAAAGCACCTGTCAGAGGAATAATCAGAAAGGCTTTATGTGAAGGTCCATAGGTATTGGTTACCGCCTGGATATTGGCAATTGCTGTTGGGGTAGCACCCAGATTCACCCCGCATTGTCCTGCGCATAGTACTGCCGCATCATAGCTTTTGCCCATAACTCTAAACGTCACAAAGTAGAGATAAAGTGCAAGTACAAGGGTTTGTACAATTAAAATAATCACCAATGCACCGGCTAAATCTGCCAACAACCATAACTGTAATGACATCAATGCCATGGCTAGAAATAAAGATAGTGATGCGTTTCCAAAAACATCAATACAGCGGTCAAAAATTTCAATCTTAAGAATATTTTCCAGAAAATTCCGTAAGATTACTCCACACATTAAAGCCCATACAAAAGACGGTAGCTCAAACCATTGTCCTCTGGCGATTGCCGTCATGAAATAGGCAAAACTGATACAGATGGCAAACATGCCCAAAGTTTTGACAGCATCATCTGCTGTAATCAGTCGTGTTTTTTCTGGATATTCGAAGGGCGCTGTTTCAGATGAAGGTGGTGCTTCATTACGACCTGAACTTGGTGGTGCTATTTCTTCTGCCAATTGATAACGACGGATCAGAAACTTGGCTACTGGCCCGCCCATCATCCCGCCAATAATCAGACCAAAGGTTGCACTTGCCATTCCCAGTACAATTGCACCCTGAACACCATACTCCCGCTCAAAGACCATCCCCCATGCGCCGGCCGTGCCGTGCCCCCCGGTTAAGGTCACTGAACCTGTAATCAGACCAATCAGGGGATCTAGACCTAAAGCCTTGGCCAGACTGATTCCGACCACATTCTGGACGACGACAAAAGCCACGACACAACCCAAAAATAGCAGCAGCGCTTTGCCACCTTCTTTCAGCTTTACTAGGCTGGCGCTGAGTCCTACAGAAGTAAAGAACATCAACATAAATATCTGCTGAATGTTGGCATCAAAATTGACGGTAATATTAAACTTTTTAAATAAGATATAAGTAATGAAGGCAGCTACGAGTCCCCCGGCAACAGGCTCAGGAATATTATATTGTTTTAGAATGCTGATTTTATTGACCACCAAAAATCCGACCATTAAAACGAAAACAGCCACTACAATGGTTAGAAAAGCATCCAGTTCATAATTCATATGTAAGTCCAGTACGGCTTTATTATTTATTATTCCGTGATATATAGCTACAGATCAACTAGAGAAAGGTTATATATATAACTGTTTTTGTTAAAGCTTTACTCAATTGAGAATATCTACGATCTCTTGCATTCCATTAAATATTTATCAGCTTGCTTAATTTTAATGCAAGTAAACGCTAATACACAAAGTATCATCAATTTATTGGTTATCAAGAATATAACTTACTTATATAGCTTGAAATGCTCTTATTCATCATAGCCAACACTAATTATGTTGTGATCGAATTGATCATGAAATTCTTGGTGAACTACGTAAGGATGGTCGCCTGAGCGTGACCAAACTGGCAGAGAAAGTAAACCTGTCGACTTCATACTTACTGGACACGTCTAAAGGTCTGTAAAATAATAATATTATCCAAGGATATACAATCAATATTAATGCCAAGGTATTATGGGGATCAATGAACTTTTCTTTATTGAGATTACACTTGAGCGTCCTGATGATGAAATTTTAAATGAGTTCAGTGAAGCGTTAGCCAATATGCCTGAAGTGGTTGAAGCTCATTTAGTCACCGGTGATTAGGATTATCTGGTCAAAGTTGCCGTTAAAAATTCAGAACATTATGAACGTTTTTTTTTGCATAAAAACTTATATTCAATGAAAGGCGTACGTCACACTCGTTCTGTCTTTGCTTTACGTCCATTAAAATAGGCGAACAATATTGACTTACTCATGGTTGAATAATAAAAAGAAAGAAATATATTATTCCAGCAATTATGTTTTTATGCCTGCATACAGCAATAAAATGTGCTTATTGAAACACATGCCTATTATGTAAATAAATTACTCCATATAGAGGAGTTTTTAAGTATCTGAATATAACTTACCTTTACTATTATTAGTATACAGTTAGAATAAAATTATTAATAATAATAATATCTTAGATAAATAATTCAATCAATTTTGTTAAAACTTCTTTTAAAGCCTATGCTCTTTTTTATTGAGGATATGTTACGAAGGCTAGACTTCAACATTAGGTATGATCATTATGATCAGGTCAAATAATAATTATTATAATGTGCGGGAGTAAGTCGTGATGGGATTTAAATTAATACCAACATTAGTTTCTGTGGCTATCACACTGATTATCTGGCTTTTCATTCCAATACCACAAGAAGTTACAGCAAATGCATGGTTACTATTTGCCATGTTCATAGGCGTCATTGCAGCCATTATAGGTAAAGCGATGCCTATCGGTGCCATTTCAATTATTGCAATTTCTCTCGTCGCCATTACACGCGTAACTTCAGAAAACCCCGCTGATGCGATTAAAGATGCGCTCAGTGGCTTTGCTCTTCCACTGATTTGGCTGATTGGGATCTCCATCATGATCTCAAAAGGATTGCAAAAAACAGGTTTGGGTGCTCGGCTAGGTTATTATTTTATTGCCGTCTGGGGCAAAAGAACCATTGGAATCGGATACAGCCTTGCCTTATCAGAATTAATTCTTGCTCCAGTTACCCCAAGTAATACTGCACGTGGCGGTGGGATCATTCACCCGATTGTCCGCTCCATTGCTAGCAGTTTTGACTCAGATCCGGCAAAAGGTACAGAAGGTAAAATCGGTAAATATTTAGCCTTGGTTAACTACCATTCCAATCCAATTACTTCTGCGATGTTTATTACTGCTACTGCACCTAACCCGTTAATCGTTCAACTGATTGCAGATGCAACCGACAGTCAAATTTCCTTGAGTTGGACTACATGGGCACTGGCAATGCTTTTACCCGGGATTGTGGCACTCGCCGTCATGCCGCTTGCCCTCTATTTAATATACCCTCCGGAAATCAAGAAGACCCCGGATGCTGCGCAATTTGCCAAAGATCGTTTAAAAGAAATGGGACCGATTAGCAGGCATGAAATGATTATGCTGATTGTCTTCGGAATTTTATTGGTCCTCTGGGCAGGAATACCGGCCATGATTCTTGGCGATATGTGGTCATTAGATCCGACGACCACCGCATTTATTGGATTATCACTTTTGCTGCTGACTGGTGTTCTGACCTGGGATGATGTTTTGGGACATAAAAGCGCATGGGACACCATCACATGGTTCTCAGCCTTGGTCATGATGGCAACCTTTCTCAATAAACTGGGACTGATTGCATGGTTTTCCAGTGCTTTACAAGCAAGCATTGAACAAATGGGTTTAAGCTGGATTCCTGCGTCCATGTTTTTGCTCCTGTCTTATATGTACGCCCATTATATTTTTGCCAGTACAACGGCACATATTACCGCCATGTTTTCGGCATTTTACATAGCGGGTATTGCGGTAGGTGCACCCCCAATGTACTTTGCTTTAATGATGGCTGCGGCCTCAAGTATTATGATGACCCTCACCCATTATGCGACCGGAACCTCACCTATTGTTTACGGTTCAGGTTATACAACGCTCGGTGAATGGTGGAAAGCCGGTTTTGCCATGAGTGTAATCAATATGCTTATTTTTATAGTATTAGGTGGGATTTGGTGGAAAATACTCGGGTATTGGTAAATTTAAAGGATTATGGATATTTACCAGGATCTAATGAAAGTTACAGTCAGGAACCTGAACACTCTAAAGTCTTCTCATGTGTATATGAGTAGCCCCTAATCAAGGGGCTTTTTAATGTCTGCTATTTAAGAAATTTCATGTCCAAGAATTTTTTGAATCCTTTTAGCGATGCAAAATTAATTCTCGAGGTCATATACCCAGTTGCGTGCTTGCTTTTCGGTTGTGTCTTCACACACATAGTAGTCATGATCCCAAGCATCCGGATGGAAAATTTCCTTTTTGGTATAAGTGACGTTTTTACCTTTTTCGACACAGATAAAGCTATCGCCTTGATCTTTGACTTGAGTTCTATTTAAGAAACCACCAATACAGAGGAATCGGGATTGTTTTGCCATTGTTATATCAACTTGCTAAATCATTTTTCAATGTGGCGATTAAACGATGTATTGGGCGAGCTGTAAAGTTTAAGTTTTATAGTGTGGGGCTTTCATCCAAATCACCGAATCAAAATCTAGTTCAAAAAATGCAACAACTTGTTTGGCTATAGGTTTTTTGAGTAATTTAGCATCCATATAGATAGACATAGGTTTTCTGTTTTTTAGAATTGTATATAACGCGCCCACGTGGGATGTCTTCGTATTTAAGTTCTTATAAATTTGTAAAGGATTGCTTGGGTGTTTCCCGATATTCAACGTGGGTATATGTGCTATCAATCAGACCAAGTGAGTCTTGATCTGATTGATTAAAATGATGAGAAATGCCAATCATCTGGGTTTTAAAGTACCAAAAAATTCCTATTTTCATTATTTTAGAACTTCTGTAATGAGGTTTAAACAATGCGGCTCAAGCATTGAATAAAAACCTTTTAAATAATTTGGATGATAAGTTCTTAAACCAATAACTTTACCTTCAGCATCCTTAATCAAAACTAATTCTTTAGAGCTAAAATTTAGATGTTTTTCAATTGTTAGGTTTGGAAACTTATTTAAAATTTCTTTATCTCTGTAAGGACCTGTAAAAAAAACTAAAAAATCAGGTTTAAGTAACTCGATTTCTTGAGGAATAATATTAAATTTTTCAAATTCAATTTCTCTAACTCTAGAATTAATACCAACCTTTTCACCATGACGACCAATTTTGTTAATATTATTCCATATTAAATCTACAGATAAATTTCTCTTTTTTAAACCTCTTCTTAAATTAACGATCCCAGAACGAAATGAACTACGCGAAATCATTTTCTGATTTTTCTGATCAAGATATTTCATGTCGTTATCAATAAAATATCGTTGATATCCATTCATGATTTTTTCAATTGATGGCAATTGATTATCAATTTTATCTTGCCACCCTCTAGTCTCTTGCCCAAAAAACATGATTCTTTTGTTTTCAGGTTTAAAGTAGTCATCTGGAAATTCTAATAACAATGGTGAGGTATATTCATTCGCATGCTCAAAAGCATACAAATCTTTTAATAAGTTATTCCAAACTGCTTCATAGATAGATTTTAATTCATTATTCATATAAAAAATAAGGGCTGATTAATCAGCCCTTATCTTATACCGCTTATTACTTAATTAACAACGAATTAAGTCAACTGAGCAGCAGCAATTTTCTTGGTATCAACATTTGCAGCAGCGTCAGTATAGTCGCCCATTTTGTCGAAGCTTAAGTATTGATAGATGTCAGCTGACATGCTGTCAATTTGAGCTGCATATTGTTGGTATTCTTCTGGAGAAGGTAATTTACCTAATACAGCAGCAACAGAAGCAAGCTCAGCAGATGCTAAGTAAACGTTAGCGCCTTGACCTAGACGGTTCGGGAAGTTACGAGTAGAGGTCGATACACATGTAGTGTTCGGCGCTACACGTGCCTGGTTACCCATACATAATGAACAACCTGGCATTTCAGTACGCGCGCCAGCTTTACCATAAATGTTATAGAAACCTTCTTCCATCAATTGACGTTCATCCATACGCGTCGGTGGAGCAATCCACAAACGAGTTGACAATACGCCACCAGGAACTTTCTCAAGCAACTTACCAGTTGCACGGAAGTGACCAATATTCGTCATACATGAACCAACGAAAACTTCGTCAATTTTCACGCCTTGAACGTCAGATAACAATTTCGCATCATCTGGGTCGTTTGGACAGCAAAGAACAGGTTCAGTAATTGTTGCTAGGTCAATTTCATACACTTTCGTGTATTCAGCATCAGCATCAGCTTTAAGAAGTGATGGGTTCGCTAACCATTTTTCCATGTTCTCAACACGACGAGCCATAGTACGCGCATCGCCATAACCTTCAGAAATCATCCATTTCAACATCGTAATGTTTGATTTAAGGTATTCAGCAACTTTCTCTTCAGAAAGAGTGATAGAACAACCAGCAGCTGAACGTTCAGCAGAAGCATCAGAAAGTTCGAACGCTTGCTCAACCGTTAAGTCATTTTCCATTTCTGTTAAGTCGATCTCAAGAATACGACCAGAGAAGATGTTTTTCTTACCTTTCTTCTCTACAGTTAAGTCACCTTGCTGAATCGCAACATAAGGAATGGCATGTACCAAGTCACGTAGTGTGATACCAGGCTGCATTTTACCTTTGAACTTAACAAGAACAGATTCAGGCATATCAAGCGGCATAACACCAGTTGCTGCAGCGAACGCTACAAGACCAGAACCCGCTGGGAATGAAATACCAATTGGGAAACGAGTATGTGAGTCACCACCAGTACCAACGGTATCTGGAAGAAGCATACGGTTTAACCAAGAGTGAATAATACCGTCACCTGGGCGTAAAGACACACCACCACGGTTCATGATGAAATCAGGAAGCGAGTGTTGCATTTGAACGTCAACTGGTTTTGGATACGCAGCTGTATGACAGAAAGACTGCATAACAAGATCAGCAGAGAAACCCAGGCAAGCCAAGTCTTTCAATTCGTCACGAGTCATTGGACCAGTTGTATCTTGCGAACCAACAGTCGTCATACGTGGTTCACAGTAAGTACCTGGAAGTACACCTTGACCTTCAGGAAGACCACAAGCACGACCAACCATTTTCTGTGCTTGAGTAAAACCTTTGCCAGTAGCAGCAGGTTGAACCGGAGTACGGAACAAGGTAGATACTGGAAGACCTAAAGCTTCACGTGCTTTGGTGGTTAAACCACGACCAACAATCAGGTTGATACGACCACCCGCACGAACTTCGTCTAGAAGTACTGGAGTTTTAAGGTCAGCTTCAGCAATTACTGCACCGTCTTTAGATGCAGAAACTTTAGCAGCAGCATGATCGATCTTAAGAACGATTTCGTCGCCCATGTTCATGTTAGCAACGTCGATCTCGATTGGTAACGCACCAGCATCTTCCATAGTGTTGAAGAAAATTGGAGCGATTTTAGAACCTAGGCAGTAACCACCGTCTTTTTTGTTCGGGATGTGTGGAATGTCATCACCAAAGAACCAAAGTACAGAGTTCGTTGCAGATTTACGGCTTGAGCCTGTACCCACAACGTCACCGACGTAAGCAACCTGGTTGCCTTTCGCGATAAGTTCTTTAATTTGGTTAAGTGGACCCACTTCACCAGGAACTTCCGGGTTAATCCCGTCACGTACGTTTTTCAACATCGCATTTGCGTGCAATGGAATGTCTGGACGGCTCCAAGCGTCTTGAGCAGGAGACAAGTCATCTGTATTTGTTTCGCCAGTTACTTTGAAAACTGTCAATTTAATTTCAGATGGAACGTCAGGACGTGTAGTGAACCATTCAGCATCAGCCCAAGACTGCATAACAGCTTGTGCATTTGCGTTGCCCGCTTTCGCTTTATCTGCAACGTCATGGAACGCATCAAATACAAGAAGGGTTTTTTTCAACGCTTCAGCAGCCAGCTCTGAAAGTTCCGCATCGTCAAGCAAGGCAACTAAAGGCGCTACGTTATAACCACCCAGCATAGTACCTAGTAAGTAAACCGCACGTTCTTTAGAAATAAGTGGAGAAGTTGCTTCACCTTTTGCCAAAGCAGCCAAGAAAGCAGCTTTAACATAAGCAGCTTGGTCAACACCTGCAGGAACACGGTTTTCTAGCAAATCAACTAAAAAAGCTTCTTCACCAGCTGGGGGATTTTTTAATAGTTCAACCAAGTCAGCTGTTTGAACATCATCAAGTGGCTTCGGTGGGACTCCGAGTGCGGCACGTTCTGCAACGTGTTGGCGGTAAGCTTCTAGCACGGTGTTATTCCTCTTTTTTAAAAAATTACTTGTGAATTCCAGCTTCTATAAAGCTTCACAAATAATATGGACTGCAAAATTTTACTAAAATTCCAGTTAAAAGTTAATGCAAGTAGAGTGTTTCTTTTTGATGTCCATTATTTAGTATCTAAATGATGCCCATCCTGATCACTCAACAACCAAGCCAACCCCAATGTACACCTTTAAAGCTGATGACAATTAACTTTTAACTGAAATTCATACATAAAAAAGACAACCAAATGTTGCCCTTTTTTAAAAAAGAAAAACATTCAACCTTAGTGGACTGTCGTTGCATTGATATATTCACGTAAATCATCGCGACAACCTTCAAATTTAACCTGAATTTCATCTTCATGCAGCATAGCATGCTCTGCGCTGGCAAACGAAATATGAACCTGATAAAGCTTCGTTTCTTGATCAATCATATACTGAAGATAGACTTTATCGCCCAAACTGAGCACATAGTGACTTCCGCCCATCACAACAACACCCTGTTCATCTTCTAAGAGCAAGTCTGCATTATGTAGATAACCCACAACGTCCATATAGCACTCCTTGGTTTTTTTATAGTTATGTTTATTATTCACTATTTATATAAGCTTTTCTATATTTATGATTTGGTCAAATGTCACAATTTATGCCTATTTTTTGCTTAGGCTATTTTAAAAAATTAAATCACGGTAATATAAAAAAACCGTTCTTTAGAACGGTTTGTAATCTGGCATTTTATCATGCGGAGTCGTGATACATTTTTCTATGATTTTTTGCTTGAATTGAGTACGGCTTGCTTCCGGATCTGCAGTAATTTCAGCTAATGGAAACGCGTAAACTTGTTCAATAATATCTAAGATGAAGGTTTTTGTGGTTTCATCTTCAATTTTACTGGCATGTTCTAATGCAGCTGCTTTATCAATTGCATTTTGACGATCATACATAATCGTATTTGCAGCATTTCCCACACTTGTGCAATAGCCTTTCCATTGCTCTTCAGCGGTTAATGGCTTTTTTTCAGCACAACCCACCAAAGCAACCATCACCATTAAAGTGAATAACTTGTTCATGAACCTTCTCCTATTACCTCTATCATAATCAAAGTTAAGGAAAATACGAAATAACGCATCCTTTATACAGGAAAAAATCCAGATTTAGACAAATAAGAGGCATAAAAAAAGCCTAATCTGTGTAGATTAGGCTATAAACTCTTTTATTCTATCGTTGGTAGCGGGAGCTGGATTTGAACCAACGACCTTCGGGTTATGAGCCCGACGAGCTACCAGACTGCTCCATCCCGCATCAACGAGTTAGCTTTATACGCCCTAAAGCATAACAAAGCAAACTTTATTCAGTTTTAAGTGAAAAATAACCCTTTTAAGCATTCATTGCCCTATTTAAGTCCTAAATTCACGATCCATGAAAACCTACCCAGAACTGCTTAAGGCAGGATAAGTATTATTTAATGCATAAGCCAATCAATGAGGAATAAATTAAGTCTTTTATTCAAATTAAGTTCAAATAAGCAGTTTAAATCTATGGAATAGAATCGAGCCATAGCTTTAACTCAAAAAAAGCCCAACCCGACCATAAGATAATTTTTTGATTTAATAGAAATAATTATTTAATTACAAATAGTGGGCATAAAAATCGTCAATTGTTAAATATTAACTTGCACATTTTTAAATATACCTGTATTCTTTATCTCAACTAGAAAAATAGTTTTGTTCTGGTAAATCTTTTTGTATTTCGCAGTTTTAGTCATAATCCTTCGTTTTTCAGATTTAAAGTTCCATTCATATTTTCAAGTTAACATCCGGTTTTTAATTAAGCCAAAAAATATTAAAGTTTATAGGATTGTATTATGTCTAATACTGTTAAAGGTACTGTTAAGTGGTTCAACGAAACTAAAGGTTTCGGTTTTATTCAACAAGAAAACGGTCCTGACGTTTTTGCTCATTTCAGCGAAATCGCTAACTCTGGTTTTAAAACTTTGGCTGAAGGCCAACAAGTTGAATTCAGCATCACTCAAGGTCAAAAAGGCCCGAATGCTGTAAACATCGTAGCACTATAATTCTAAAACCATCCTTACATCTGTAAGGATAGTTTAAGAGTAAAAAGCGAGAGTTAACTCTCGCTTTTGTGCATCTGGACTTTATAAAAACTTAAATTATTCTCGCGGAGTCTTATCTAATAATTGATCGACTAGCTCATTGATTTTAGTCTCGGTACTTCTCCATTTATTAAGAGCCAACCCACCATTTCCTTTTAATCTAAAGGATGCTTCTGATACCTGACGACCGTTTTGTATTAAATTAAATTGTGCAGATACCATATAGGGAGCGAAATCCCAAGATCTTAGCGCTATATAATTCAATGTGGTTTGACAGAAACTTAAATTACCTGTTTCTTGATATGTCTTAGCCAAGATGTGTTGTATCTAGCAAAACTTTTTTCTGCTAGTTAGTCAAAATCCTTAATTATTACTTTTGGATTATGAATAATACACACTTGTTTAATTGAATCTGGATTAAATCCAGTCGTATTATTGACTTGAATAGCAGTACACCCCCGCCAATCCTAATCCCACTATCCCCGCAATTAGTATTTTTTCACTACTTTTCCATTTTTACAAAGTAATAGCAATCTAACAAAAACAATATTTTCTATCATATAAAAAACCGCCCGAAGGCGGTATTAAATAAGGCAGAGAAAATCTTATGGTTATCAGTTTTAAAACCACCAGGTCTAACAGCATTGTTTTTAAGGGTAATTAAGGGGAAGTGATATTTGATCTTGACTGAAACTATGGACTGCCCGTCCTAGACAAATATCCTTTATTCTTGGACTGAGTGCAGGAGGCACAGCCTACTTCATTTCAAATCCTGCCAAGCTTGTTATTATTTAATATAACTTACAAATCTCACAAAAAGTAAATTTAAGTAGCTAATCAAAGCTAATACCTTAAAAACTCTATTATATAAAAATTAAAAATGGTGTTGTGATGAAAATTAAAAATCCTCTCCTAAAGACTGTAGTCGGTTGTGTAGGCTTAGGCTCTGCTGCATATATGCTTGCTTCTCCAATAATTTCTCATAAACGTCATAGTCATAAATGCAAAGATCAATTACCTGAAGTTGCAGCAAAAACATCAGGTACCCTATTTTCTATTCAGGAACAAAGTACCGATTTATTTTCTAATGCCTCGCAACGGTTTTTAATTACTTACCGGAGTCGTGGCATACATTCGGAGCCCATCGTGAGTTCTGGATTCATCCTTTTACCTAAAGGTAAAGCACCCAAAGGCGGCTGGCCTGTCCTAGCCTGGGCACACGGTACAACAGGTGTGGCAGATACTTGTGCACCCTCCGGTGATTATGTAGGTGGACCTGTGCATGCCTATCAGCAACTAGCTGCCAACCCGCTGAATGCCTGGCTGGCTTGTGGCTATGCAGTAGTAGCACCTGACTATCAGGGTTTAGGTACACCGGGTGGCCATCCATATATGAATGCACAAAGCCAGTTACATAGTGTGGTTGATGCCGTCAGGGCAATCCATCTATTAAAGCCTTATCAGTTTAGTAAAAACTGGTATGTTATGGGACATAGTCAAGGGGGCGCTGCCACACTGATGGTAGCCGCTTACGGACAAAAAGATGCACCTGAATTTAATCTACGCGGAGCAATGGCGGTTGCGCCGGGTGGATATCAATATGAAGGGATTGCTAAATATGCAGCCTCTCATCCTCAAATTGAAAAAAGTGTGATTGCATTTCTCCCCATCGTTCTTTTGGGTGCTGAAGCAGCAGAGCCAAGCCTGGATATCATGAATCTACTCAGTCCAGAAATGGGCGAAATTGTTAATCGTGCACGCAATCGTGGTTTGTCAGAATTACAAGCCTCAGTACAAGAAGCGCCCAAAACAGTATTCAAGCCAGATGCAAATCTCAATCCTTTAATTGACTATTCCAAAAAACAGTCCATTGAAAACATGATACCCACCGTACCAGTGATGATTATTCAGGGTGATAAAGATCAGATCGTAGATCCTCATGGTACATATGCTTACTACCAGCAAATTTGTAAAATGGGAAAACCTATCGCATTTCAACCTGTTGAAGGTGCCGATCACCACGGTTCATTAAGTCAAAGCGAATTTATGGTTGCAGACTTTATTAATTCAATTGAACACAAACAATTTAAAAGCACGTGTGGTAAAGAATAATTGGTCAAACTTACAAAGTTAACCTTTAAAGAATGTCCCCCCCGATCCTCATTTTTACATTTTTATTAGAATTGGCTGTGCAACTTGGATAAGGAAGCACAGCAGTAAAACTTTACTCCCCTTCCTTTTCATATTCGATCCATACTTTTGCCACAGCTGCAGATAAATCTTGTGCTAATTTCTTATCCTTGGAAGATTTTCTTTTAGTGATATCACGAACAGCAAAAACCGGTCAGATCGGAGTCACGTTAGATGGCTTGCCCCTTTTCGGCTAATGCAATAGCATCAACATTAGTCTTATTGAGTTTAATCTTAGGCTTATACTACAAATTCGACACTTGCATTTTAAGCCTGAAATCTGTTAACAATCTAAACTCAAATACAGATAAATATCCAAAAATAATTGTATAAAATAAAAACTTATAGATATTAATCTTTTCACACCACTAGAATCGCCAATTATAGAATAAATCTATAGCTCGTTCTAAGGATTGGCTTGCTTCCAGATACAAACGTTTGTTCATTTGATAACGCAAGGTCAATTTATTCACAGGCGTGAACACCCCCACACCATAACGGATAAACAGATCAGGTGTAATATAACCCGTCACACTCACCTGAGTATCGTCACCTGTTCCTTGAGCATCTAGCGCCAAACCGCTTAAACCAAAGGTACGCCCAATCTGATTGGTCAAGGCACGTGTACCGCCTAGGCCCATACTGATACCGGCAGCAGCAATGGTATTATTTACATCGGACTTAAAGCCCTCAGTCTGACTAATACCACTGGTGCCTTCATTAATACGGCCAGTAAGCAATGCATTTAACGCTTCCTGTTCAGATAAACCGGCATCATTATAAAGCTGAATATTTGGACTGATTGCTGTTCCGGTAACCCGTACACCCACTGTGCTACCTTGTACGCTCTTATTGGCATCAATATCTAGAGTTGGGTTAGATAAAGGACCATTGAAACGAGCAATCGCACGGTTTAAATCCAGACTTTGTCCATAGGCTTCAATTGTCACACGTTGGCTAACACCAATTGCACCATTAGCACGCATAGCTGTTTCAAGCCCGCGTTGTGATAAATATAAACGTCCCAGCAATGGAATACGGCTATTAAAACCTTGAAAAATTACTTGATCACCTAGGTTCACCATGACCTCTGCACGAATATCCCATGGTCGAGCTGCTCTCAAGATTGCAAGCTGATCTTGTCCTTCATGAACAATACGTACATCCGATGAAACATTGACTACAGGTGCGGAAGCCTCAGGCATAGAAATTAAGGCACGCGGCACTTCAACCTTGCCATTTAATGTTAATTTTTTATTGAATGGCAAAATATCCAAGGTTAGATCGGGTGTAACGACTGCTGTAATAAGTGGCGCTTGGCGAATGAGTAAGTTTTCACCTTTTAAATGCAACTGAATATGTGGATCATTTTTCCAGTCTACATTACCTGTTAAGGCTCCTACGCCTTGACCACTATTAAATGCCCCATTAATGCTAGCATGATCTTGTTGAATAGATGAATAAACCTGAATATTACTTAAGTTTACAGGCAATGAAATCATGCTGATCGCGCCATCTTTCAGGCGCATTTCACCATTAAATAAAGGCTGAGTCAGTGTTCCTGCGATTTTTCCTGCGAAAGACAAGGTTCCAGCGAGTGACCGAACATCTTGAATAAAAGGCTTAAA
Organism: Acinetobacter sp.; assembly: GCF_045628685.1. Taxonomy (GTDB): domain Bacteria; phylum Pseudomonadota; class Gammaproteobacteria; order Pseudomonadales; family Moraxellaceae; genus Acinetobacter. The sequence continues at coordinate 52,775 of NZ_JAZQPV010000008.1, forward strand.
GACTTTGAGTTGCACCCGGTCAAACGCCACTTCACCGCGTATGGGTTTGTTGGCTTTATAAGGATCGATAATGACATTGGCATAACCGGCACCAATTTCAGGTGTTTTAACATCTAAACGAATTTGCAAACCTTCGGCTATACTTTTCGCAATTAAACCAATTTCATTATAACGCAAGGTATAACCCACATCTTGAGGGTCTTCCGCTGCAAGGCCAATTACACCATTACGAGTGACCAGTCTTGCATCAATTTTCGGTTTAGCGCCTTGTGCCCATGCTGCCTTTGCGTAACCATTCACTTTACCGGTAATGGCCAAGCCTTCCGGCATAAATGCTGCAAAATCATTTAAATCGACATTTTGGGTAACAAAGGACACATTACCTTTGGTTTTGCTGACACGAATGGGTTGATCAAAACACAGCTGGCTTTGCTGACTTGACCAGCAATGCGCACCGACAAATAACTCAGATTTTGCGGAACTGTAAATGACGGAGGCATTTTGACGTTGCACCAATCGGGCACGTAAAGAATCAAAATCACCTTTCTGGATTTGTCCCAGCCAATCATTTTGTGCATTAAAACCACCGGCCAATTGCACATAAAATTTGGAAATCCTGTTTTCTGCCTGAACTTTCAATATATGGGCTTTACGTGTCCCCGCCAGTGAAATTTCACCTTGCTGAATCTCACGTGTACCACTACGCAAACTTTGCATTTTCGCAGTCATCAGTGTTGGAGTCTGTTCTGAAGTCGGCAACTCACCCTGCACACGTAATTTTTTAACACTGAATAGATTATTAAAACCAAAATTATCGACTGCCAGATTTGCCGTAGCGCGTAAGCGTGGTTGAGATTGCACATTTAAATAACCATAAGCACGACCACGCAGCCCACTATAAACCTCATATAAGGCCGGTGCATTAATTTTTAACCTTAGGTTTTGTGCATTGCCTGTCGCTTGAAGCTGGTTTTTTGCATAGGATAGATACAGATTATTGGCTTCAAATTGTTTAGGTAAAAAACCTTTTTGATTTGAATCGATCACTATCGCCAAATTACCTGTTCCACGAACGGGTTTATTGTTGATGATACCGGCTAAATTTAATTTTTCGATATTAATACGCTTTAATTTATCTGACCAAACCCCATCAGTTTTGATATTCCCCGATAATTCACCACGTACAGACGACACAAAATAATGTGGTTTAAATCGAACCAAGGAAGCATTTACGTTCCAGCCAATGCCATTTTTAAGATTGACCAAACCAGTGGCAAAAATCTTCCCGGCAATACCTGCATGCTGCAATTCAGCAATTTTGATCAGTTCAGGTGTACCTGAAACTTTAAACTTGAGTAAGCCTTTACTTGCCTGAATATTACTTGCATTCAGCGCCCCATCATAATTTACAGCAAAACTTTTAAAACCACCGCCTAACTTTTCATTATTGAAAATCAGGGCTACCGTACTACGCCCGGTTAAACGGACAGTTTCATTATTTTGCTGTGCAAGACGACCCGTTAAGTTAATGCCATTTAACTGAATAATTTGCTGATTCGGTTTGGCAAAACCATTGGCTTTGATTTGTCCATTCAACAAGTTTACCGGTGCAGCATCTGCTATATTTTGTGGATTAAAATTTTTGGCATTAATAGTTGCATTCCATTTTAATTGGCGCTTTTCAGTCGGTAAGTCGACTTTGCCACTTCCGCTTAAGCTGCCTTTACCGGCCACATAGCTAAAACTCGGCACATTTAAATTATTATTTTTAAGGTTGAGTTTCGCCTTGTAGAACCCTTCTGGCAATATACCTTTATCATTTTTAGTCACAGTCGTTGCGACATGAATATCTTGACTGCCTTTCACCAAGGCCATTTGCACATCACCTGATTTACTGCTTAACCAACCTACATAGGGCACGGCGCGGTCAATATTTTCCCAGGCAACATCAAGTAGCATCGGATTAGGCTTTTTACCTTTTTGCTCGGCTTGATCGAGTTTGAGCTTCCAGGTTTCATAACGGTCAAAATCAACCAATGCAGTTAAATGCAAGCCTTTTTCGAGAGTACCTTTAGAGGCAATTCTACCATCCAGACTGGGCGGTAAAAAATCCTGAACAACTTGAGGAATCAGTTTGTCTTTAGGATTAATTTTGTCAAGACGACCATTCACATCCCAAGTCACCTGATCTTTCCAGCTCACCATACCTGCGACATTCACAGCGCCGTTCATAAGCTGGCCATTTAAATTGCTAATATCGAGCTGATGGACTAAATCGGTATGCATGCTACCGTTATACTGACCTTGCGGAATATTCTTGCCACTTAAATCAGTCACAACATCGATATTTAAACGCTCAATATCACCATTAAATTTCGCCACACCCTCTTTGGTAAACAGCTTTTGTTCAGTCATTAATGGCCAGTGATATTGTTTGAACTGCAACTCGCCAAACATCGGTACATGTTTACGTACGGGATGGAGCACCACCCAACCAGTTAACAGATCAGGCGTATTGGTGGCCACACCGGCTTGGATCGTATCCAGAGTACCTCGAGCCACCACTTTAATATCATGAATATTCAGGCTTTTATTTAATGAGGGTATATTCAGATCACCCACAGCATTTAAAGGATACTTTCCTTCAAACTGCATGTTTCCTGTAGCATTTTTTACCGATAGATAACCCATATCCATGCGGGAATCTTCAAACTTAAGCTCCGTACCTGACCAAAGTGCCTGATTCAAGTGGATATCATTAAATTTAACGCTAGTAGATGAGGTTTTAATCACCAGATGATCAACATCTGCCGTGTCCAAACGCAAAACAAAAGGTAAGCGGATTTCATTAAATTTAAAGGGCTCATCACTTGCCGGATTCTTGCTGATAATTTGCAGATTACGTACATCGGCACGATTCAAATGAATTTCTTTTTTCAAGATGGCGCGCCAACCCAAAGTCACATCGGCACGATCAATTTTGACATCCACAGGTTTTAAAGTGATCAGAATATTTTTTAGAATAATACCTTTTAACAGATTACCGCCTTCATATTCATAATGAATAATCTGCTGGCGTTCCAATACTCGATCCAGTAAAAATTTACTGCCTTTATCCGTAGTAAACATGACAGCGAAAGAAGCAATAAGCAGAACCAACACAATAAGGAGTGTGAATAACACACTCCTTAAAATACGACGTTTTTTTGGTCGAGGGGTTTCTGTTTCTGGTTGCTGTTCTACTTCCGCCATAATGCTCTCTAAAACCTAAAATTTATAATTTATAATTGTGAACCAATAAAGAAATGAATGCGGACTGGATGATCGGGATCAGAAATGCCTGAAGCCACATCTACACGAATTGGACCAATTGGCGATGCCCAACGCACCCCTAAACCGACACTATATGCAGTGGGCGTATTAAAATCTTTGTCGTATGCATTTCCTACATCACTAAATACGGCTGCACGCCAGCCTTCTTTAAATTGATAGTTATATTCCAAGGAACCCACAGCTAAAGCTTGGCCGCCCAGTTTAAATCCATTTTCTTCTGGCGATAAACTTTTATAGTCAAAACCGCGAATAGTTTGATCCCCACCCGTAAAATAACGCAGATTATAAGGAACTTTAGTAAAATCTTCTGTAAAGATATAACCTACGTCACCACGCCCCACAAACTGATGGTTATCATTTTCACCTAATGAATAAATAAAATGCCAACCTGCATTTACAATGGCCATATCGGCATCAGACAGTAAACTTTCACTGCCGACTTCCACTTTATAAGTCTGTTTAAAACCTTTGCCTGGGTTGACGCGTTTATCACTGGTGGTACGAGAAACCTCATAACCAAATAATAAGGACTGTTGCTGCTCATTCGGATTTGCTAAAAATGCATCAGGAATTTCTTCAGCATCTAGCACCCCATCTTGTGTAATACGATCTAAACGATAACGCATACCAAAAGTATGTTGCCAGCTTCCGCGCGGTCTTTTAATAATTCGATCTACACCCGCGACTGCAGATTCAATCATCAATCCATTACCTTGTGCAACATCATCCCGTTCTTCACGCTCATAACCGCCCACCAGACTAATATAGTCATTTAATGGATGGTTATAAGGAATACTATAACGGCCGTCAATTGACTGGCGGATTTTGGATACTTCCAGATTGGCATCAAATGAATGGCCACGGCGGTTTACAATGGCGCGGCGATACTGAGCACGGACACGAGCACCGGTATCACTACCATAACCGGCACCAACTTCTGCAGTATTTAAACGGTCGGCATTTAAAGTGACAATCACCGGAATTTTCTTTTCTTCACGTGCTTGAACTTTTAAGCGTTCTTCTTCAGATTGTTTGGCTTCCTGTTCTACGTGCATTTGACGCAGATTTTGATCAGCTTCTGCCCCTGTTTTACCCGCAAATTGTGTCTCATCTACAACCGACTGAGTGACTTCCTTGGCAGAAGCGACTTGTTTCTTGTCCTGAATACTCGCTTCATTTTCCGATATTTTTTGCTGATCCACCAATGCTTGAATATCAGGCGGGAGCTCTAGCGGTTTTTCAATCGGATCGGGACGTACCGCATCCACCAAAGTGTAATTAAAATAACGTGAGTTGGTTAAGTTATTGGCTAGATTATTGACACGCCAAAAGGTGTAATCTGAGCCATCTTTCCATGGCACCATACTTTGCAATACATCCATATCGATCGGGAAAGGTTTCGATGGATCACTCATACGAAATTCAGCAGGCCCTAATTTATAGCGGTCACCTGTTTCAAAACGTAAATTCACATCGGCAGTATTTTGCGGCAAGGCAACTTTTACATCATGTAAACGCCAATAACTGTCAAAATAACCATTATTGGTCGCTGCATCATTAATTCGTTTTTTGGTTTGTTCATATAAACCTTGATTAAAAATATCACCCACCTCTTGATCAGGTAATACACGAATGACCTGAAACTGCGCTTGTTGTTCACCTGCGCCACTAAAGTCAACGTTCTGTTCTTTAATTTGCACAGGTTCATTCGGCGTTACTCTAACGCGAACACGGTTTTCACTGAGTTTTTCAAATTTAAATTCAGCATTATAAAAACCCACTGCTTGCGCTGCCTGATTCGACATGGCTCTTAATTGTGGTAGCGCGGAAGGAAAATCACTAAAGGATTCCTGAGTAAAACTGGAAAGCTTGCCTTTAATATTGGTTTGCAGATTTTCTAATGCTTGAGCATAGGCTTTGTTTGAAACTTCACTGCTGTTTTGGACTGAGGTAAATACCACATCCGCACTAATACGCGGAACTTTCACAGTATTTAATTGACGTGAAGGTCGTATTTTATAGAACCAGCGCTTAAAAAAATTGGGTTCTTCAATTTCATCCGCAGGCATAATTTCAGGTAAAGTTCTCGCCGCCTCATTGGCTTCAACCACAATTTTGCTATCGTTTTGAATACTCGACATCAATTGATCGACGTTCACCGGTGCCTGATTAATTTCAACCAGTTCTTGCTGCGTTGCATCAGAAACCACCACCTCTGCGCTCTGTCCTGCACGGTAAAGCTGTGCTTGATTTTTCGCATTTTCAGCCTCGCGAAAAATTTCGTCTGCCATGCTTTGGCTGACTGGCTCAATCGGCAGTTCTTCTAAATCTTCAAATTCGATAGGCTTAAATTCTGCTAGCGTTGGTCCTGCCTGTTCTTGTTGTTGCAGCATTTGCACACTATCAGGTTCGGCTTGTTTTTCTTGAAAGTTTTCAATTTTTTCAATTTCTTCAGCACTGTCCATACCTTGCTTGACAGCTTCACTCTTGAGTTGTTGTTCAAGTTCTTTTTGAGGGGGCATTGTCTCGGGTGATTCAACTTGTGCAAAACCTTGCTGTGCAAGTAATATTAAAAAGAGACTTAAACAAAGTTGTTTATGTGGATTATCCCACTGTATGAAAGAATTGACACTTAGTGTAAGAGTCGACTTTTTAAAATTCAGTTTTGAAAGCATAAAGAACTCTAAACGAATATAATATTTATAATGGAAATGACCAATATTCGCTTGCTAACAAACTTAAATCTATTGGAATTTTCACTAAAGTATAGGTTTAAAACATAATACATGATTTTTTATAGTGTTTTACCAAATGCTCACATTTCTTAATAAAACTTAATGAAGTCCCAAAACCATGGAAAAAAATGAACATCTTTTAGGCACACGTCGATTTTTACCGATGTTCGTCACTCAATTTTTCGGTGCATTGAATGACAATGTCTATAAACAATCCTTATTACTGGTCATTACCTATGGTTGGATCAATCAGCAAAGCGCTAGTGTCAGCACCCTGAACAATCTCGCAGCTTTGTTGTTTATTTTACCCTATTTTATATTTTCTGCCACAGCCGGACAGATTGCAGATAAATATGAACGTTCACAACTTGTACGCGGTATTAAAATACTCGAAATTGTAATTATGTTGATTGGCTCTGCTGGCTTTTTACTGGGTCATTTGTGGCTATTGTTAATTGCTTTATTTTTAATGGGTGTGCATTCAACCTTCTTCGGGCCAATTAAGTATGCCATTTTACCTGAAATATTAAAGCCAAATGAGCTGATGTCCGGAAATGCCCTGTTTCAGTCTGGCACTTCCATGGCCATTTTAATGGGTATGATTTTAGGGGGTGCGGTGATTTCTGCATCGAATGGCAATCTGATCTGGATCAGCCTGACTGTGGTCACCATTGCTGTGCTAGGTTATATCTCGAGTCGTTTTGTATTAAAGCAAAATGTAAGCTCACCTGACATTAAAATTGACTGGAACTTTTTTAGAACCAGTTTTCAAACCTTGAAATATGCCAAAAGCTTACCGATCATTTTTCTAATTTTATTAGGCAATTCCTGGTACTGGTTTTATGGAGCAACCTATCTGACCCAAATTCCCCAGTTAACGCAGCAAAATCTACATGCTTCTGAAAATGTCGTGAGTCTGCTTTTAACTTTCTTCTCTGTGGGGATTGGTGTCGGTTCATTATTGTGCCGTAGAATTGGCGGTACAGAGGTGAACTTGAAGATGGTACCGATTGGTGCCATTGGCTTAACGGTTTTTGCTTTTTATTTAGCCGCAAGTCTGGCTTTTGTACCTGAACGTAGCGGTGACATGTTAGGTTTAAAAGAGGTATTTACCCAAGGCTGGAGCTATTACCATGTCATGCTTGCCGTGACCTTGCTGGGAATTAGTGGCGGTTTTTATATCGTACCTTTATATGCCATGATGCAGGCCTTTTCTCCGCGCTCACATCGTGCGCGTGTGGTGGCTGCGAATAACATCCTCAATGCCGTATTCATGGTATCCTCTGCTATATTTTCGATTATCATCTTAAGTATCTTCAAGATTGATATTAAAATACTTTTCAGTATTACCGCCATTCTCAGCGCCATTTTCACTACATGGCTCCTGTTTAGGCTCAAGCCAATGCTTGCAGCACAGCAACAAGAAGCTTTAGAGGATTAATTTTATGCGTCAATATACCGGTATCGACAAATTTATTCATTCGTTTGACCAGGCGCTTCGCAGCTTGGTTCCGGGAACGACCTCTGCACATCGTGAAAATCCGGGCAGTACTGTTGAAACAAAACTCGGTGTCAGTGAAGCACGTCATGTTGCTGGTTTAATGCGGGTGAATCATAGTGGTGAAGTTTGTGCACAAGCGCTTTATCATGGTCAGGCGCTGACTGCAAAACTACCCAATGTACGCCGTGAAATGGAACAGGCCGCGATTGAAGAGCAAGATCATTTGGCCTGGTGTGAAGACCGTTTGAAAGAACTGGATAGCCATACCAGTTTATTCAATCCAGTCTGGTACGGTTTATCATTTGGTATGGGTGCGATTGCAGGAATTGCCGGCGATAAATACAGCTTAGGTTTCGTGGCCGAAACTGAACGTCAAGTTAGTCTACATTTACAAGACCATATCAAACAGTTGCCTGAACAAGATGAACGTTCGCGTAAAATTTTGGTACAGATGAATGAAGATGAATTGCATCATAGAGATACAGCGTTGAATGCTGGCGGTGTGGATTTACCTGCCCCTGTGCGTATTACCATGACGGCAATTTCTAAGTTGATGACCAAGACCAGTTACTATATTTAACTGATTTTTGAATGATTAAACGCCCGTATTATTGCGGGCTTTTTATGCTTTTTTTACTCAGCACATTTAAAATGTAGTTTAAATTATTTTTTTTGGCGGCAATAAATAAAAATACTGTAAGCAATACGTAATATTAAAATACAAGCAATGACACTGCCGACAATATAAAAATCTTGATGATAAGGTAAAATTTTCTGCCAGAACACATGCAACCAATGGCTGAGCTGCAAGCCAACACTCACAATCACAAATGCCCAAATAAAACAGGCGACAATATTCACGAGCATATATTTCAATAAAGGATAGCCTTTAATCCCAATTGAAATAGGTAAAATCGTACGCAGCCCCCAGGCAAACCGCATCAGAAAAATAGTCAAAACAGGATAATGTTCAATAAATTGGCTTGATTGCTCAAACTTTTGCGCAAGTCTCGGCTTTTTTTGAATAAAGCCGATGCCATAGTGCCTGCCGATCTGATAATAGAGTTGATCCCCTAAAAACCCACCCAGCATGGCAACAATAATTAATAACCAGAAATTGAAGACATGCTGATGTACAGCGTAGGCTCCCAGCATGAGAACAGTTTCACCTTCAAAGAAGCTACCAAGCAAAATGGCAAAATAACCATAGTGTTGGATGAGATCAGTCCAGTTCATCATTTTTTATGTGTCTGATAACAATTTTACTATGTTCGCCATATCACTATTCACCGCCAAGACAAATTTGGTTGCTTTTTTAAGCGTTTATATTTCATCAATAAAATAAAATGATTTCTCTGCCTATTTAAAATCCAAGTCGCTGAATGCATGAAAATTGTTTCAGACAAGTGTCAGGTTCAACTTAGTCACAATTGATAGAGTCAGCTATTATGCAGATGAATCTTTTTATGTGCCTAAAAATACTCAATTTAAAATCATCACTGATAACATAATCGATTATGTTTACCATCGTTAAGATTGTCAGCAACCTGCATTACACAATAATTGATCAAGCATAAAAAAGCCCAACATCCTGTTGGGCTTTTTCGTGTTTGCTGCTTAGGTATAACTCCTGTCGTACCGCACATTCCTTATGTTGTTTTTTATTGTTTTTATAGTTTGGAACATCCTGTTCTCTATGTCCCTATCATAAGAAATAAACCCTAGATCGCCTAGACGCAAAGGGCTGTAATTGTTGTGAGTATATGCGTACAAGATCGGCTAAAAACTGTCCCCTTTTTATCCGCAAAAATTGAAGATTCTTTCTGATCTCGGAAGATTGATAACTTACAAAAAGCATTAATTTTATTGGCGTAATATATCATTTGTGATTAAAAAAAATCCGACTTGTTTCCAAGCCGGAATTCTGCTGATATTTCTAGTTTTTCTTTTATTTTAACTTGTTGATATTAAAATATTATTTCAATTATTTTTTGTATAACGTGCCTTATGTTAATTTTAGGAATATTTAAGAATCTCTATTAAGTAGTTTGTTAAATAGCTTTTGATTTCTTATCTTTTAGGCTAATCAGAAATAGCCAATAACATAAGCCTGGAAATAGAACCATAAGAATGGTTTGTATATTCGTGTACATCATCCACCATTCTTCAGAAATTTCTCCCGTATGACCCCATCCCAAAAGAATAAAAAATGGTGTAGCAACAGCTAGAGAGCTTATACAGATAGTTAGTAAGTTGAGAGCGAAATAACGATCTAAAAGAATAGAGAACAAAAAAGTGAGTGGTACAGTTAAAATACAATAAGCTAAATAAACAAGAGTATGCCCTACAAAAACCACAAAAATTGAATATAGGCTGTATTCACGATTCATTATGATAAAGAACAATGCTGCAAAGAAAAGTAATGGTAACGGAGCAAGTAATAGGGCTTTTACTATTTTTTCTTTTGAGTATTTCATTAACTTAATTCTCTTCTTTACTCGATAAATATTACCACTATATCGATTCTCGCAAAGAGCTTTGCCTCTGTAAATGTAAAATTTTTTATAAATCATTAGTTTAATTAAAATAAAAAAGCCCCATCCTTACAGATCAGGTTTTTTGAATGATTTTTCACGTTTTGCATCTAAAATTCGATCATTTTTTTACAATTTTAATCAGTCAAATTCTACCAACACTCACCTATTGCCATATTCTCTGTTGTTAGAGCAACTCGAATTATACTTTTAGATTAAAGTCATGATTTGCTTAGGCTATTTTAAAACTAAAATTCGTCTTCTGATGAACTTAGTTAAAGTTAATCTACACAATGCACAATAGGAAATTCATGCTTTTCGTGTAGAAACTCAACACTCTGCCAAATATCCAGCATTGGGATTTTGACATCAGTTGCGAGGGGTAATTTCTTCGGATTAAATTGCATATGGGACAAGTCTTCTCCCCATGCAATGAGATCCACATCCAAAGAAATTTGATGCGATGGACGTACACGACCTGAATCATCTTCCATTTTTTTAAGGATGGAGGTCATTTCTTCAACGCTCATTTCACTTTTGAGCAAACACGCAGCATTCCAATAATCTGCACCAATGCCATCACGACATGGAATTAAATAAATTTCAGAACATTTAACCTGTCCAATTTTAGCAATCTGGGCAAATGCCTGCTTAAAATGGTGTTCAGGATGACAATTACTCGCCAGAGCTAAGGCGAATATCGTTTCGGTGGCGTTCAAGACGAATTCCTACAGAATTTGCTTGCGCGATAATGGCAGGCTTACGGATCGTAATCATAATCGATTCAACCGCAGGAAAGGTAGTAAAAAGCGCATTGAGAACGAGCATTGCTGCATGTTCAATCAATTTTGGCTGTGCTTTTTGAATAACCGTAGCAGAAATTTCGCAAATTTCTGCATAATTCAGCGTATGTTCCAGTTCATCAGAATGAGAGGCTTGTTCCAAACTGGTCTGAATGGTCATATCAAGCATTAAAGGCTGGATGATTTGACGTTCCCAATTGAAACATCCCACCACTGTTTCGACCTTTAAACCTTCAATGATAATTGCATCCATATTTTTACCCTTAACTGACTTTGATTTTTTAATCCCTCCCAACCTCCCTTTTTAAAAGGAAAGCCCCCTTCTTGCACTTCGGCTTAAAGCAGTGCTTAAGCCTTGTTCAGGGGGATTTAGGGGGATTTTCTTAAAAAGAACTTAGTTTTTTAACAGCACATTTGGATCAAGAGTTTGCACCATTTGCAATCTTTGGTCTGCATAAATATCGGTATACGGCGCAAGGATGCGCATAAAGCGATCGAAATACAGCATTTGTTTAAACAGCAAGGCAAAGTCACGCGGGAAGCGAATACCGTGACGTTCACCTACTCCCACCATATCCATCATGATGTCATTTAAATCAGCAGGATTTGAAGTCAACAATTCCTGTGGGTCTGATAAAAGCACCCCACTAAATAGGCGTTCTAGGTCAGCTGCAAGTACTTGAGTATCAATCTGCTTATCCGTCATGCCCATTTTCAGCATGTTTTCTGCCATTAAGTTGTAATCAGTCTTTTGCAGTGCATCCATAAATGCGATACAGGCTGTCCACACTTCAGGATCAAGCTGACCGACAATACCAAAATCGATAAAACCGACACGACCATCTTCCAGCAACATCAGATTGCCTGCATGCAAATCTGCATGAAAGCTCTTACACATCATCAAGCTGCCAAACCAGGTATTCATGGCAGTAATTAATACTTGGGATGGATCTTTAGAGACTTTTTTTACCACATCAAAGTCAGTCAATGGTACGCCATACAAGCGTTGCATGGTCAAAACACGACGGGTTGAATATTGATGATAGACCTTTGGCGCAGTCGCTTTTGAGTTTTGAGTCACATTCAGATAATTGACGAAATCATCTAGATTTTGCGCTTCTTCAATAAAATCGACTTCACGTACCATACGGGTTTTAATCTCATCGACAATATCAGCAAGTGATGCAAATTTTACTTTCGGTACTGCTTTTTCCAAAATTTTGGTGGCCCAGTGCAAGACATTTAAGTCAGTGTACAGAATGGTTTCTACACCCGGCTTTTGCACTTTAATAACCACATCTTCGCCCGTCACCAGTTTAGCTGCATGAACTTGTGCAATAGAGGCTGAAGCTAAAGGCTTTTCATCAATCGAAGCAAAGATTTCATCCAAGTTTCTGCCTGCAAATTCAGAAGCCAACACCCCTTGCACATAACTAAAAGGTAAAGATGGAGTTTGATCTAGACACCCTTGAAATTCTTCAACATATTCACGTGGAAACAGTGAAGGTGTACTGGCAATAAACTGCCCAAGTTTAATATAGGTTGAACCCAGTGATTCAAAAGTTTCACGCATCAGTTTTGCGTTACTTGGTTTTTCTGTGGCGTATTTAATGCCTGCTTTAGCTGCAATGACAGCTGTTTCCCCAACACGGGCAACCGAACGCAGTCCATCTAACCAGATATTGTTTTTCATAATGTCAGCTTAGAATTAAATTGTAGTGAGTGTAGCAAAAAATATTCGTTTGCAGGCCTATCTTGCCTGACAGATTGGACAATCTGTATCTTTTTCGAAAGCGAGCAAGCGTTGTTTCATGCTTAATCCGTCCCAAAGCATCAGTTTTTGCTTAAGTGGTGTTTTACCCAAACCTAAATACAGCAATGCGTGATGCGCCTGCAAGCTTGCCATCACATTTGGTGTTGTGGCTAATACGCCAGAATCGGCACAGCGCAGGTTTTCATTAGCTTGTTGTTCTTTGGGAAATAGACATTCATAACAGGCCGATTCCCCTTCAACCATAAACAGTTGCCCCTGAAAACCAATCGCTGAAGCACTGATTAAAGGCACATTGAATTGCTTGCAAACTTGATTGACCAAATAACGTGTGATGAAGTTATCGCAGCCATCCAAAACCAAATCTTGATTTGAAATGAGTTGTTCTGCATTGCTTTGATCCAATTTTACCGTTTGCGATTCAACGCGAATATGCGGATTAATCTGCCTCAAACGTTTAGCCAGTATTTCAGATTTATAGAAACCAATATTTTCTTCTACATAGGCTATTTGCCGTTGCAGGTTACTCATCTCAATCGTGTCGGCATCAATTAAGGTAATTTGCCCTACACCTGCACGGGCTAGAAGTTCTGCGGTTGTACAACCGATTCCACCGCAACCGACAATCAAGACATTGACGAGTTTGAGTTTTTCCTGTGCTTCAATATCCCAGCCATCAAGAAGAATTTGACGGCTATAAAGATGCATTTCGTCATCACTTAACTCTAAGTCCATATCGAGTGGGTTGGTCACTTGGTTATCCTATGTAAGCTTAACGCCAAAAACAGAGAATGATTATAGTGTAGGACACATCAAGACTTCATCATTAAAATGAATAAAATCATCCATCCAAAACTGACCACTCTAGCCAAAGCCGTATGACCTTGTCTTAAGGTAAACCACGAAAATATATAGGGAAGAAAAAAGATTCCCAATCCGAGTAGAACTGATACCTTACGGCTATCATTTTGATAATTTAAAGGTAGAGGCATATCATTATTAAATAAGGCCTGAGGCTGTTCTCTAAGTTTTTGTTGCTTATTGGTGGTTTTAAATGATTGATGTGAGCTATAAGAAAGTCCTGTACCGGGTATACCAACCGTAGTTCTTGTACCTTTCTTCCCCACACTTACCCGCGCACCTTTTCCACCTACAGAAACACTACTTATGCCTTTCTTCCCCACATTTAAACGAACACCTGGAGCAATTTTAAAACTTTTACGAAAATTTAATCCCATAAGACCTCCTTATCTGCAGGTTTTCTTAGATGTACTCATTGAACCATCCTGACAAATAAATTTCGCTCCCTGACAGTGGCTAATACCGCCTTTTTTTCCCGAACAAGGTTGACGGCCTTTTCCTGCTTCTACAGATGTACTCACACATAAAGCCAATAAACTTAAAAATAATATTTTATTCATTTCCACCCCTAATAAAGATTTAAGATACTAATTTTAAAGAAAAATATAAAGTTAATATTCTCTATCTCTACTTTTTATAATTTAAAGCATTGCTAAACATATTTTCGAGATAAAAAAAGCACCCTTTCGGGCGCAAGAGTATGGAATTTTTAAAGACTAAAAATGGTCTAGCTTACTTTTTGAATTCCCTGCATTTTGGCAATTTCCTGTTGCTTGAGTAAATTACGCTGAATTTTTCCACTGGAGGTTTTAGGCAAGCCCTTTACAAATTCAATCTCCTTCGGGTAAGCATGCTTAGACAATCGCGAACGTACATATTCCTGAAGCTTAAGACTTAACTCATCTGAAGCTGAAAATTTTGGCTTAAGTACCACAAAAGCTTTGACCACTTCTGTACGCTCTGGGTCAGGTTTGCCAATGACTGCAGATTCCAGAACTTCTTCACATTCAAGCAAAGTACTTTCAACATCAAAAGGACCCACACGATAGCCCGACGTTGTAATGACATCGTCAGCACGACTGATAAAATCTACTCCACCAAATTCATTTAATTTAACCGTATCACCAGTTAAATAATATTTGCCGACGAAAGATTTAAGGTTATTTCCGCCATAACCCTTAAACCAGGTTAAAGGTGACTGAGAAAAGTCGATGGCCAATGTGCCGACCCCACCTCTTTCCACTTCTTCATTGTTTTGATTCAATACTGTAAAACGATGACCGGGGTTGGCAAAACCTGCTGAACCAACTTTCTTTTCATGTTCCAAAGCATGATGATTGGCAATTACCATCCCCAGTTCAGTCTGGCCATATTGATCATAAATATTCACATTTAAATCATGGTTAAACCAGTGAATCACTTCAGGCGTTAAAGGTTCACCGGCACTACTCACCACACGTAAATGCTGTTTAATCGATGGATCAAATTTTTCTTTAAATCCAAAGAACATCCGAAACGCCGTTGGTGAACCGGTCAAATTACTGACTTTATATTTTTGAATGATCTGCACGGCGTTATCTACACTAAACGCGCGCTCATCCATAATGATGCTATGACCGAGACTTAAAGGTCCGGTAATGCCGTAATATAAACCATATGCCCAACCCGGATCTGCCAGATTCCAGAAGGAATCTTCTTCACGCAAATCTACTGCATAGGTCATATACCCTTTAAATGCCAATACCGCTTTTAAAGGAACAGGAACAGATTTTGCTAATCCAGTCGTTCCTGAGGTAAACATCATCAGAAAATCATCTTCAAAGCTTTGCATCACAGGTTTAAAAGATGAAGATTGCTTGGTCAGTTCTGTCCAGAAATCATCATCCTGATGACTTAATGTATTGGTTTGATGCACCGTTAAAATATGCGGGGCAGCGACACTATTCAGTTTTAGGCGTTGTTCTGCATTGGTCACAACAAATTGAGTTTTGGCAGTATTGATTCGGTACTCAATGGCTTTCGATTCAAACGCAGTAAACAATGGCTGATAAATTGCCCCCATGCGCCATGTTGCTAAAATCGTAATCAATAATTCAGGCGTACGTGGCAATAAACCCGCGATACAATCACCTGCTTTTAAGCCTGCTGACACAAAATAATTTGCCAATTTTCCAGAAGCTTCTGCCAATTGTTCAAATGTCCATTCTGCTGACTCGCCATTTTTACCTTCCCAAATTAAGGCGGTTTTATTTAAGCCGAGATAACGCTCACAACATTCGACATAGGCATTGACTGACTCAGCTGTACCCACCAGTTGCTGCGCAAGAAAATCATCAAAATTAAACTCTTGATATGCTTGTTGTAATGTCTTCATGGCGACAACCCCTCATCCGTTATTTTATAAACAAAGCTCCTGCCTTGTTTGATCTATATTGCTTATTGTTCTCATCCTGAAAATACCAAAACTCATTCAGCATTTCTCATCTTTTTTACTTCATTATCGACTTAGATAATTTACTTAAATAACTTGTTTAGATAATTATGATTGCTGACATCCTGCAATTTCCGAATCCCTCAAGAAATATGCAGAATTTGAGCATCAACCAAAGTCTAAAATCCAACCATCAGTCAATTGCGATTTAGACTTTAGTCACTTCCCGGGCAATGACTAAACGCTGAATGTCCGATGCACCTTCATAAATCTGGCTGACCCGTACATCACGGTATATTCGCTCTACCGGGAAATCAGATACATAGCCATAACCGCCATGAATCTGAATGGCATCAGAACAGACGCGTTCTGCCATTGTTGAGGCAAACAATTTCGCCATAGAAGCTTCTTTTAAACACGGCAATCCTGCATCTTTTAAAGTTGCCGCATGGAAAATCAGCTGACGCGCAGCTTCAATCTGGGTGGCCATATCGGCTAAACGAAATGCCACCGCTTGATGCTGAACAATCTCTACGCCAAATGCTTTACGCTCATTGGCATATTCCACCGCAGCATCTAAGGCAGCACGTGCCATGCCAACTGATTGTGCAGCAATACCAATTCGCCCAGATTCCAGATTGGATAAAGCGATTTTGTAACCCTCACCCTCCTTGCCCAATAAATTTTCAGCAGGAATCCGGCAATTTTCAAAGATGATAGTTGCAGTATCTGAACAGTGTTGTCCCATTTTTTCTTCAAGACGGGAAACAATATAACCTTCGTTATCCGTCGGTACGATGAAACACGAAATGCCTTTTTTCCCTGCAGATTTATCCGTTACGGCAAAGACAATGGCAACCTGTGCATGCTTACCGGTAGTAATAAACTGTTTAGTGCCATTCAATACCCAATCATCGCCATCACGTTCTGCCTTGCATTCCAGTGCTCCCGCATCCGAACCCGCTTGTGGTTCAGTCAGACAGAAACAGCCAAGCCATTCACCTGTTGCAAGTTTGGTCAAATATTTTTGTTTCTGTTCTTCTGTACCGTAACGTTGGGTAATCCCGCATGGCAGTGAGTTTTGAACGCTCACAATGGTAGAAATCGCGCCATCACCGGCGGCAATTTCCTCTAAAGCTGCCACGAGGGAAACATAATCCAGACCTGCACCGCCCCATTGCTCTGACACGGTCATACCTAAGGCGCCAAGCTCACCGAGTTCTTTTAATTCTTGTGCAGGAAATCTGGCAGTTTTATCCCGTTCTGCTGCAGTCGGTTTCAGCTTGTTTTGTGAATAGTTGCGCAACATGTCCTGAACCATTTTTTGTTCATCATTTAGAATCATTGAGTGTCCTTCTCATGGTCAGTTTTTGATTTAATATTCAAAATCATATAAAAAATCTGAAGATTTATTTTTTAGCGTTCATATCTAAAATTTGATAAGTGAAAAAGTCATTTGCAACTGTTGTTCAAGACAGGATTACATCATTCTGTAATGTTTCTGCGAGTTTTTGCTCACAAGACGCAATTTAACGAGTTTTACACATGACAATGGTTTTGGTTACTTTTGCCGAAACAAAAGTAACGGAATTAGCTGCGGCAAAATAATTAATAAAGGTATGACTCCGTAGTGGAAATACCTAAAAAACTATTTAGGCTGCATACGAATCGCGCCATCCAGACGAATCACTTCACCATTCAAGTAAGCATTTTCAAAAATATGTCCGACCAAATGCGCAAACTCTTCCGGTTTGGCTAAACGCGGTGGAAATGGCACCATCTGCCCCAAAGCATCTTGTACATTTTGTGGCATGCCTTTAAGCATCGGTGTTTCCATAATGCCGGGCGCAATGGTCATTACACGAATCGCTTCACGTGCAAGCTCACGTGCCAAAGGCAAAGTCATGGCAACCACGGCACCTTTTGATGCTGCATAAGCGGATTGACCAATCTGGCCATCAAATGCAGCAACTGAAGCAGTATTTACAATCACACCCCGTTCTTCTTCGCCTGCTTTTAATTTATATTTTGCTATTAAATTTGCAGCAAAACGAATCATATTAAATGTGCCACTGACGTTAATATTCAAAACTTTTTGGAACATGGCAAAATCATGCATGCCATCGCGCCCAAGCACTTTGGCAGAGGGTGCAATCCCGGCACAATTGACCAGACCATTTAATTGACCATACTCTTTTTCAACATTGTCAAAAAATACGTTTACCGCATGTTCATCTGTGACATCCAGCTTTACAAAGACGGAATGCTCACCTAAACGCTGCTGCATTTCCAGGCCAAGTTCCTGATTCATATCGACCATGAGCACTTTGGCACCTTGACCAACCAAATATGTTGCGGTCGCTGCACCTAATCCCGATGCACCACCTGTTACAACAAACACTTTGCCTTGAATTTTCATTTTGTTTTCCTATCAATTCTTTGTATGAACACTCGACTTAAGATGCAGAGTAAATGCAGTTAAGCTAGAGTACAATTTCCAAATATTGCATCCTGAATGATGGATTTGGACAGTCCAATCTATCGTACAAATGAACTGAACATGGACATCAGTACATGAATGAACAAAATTTAAACTATAGCAAAGGAACAATCTCGATCAGTCTGGTGCATGAAGCACTACTGTCTGCACAGCATCAAGGATTAAACACCCAAACCATCTTGGCCAAATCAGGCATTCCAGTTGAGTTAATGCAATCCAGTAAAGCACGTGTTTCAGTGTCCCAATATGCTCAGCTTTGGACCGAACTGGCTGATGCCATGAACGACGAGTTTTTTGGCATGGACGGTCACCCTATGCGTCGCGGCAGTTTTAAATTCTTATCAAAATCCGTCATACATGCCGAAACACTGGAAAAAGCAGTACAGTGGATTTTGCATTTTTTGAATCTGGTCCTGGATGATTTTGTGAGCCAGTTATTTGTTCAGGAAAACTACGCTTATATCGTGATTTACGAGCAAAAGCAGACCAAAAGAATGTTCAGCTATGCCACCTATTTAATGCTGATTCATGGCTTGATGTGCTGGTTAAGCGGGCAAAGAATTTTACTGAAGCAGATTCAACTCAAATGCGATGCTCCGCCCGATGATCAAGACTATAAAGTCCGATTTTGTGAAAATATTCAGTATAATAGCAATGAAAACTACATTCAGTTCGATGCCAATTATTTAAAAATTCAGATCAAGCAAGATCAGCAATCTTGGTATAAATTCATTAAACAGACACCACACAATCTATTGGTCCGCTTTAAAAATCCCAATGCCATTAGTTCTCAGATCCGTAAACATTTAATGAATGTTCCACCTTCTGAATGGCTAGAACTGAATGAAATTGCACAACGGTTAAATATGTCGGATGCGACTATTCAACGCCGTTTAAAAAGCGAGGGCGTCAGTTATCAGCAATTAAAAAATGATATCCGTCGGGATACCGCAATTGAATTTTTGACCAAGACCGACAAAACCCTGCAAGACATTAGTGATGAATTAAGCTTTCATGATCCGAGTGCATTTCATCGTGCTTTCAAAAAATGGACCGGTGTCAGTCCCGGTGCTTATCGTCAGCATAAAGCGCAATAAGTGACTTATATTTAAAGAGACTAAGAGGATTATTTAATAATTTACAAAATTTTCAAGAGTTTAAAACCGATATTCCATTGCTCGAAAAATGTTTGCATAACCACAAATAAGTTATTCCCACTCAATTTAAAAACCTATTTTTATGCTTAATCTGCCGGACTCCTCACCATAAAATCCCCTTCAATGAAAGCTTCGACATGCTTAAGATGATTGATGTACTAGAGTAAAACTTGGTATAAAATTTTGCTCATCCTCTCAATATACACCCTTCTCAATCTAATAAGTTATTGAATTACAGTATTTAAAATGCTTCTGATTCAGCACTTCAAAAGGCTGCAGTCTGCTTTTTCAATCGTGCAGAGCCATTGACTCAATGGCACTTGATATCAGCGCTGATCGTATTCAAGCTTTATAAACAGGTACAGCTTTAAAAGATGATCAATATCTTACAGATACTACAAAAATTATGACGCTTTGCTTGGCACTCGAAACTGATGCTCTAAATCAATTAGACATATCTGATTGTTTCCAAGATTTCCCGGTATAAATCTGAAACAAATCAAAAAAAGCGACTCCAGTGAGTCGCTTTTTCTTTGGGTAAATTTAACTGATCTAAATGCATATCAATACGATATTTCCTTTTTTATTCATTCGCTTGAAACATGGCATTAACCACCAGTTCTATTTTTTGCTGAGTCGGTAGCAGATTAATCACGGTATTTTGGGCGCCCATTAAGGCATCAATCAATAACTTGCCAATCACTGCCCCAAAGAGCATATCTGCAAGCAGACTCACGTCTAATTGCAGCTTATGCTTTGAATCTGGAATACGCTGAATCGAGTCAATCAAGCTTTGCCTGCTATTTGCAATACCCATTTGATAAAATGTTTCTGCCATCCCCTCCAAGCCATAGTTTTCCGCAATCGCTAAACGGCATAATTTCAAATGCCGTTCAGACAGCACATATTCAGCAATCATATTGAGATGCTGTTTCAAGGCATGAACAGGATTATCTTCATTTTTAAGATCAACCGTCTGCTGCGACCACAGATATGAAGAAGAGATCAGTGAGTTAAGTAATTCTCTTTTATCGGCAAAATGCACATATAAGGTCTTTTTTGACATTCCTGTTGCAGTCGCAATTTCAGCCATCGTCACATTTGCGAAACCCTTTTCACCAAAGAGTTTTTCTGCTGCAGCATAAATTTCTTTACACCGATCTTCTACCGGCATTACCAATGGCCGACCAATTTTCGTCATTTAACTCACTCATCAGATTTTCTTGAATTATGAAACCCACTGGTTTCTAATATATGCTTTGTAAAAAAAGATTGCATCTTAGGAACTCATGACTTCTTCTACAAATCGTACTACGCCGCTGCTCATTGCGGCACTCAGTACTATTGGTCCGCTCGGAATTGATATGTATTTACCCAGTATTCCTGCTATGGCCGCATTGCTGAATTGTACAGAAGATGCGATTCAACTCAGTTTAATAACTTTTTTCTTAGGCTTGATGTTGGGTCAGCTATTTTATGGCCCATTGTCAGATAAATTTGGTCGCAAACCGATGATTTATCTGGGTCTAAGCATCTTTGTTTTAGGCTCGATCGGTTGTGCATTTGCAGAATCAGTCATGCAATTACACTTTTTACGCTTGATCCAGGGTTTGGGTGGATCTATTGGTATGGTGATTGCCTTTGTCATTATTAAAGACCAAAGACCTGTATCATGGGCCAATGATGGGCAAAATGATCTCGATGGTTTTGGCGATTTTAGGTCTATCACCGGTACTGGCGCCACTGATGGGTAATGGTTTACAGCATTTAGAATCATGGCGTGCTATTTTCATCTTTTTAGCAGTTTATGCAGCGATTGTTTTCATTGCATGTGCAAGCTTATTGCCTGAAACACGCTCTGAAGAACACAGTACTTCATTCAAACTTTCTAAAACTTTCCATCATTATTTTACAATTTATTTTGATCGAAAATTTATCGTTTATGCACTGACTCTGTGTATTGCACAAGCCGGTTTTTTTGCATACTTGGCCGGTTCTGCAAGTGTTTTCATTACTGAATATAAACTCACTGCAACACAATTTAGTGTGTTATTCGCCATCAATGCTTTAGGTCTGGTTGCCGCAGCCATTTTTAATCCTAAATTACATCAAAAATTTGGTGCTTTAAAAACCTATCGTCTAGTCAATACGGCTTATTTCATTGTTATTGGTTTATTGTTTAGCTTGCTTTGCATGGGTTATCACAATTTGTATATCGTATGCGCTGGACTGTTTATTGCTGTGACCTTACTCGGTTTTATTATGCCTACAGGTAGCCAGCTTGCATTAATGCATCAGCATGAACATACGGGAACAGCTTCGGCCCTGTTGGGTTCAATGCAGTTCGGTACGGGTGCGATTGTTTCTGCAATCACTGGAACTTTAGCTGCTTGGGGTGGTTTAGGGCTGATTCTGGTTATTTTTGTCTGCGCTCGGGTTTCAGCACTGATGTGTAATATCTTATTTGAAAAACAAGATGCAGATGTGCAGCAGCCTTCGTTTAAATAAGCTTTTATTTAAATCGTCTATTATTTAAAGAAATGGCTATTAAAATATGCAATAAAAATGCCGATAAATGTCGTAATGCCAGTCAGTTAAGAAATTGACTGGCATTTTTTATTTTAAATTATCATGTTGTTTGATACGCGAAAACGTCATTCGCAACTGTTTAAGGCAGGATTACATTAATAAGCTACTGTTTCTGCGATAGATTTACTACTCGGTGGTAGTAGACGAGTTTTGTGATGAAAAGACTTTAAATAATTTATTTAAAGTCTTTGTAAGATGCTTTTCTTGCGAAGCTTCGCTTCTCATTTGGCTAAACAAAAGAACTGACGAACTTCAAATATTTAATTTAAACAGATAAGACTCCACTGTGAATAACTCAAAAGCTAAGGAGTTTATGGTCCAATCTCTTAATTGATCAGCATTAGGTAAATATCGGCTTTTTTATTCGCTCACCCACATTGTAATTACATAACAATTACAATGAAATTTCACCTTATAACCCTCATTTTAAAATACTTTTTATTTTACTTTTATTCATGCCAATGTATGTTTTTAATATATAATCAAAAATATCGAAAAATAAAATTAAATCCAATAATATTCAACAACTTATTTAACAAAACTCAACATATCTAGAAATAAGATAATTTTATAAAAATTACTCTTTTGTCTTGCCACTTTATTCACTGGCACTATTTGCCCCATACATAGTTCTAATAATTTAATGAATGGGGTTTATATGCAAAATTTTGGCTTTAAAACTAAAATACTCACTGTAATTACACTAAGCCTGGCAAGTCATTATAGCTTGGCCGCTATCCCGGATACGCTTAAGCTGGATTATGCTTATTACGCGCCTACCAGTTTGGTGGTTAAGGAACAAAAACTTTTGGAAAAAGCGTTGCCTGAAACTCAAATTAAATGGGTATTTAGCCAAGGTAGTAACCGTTCACTTGAATATTTAAACAGTGATAGTGTGGATTTTTCCTCAACAGCAGGTTTAGCTGCCGCTCTCAGTCGTGCCAATGGTAGCCCAATTAAAACCGTATATATCCAGAGTCAGCCTGAATGGACAGCTTTAGTTGTTGCAAAAAACTCTCCAATTAAGAGCATAAAAGATTTAAAAGGTAAGAAAATTGCAGCAACTAAAGGGACAGATCCTTTCCTATTCACATTACAAGCACTCGAAACTGCAGGCCTGAATAAAAAGGATGTTCAACTGGTGCACTTACAACATCCTGATGGTAAAACAGCACTTGAGCGTGGACAAGTCGATGCCTGGGCAGGTTTAGATCCCTTGATGGCTTCTGCCCAAGTACAATCTGGTGCAAAACTACTCTATAGGAATGTTGGTTTTAACAGTTACAGTGTATTGAGTACCAAAGAGCAATTCGCCAAACAAAGTCCTGAAGCCATTGAAGCTGTGATTAAAGCCTATGAACAGGCACGTAAATGGGCCAAAGCCAATCCAGACAAACTGGCAGAATTGCTGGCGCGTGAATCCAAGCTCCCTATTGCGGTTGCCAAACTTCAACTCAGCCGAACCAATTTTGAGCAAAACACACCGACTGCAAAACATATCAATGCCTTAAAAAAATCTGGCAGCATTTTAACTGAAGAAGATTTGGTTCGCCCCGGCACCAACGTTAATCAGGTGATTGATCAACTCTTTGATGCAAAATATGCGCAAAAGGTTGTGAAGTAATAATGAGTTCGCCTGTAACACCCCATAAGGCAGCTATTAAACCTAAAGTTGGTAGCAGCGCCACAGCTCCTCGCTTGCTTAGATTCATAAACAAGCTCAAGGGGCTGGTTATCCCTGTTTTTTTACTCATTCTTTGTGAAACTTTAGTTAAAAATAGTTTTATAGCACCTTACTTGCTCCCAGCACCCAGTAGCTTGTGGGACTCTTTCTTAGAACTGTCTACAGGCGATTTGTGGCTGCATATCTGGACCAGTACCTGGCGGGTATTTTTAGGTTTCTTTATCGGCAGTGGTCTTGCTCTGGTTTTTGCCATTCTGGTCGGTTTAAACAAGCAAGCGGAAGAATTTTTAGAACCTTCTTTTTCAGCGCTTAAATCGATTCCAAGTCTGGCCTGGATTCCACTTTTACTTTTATGGTTAGGCATTGATGAGACGTCTAAAATCACCCTGATTGCGATTGGTGCATTTTTTCCGACCTATACCAATACCGTTGCTGCCATTCAGGGTGTAGACCGTAAGCTGATTGAAGTGGCTCAAGTCTATCGCTTGAAATATTTGCAGCAGATTAAAGAAATTATTTTGCCTGCAGCTTCACCCGGCATTTTAACCGGCTTACGCAACAGTTTAAGTTTATCCTGGATGTTTATGATTGCAGCCGAACTGATTGCCGCGACTCAAGGGATTGGCTATTTACTCAGTGATGGACGGGAAACTTCTCGACCTGACATTGTTATTATTGCAATTATATTATTGGCGATTTTAGGAAAAATAACCGATAGTTTAATGAAACTTGCGGAAAACTGGCTATTGCGCTGGCGGGATGTGGTCAAAAAATAAAGCGCTTTTGAGCGCTTTATTTTTTAAATCGATTACTTTTTTAGTTATTTTGAACAACCAATCGTTACGCGGTTATTGCCACCATAATCTTTAATGGTTTGAATATCTTTATAACCATATTTTTTAAACAGTTGGTACACCACACCGGCTTGGTCATAACCATGCTCAAGTGCAATCCAGCCATTGGCAGTTAACCACTTTTTACCGTTTTGAATAATAAATTCAATATCGGCCAGCCCATTATTGCCCGCAACCAGAGCGCGTCTAGGCTCTGCCGCCAGACCTTTAATGTGTTTATCCTGAGGGTCAATATATGGCGGATTCGAAACAATCACATCAAAGAACTGGTTTTTTTCTAGCGCTTTAAACCAACTGCCACATGAAAATTTCACATGATTCAAATCGTGTTTATCCGCATTAAATTTCGCAACTTCTAAAGTTGGCGCATAAATATCCGTTGCAGTTACTTGCCATTCAGGACGCTCACTGGCAAGTGATAAAGCAATTGCACCCGTTCCTGTACCCAAATCAACGACACGCGCATCTTCAGGCAAGTCCAAATGTAAAACCGATTCCACCAGAACTTCAGTATCTGGACGCGGCACCAAAGTATCTTTGGTGACTTTTAAATCTAGCGTCCAAAATGGCTGTGAACCTGTGACATAGGCCAAAGGTTCGCCATCTTCTATTCGATTTAAACCATCGATATAGGCATCTTCTTGCTCAGCGGTCAGTTGCTGATCCTTTTTCATCACCAAATCAAAAGAATCAATTTTGGTAATATGTTCGAGTAACCAAGCATTTTCTTGGCGCTCATAACTTTCTGCTTCACCACGTAAGGCCAAAGCCTGTGCAATATTCAATTAACCACCATTCTGTTGTGCAAGCATTGCTAACTGATCCGCCTGATATTCACGATGTAAACTGTCGAGCAATTCTGTTAAATCCCCTTCCATCACCGCATCTAACTTATACAAGGTTAAGTTAATACGGTGATCGGTCATACGACCTTGCGGATAGTTATAGGTACGAATACGTTCTGACCGGTCACCTGAACCGACCAAATCACGGCGCATTTCAGAAGTAGCCGCATCGGCAGCAGCACGTTTGGCATTTTCCAGACGTGAAACCAGTAAAGCCATGGCTTTGGCTTTATTTTTATGCTGTGAACGTTCGTCCTGACACTCAACCACTGTGCCGGTTGGAATGTGGGTAATACGCACCGCAGAGTCAGTTTTATTAATGTGCTGACCACCCGCGCCCGATGCACGATAAGTATCAATACGCAGTTCAGAAGAATTGATTTCAACTGAAGTATCGACATCCACTTCTGGAAGAATCGCTACCGTACATGCAGAAGTATGGACGCGGCCTTGAGATTCGGTTGCAGGTACACGCTGCACACGGTGCGCGCCACTTTCAAATTTCAGGCGACCATACACCCCTTCACCATTAATCAGACAAATGACTTCTTTATAACCGCCATGCTCGCCTTCATTTTCGGACAGGATTTCGAGTTTCCAGCCTTGAGTTTCGGCGTATTTGCTATACATGCGATATAAGTCACCCGAGAAGATCGCAGCTTCATCACCACCGGTTCCGGCACGAATCTCTAAATAGGCCGAGTTGGCATCATTCGGATCTTTCGGAATCATCAGGATATTTAAGTCTGCTTCAAGGGATGAAATCAGCGCCTTGTTTTCCTGAATTTCTTCCTGCGCCATTTCCTTAAAGTCAGGATCGGACAACATGGCTTCAGCGGTTTCAATGTCTTTTTCAGCTTGAGTGTACTTTTTCCAAACTTCAGTAATTTCCGTTAAGTCATTATGTTCACGCGAAAGCTGACGAAAGCGTTTGTTGTCAGAAATGACTTCTATATCCGCAAGTAATGCGTTTAATTCTTCATGACGGTCAGAAAGTTGATCTAATCGTAAACGTAACGATTCTTTCATTTTGCAAAATATCTCAATACAAAGGGCTATCTCCATGCCTTATATGACATAGATCAGCTCAAAAAAATTGTGCTTAGTGTAACGATTCTAAGGTTCAAATGACATAGATATTGTTGGGACAAGTCAACTTATCCACAAGGATTTTCTGAAAATTGAATTGAAATTACTTCTGGTTTTATTCACATTTCAGTCATAAACACATATTTCAAGGGGATTTCTCCACATTGTTAATATAACTTTACAAAGTAAACACTAAACGCCACAACTTTGATTGCTCCTCTTCACATTTATCGAAAATATTTTTGTTACATTTGCTCCATCGAAATAACTTAATTAGAACGTCCGCTTTTTTGGATCTGGAGTTCACTATGAAACTGAATACATTATTATTAAGCGCAACATTAGCTGCATCATCAATGATGGCAGTCAATGCTCATGCCGACAATTCAACTCGTATTGCTGCAACTTCTGCTTTAGGTAGTGTCGCGGGTACTGCTCTTGGTAAACAAATGGGTGGTAATACTGGCGCAATGATCGGTTCTGCACTTGGCGGTGCGGGTGGTGCTGCAGTTTCTGCCGACCGACGTAATCGTACCGGTGCTGCTATTGGTGGTGGTTTAGGCGGCGTAGGCGGTTATGCAGTAGGTAAAAATGTGGGTGGTACTACTGGCGGTTATGTGGGTTCTGCACTAGGTGCTGCCGGTGGTTCAGTTCTGGGTAAAAAAGTATCAGAAGATCGTCATGCTGACCAACGCTCTTATAAAAAACATTCTAAAAAATACCGTCGCAGCCATCGTTAATTCATCACCGTTCGGCTGAACTTTAAAAGCACCTTCTGGTGCTTTTTTTATACCCGTTTGATTTCTTGTTAATTATGGATAAATTCGGCAGATAAAAAATACAAACTCTTAACAGCTCATCCATCTTGTTTTCCACATTTTTTATTACATTTAACTCAAGAGATAACAAAAGATTCCCACTGGAGTTCACTATGAAACTTAATTCAATTTTATTTGCTACGGTCGTTGCGACATCTGCTATTGCCACCACTGCAACTTATGCAGGTAATAGTACCAATGTTGCTTTAACCTCTGCGCTTGGTAGTGTTGTAGGTACAGCAGTGGGTAAACAAATGGGTGGCAATACTGGCGCAATGATTGGTTCTGCACTTGGTGGTGCTGGTGGTGCTGCTGTTTCAGCAAATAAACGTGACCGTACCGGTGCTGCCCTTGGGGGTGGTTTAGGCGGTGTAGGCGGTTATGCAGTAGGTAAAAATATGGGTGGTACGACTGGTGGTTATATCGGTTCTGCTTTAGGCGCTGCCGGTGGTTCAGTACTGGGTAAAAAAGTAAGTGAAGACCGCCGTTATGATGACCGTACAGACCGCCGTTATAATAGCTATAACAACCGTCGCTACAATCGCCGTTAATATTTAGATTTAAATTTTAAAGCACCTTCAGGTGCTTTTTTTATTTTTATTATGATGATTAATTATGAATAAATCTGGCAGAAAAAAACTACAAATAATGAACAACTTATTCATTTTCATTTCTACATCTCTTATTACATTTAACTCAAGAGATAACAAAAGCTTCAAAAAGGAGTTTGTCATGAAATTTAATTCAATTATTCTAGCTGCTGTGGTAACGACGTCTGCTTTAACAATGACTACAGCCAATGCAGGCAATTCCACAAACACAGCCTTGACCTCTGCCTTAGGGGGTGTCGTGGGCGCTGCAGTCGGTAAACAAATGGGTGGCACCACAGGTGCAATGATTGGTTCCGCTATTGGTGGCGGTGCAGGTGCAGGTGTGGCTGCAAATAAACACGACCGTACTGGCGCTGTAATTGGCGGTGCTTTAGGTGGTGCTGGTGGCTATACCGTAGGTAAAAACATGGGTGGTACCAACGGTGGTTATATTGGTGCTGGCTTAGGTTCTGCAGGTGGTGCATTGCTGGGAAAAAAAGTAAGTGAAGACCGCCGTTATGATGACCGATACGATCGAGATGACCGTCGCTATAATGATCGCTATGACCGTCGTAGCAGCAAGTATCGTTATAATGACCGCCATGACAATGGCGGTCATTTGGGCTGGAACAAACGTCGTTAATTCTAAAGATTTAATTTAAAGCACCTTCGGGGGCTTTTTTTATATACGTATTTTATATAGATACAGCAATTACTTAATTCATACTCATAATATCAATATATCGAAAAAAAACGATATACAAATTCAATCAGTCATCGTATGCTTTTCTTAGATTCCATATTTGAGAAAACCAATGCGTTCATTAAAAGACATCCAATTTGCAATTCTTGAACTTGCACCCGTCCGTGATGATAAAAGCATTCAATTTTCACTGCATCATGCTTTGGAAGTGGCACAAAAAGCCGAACAATTAGGCTATAAACGTCTGTGGCTTGCAGAACATCATAATATGGATGGTATTGCCAGTTCAGCAACTGCGGTTTTACTGGGTTATATCTTAGCAAATACTACTACTTTAAAAGTCGGTTCGGGTGGCATCATGCTGCCCAACCACGCACCATTAGTGGTTGCAGAACAATTTGGTACTTTGGCAACCCTTTATCCAAATCGTGTAGAACTGGGTCTTGGCCGAGCACCTGGAACAGATCAGGTCACAATGCGTGCTTTACGTCGTGGTCGCCAGGAAACTGAAGACCAGTTTCCACAAGACGTACTGGAAATTCTGCAATACTTTAAAGAGCCTGCACCGCATCAACGTATTGTGGCCACTCCAGGTCAAAACACGCATGTTCCGGTTTGGCTTTTAGGCTCAAGTTTATTCAGCGCGCAACTGGCAGCTAAATTGGGACTTCCCTACTCCTTTGCTTCACATTTTGCGCCACGCATGCTGGATCAAGCGATCAAACTGTATAGAGAAAACTTTGAACCTTCTGAATATCTGGATCGTCCTTATGTTTCCATGGGTGTTCCAACTGTGGTTGCTCAAACAGATGAAGAAGCTGAATATCTGGCGACCAGTGCCTATCAACGTGTACTGGGCTTGATGCGTGGACAAAGCTTAAAACTCAAAGCTCCTGTTAAAACCATGGAAGGAATCTGGTCACCTGCGGAAAAAATGTCAGTCGATAATTTCTATGCAATGGCACAAGTTGGTTCACCAGAGACCGTTAAAGCTGGCTTAGAAAAACTACTGGAAAAATACAATGTTGATGAATTCATTTTCACCTGTGATATTTACGATACAGATAAACGTATTCAGAACTTTGAATTATTGATGGATATCAAAAATTCTTGATATTTTCAAATCTTCTAAGTAGCACCTTTATAGGTGCTATTTTTTATGTCAAATCCCTATTCAGATTATCTATTTTATATCAATAAGATAAAACAATATTTTTTGACCTTGTTTAGCTTAGGCATAATAACTATATAAAAAACAAGCGGTATAAGTAAAATCAATAAAATCTAAGATTTATTCTCTCCTGACCAGTTTTTATTTTTTATGGGATAACAATTAAAATATCATGAAGATCAAGCCCAAGAGAAGCTTATGTCATGATGAATATTTTAAGATTATGACGAAAACCCAATTAGAGCTTTGTAAGGCCTGATAATAGAATTATTTAATGTTAAATCCATAAATCACTCAATCATAGGCAAAAATAGCCTCCTATTCTCATCATTTACAGTGTTTCGATGACTGACCAGATTTCAAAAAAATCTTTACCCAAAGTTTCATCTTGGATATACCAATGAACTGTAGAACCAATCGTGACAAAGTAAAAATAAGAAAGGATATGTAAATGGTTAACAAGAAAAAAGATCCATTGGATGGTTTCTTTCAGAATACACCCGATTTTTTTCAAAAGTTTAAGGGAAAAATTATTTCATCGGAAGATATCAAACACTTTGATTTTTCCAATTTGAATGTTGCTATTATCGGTGCAAATCAAATGACAGTGATGCATTTAAATCAACTTTGCAATCATGCGAAATTGGTTAAAATATTTCAGATTACTCCGCATTTTATTTTACCCCATACAGAAAAAGCCATTCATAAACTGCTTTCACATCCTTTAATTATTAAAAATCGCCGCCTATTTAACACTCGCATCAAATCATTATTGGCTATTCGCTATCTTGAATCACAAATGAAAGACAACTGGTTAAAACGTCAGTTAATGCCCAACTCGGCACGTGAAAATAAACTGTTCTTTAAATCAGATACTTACTATGTAGCATTACAGCGTGAAAACTGTAAGTTAATTACCTGGCCTGTGGTTAAAATCACAGATCAAGGGGTACAAAGCATGGAAGGTATTGAGCACTTGGTAGATGTGATAATCACGACGTATTAAAATTTTAAATATATACAAGAGGCTAATAGGCCTCTTGTGTATCGATCAATTTATTTCACTGTCCCGACATATTGATAATTGTTTTGAGTTTTTTGATAACGCAAATAATTTTGTGTCAATTCCCCTGATGGCTTAATCAATAAAATATCGATCTTTTTCAGATTCTGAGATACCCGAATATAGTGACGATCCATCTCAAAAGGTTGGATATTTTTTGGATAATAATTGCAGTCATAACTAACCTCAATCTGGTCGAGTACTTTTGTTTTAGTTTTAAAGACATTCACAGGTTTATATTGGGCATTTTAAATTTGAGCCCCTTGAATGCTATACGCCCCTACACAACCACTGCCAATATAGGTTCTAGAAATAAAGTAGGTGGGTATATTATTCAATTGAGTTTGGCGAATTGCTTTAATAAATCCCCTATCATTCAGCGCGTGTGTAATGACTTTGTTGCCACGTTTAAATTGCACATAAGACTCAAATTCACGCATTGAGCCACCAGCAGAAACATTAAATGTATAAAATTTAAGCTTTCGATCAGGGCTGTAATTCAATAACAAAAGATTTTTATCGAATACTTGTTTAAATGGATATACAAAACTTTGCGGATTTTCTGCGATAAACCGGGAAATAAATAAAGCCACTTCTTGATTAACACTGTCATTCTCATAGCGATCAGTCAGACTGGTTTTATAATATTGAGTGATGATCTTATTTTCAAATTGAGCCACAGATTCTGCAAAAGTCTAGCTATTGACCAGGCTCAACATAGCGAAAAAAAGAGCAATTGTTTTTAACTTTAATATTTTATACATATAACAATCCTCTTATTTTTCGATTATATAAAGTAGAGTTAAATCAATATTTAACTCTACTTTTACTTTAACCAATACGACGTTTAAGACCTGTCATCTGTAAAACACGGGTTGAAATTTCTTCAATCGACATCTCAGAAACATTCAAATATTTAATTCCTTCAGAAATATAAATCCCCTCTACAGCACGCAGCTCCATCTGACATTGACTGAAACTTGCATAACGGCTATTGGCTTTACGTTCAGTACGAATCGCCACAAGACGCTCTGCATCAATCATTAAACCAAACAGTTTGCTTTTATGGGGACGCAATACCGCAGGCAAACGGTTGTCGTCCAGGTCTTCTTCTGTTAAGGGATAGTTCGCCACACGAATGCCAAATTGTAATGACAAATAAATAGAGGTTGGCGTTTTGCCTGAACGTGAAACCCCAATCAGAATTAAATCGGCTTTGTCATAATGGCGTGTACGTGCACCATCATCATTGTCCAAAGCAAAATGAACTGCATCAATACGGGCTTTATATGACTCTGAATCGGTCACCGCATGGGTTTGTCCGACTAAAGTTGTAGGAGGAGTACCTAGAACCTCAGACAATTTACCAATAAGCCCTTCAAATACATCAAGATTTACTGCATTTGCAGTATTGATAATGTCACGTACATAGGGATCTACCAGAGTATCAAATACCAAAGGTTGCTGCCCATCGCGATCAGCACGTTGATTGATTTCTGCAACCACATTCATTGCGGCTTCTTCAGAGCTAATATAAGGAATAATATGAATGTCAAAATCTACGTGAGGAAACTGCGCTAACAGTGAGTGGCCAAGGGTTTCAGCTGTAATTGCGGTACCATCGGAGATAAAAAATACACTGCGCTTAATTTGTTTACCTTCTGACATCAAAATTCTCCTTAAATATTTGTCTAAGTACTGTAAAATCTTTATAGTAAACCGATCTTACATGACTGTCGCCGAGTTAAATTAAAAAGCTACGCGATTTGTTATAATTTCATGCCAAGATAGTGATAAATACTGCAAAAGTGGAGTAACAACTTTGGAAGCGCGCGTAATTGGTCTAGAAAAATTAGGGAAACACGATGTTGAACTTGTAGGTGGGAAAAACTCATCTCTGGGTGAAATGATCAGCCACTTATCTAATGCTGGTGTGTCAGTACCGGGTGGTTTTGCTACTACAGCGGCTGCTTATCGTGAATTTCTCGAGCAAAGTGGCCTAAACGCTAAAATTCAGGCAGAGCTATCAACTTTAAATGTTGATGACGTAAATGCTCTTGCTGTAACTGGCGCTAAAATTCGCCAATGGATTGTCGATACTCCGCTTACAGCAGAACTTGAAAAAGAAGTTCGCGACGCTTTCGCTGAACTATCTAACGGCAACCCTGACATCGCGGTTGCCGTTCGTTCATCTGCAACTGCAGAAGATTTACCAGACGCTTCTTTTGCCGGCCAGCAAGAAACTTTCTTGAACATTCGCGGGATCGATAATGTCTTGATCGCGATTAAAGAAGTTTTTGCATCTTTGTATAATGACCGTGCAATTGCATACCGTGTACATCAGAACTTCAAACATGAAGTGGTTGCTCTCTCTGCGGGTATTCAACGCATGGTACGTTCTGAAACAGGCGCTGCCGGTGTAATGTTTACACTTGACACAGAATCTGGTTTCCGTGATGTGGTCTTCATTACTGCATCTTATGGTTTGGGTGAAATGGTTGTTCAGGGCGCAGTAAACCCAGACGAATTCTATTTATCTAAACCTTTATTAAACGCAGGCAAACATTCTATCCTGCGTCGTAATCTTGGTTCTAAACACCAAAAAATGATTTATAGCGAAGAAGCTTCTGCAGGTAAATCTGTTGTTGTTGTAGATGTTGAAAAGCAAGATCGTCAACAATTCGCGCTCAATGATCACGAACTTCAAGAACTTGCTAAACAAGCATTGATCATTGAAAACCATTACGGTTCGCCAATGGACATCGAATGGGCGAAAGATGGCGATGACGATCAAATCTATATCGTTCAAGCACGTCCTGAAACAGTTAAAAGCCGTGAAAATGTCGGTACCATGGAACGCTACCTGCTTAAACAAAAAGGTACGGTGATCTGTGAAGGTCGTTCAATTGGTCAACGTATTGGTTCTGGTAAAGTACGTATTGTTTCTTCAATCAAAGAAATGGACAAAGTACAAGACGGTGACGTTCTTGTATCTGACATGACGGACCCAGACTGGGAACCAGTAATGAAACGTGCAGCTGCGATTGTTACAAATCGTGGTGGCCGTACTTGTCACGCAGCAATTATCGCTCGTGAGCTTGGTGTTCCTGCAATTGTGGGTTGTGGTAACGCAACAGAAGTCCTTGTAGACGGTCAGGAAGTAACCGTGTCTTGCGCTGAAGGTGATACAGGCTTCATCTATGAAGGTTCTTTAGATTTCGAAATTCAACGCAACTCGATTGAATCGATGCCTAAACTTCCGTTCAAAATCATGATGAACGTGGGCAATCCTGACCGCGCATTCGATTTCGCAACCATTCCGAACGAAGGTATTGGTCTTGCACGTTTAGAATTCATCATCAACCGTATGATTGGTGTGCATCCTAAAGCATTGTTAAACATTGACAGCCTTCCACGCGAAACTCGCGCAGCTGTTATGGCACGTACTGCGGGCTACTCTTCTCCTATCGAATTCTATGTAGAAAAATTGGTTGAAGGTATTTCGACACTTGCTGCTGCATTCGCTGACAAACCAGTGATTGTTCGTATGTCTGACTTCAAGTCAAACGAATATGCAAACTTGATCGGTGGTAAGTTATACGAACCAGAAGAAGAAAACCCAATGCTGGGTTTCCGTGGTGCTAGCCGTTACGTTTCTGATAATTTCCGTGACTGCTTTGAACTTGAATGCCGCGCATTAAAGAAAGCACGTGATGAAATGGGCTTAACCAATATTCAAATCATGATTCCTTTTGTACGTACAGTTGCTGAAGCGAAACGTGTGATCGAATTATTGGCACTGAATGGTCTTAAACGCGGTGAAAATGGTCTTAAAGTGATCATGATGTGTGAGTTGCCAACCAATGCATTATTGGCTGAACAATTCCTTGAACATTTTGATGGTTTCTCTATTGGTTCTAACGACTTGACTCAGTTAACACTGGGTCTTGACCGTGACTCTGGTATCGTTTCGCACCTGTTTGATGAACGCGATCCGGCAGTTAAAGCACTCCTTTCCATGGCGATTCATGCATGCCGTAAAGCAGGTAAATACGTGGGTATTTGTGGTCAAGGTCCTTCTGACCATCCAGATCTTGCGCAATGGTTGATGGAACAAGGTATTGAGTCAGTATCGCTAAACCCAGATTCGGTTTTAGACACTTGGTTCTTCCTTGCTGAAGAAAAAGCTCAACAAGCTTAAGAAACTATGTTAAAAAAAGACCCACATTTGGGTCTTTTTTTTCAACTATAATTTAGGGGTTTGCTATACAAACCCAATTTACGTTTTGAGATTTAATATTTATGCAAATCTACTTGGCTCGTAATAATCAACAAGCTGGTCCATACACCTTAGAGCAGTTGAACCAAATGCTCGCTAGTCAGCAAGTTCTGCTTACAGATTTGGCTTGGCACCAAGGCATGACCGAATGGAAGGCTTTAGGTGAATTAACCCAAGGTAAACTTGTATATCAACCTGAAGGTTATACAGCTCCCACACCCTTTCCTGAACCAAGCTCTGTTCAAAATTCCAGTTTTAGCAAAATACAACTTGAAAAAAAAGCAACATACAATAATGAGCTTGCTTCGATTAGTACCAGGATCTTGGCAAAAATTATCGACTTATTACTCTGGTTGCCCGCAGCTGCCATTCCATCCTTTTTTCTGAAACCAGAACAGGTTAACCAGTTGTCTGAGATTCAGCAAAAGATGCAATCCGCTGATACATCCACTCAGGCAGTCCAGTTACAGCAGCAATTATTCGTCCTTATTCCTGCAGAAGCTTGGCAGGCAATGTTTGTATATATCATTATCATGCTGGCAATTCAGGCATTTATGCTGGCTAAATCGGGACAAAGTATTGGCAAGAAACTCACCAAAATCAAAATTGTGGATGCAAAAAATGGTGAGAAAGTAAGTTTAATGCGTGCATTTACCTTACGTAGTTTCATTTTCATTATTTTGAATTTGCTGTTTATGCCATTTGTTACGATTATTGACCATATTTTTGCCATTGGCGAAAAACGCCAAACTTTGCATGATAAGCTCGCAAAAACCAAAGTGGTCAAACAGTAGTCACACTCAAAACAGGGATTATTTATATCCCTGTTTCCTCCCAGAATATTGATATTAAAATAAAATTATTACATGAAAAGTTCAATTCCGAGTAAAAAAATCGGTTTTTATAACAGTCATTTAAAGCCTCTTTACATATAGCTTAGTTCAACAATATGAGGCATAATGCCTCACAACGTAGCGGTGTCTCATGATTGGGAAGGATTTTCTATTCTTAGAATTTCTAAGTGAAAATAAAAACATTTCCAATCATGCGACACTTTAATCGCTATCCCATATTAAATTAGGGAATGGGACTCTTCACCGAGGTTGTAAAATGAGACAAACAATTTTAGCTGTATTGTCTTTATCTGCGATGGCTGCACTCTTGACTGGGTGTGGCGGTGATATGGTACTTCTAAACTCAAAAGGTCCAGTTGCTCAAGGTCAATCTGACTTGATGATGACTGCGATTTATTTAATGCTTTTGGTGGTTATTCCATCAGCAATTATGGCATTGTGGTTTGGATGGAAATATCGCGCATCGAATAAAGATGCAGACTATAAACCTACATGGGCACACTCGACTGCAATTGAAATTGTAGTATGGGGCATACCTGTCATTATTATTGGTATTCTAGCGTGGTTAACTTGGTGGGGTTCCCACAAGTATGATCCATACCGTCCGGTAGAATCTGATAAAGCGCCTTTAACTGTTCAAGTTATTGCTGAACAATTCAAATGGATCTTCATCTACCCAGAACAAAACATTGCGACTGTTAACGAAATGCGCTTCCCAGAGAAAACTCCGGTTACTCTTCGTTTAACTTCTAACTTCACAATGAACTCGTTCTTTATCCCTGCATTATCTGGTCAGATTTATGCAATGGCGGGTATGCAGACTCACTTGAACTTCTTGGCAGACGAAACTAGCCCAGCCGAAGGCTACCGCGGTTTCTCTTCTAACTATTCAGGTTATGGCTTCTCACAAATGCGCTTCCGTGCTCATTCTGTGACAGATGCACAGTTTGCTGAATGGGTAGCGGCAGTTAAATCAGGTAACGGCACTTCAGTAAATCCTAATGCAATTCAAAAGGCTGTTTTAGATCAAACTGAATTTGCTGCTTTACGTGACGGTAACCGTTCTAAGCACCAAATCGAAGCAATGGTTGTGAATGCTCAAACTCCTGAAGAGAAGGCTGCTGCTGAAGCATTGAAGCCTTATCCAACTAAGCCACACCCAGTGACTTATTATTCTTCAGTAGAGCCTAAATTGTTCGAATCAGTGATTAACAGATACATGAGTAATTACCACGGTGCTGATCATTCAGCAACGGCTGGTCACGAAGCTGCTGCTTCTGATACTCATGCAAATGTTGAACATGCGACTGCAGCTTCTGTAGAGGAATAAGACATGAGCTTATTAGGTAAGTTAGGTCCGGATTCAATCCCACACGATCCAATTGTATTGGTGACTGTTGCGATGATGATCCTAGGTGGCCTTGCAGTCGTTGCAGGGATCACCTACTTTAAAAAATGGAACTACTTGTGGACTGAATGGTTCACATCTGTAGACCATAAAAAAATTGGTATCATGTATATCTTTGTATCTGTAATCATGTTAGTTCGTGGTTTCGCAGATGCGATCATGATGCGTCTTCAACAGTTCCTCGCTCGAGGTGGTGGTGAAGGCTATTTACATCCTGAACATTATGATCAGATCTTTACTGCCCATGGCGTAATCATGATCTTCTTCGTGGCGATGGGTCTTGTAGTTGGCTTAATGAACATCTCTGTACCTTTACAGATTGGTGCTCGTGACGTTGCCTTCCCATTATTGAACTCACTCAGTTTCTGGCTATTTGCCGGTGCTGCGGGTCTAATGATGGCTTCTCTTGCACTGGGCGAATTCGCTGCAACTGGCTGGATGGCTTACCCTCCACTATCAGGCATTGAATATTCTCCAGGCGTAGGTGTTGACTACTATATCTGGGCACTGCAAATTTCAGGCTTAGGTACGCTTTTAACCGGTGTTAACTTCTTTGTTACCATCATTAAAATGCGCGCACCTGGCATGACACTGATGGATATGCCGATCTTTACCTGGACATCTTTATGTACAGCAGTATTGATCATTGCAGCGTTCCCTGTGTTAACTGCTACGATTGCAATGTTGTCACTTGACCGTTACTTCGGTTTCCACTTCTTTACAAACGATTTGGGTGGTAGCCCAATGATGTATGTAAACTTGATTTGGACTTGGGGTCACCCAGAAGTTTACATCTTGGTATTACCTGCATTCGGTATTTACTCAGAAGTTGTAGCAACTTTCTCTCGTAAAGCATTGTTTGGTTACAAATCAATGGTGTATGCAACTGTAGCAATCACAGTATTGTCTTTCGTTGTATGGGTTCACCACTTCTTTACCATGGGTGCTGGTGCCAACGTTAACGCGTTCTTCGGTATCATGACCATGATTATTGCCATCCCTACTGGTGTGAAAATCTTCTCTTGGTTATTCACCATGTACAAGGGTCGCATTACCTTTACAACACCAATGCTTTGGACACTTGGTTTCCTCGTGACTTTTGGTATCGGTGGTTTAACAGGTGTATTAATGGCAGTTCCACCAGCGGACTTCCTGGTACATAACTCGTTATTCTTGATTGCTCACTTCCATAACGTAATTATTGGTGGTGTAGTATTTGCAATGTTCGCAGGTATCATTTTCTACTGGCCAAAAATGTTTGGCTGGAAACTCAATGAAACTTGGGGCAAAGCTGCTTTCTGGTTCTGGTTCTTCGGTTTCTACTTTGCATTCATGCCACTTTATATCCTTGGTTTCATGGGTATGACTCGTCGCTTGAATACATATGACAATCCAGAATGGGATCCGTATGTATCGATTGCATTGTTTGGTGCTGTTCTGGTTGCTCTTGGTATTGCATGCTTCCTAATGCAAATCATTGTTGGCTTCTTACAACGCAACAACAATATCGATTACACTGGCGATCCATGGGATGGCCGTACTTTAGAATGGGCGACTTCTTCACCTGCTCCGTTCTATAACTTTGCTCATCTTCCAAAGATCAATGGTATTGATACTTTCTGGACTGACAAAGAAAATGGCATCGCATATGCTAAACCTACCAAGTATGAAGACATTCATATGCCAACCAACCGTGCGGCTGGTTTCGTTATTGCAATGCTGATTACTGTAATGGGCTTTGCTTTAATCTGGCATATCTGGTGGTTAGTAGCCGTTGGATTCATTGGTGCTATCGTTTCGTTTATCGTAAGTTCATTCACTGAAAAAGTGGATTACTATGTGCCTGCTGCTGAAGTAGAACGCATTGAAAACGAACGCTATGCGATTCTTGAAAAACACTTGAAGAAGGACTAAGACAATGGCTGAAGTACTTCATCACGACAACCATGACCACGATGAGCATCATCATCACGATGATACTGACATCACTGTCTTTGGTTTCTGGACTTACTTGATGAGTGACTTGATCCTATTCGGGACACTCTTCATCGCGTTCGCTGTATTAAGCAGTCACATTCCTCTTGGTACTCCAAGTGCTAAAGAGCTTTTTGGTGATTCTTTAGGTTTCGTTTTAACTGAAACTTTCGCCCTCTTGATCTCTTCTGTGACCTTCGGTTTTGCCGTACTTGCTTCATACAAGAAAAATGTTGGTCAAGTTCTCACTTGGTTAGCAATTACTTGGGTATTTGGTGCTGCCTTCATCGGTATGGAACTTTATGAGTTCAACCACCTTGTACATGCAGGCCATGGTCCGACTACAAGTGCGTTCTTATCTGCGTTCTTTACCTTAGTTGGTACGCACGGTATTCACGTAACTTCTGGTTTGGTATGGATGCTTGTGTTGATGTATCAAATCAAGAAAAATGGTTTGACTCTTCCAAACACTCGTCGTCTTGCTTGCCTAAGCTTGTTCTGGCACTTCCTTGACATCGTTTGGATCTGTGTATTCAGCGTAGTTTACTTGATGGGAGTTCTATAATGAGTCATGACCACAACTCTGCTGGTGCAGCGCACGGCAATACCAAGCAATATACCATTGGCTTCATTCTTTCAGTTTTGCTTACAGTCATTCCTTTCGGTATGGTTATGGCAGGCGGTTTTG
Organism: Acinetobacter sp.; assembly: GCF_045628685.1. Lineage (GTDB taxonomy): Bacteria > Pseudomonadota > Gammaproteobacteria > Pseudomonadales > Moraxellaceae > Acinetobacter. The sequence continues at coordinate 93,010 of NZ_JAZQPV010000008.1, forward strand.
GACGTGGTCTGGTTATTGCAACGATTGCGATCACAGCTGTTGCTCAGATTCTTGTACAGTTAATTTACTTCCTGCACATGAACTCTTCTTCAGAACAACGCTGGAATGTCATTGCATTCATCTATACAATTCTTACAGTTGCAATCTTACTGGTTGGTTCTGTATGGATCATGAATTACCTTCACTACAACATGATGATCTAAACTGATTGTCATGCTAAAAAAGTATTTATTCCTGACTAAACCAGGAATTCTCTTTGGTAACTTCGTTACCACTTTGGGCGGCTATTTCCTTGCCGCTCAAGGTTCTGTAGATTTCCTTTTATTGCTTATTACCCTCCTTGGTACAACTTTGGTTGTTGCCTCTGGTTGTGTGGTCAACAATGTAATTGACCAAGACATCGACCAAAAAATGCAGCGCACACAAAACCGTGCGATGGTTAAAAAATCTATTTCTGTTCCTGTGGCCTTGGTGTACGCCTTGGTACTTGGCGTGATTGGTTTTAGCATTTTATGGTTCTGGGTAAATGCGTACGCTTTTTTATTTGCTGTGATTGGGTTTGTGGTCTATGTGGTGTTTTATAGCCTCTGGACAAAACGCACAACCATTCACCAAACCGTTATTGGAAGTATTTCTGGTGCAAGCCCGCCAGTGATTGGATATACCGCTGTTAGTAATGAATTTGACTTAGCTGCACTGCTTATTTTTATTGGTTATGCACTTTGGCAAATGCCCCATTCATGGGCAATTGCAGTATATCGTTTCGATGACTACAAAAATGCAGGCATTCCGATTCTCCCTGTAGCACGTTCTGTTTTACGTACTAAAATTGAATCACTGATTTATGTTGTTTTATTTACCATCGCCATGAATGCCTTATTTGTATATGGTTATACAAACTGGCTATATCTCGTTATTTTAAACGTGCTATGCATTTATTGGTTTTATATTGGTGTACTGGGCTTTAAAGCTGAAAATGACCAATTATGGGCAAAACGCTTTTTCCTGTTTTCGGTTATCCTGATTACGATCATCAGTATATGTTTTAGTTTTACCTCCCAAGCGCCAGCAACACAAATCGTGTTTTTCTAAAAAAGATAGAGTTCTACTCTATCTTTTTTTTATTCATTGATTTCCATCACTCTAAAAAAACACCTATTCAATATCTCTTTCCATTTTATTTACTTGAATCTCTGTGCTGTCCCCACCTTGCATACCAATCAATCATTACAAAAATATTCCCTTGTAATTTTTTCATAAAACCACTAAAATTCACGCTTCGCAATTTTTGCGACACAACTTTGGTTGTGACTCCTTGCTTCTGGCTTTTCAAAAGTTAGGGGCTGCACAAACCGTAAGGAGCTGACAATGCGTCACTACGAAATCGTACTTTTGGTACATCCAGACCAAAGCGATCAAGTTGTGGGTATGGTAGAACGTTACCTAACTCACATCAAAGAAGCTGAAGGTCAAATTCACCGTTTAGAAGATTGGGGCCGTCGTCAATTGGCTTACCCAATTAACAAAATCCATAAAGCTCACTACATTTTAATGAATGTTGAATGTGGTCAAACTACGCTTAATGAATTAGAAGAATTGTTCCGTTATAACGATGCAATCCTTCGTAATGTTATTATTCGTCGTGAACACGCAATTACTGAAGAGTCATTGCTTGCTAAAAGTGCTGAAGAAAAACGTGCGCGTAAAGCACAACGTGAAGAAGCACAACAATCTCAAGACTCTGCTGAAGCATAAGGAGAACATTAATGGCACGTTTTTACCGTCGTCGCAAGTTCTGCCGCTTTACAGCTGAGAAAGTTGCGTACATCGACTACAAAGATATCGATACTTTAAAACAGTACATCACTGAAAACGGCAAGATTGTTCCTAGCCGTATTACAGGTACTAAAGCTCGTTACCAACGTCAATTAGCGCTTGCTATTAAACAAGCTCGTTACTTGGCTTTGATCCCTTACACTGACAATCATAAGTGAGGTTGAGCTGTGGATATTATTTTATTACAACGCATTAAAAACCTTGGTAAATTAGGCGATAAAGTTTCAGTTAAAGCTGGTTACGGCCGCAACTACCTTATTCCTCAAGGTCAAGCAGTAGCAGCGACTGAGTCGAATACTGCTGCTTTTGAAGCTCGTCGTGCCGAACTTGAGAAAGCTGAAGCTGATGTTTTAGCTGCTGCTCAAGCACGTGCTGACCAATTGAACGAAGTTAACATCGTAATCACTGCTAAAGCTGGTGACGAAGGTAAACTATTCGGTTCAATCGGTACTCGTGACATCGCTGACGCGTTAACTAATGCTGGTCTTGAAGTTGACCGTGCAGAAGTTCGTTTACCAAATGGTGCGCTTCGCAACACTGGTGAATTTAACATCGCAATCCAATTGCATCATGATGTTACTGCTGAAGTTCTCGTTACTATCGTATCTGAGTAATTTTCTGCAAGAGAAAGAGCATGCTTTTTGCATGCTCTTTTTTTATCTCTGAAAATAGTCAAAATAGCTTCTCCAGAGATTCATTCAAAGTAATGAACACAATTTATTTTTACTGTTTTTAGCTAAATGAAATTTTCGATTCGCATTTTTTTGAAGAACAGGTATGATCTGTCTAGACGAAAATCGTTGAAAATTCACTATTCATCCCAATTTTCACATTACTTCTTTATCGCATTTAAAATCAGGTTTTTATATGTCACAGGCGAATGCCAAAGCTACGCTTAACTCATCTAAAGTAGATAATAAAGGAAATGAGTCAAGCCAATTAAAAGAGTTTCGTACCCCACCGCATAACTTGGCCATCGAGCAAGCTGTACTTGCAGCGCTGATGACTGTGGCTGAATCTTTCGAACAGGTCGGGGATGTACTGAGTGAAAATGATTTTTATGCGACTCGTCATAAATATATTTTTCGCGCCATTGAAAAATTAACTCAGGAAAACTCGCCTTACGATGCTGTTCTGGTAAATGACTGGTTGATCAAACAGAACCTGCTTGATGCTGTGGGTGGCGAAGAATATTTAATGCAATTAATGGCAGACTCCCCTTCCAGTTTTTACAACCTGGAAACTTATGCCAATAAAATTAAAGAATTTGCAACCTTACGCAGCATGATTAAAGTCAGCTCTGAAATTTTACAAAATGCTTATGACACCAAAGGCCGTAGTGTCAGTGAAATTTTGGATCTGGCTGAAACCAATATTTTTTCCATTGCTGAACAGCATAATAACAATGCCAAAGCGCAAGGACCAAAACCCATTAATGCCGTAGTGGCAGACGTATTTGACAAGTTAAATGAACTTTCTCAAATGGAAGGCAATATTACCGGTCTAACGTCCGGCTTCTTGGAACTGGACAATAAAACCTCGGGTATGCAATCGGGTGATTTGATTATTGTCGCTGCACGTCCCTCAATGGGTAAAACCACATTTGCCATGAACCTGGTGGAAAGTGTGCTGTTTAACTGTGACCTGCCTGCCCTTGTGTTCTCTATGGAGATGCCAGCAGATTCGATCGCCATGCGTTTAATTTCGGCTTATGGTAAAGTTCACCAAGGTCATTTGCGTTCAGGTAAACTGGATGGTGATGAATGGTCCAAAGTCACTGGTACGATTTTACAGCTTCAAGAAAAAAACCTGTACATTGATGATTCATCCGCCCTTCCACCCACAGAATTACGTGCCCGCGCACGTCGTATTGCCAAAATGCATGGCGGTAAAATCGGCTGTATCATGGTGGATTACCTGCAGTTAATGAAAGTACCCGGCATGGGCGACAACCGTGTCGGTGAGATCTCGGAAATTTCACGAAGCTTAAAAGCTTTGGCTAAAGAAATGATGTGTCCTGTGATTGCCCTTTCACAGTTGAACCGCTCGCTGGAAAACCGGCCAAATAAACGCCCTGTGATGTCTGACCTTCGTGAATCCGGTGCAATCGAGCAGGATGCCGATTTGATTATGTTTATTTACCGCGATGAGGTTTATAACAAAGAATCTAAAGAAGCAGGTACTGCCGAAATTATTATTGGTAAACAGCGTAACGGCCCTATTGGTACAGTGCGTCTGGCTTTTGAAGGTCAATACACCAGATTCAGCAACCTGTCACCAGAGTTTTATGCTCAATACAATGATGATGAATAATCAATAAAAAAACGAGGTTCTAACCTCGTTTTTTTAGCTGACTATTTTGCTTTAGACCTGAGCTTAAAATGATGTTGATTGAAACCATGATTTCAGCTCAACATATTTTTCTATAACTCATTTCATTTAAATATCATAAAGATAAAAGTAATGCCATTTACCTGGATATTTTAATAATAGAATCAAACAATGCTATCTAAATTTTAATTGAAATATACTTTAAGTTAGTGTTTATTTTCAGCCATAGGAATACAATATGGCACTCTATTCTGCTTTAGTTCTTCACTCTACTTTAAGTGAGATTACAAGCATATCCATACTATTCTGATCGTAGCTTATAAGTGATTTATTCAAATTACTGTAAGGTTTCATTGTAACCCCAAGGAGTAACTAGGGTGCGCCAAGCAACAGTTTATATTGACAGAGAAGCGCTGCAATATAATTTAAACCGTGTTAAACAACTTGCACCAACTGCTCAAATTGTAAGTATGGTTAAAGCCAACGCCTACGGACATGGAATCAAAGACTGTTTAGCAGCCTTAAGTGGAACGGATGCTTTTGGTGTGGCCTGCCTTGAAGAAGCACTTGAAATTCGCGAGCTGGGATATCAACAGCCGATCACCCTTATCGAGGGTATTTTCTCTGAAGATGAAATGCGGATTGTGGTTGAAAATAACATTGAATGCGTTGTCCATCACCAGCAACAACTCGAATGGTTACGAAGCTATAAAAATGCTTATATCGGCAAAAACTTAAAAGTCTGGGTCAAACTCAACAGTGGTATGAACCGTCTTGGTTTTAAAGTACCAGAAATTATTGAAGTCATTAATTCACTTAAAGCCGAAGGTTTTACTTGTGTTTTAGCGATGCACTTTGCCAATGCGGATGCAGAAAACCATCCATTAAATGAACAACAAAAGAACCAATTTCTTCAAGTCAAAGATGCTTGTGCACCGATCATGGGTTCTTGCTGTAATTCGGCAGCCATTTATAAATGGCCTGAATTGAATTTTGATTTTGTCCGTCCCGGGATTATGCTCTATGGTGCATCACCTTTTGCAGATAAATCGGTACATGATTTAGACCTTAAACCAGTCATGACTTTTACTGCTCAAATCATTGCTTTAAACCATATTCACGCCGGTGAATCTGTGGGTTATGGCTCCACATTTACCGCTGAAAAAGAAATGGATTTAGCCATTGTTTCGATTGGTTATGGTGATGGTTACCCGCGTTCTTTTCTTAAACAGAATTATGTGGCGATTAAAGGTCAACCAACACGTGTAATTGGTCGTGTTGCTATGGATATGATCGCGATTGATATCACAGATTTAGATGCGAAAATTGGTACAGAAATTGAGCTTTGGGGTAAAAACCGATTAGTCGATGATGTTGCAGAAGCCAATGGTACGATTGGTTATGAACTCTTGTGTCGCCTAAGTGCCCGTCCAATAAGAAAATAAACTCCTATATTTATAAAAACCCAAGTTGTTACTTGGGTTTTTTAATTCAATCATTAAGCCACGCTATGCTGCACATTATATAAAAAGCTCAAGAATACCTCCAAGCTTTCTTCATTCAACTCAGTTGGCGTAAAACAATGATAACCCAGAGATTTAAAATAGTTTTGTATCCCACTATTTCGCGCCACATATTTCATAGACCAATTATAAAAATTGCCTTCTTTTACTGCACAGGCTTTAAGTAAAACGATTGCGTGATGTCTGGAATCCTTTTCCAGTTTCTCTAAAAGCATCCGGATATGCTTTTCTTCACCTTCTAGACATTGAAAAAAATAACCATCGGCATAATACAAAACCCCATGAATTTGATATTGGGTATTAAAATCTCTAGCTTCGCTTAAGATATCCCGCAGATCTTTTAAAATGGTTTCGTCATTTGAGGTTTTTTTACTGGCATAACACATCTGAAATATCATAACCTATACCTTCTAGTTGTTTTAAATAAGGACTATTCTTTACAGACGAGAAAAACATCCAATGGAATTTATTAATTTTCCCATTGAATGAAATATAGCGGATACTTTCTAGCTATGAATAGCAGGCGTTTAATCTAAATAATCATCTGTTGGAATAGGTAGTTTCAGTAAGCCACGGCGCAAAGTATCGGACCATTGCTTACTCAATTGTCTAAAATAAGGATCTTCTTCATAGATCCTTTTTCCATTCGGAATATGCAATGAATCTTTTTGATAAACGATTGTATCTAATGGCATTCCGACTGACACATTGGAGCGTAAAGTAGAATCAAAGGAAATCAAACTACAACGGACTGCTTCATCTAAGGGCATTTCATAAAATAACGCCCGATCCAGTATCGGTTTTCCGTATTTACTTTCCCCAATTTGAAAATAAGGCGTATCTTCTGTTGCACAAATAAAGTTACCTTGCGGATAAATATTATAAAGCTCCATTTCTGAACCTTTAATTTGTCCACCCAGTAAAAGACTACAATAATAATTACTCTGTTCTTGAGCATGTGTCTCTTGAGTAACTTCAGCAATGACTTTTCTTAATGTCTGACCCACCAAGTCAGCCATTTCGAACATGGTATTCACACTATATAAGTTGGGTTCTTGATTAAGTTCCAAGTGATTGTTCAAATGCCCAATAACCGCTTGGGTTGTCGCTAAATTCCCAGAGGTTTGTATCGTGGCAAATCTTTCGCCCTCCACACCAAAGGTATAGAGTTTACGAAATACCGAAATATGATCTACACCCGCATTAGTGCGCGTATCACTAACAAAGACCAGGCCATCTTTTAAACGTAGCGCGCAACAATAAGTCATGAGAAACTCCTTATGACCTTTAAATTTTTCAGCAAGCGAGTACTTGAACAATAGAGTTCATCGACTCAATACCACCGCGCTCTCTTATGCCTCTTACTGGTGCAACATCCCAATAATCTCGACCGATTGCCACATATATATGCGAATTAGGCACAAACAACTGATTGCTGGTATCAAAACAATACCACGAATTTTCAAGAAATACTTCTGCCCAAGCATGACTTGCGAGGTGAGAGGTATTGGGTACAAATAAATAACCTGATACATAACGTGCGGGTAAGCCTAAATGCTTACACATCGCAATAAACACATGGCTATGATCTTGACACACGCCCTGCCTACATTCAAAGGCATCAATAGCAGAGGTTTGTACAGAAGTTTGATTAGGTACATAAGGAATATAATTGAGTATGGCTTCCGATAAAACCATTAAGTTGCCTCGATTCCGCCGAGGAACGTAACACTCGGCAAAACTTTTCATTTCTGCATTGCACATTGTACTAGGCGTGGACTGTAAAAATAATTTGGGATTGATGGCTATATCAACTCCAAACTGGGTATTCGGATTTATCTCAACAATACCTTGTGCCATAATCGTCATCTGGCTGTAAGGTTGGCGCTGCGAACTGGTAATCCACACATTATTAAAAGCATCAGATTTAACTTGTTTTTCACCCGGTACACTCACATTCCAAGCCTGTACTTGCTGATGTAGATTTGTAGTCGGAGTCATCTTAATATATTGAATGCTGTTACGCGCTTGATCAGTATATTGATAATGGGTTTGGTGATTAATCATTAGCTTCATACATCTACCTCAAATAGATATTGAATATGATCACTAAAATGATAAAAATGCATACTGTCCGGTTTTAGCTTAAGTTGCTGCCATGCATTATCCAGTCTATCCCATCCCATCTGGTTCAATAAATCCACTGTTTTATCAATATTTTGTAGTGTTATGGTTTGATCTTGCTTCAGTCGAAGCTGTCGATCCAGCTGCTCTATATTCTGTCCCAAACTAAAAAATAAAAAGATAAATTCAGATTCCGCTTCCAAAATATCCTGACATTCTCCCGCCACATCACAAATATAAGCCGCATTTTCAGTGGCATTTTTGATCAGCTGATTGAGCTCTGCATAAGCTTCTGCAGAAAATACGCCACGTAAATCTTGTACATTGTCTTTAGCATACTGGAACTGATGAGTAAAAGATGAAGGTTGGTCTGCATCAAGCAATAACGAATTCAGTGAGCTTGCATCAAAAGCCGGCAAGCAAAATGCATGCGCATATTCCAATGCGTCTTGGTTATTATGAAAGGGAAACTGACTACACAAATATTGAATACGCGTTAAGTATCGACCTAACCAAAAAATATGTTGAGCATTACTATTTAATAAAATCATGATTTCTTTCCCATGGTTAGATGTTTAAGAATGAAGATTATCGACCACCCATGTGTCTTTAACTCCACCACCTTGTGAAGAATTCACTACTAAAGATCCTGCCTGCATGGCTACACGTGTTAAACCACCAGGAACAATCTCTGTCCGATAAGGTGAACTGAGGACAAAAGGACGCAAATCGATGTGACGCTCAGCCACTCCAAAATCGGTCAGGGTTGGGCAAACGGATAAATCCAAAGTTGGCTGCGCAATATACAAATTCGGTGTAGCAATAATTTTTTCTCTAAAAGATTCAATTTGAACTTTTGAGGCTTGCGGACCAATCAGCATGCCATATCCCCCTGAACCTTGGGCTTCTTTTACAACTAATTGCTCCAAGTTAGATAAAACATAATCCCGGTCTTGAGCTTCTCGGCATTGGTAAGTAGGAACATTTTTTAAGATTGCTTGTTCACCCAAATAAAAATGAATCATTTTATCGACATAGGGATAGATCGATTTATCATCTGCCACACCGGTACCGGGTGCATTTGCAATCACAACATTGTGACTCAAGTAGGCTGACATTAAGCCCGCCACCCCTAAAGTGCTATCCGGCATAAAACATAATGGATCTAGATAAGCATCATCCACCCGTCGATAAATTACATCAACCTTCTGCCTTCCCTGGATAGTTTTGACATAAACCTTATCGTTCTCTACAAAAAGATCACGTGATGTCACTAAAGGTACATCCATTTCCCTTGCCAGAAACGAATGTTCATAATATGCGCTGTTATAACGTCCAGGCGTTAACACCACAATAAAGGGCTTATCGACATTGGCATTCTCAGCCAGAATTTCTTTGAGTAATTGCGGATATTGTTCAATACCCATAATCTTATTTTGCTGGCATAAATCGGGCATGAGTTTCTGACTGATTTTACGACTTTCCAGCATATAGGACACACCAGATGGCGTTCTTAAATTATCTTCCAGTACATAAAACTCGCCATGGCGGTCGCGAATAATATCAATCCCGCTAATCTGACTGTAAATTTTACCTTTTAAGTCGTGTTCATACATATGCGGTTGATAAGCTTCATGCGTCAGCACTTGCAGCTCAGGCACAATATTGGCTTTTAAAATATCTTGTTGATGGTAAATATCATGCAAAAACAAATTCAGCGCACGTACCCGTTGCGAACAACCGAGTGCTACTTTATTCCATTGCTTTTTCTCAATCACCCGCGGAATTAAATCATAAGGAATGGTTCGTTCAATCCCTTCTGATTCACCATAGACCGTAAAGGTAATACCCTCATACAAAAAATGATCTTTCGCTGTCTGGTTTAATGACTTTAATTCATCAATGCTATGCTGGGATAACCAATGTTCGATTTTGCTGCAGGTTTCCCCTGACATGGTTTGATCATCCACCATTTCATTAAAAAAATGAGATTTAAACTGCTGAAATAAACCGCTTATTTTCGAATGGTTCTTATATTCTCCTATAGAGGAATGAATAGTGGTTCCTAAAGGATGATTAAAATTTTCAACCGTTAATGTTAAATCTGGCCGATCCTTTTCTTTAAGCATACAACCCTCTTAATTGTTTTTTATTTGAATGAAATAATGCAACAAATATGCCAATGAACAATCCATTTGTCGCCTTGTGTATTTATTCATCAAAATAAGTGCGATTCAATGGCAGTTTCGTTCAACCATGTTTCAAAATATAGACGAGCCTGATAAGAAGACTTGCGAAAAATTTTAGGTTTTTTATTGTGTTCAGCATTCAATGCAGATATAAACAAGCTACTCGATTTTTAATTTAAGTTATGTCCTCACAAGAAAAAGAAACCTCGAACAGCCTGTACCGACAATGGCAAATTTTATCTCGTCTTTCTACCGGGAAATGGATGGGTACCCGGGAATTACAGGAAATTTTGCAACGTGAAGGTATAGATATCAGCTTACGCACCATTCAGCGTGACTTAAACCAGATCTCGCTGCGTTTTCCTATTGAAAGCAGCAAAACCGTACCTCAAGGCTGGCGTTGGCGCTCAGATGCCCCTATTCAAAGCTTGCCGCATATGACCAGCTCTCAGGCAGTCACGTTTATGATGGTCGAAGAACATTTAAAACACTTGCTGCCACCAAGCCTGATTGAGGAAATGAACCCGTGGTTCGACTTGGCACGTCGCAGCCTATCAACTCAGAACAATGTACGACAATGGATTAACCGGGTTCGTATTGTTCCCGCCACCCAACCGCTTATTCCGCCTGTGGTGGATAAACTGGCGCAGCAGGCCATTTACGAAGGCTTGCTTCAAGATAAACAACTGGAATGTATTTATCAGGGACGTAGTCACTTAAGTGAAGAAAAAACCTATATTTTAAATCCCTTGGCTTTGGTACAAAAAGGTGCAATTATTTATTTAATCTGTACCCGGCATGATAAAACTGACATTCAGACCTTTGCCTTGCACCGTTTTAAATCAGCCATTGTTTTAAACTCACGTGCAATGCATCCGGTTAACTTTGATATTGATGCTTATATTGATTCAGGCGCCCTAGGCTTTAGAGTCGACTATAACCAGCCGACTAAAAATATCGCTTTGAAACTGATCATGACTGAAGAAGATGCCCATTATTTTGATGAAAGTCAGCTGAGTAAAGATCAGACCATCCAAAAACTGGACAATGGTTTAGCTCAAATTACTGCAAGCGTACCTTTTACCTCGCAACTGGTCTGGTGGCTAAGAGGTTTTGGCAACAAGATTCAGCATATCGAACCGATTGAAGTTTCAAATGCAGTACATGAAATTGCAAATTAAATAAAATAACTGAAATAAAAAAAGTCCCAATAACTGGGACTGGAGAATATTTTTATTTGGATCTATTTTTTATTGTCATCCTGCGGGCTTAAAGAACATCAAGCTTTGTTCCCCCATCCAAAGCTTGATAGTGAATGATTTTATCCATGGAGCAGAAAATAGTATGCTTTAGCACGCCAAATCTCCGCTGTTATATCGAATTGATTTCATCGTTATAGAAATTCCTTCTACTGATTAGGTAAAACCAATTTAGTGCATAAACTGCTTATTTAGAAATCATAAGATCAGCAATTTTAAGCTGTTTTTTTATTAAGCATTTTTTCTGGATTTCTATCTCATTCAATTCATACCCACTATACTTAAATTTCTCTTTGTTCAATTTTTCTTAAGTGCAGGATAGAATTTTATTTCAACTATATTATTCAGTAAAAGAATGAATGATGACTCTGGTGACATACCCTCGCTCTATTGAGTAAAAGTATGGTTTTACAAATCAGAACTTGTGAAGAATCTATAAAATGGGCAGATTCATGTTATGTATCATTCGATGGAAAACATGAGAATGCCAGTTCCAGCCCAAATCATCAGACATAGACTTTTAAATACTTTTTTCTCCCGTTACTCAGTCTGGTTTAGTTTTATTTTCATTGCATTAACTATTAGCTGGTTCCGGATTGTGTATGCTCCGCATTATATTTATTATTTTATTTCCGATACCTTGCTGAATTCTTTATGGCTGATTTCAGGAATTCTGACCCTCGTTGGCCTATATGACATCTTACAAAACAAACATTCCATTCTAAAAAACTATCCCATCATGGGACATTTTCGCTTTATTTTTGAAGATTTCCGTCCTGAAATTCGGCAATATTTTATTGAAGCCGATCAGGATGCCCTGCCATTTTCACGTATGCAACGCAACCTGGTTTATCAGCGGGCAAAGAATCAAAATGCCGACAAACCCTTTGGTTCCATTATTAATGTCTATCAACAAGACTATCGTTTTATTACCCATTCAATAACGCCGTGCAAAGCTGCCGACCCTGAAAGTTTTCGTATTCAAATTGGCAATCATCAATGTCAGCAGCCCTATAGTGCTTCCATTATGAATATCTCCGCTATGAGTTTTGGCAGCTTAAGTGCCAATGCGATACGCGCTTTAAATTTGGGAGCGAAAATGGGGAATTTTTACCATGACACGGGTGAAGGCAGTATTAGCCCTTATCATCTGGAAAATGGTGGCGATATTGTCTGGGAACTTGGCAGTGCCTACTTTGGCTGCCGTACGTTGGATGGCCAATTTGATCCGGAAAAATTTACCCGACAAGCCCTGCTACCGCAAGTCAAAATGATTGAAATCAAGTTATCGCAAGGGGCGAAACCCGGACATGGCGGCATTTTACCTAAAAGCAAGATTTCAGAAGAAATTGCCGAAATTCGTGGCATCAGTCGTGAGCATGACTGTGTCTCTCCTTCTAAACATTCAGCCTTTAATACGCCGATTGAAATGATGTATTTTATTCAACAGTTGCGTGAATTATCGGGCGGAAAACCGGTTGGCTTCAAGCTGTGTATTGGACAGCCCTGGCAATTTATGAGTATTGTTAAGGCCATACTGGAAACTAAAATTGTGCCAGACTTTATTGTAGTGGATGGTTCTGAAGGTGGTACGGGTGCAGCGCCGATTGAATTGATTGATCATGTAGGGACGCCTTTACGGGAAGGCTTGCTATTTGTGCATAACACTCTGGTTGGTGCAGGCTTGCGCAAGCAAATTAAAGTGGGGGCAAGTGGTAAAATTATCAGTGCTTTTGATATTTCCAGTATCATGGCGATTGGTGCAGATTGGGTGAATTCAGCACGTGGATTTATGTTCGCTGTCGGCTGTATTCAAGCACAAAGTTGCCATACCAACCAGTGTCCTGTGGGGGTTGCAACACAGGATAAAGAACGCCAAACAGCCCTGCATGTTCCAACCAAAGCTGTACGGGTATTCAACTTTCATAAAAACACCATGCTGGCTTTGTCAGAAATGATTGCCGCAGCAGGATTAAAACACCCAGCGGATATTAAGGCTCACCATTTGGCACAGCGTATTAACGACCGGGAAATTAAAAATTATGCGCAATTACACTTCTGGTTAAAAGAAGGCGAATTGCTCTGCTGTGAAAATACAAATGATGAAAATTTTTACTTTCGGATGTGGAATTTGGCCGATGCAGAGAAATTTTAAACTTTGCATGACCTATAAATAAGCCAAGAGTTTCAATATAAAAGAGGTCAATATGACCTCTTTTTTTATGCTAATTGAGTGAAATTTAATAATAACCATCGGAACTTTGTGCATGTAAAAATGCCGGAATTAAACCCGTCAATGCCGCACGAATATCCGCGCGTTCATTAATTAACTGATGTGAACCTTCTTCCAGCATCAACAAGGTCTGTAACCGAAACTTGCGACGAATAAACTCAATATTATAACGCCAGTCCACAGTCTGATCTTGCGCGCCTTGTGCCAACCATACAGGAATGCGGCATGCCGGACGTGCTTCCATCTCAAGCATCCATCTTGACATGGCCAAAATCCAGTCCATGCCCATCATACGAGGCTGAAGCGGATCTTTTAAACGCACAAAGCGTAGAAACTCGGGATTATGATTATTGCGTCTAAAATGACGGGGTACTTGACGCTTGATCCGTCGAATAATGCCCAAACCTACAGAATTATGCCACCAGGCCGATTTTGCAGGTCGAATCAGTGGAGAAAGTAATAAAACACGCTCCACATAAGGGTTTTCACGGCGCTCCGCAAACGCGAGCAAATGATGCAACAAAATGGCACCACCGGTACTTTGTCCAATCCCCAACCAGGGTTTAGGCAGTTGACTGGCATTTTTAACGTAGTGATAAACAGCATGTAAAACCTGCTGATAATGATCAAAGTTCTTAATGTTTGCAGGTGAGCCATCACTTAAACCATGACCGGGCAAATCATAGGTGATAACACTAAAACCCTGTTCTAGTAATTCGCGAATAATCGGCTGATAAATACCGCTATGTTCCAGATAACCATGCAGTAAGAACACCGTTCCGCGTATTTTATTAACATCAATATTGGCTAAATTCGGCTGGAATACCTGTACATGCAATTTAAACAAGGGCATTTGTACATACCCTTGCCAATGCTCACAATCCAGTAAATGCATGCCATATAACTTGCGATAAGCCTGAATCTCCACGGACGGTTGATAAGGCTTATTCAGGTTTAAAGCTTCAAGCAATTGAGGTGTGGTTTCCCGACTGGGAATCGGTAAATCCAGCTGTTTTAAAATACTGGGATTTAAAAATGGGATATCTGGCATTAAGGCACCTCCCGACAATCACTGGAACCAAACCAGACATCACGAATCGTGGCTAACATTTCATAATTGGCACGGCGGCTATGATCATAATTTTGTTTACTTGGACGCCAGTGTGTCAGATGTGTCGGCATGGGCGCTTCAACAGGTACAGTTTCAATACCATTTAATGCAAATAAACGACGCGTACGCGGCATATGATAACGGTCGGTAATTAATATCACCCGTGGTGCTCCACCTTTTTTTTGCAATAACAACGAGCTAAAACGCGAGTTTTCGCAGGTATTCATGCTGCGATCTTCAAGCAATTTCGCATCTACATCATGTTCTTTTAACCAGCGCTGCATATACGGCGCTTCTACACCGCTGAGTACAATCGGCAGCCGATGTTCTTTTTCAATGGCTAAAGTTTTTTCTAAACGCAAGCGTGTGTAGTCATTCACCACAATATCTTTACCATTTTTATCTAAAGTCAGTCCACCACCTAATACTACAATGGCGTAGGGTTTTGAACTTTGTAGCGGTGGTTGATTCTGTTCGTGAATAAGGGCAATATCCTGATAAATGGTTTCATCGACAGGCTCTTGCGCGACCTGCTGCTGTTCAATTTTATGCGTGCGAAGAAATTCTATATATTTCTCCATCAACGCTTGATTTTCAGTGCTGTTTAAGTCCAATAAATCTTTGACCGCTTGAGTAGGATCTTCTGGCTCTATCTCACCATCCAGAGGTTTTGCAAGCAAGGGAATACGCGGTTTTTCTTCATGCTCATTTTCCCGTTGTTGCGCGTCTTCAATCATGTGTTGCAAGGCTTTATAACGCGCCTGAATCACAGTCAGATTTTCTGAATTCTTGCTTTGAATCGCCTCTTCCATCAACTTTAAATAGGCTTGGCGAGCAATCCATAATCTAGAACCTGGCTCTAAACTTTCATGCTCACTCAATGCAGCCATTTGTTGACTTTTCGCAGCCACTTGATTGACTTCAACAGGAACAAGACTGTTCAGGGCTTTCACCACCCAACCTGAATAAAATGGCGAATAAATTAAAAACATGAAACAGCCGAAAAGAACAAATAACACGGATGCTATTTGTACCCATCGGACCATCCAATGTGATTTCGCCATAAATTTTTATTCCAAATGTGAACGAATTAAACCAGTTTCATCAAACAGGACCGGTTCAGGTTCTAATAAAATGTTAAATTTTTGCTGAACATCATGTTGTACAGCCTGATAAGTGGCTTTCACATTCGCCAAAGTTGCCCGGTCATAATTCACCAAAACCAAGGCTTGTTTATGAAACATCCCGACCATACCCAGCTGCTTGCCTTTCCAGCCTGATTGATCAATCAACCAACCTGCCGCAATTTTAATGCCACCTTTTGTTTGAGGATAATGGGGTAAATTCGGAAATGATAGGGCTAAATGATCATAAAGTTGTTCTGAAATAATCGGGTTTTTAAAGAAACTTCCCACATTAGGATATTCTTTGGGATCTGGCAACTTGCTTTGACGAATTTGAATTACTTGTTTTTGCAAGTTTTCAGCCGTTTGCTCATCACTTACCGCTTGCTTAAGATCACCATAGTTCAGCTTTAAATTTGGATGTTTAAGCAATTTAAAAGTCACATGAGTAATCACAAAACGATTCGGATCATCTTTAAAAATACTATGCCGATATGAAAAATCACAGTCTGCAGCAACAATAAGGTTAAATTTTTCTAACTGGCGATCATAAACCTGAACCGATTCAATAAATTCACCTGCCTCAACACCATAAGCTCCGATATTTTGTACTGGCGATGCACCGACCAAACCTGGAATTAAAGCAAGATTTTGTAAACCGTATAAATTTTGCTCTGTAGTCCATAAAACAAAGTCATGCCAAATTTGACCTGCACCCACCCGAACAGTCTTGCTGTGTTCATCTTCACTGACAAATTCAATGCCCTGAATATCCATATGAAGTACCAGTGCATAAATATATTCGGGCAATAACATGTTGCTACCACCCGACAGAATCAAAATATTTAACTGCTGTTGCTTGGCATAATTTAAGGCATCGACCAATTCCTGTTGCGATTGAACTTTAATGTAATGCGATGCAGTCGCATCAAGACTTAAGGTATTAAAAAGCTTAAGTTGAATTTGAGTATGAATATTCATGTGCTTAAACCTTTATTTCACATCTATCTGTTGTTTGAACTGTTGTGTAAAAATATTGACCCACGCCAAGCTACTCGATTCACACTGATCGAGTACACGCTCAAAACCATCTACCCCGCCATAATATGGGTCTGGTACGGCCTGTTTAAGATAAGTTTGATCGTATTCACTCATCAATGCAATTTTTGTCCGAATTTGACTTACACCATACTCGACATGTGCTTGTGCAAAAAGATCTTGAATATTCGATAAATTTTCATGATCCATAGCCAAAATCAGGTCAAATTCAATAAAATCTTGAAGCTTTAATTGGCGTGCATGCAAGGCTGATAAATCATAGCCACGCTTTAAGGCATGTTTCTGGCTACGCTCATCGGGTGCTTTTCCCGGATGGTAATTACTGGTTCCCGCTGAATCAATCACAATATCCAGTTGATGTTTATCACAAAAATATCTAAGTACAACTTCTGCCGTAGGAGAGCGACAAATATTTCCTAAACACACACATAACACCTTATATGGCGTTTTGGATGACATAACAACCTCAATAACTGCTTTATTTTCAGATATCGTATGTTAAGTTATTTATGGGATGAATCCTATAGAACGCTAAAACAATAATCTTGAATTTGATATCAAAAAGGATGCAATAGATGAGCCATTTTCAATTTCAGACCGTCTCGAATATTATTTCAGGGCTCGGCTCGATCTATGAGTTAAGGCAATTGTTGCAACAGCAGTCCTATAAAAAGCTGTTGCTGATCACTGATGCAGGTATGATTCAGCAACAATTACACTTACCGATTATTGAAATTTTAGAAACCATTCAACTTGATTATGTGATTTATTCTAGCGTTCAAGCGGACCCACCTGAACATATTGTTTTAGATGCAGTTCAATTCGCGAAAAATGAAAAGGCAGATATCGTGTTAGGTTTTGGTGGCGGAAGTTCTTTGGATGTCGCAAAAGTCATCGCCATTTTGGCTCATCCAGCGCAACATCAAACCTTGCAAGATTTGTACGGTATCAATAATGCTAAAAATCCAAGACTACCATTATTTCTAGTTCCAACCACGGCAGGTACTGGTTCTGAAGTCACCCCTATTTCTATTGTCACTACAGGTGAAACCACAAAAACCGGGATTGTCTCTCCAGTTTTATTTGCTGATGTCGCCATTCTAGATGCCACCTTTACCCAAAACTTGCCTGCCCACATCACTGCGGCAACAGGCATCGATGCGATGGTGCATGCAATTGAAGCCTACACATCAAAAATTAAAAAGAATCCTTATGCAGACATGCTGGCCAAACAGGCACTCAGGCTACTCAATAATAATTTAAGCCTAGTATTGACAGATGGACAGAATTTAGCAGCACGTCAAAATATGCTGGTCGGTTCAATGCTTGCCGGTCAAGCCTTTGCTAATGCTCCAGTCGCGGCAGTACATGCACTGGCGTATCCATTAGGGGGACATTTCCATATTTCCCATGGTCATAGCAATGCCTTGGTATTGATCGAAGTTTTAAAGTTTAATACGCCCAGTGCAAAGCAACTCTATGCTGAATTGATGTGCTGGCTAGATCCAAAAAGTACCGGCAGTACCGATGGTTTATGCGATTTATTTATTGATCATATGCAAAATCATCTGGATAAAAGCGGTTTGATCTTAAAACTGAAAAATTTGAATATTCCGCAAAATAAGCTTGAGCAATTAGCCAGTGATGCCATGTTGCAAACTCGGCTTTTACAAAATAATCCGCGTGAACTGCAGTTACAGGATGCCCGACAGATTTATGAAGCGGTTTATGCATAATTTATATTCATAATTACCCCCTTTTTAACCAGTTTTTATTGAAATCAAAAATTTGTATAAATAAAAAAATATCACAAGGTCATTTACTTACGCGTAAATGACCTTGTTTTTACCGGCTTGCACTCATTTATTTTTAACAGTACAACTGAATATAAATGACCTATAGAAAATAAAATCACCATGAAGCAAATACCCAAACAACGTGCAGATTTTTCATATTTCTTACTCATTCAAACCCGTTGGTCAGATAACGATATCTATGGTCACGTCAATAATGTCATCTATTACAGTTATTTTGATACCGCAGCCAATGCTTTATTGATTGAAAAAGCAGGCTTTGATATTCGATCTTCCCCCGTGATTGGATTGGTCGTCGATTCAGCCTGCAGTTTTTTTCAGGAACTTTCTTATCCTGAAATTATTGAAGTCGGCGTGGTCATTTCCAAACTTGGCAATTCATCCATGCAATACGATTTGGCAATTTTTAAACCGTTGCATGATATCGCCTCTGCACAAGGTCATTTCGTACATGTCTTTGTGGATCGCCTGACACGAAAAAGCACCCCGATTCCTATTGAAATGCGGGATGCTTTATCTCAATATTGTGTGAATAAATAAACTTATTTGAGCTGGATATTCTGTATTTCACCATCAAAGTTTTGCAGAATATCCTTTACCGCGGCTTCTGCATGAAGGAGCTCTGAAGCACGTGCATAGGCCTTTTCTTTACGTTGATTTTGCATGCTATATGGCGTGGTTGCCTCAACTTCAGCATATTTGACCTGAAAATGCGTATTCGGCCATTCATTTTTTAATGCTTGCTCTAAGGTGTGCTGTAACTGATTTAACAACTGTTCATATTGGGGTGGAATATGGAATAACGACTCCCCATCAATTTGACCGGTCATCACGCCTTGTTGTGCCAGTTCCTGCACAGCAGGTGTTAAAGTGCTATTTCTAAACCAGTATTCCCACTTGTCTACGGTCCAATCACCTTCAAGCTGTTGAGGGGTGAGTCTTAAAATATCTTGTGGCATTAAGCCCGGATTTTGAGCCAATACACTTTCAACCGCAACTTGCTTTTCTTCAAGGCTCGGTTGTTGTAATTCCATAACAGGCTCATCGATAACCTCGACTGCCGTAACTTCAGCTTGTACAGCCTCAATTGGCATCTGTTCTTGGCTTAAGAACAAATCTTCTTCTTGAGCCGCTACAGCAATGTTGTCTTGAGAATCATCTTGAGAGTTTGTAGTTTCAGCAGCGAAAGTATCATTTAATGGAGCAATTTCATCAAATAGGAAATCATCACTGCTTGCCTCTTCTTGCTTGACGTTATCAGATACGGCCTGAAAATCGTCATTCGATTCATCTAAATCGAACAGGGCATCTTCCGAAGCAGGATCAAATACAATTTGATCTGAGCTTGCTGTTGAATTTGGCTTAGCAACATCAAGCATTGGTTCATCCAGAAAATCATCCGAAGAGGGTTCTGGATTCTGTGAACTTAACTGTGATTGAATTTCTGCAGCTGGTGCTGCCGGTTCTTGATATTCATCAATTTGTTGTTGTGCATTTTGTACAGGTGCTTGAACGGCGATTTGTGGCGCTTGTTGCTGAACCTGCTGGGGTGCGGATACCAAAACTTCATTCGGTTGTAATGGTCGAAACGCAAGCAAGCGTAACACGCACATTTCAAAACCTTGCTCTTGTGTCACCGCAAGTTGCAAATCCGCACGGCCTTTACAAGCCACCTGATAGTACAATTGTAAATCTTGAGCTGAAATCAGCTGCGATAATTGCATAATTTTTTTATTAATTTCAGCACTATATTTCAGACTTAAATCTGGTAAATATTGCAGTAAAGCCAGTTCATGCAAGGTGGAAATCAACTGATCTAAAACCAGCGAAACATCTAAAGCTTGTTGTCTAAATTGCATCAACAATTCACTAACATGTTGCTTTTGATTTTGATGGATGGCTGAAACCAGATCATAAATAATGGTTCGGTCAATCAAGCCCAACATCTCTTTAACATCTTGATGCTGAATTGCACCCTGACCATAGGCAATCGCCTGGTCAGTTAAAGACAGTGCATCACGGAGTGAACCTTGTGCAGATTCAGCAATTTGCCAGATTGCGTCCTGTTCTGCCTGAATCTCTTCTTTCTGTAAAATATGGGTGAGATGTTCAGTAATTTCATCCACAGCAAGTGGACGCAAAGTAAATTGCAAACAGCGAGAAATGACGGTAATAGGAAGCTTTTGTGGATCGGTCGTTGCAAAAAGGAATTTGACGTGTTCAGGTGGCTCTTCCAAAGTTTTCAATAACGCATTGAATGAATGCGTAGAAAGCATATGCACTTCATCGATGAGATAGACCTTAAAACGACCTTGCGTTGGTGCATAGGGAACGTTATCGAGCAGTTCACGTGTATCTTCAACTTTGGTACGTGATGCCGCATCAATTTCAATCAAATCGATAAAACGACCTTCATTGACTGCTTTACAGGTTGCGCACACTTCACACGGCGTAGAAGTTACACCCGTTTCACAGTTCAAGCACTTTGCCAAAATACGCGCTATCGTAGTCTTACCTACGCCACGTGTGCCAGTAAATAAATACGCATGGTGTAAACGACCACGTTCTAAGGCACTGGTGAGTGCTCGTGACACATGGTTTTGCCCAACCAATTCAATAAAATTACGTGGACGATATTTACGCGCAAGTACTTGATACATGTATGCTCCTTTTTACAGGTCTAAGCATACTGTTTTTTTGCCCAAGAGTGAATGAACAATCTGCAAAAGCGTTCAATCAAATGCGAGATATGTAAAACTATTTTTTCGATTTTGCAATAACTTTAAAAAATGAACTAAATATTCTTTTCTAAAATAAAATCATCTTCAGAATTATAAATATTCCCAGTCTGATCTTCCAATATTTCAATCAGTTGCTGATCTAAATCCACATAGATTAAATTGCGAGTCTTGACCTGCATTAATTCAAGTTTAGTCTGATCGGGATTATCAAATCGAAAATGGCCTTTAATCGTTTCGATTTCATTATGACCACTTAAGCTTTCCTGTTTTAAAGTATAAGTCCTGTCCTGATTGAGCACTAAATCTACTGCCATACCCGGACATTCCTCACAACGTGAAATACAACCCAGGCATGGTGTAGTTCCCTGATATTCTCCAACCCATTTCGCAACTGTGACTTTTTGCTCAGAAACCTGATCAACTTGCTTATTATTTTCACTACTTGGCTGCGTAGAATCCTGACAGCCCAACAAGACAGAAGAAGTAATTAAGGGAATAAGAAGCGGCTTTTTCATCAAGGTAACCGAATGGGGAGATTCTGAACTTGGGAAAATATCATACTTTTTAGCGAATTTATGCCTTCAGAATATGCATGTTTACATTTCTAAATAATATGCCGTTTAAAACCATCCCTTACGCCTTTTTAAGGCTGCATCTGCGCAACGTAATGCTTCCTGAGTTAAACCCCACAGACGATAATCCCCTGTAATTGATCCTGTAGCAAAATTATGGGTATAAGCAAAACTTAAATGACGTTCAGGATCACACCACGCAGCAGAACCATTAAAGCCCATATGCCCAAACCCTTTTGATGATTTCCCTAAAGTTAAAACCCGGTGATAACCTAAACGCCAATGCATCGGTAGCGGCATAATACGGTCACGCTTGGTATATTGAACTGTACTTAAATCTTTAAAAATATCCGGGCGAATCAATTGCTCCCCCTTCCATGTGCCAGAATTCGCCAACATGGCATAAATTTTTGCCAAACTATGTGCTGTGAAAACGCCATTTGCAGCGGGAATCACCGCTTTTAAACCTTCATCGCTAAAGAAACTAAATTTGTTCATTCCTTTAGGAATCATGGCATCTTGGAAATCTTGCGGGTTTTGTCCTGACCATTCAATTATCTTCTCAAATACTGAAGCTTTCTTTTGTTTTGGTTTTACTTGCGATGAAGGTTTTGCTTGTGTTTTTAATTTTGCTATTGGTCTTGCAACTCGAGTCAACTCAGATTCAACTACGCCAAAGTAGGCGCCATCTAAAGCCAAAGGGTCAACCAAATACTGCTGCATTAAATCTGACAAAGATTTTCCTGTCGCCTTTTCAAGCGTACCACCCACTTGCCAGCCAAAAGTTAAGGGCTGGTAAGCTGCACCTGTGCCCAATTCAAAACGGGGCTGGGATTTGGCAATAACATCAAGCATATGACTCCAGTCCGCCATTTCAGATGCCGTTTCAATCTGATTGCGAATGTCATATAAACCACTTTGATGACTCAGTATATGTCTCAAAGTGATTTGTGCTTTACCCTTTTGTGCAAATTCAGGCCAATACTGTGCTACGGGTGTATCGTAATCTAAAAAACCTTCACTGACCAAAATATGAGCCAGTGTCGAAAGTACCCCTTTACCCGTGGAATAACACACTGACAAAGTATCTGATTGCCAGTTTTCAGTTTCCGATTTTTTACCGGTGTAAATATCCATGACTTTTTGCCCTTGGAAATATACGACTAATGCAGCTCCCCCATGTTCAGTACGTGCATCCTGCATACGGCTAAACTGCTTGGCGAGGTTTTTAAAACGCTCATCAACATAACCCTGATAATTTTCTGGATTGGCGAAGATATATTGTTTTATTTTGTTCATTAAACTGTGCTTTCCCTAAACCAGTCATTATTTAACAAGAGCTTAAAACAAAAAAACCTAAATCAGATTTAGGTTTTTGATTCAGATTTAAATTGCTTTGATATGACCGGTTACATGTGGTTTTTGATTTTTACTGTTTCGAATTAGGAAATCTGTATCATTCGCTGCCTGTGCTGTCAGGAATTCAATTTTCGATGGCAAGTACACCGGTAACTTAAACCAGACGTCAGCTTCATAGGCATCTGGCAATGACAGGTTCGCCAGTGCTTTGGCCTTGCTCCACATTCCATGTGCAATTGCCTGTTTAAAGCCAAAGGCTTTCGCTGTGACTGCATGAATATGAATCAGGTTAAAATCGCCTGACGTCATGGCATAACGGCGACCCGTATTCTCCGAGATGTTCCATTCATTATTCAGTTTGTATTCGGGCACTTTACTTTCTACAGGTTTAGCAGCAACTTTACCATTAGTCTTTTGACGTGACAGGTAAGTCGTTAATCCATCAACTACCACTTCATTCCCTACTTTGACTGTAGTAATGAAATCAAATTGCACACCTTTATCATGCGGCTGTAATTTGCCAAATTTGCATGATAGGGTCAAGCTTTCATTAACGCCGACTTTACGATATTGCTTGACCTGATTACGGATATGCACCAAGCCTAGGATCGGAAATGGAAATGCTTCTGATGTCATCATGTGCATTTGCAGGCTCTGTGAAAGAACCGTCAAATAAATTGCTGGAATATAACCATTATTCTTAAAGCCACAGACTTCATTATAAGCTTTCAGATGTTTCGGATCGACCTTGAATGAATCCACCACATATTCAACTTGTGGCAGCACTTTTTCACCCTTCGGCTTTTTAAAAATCAAGCCCTGAATCACTTTCGGATAAGCTAAATAAGGTTTTGGAAGTTGACTAAAATGGCGAGTATTCATTCTGGACCTTTGGAAGTTTTATCTTTATGAAGTTCCCTCTCTTCTTAAGAGAGGGTTAGTGAGAGGTTTTAATCAAATAAAAAACTTTTTTAAGCTCTCATCCCAACCTTCTTCCAAAGGGAGAAGGAGTTTTATTTGCAAATTAAGCACCCAACAAGCTTTGACCACACACACGTACCACGTTGCCATTTAAACCTGTAGAAGCAGAAGATGCAAATAATGCAATGGTTTCAGCAACATCGACAGGTAGACCACCCTGACTCATCGAGTTCATACGACGGCCTGCCTCACGAATCGCAAATGGAATTGCAGCAGTCATTTGTGTTTCGATAAAACCGGGTGCAACAGCGTTAATGGTTACACCATTCTTCAATAATGGCGCTGTGAATTTCACTACACCAATGACACCCGCTTTAGATGTTGCATAGTTGGTTTGACCCAAATTCCCTGCGATACCTGAAATAGAAGATACGCAAACAATACGACCATTGGTATTAAGGCCATTATTTTCAAGCAAGTAATCGTTTACACGCTCAATGGCAGACAAGTTAATGTTAATCACCAGATCCCATAACTCAGGCTTCATGTTTGCCAAAGTTTTGTCACGGGTAACCCCTGCGTTATGCACGATAATATCCAGACCACCTTGAGCAGCCGCAGCAGCCTTAATTTTTTCACCGGCATCGCTTGCAGTAATATCAATGGCTAAAGTCGAACCGCCAATTTCCCCGGCGACACGGTCAAGATCAGCCTGTTGCTGAGGAACGTCCAGGCAAATTACATGTGCGCCATCACGTGACAATACATGTGCAATCGCTTCACCGATCCCACGACTCGCGCCTGTCACAACTGCAGTTTTACCTGCCAATGGCTTTGCCCAGTCGACATCTACCGTTTCAGCTTTAGAAACACGAATCACCTGACCTGAAACATAAGCGGAACGTGGCGACAATACAAAACGCACTGTAGATTCAAGGTTTGTTTCAGCACCCTCATCTACATAGACCAATTGCGCAGCAATACCTTTTTTAAATTCTTTAGCCACAGATTTCACAAAACCTTCAAGTGCACGTTGTGCAATGGCTTGTTTTACGGTTTTTGCAGTTTCAGGCGTTATACCGACAATCACCACACGGCCAGAAGACTGGATTTGGCGGGCAACCGGATTAAAGAAGTGATAAAGCTCTTTAAGCTGTTCTGAATTTTGAATACCAGATGCATCAAAAATGACGGCTTTAAACTTGGACTCTTTATCGCCGTCATTAAATGCACTCAGGTTTAAGCCAGTTTTTGCAGCGGCTTGCTGTAATTCAGTATTATTACCGGCATAGCTGTTGGCATGAATATTTGCAAGAACTTGTGCAATTGAACCCGATAAAGTTGAAGATGGTGCAGCACCGAATAAAACGGCTCCCTTCACTACCGGAGTTGCTGACTCAAAACGATCTAAAGAAATCGGTGATGGCAAACCTAAATTTTTGATGACAAATTTACCAATAGGAGATTTTGCGAATGTTTGGTATTGGTCAGTCATGTTTATTATCTCTCATACAAATTAATTTTTGATGGATTCAAAGATATCCTTTTAACTTCAATATGATGTCTAGAGTCTTATATTTCAATACATCCATCAGTTTCCATAGAATCATACTTGAGTTAAACCATGGATGTCTTGACCTGAATGCTTTGTCTAATGTCATTGGAGTCAATTCAGCTGTTTTTAGATTGTGTTAACGTACACGCCAAGAATACTGTAAAATGCTTGGAAAAGCCTGATGAGCAAAACAACTCAAGAAAATCCAACAGTTGAAAATTCTGCTACGGAAACTGTGTCAAATACATCAAAAAGTACCGCGCGTACAGCTAAAAGTTCTGGCACTGCCACAAAGTCAGCAAGCAATACGACTAAAACGACTCGCACTCGTTCAACGTCACCACGTAGTAAAAGTGCTGCTTCCACTACAAAAAATTCTGAATCTACTACTCAAACTGCTGTTCCACAGGATAAATCCATGAGTCAAAACACTGTTCGCCGCGTTGCTATTATCGGTGGTAACCGTATTCCTTTCGCTCGTTCAAACGGCGCTTATTTCACGGCTTCCAACTCAGACATGTTTACCGCAGTATTGAATGGTCTGGTTGAGCGTTTTAATCTGCAAGGTCAACGCCTAGGCGAAGTAGTTGCGGGCGCAGTTTTAAAACATAGCCGTGATTTTAACATGACACGTGAATGTGTATTAAACACTGAACTTGCTCCTGAAACGCCTGCTTATGATATTCAGCAAGCATGTGGTACTGGCCTGCAAGCTGCATTCCTGGTTGCAAACAAAATTGCCTTGGGTCAAATTGAAGTCGGCATTGCAGGTGGTGTAGATACCACCTCTGACGCACCGATTGCATTCGGTGATGGTTTACGTAAAGCTTTACTTGAATTGAACATTGCAAAAACAGCTAAAGACCGTTTAAAAGCTTTAACCAAAATCAACCTGAAAGATTTGATGGATGCACCTAAAAACGGTGAACCACGTACAGGTTTGTCTATGGGTGACCATCAGGCAATTACCACACTTGAATGGGGTATTTCTCGTGAAGCTCAAGATGAACTTGCTGCATCTTCACACCAAAAAATGGCAGCAGCCTACGAAGAAGGTTTCTTTGATGACCTGATGACCCCATTCCTGGGTTTAGAGCGCGATAATAACTTGCGTCCTGATTCAACTGCAGAAAAATTAGCAAAATTAAAGCCTGCATTTGGTAAAGGCGATGCGCGCACGATGACTGCAGGTAACTCAACACCGCTTACTGACGGTGCGTCTTGTGTCCTTTTAGCTTCTGAAGAATGGGCGAAAGCCAATGGTCATGAAGTTCTTGCTTACTTAACCTTCCAGGAAACTGCTGCAGTAGACTTTGTAGAGAAAAAGGAAGGTTTATTGATGGCACCTGCTTATGCCGTTCCACGTATGCTTGAACGTGCCGGTATCACTTTACAGGACTTTGACTACTACGAAATTCACGAAGCTTTTGCATCACAAGTACTTTCTACCTTGAAGGCTTGGGAGGATCCAAAATTCTGTAAAGAACGTTTAGGTTTAGACGCTCCCCTTGGTTCTATTGACCGTACAAAACTCAATGTTAAAGGTTCATCTTTAGCGGCAGGTCATCCATTTGCAGCAACGGGTGGTCGTATCCTTGCCACTGCTGCTAAACTGATTAACCAGAAAGGTTCAGGTCGTGTGCTTGTTTCGATCTGTGCTGCTGGCGGTCAAGGTGTGACAGCAATTATTGAAAAATAAGCCCACTGCTTTGTCTTCCTAAATTAAAAGCCCTCGAAAGTTAAACTTTCGAGGGCTTTTAATTTTAAAGATTACGAGACTTCGGAAGTCTTATCGTGTCGCACGATCCCAAGCTTCCTTTACTGCAATTTTTGCTTCATTCCAGGTTAAACGAGACAACCCTTTGGCATGATCCCATTTAATTTTTAGATTACTTTCCACATCTTCAAAACTTGTACTTGCATCATAATGATTACGGTTTTCATAACCAATTCGATAAGCGTTTTCATAATCACGCTCATAATCTAAGTCTGAATAGGTGGTAAGCGTTTCTGCATAGTATGGAGTGGTATGCGCCGTCTCTCTCCAATAGGCTTCTTCTTCAGTAGGATTGACTGCTTCAGCGGCTCCTTTACCTGCCAAACCACCAACGACTGCTCCTACAGCGCCACCGACTATTGCGCCAACTGGGCCACCCACTGCTCCAACTGCTGCCCCAGCAACGGCACCTCCGGCTGCGCCCACTCCTGTTCCGACTGGGTGTGCACCTGGCTCACCTGTAATTGGATCTGCATTCAAATCATCTCGAGCATCTTTAGAAAGGTTTTTTACAACGTCACGATCAAAATTATCATTCATCTTCGTATTATCCTTTTATCATGCTTTTTAAATTAAGGTTAAAATAACTTTTTAAGAAAAATTATGCACTTTTCTCATATTTAAGCAGTGCAAGATTTAATATAGAGGAGATGAAGCCGCTTATATGCTTCAAAATGTCAGTTTTAGGTTAATGTATGTACAGCAATTTTATATCAAAATCTTTTACCAGACTCGAAAACCCCAGAATGGTTCAGTTTTAACTTAATTTAAACAGCCGAATTTTTGGTTGAAACAATACTTAATTTTTACCTTATGCTAGATCAGCCCGCTTAAGCCTTAGATGATTTTCAATTGCGTCATAACACCACTGGAAAATAAAGGTATATACCAAAATACACAGGGTCATACTTAAATCCAGCAGAATGGCCTGCCCAATACTCATTTCCAGAGCATAAGCTACCATGGGGATAGTGGCCAACATTAAGCCCCCTTCAAAACCGATTGCATGCAGACTACGTACACCCACCGTTCTTTTCAAATGACGCTTGGCTTCAAACTTTTCAAAAAAATGATTAAAGATCATATTCCAAAATACTGATGTTACTGCCATGACAATCCCCAGTATTCCAGTCACTTCCATCGGCATATCAAAAATAAAGCTTAAGGCAATCGCTATGATGATCAACAGGATGATTTCATAGCTCAGCGCATGGACAATCCTTCTTTTGGAAATCAACATTTTTATACTCATTCATTTGGGTAAAGGCATTTTATTTTGATATTATTGATTAATCGAATTAGGTTCTTTCAAAAGTTTTGATAGATGAATATTAACCAAGAACAACTGATTATTTTTAAGACCGTCATCGAAACCGGTTCATTTTCTGCTGCCGCAAGAAAGTTGGGAAAAGTCCCCTCTGCGGTCAGTATGTCGATTGCCAATTTAGAAGTAGATCTGAATTTATCGCTATTTCAACGTTTGGGACGCGAGCCTATTCCCACCCCACAAGCGCTGACCTTGTATGAAAAAACCGAGCAATTACTCATTGAAATCAATCAGTGGAAACAACACGCTTTTGCTTTAAGTAAAGGATTGGAGTCCTCGTTAAATATTGTGGTAGTCTCCGAACTTTTACACACTCACTGGACCGACTATATTTCACTGATCGAAAAACAATTCCCAGAACTGCAAATTAATGTTTTTTCAGCACCGCAAGAAGATGCCTTGAAAATGTTGCTCAATCAAACGGCGCAACTGGCACTGATGTTTGAACGTGAACAATTGGAAAGTCGTGAACAGTTTGTCGAACTTAAACGTGAAGCGTTGGTGCCTGTAGCCGCAATTGACTCGCCTATCGCTGCATTTGAACAAGTCAACTATGAGCAAATTTTGCAAAGTCGACAAATTGTGGTGGCCAGCCGAGACCGAACCATTAAGCCTGAACTGTTATTTTCAAAAAAATACTGGCGCACGGATAATCATCATTCAGCCTGCTCCATGATCATGCAAGGTTTGGGCTGGGGCGTGTTACCTTTGGAAATGCTCAATCAAAATCCCCACATCACGCAGCAACTTAAAATTCTTAACTTTTTAGATTTTAGTCCCAAGTTTGAATATTTTGTCGATTTGGTCTGGAGTCGGGAAAGCCAACTGGGTGCAGCTGCTTATTTTTTGATTAATCACATCCGAAATTCGCGCAAAAACACAAAATAGACAGGGCTTATACATGCTTTTTACTTGGGTTAAAAGCAGATTGTGATATAACAAATATACGGGAAATAACTTTAAGAATTAAACTAATGACTCAATCAGCCTTAAACCAATTAAAAAGCTTAACCACTATTGTTGCCGATAGTAGTGACCTTTCCGCTATTAAAAAATTCCGTCCACGGGATGCAACAACCAATCCTTCACTGATCACGGCTGCTGCAACTCAACCTGAAAATAAACAATTGATTGAAGATGCATTTGAACAGGCCAAGTCTGAAGGTTATAGCGGTGATCTTTTAGTTGAGCGTACGATTGATATACTCACGGTCAAGTTTGGTGTTGAAATTCTTAAGCTGATTGAAGGACGTGTTTCAACCGAAGTGGATGCGTCTTTGTCTTATGATACCGATGAAACGGTGGCCAAAGCCAAAGAGCTGCTTGCGCTATATAAAGCCTATGGGATTGACCAAAACCGTATCCTAATTAAAATCGCTTCGACTTGGGAAGGCATTCAGGCAGCCAAAATTTTAGAAGCCGAAGGCATTCACTGTAATCTCACATTATTGTTTGGTTTACATCAGGCCCAAGCCTGTGCAGAGGCCAATGTAACCCTCATTTCACCTTTTGTGGGTCGTATTCTAGATTGGTATAAGAAAGCAGAAAATGTAGATCACTATCCTATTGATAAAGATCCGGGTGTGCTTTCAGTAAAGCAAATTTACCATTTTTACAAACAACACTGTATTAAAACGGAAATTATGGGCGCAAGTTTCCGCAGCATTGATCAGGTCCTTGGATTAGCGGGCTGTGACCTGCTTACCGTTTCACCCAACCTTTTGGCAGAGCTTGAACAGAATCAACGTGAAGTCGTTCCGCAGCTTTCAACCCAGCATGCACAAGCACATTGTCAGCACATAGTTACGCCTTTAACCAAAGAAACCTTTAAGCAACAAATTGAACATGACTTGATGTCTTCACAACTTTTACAAAGCGGGATTGACGGCTTTATTAAAGCCCGTGATCAATTAAGTACATTACTTCGCCAGTCTTTTGGCTTAGATGCTGAAATACAAGCTTAAAACATCAATATTGCCCCATTAAAAAAGCCGATTTTGTTATAGTGACCAAGTCGGCTTTTTTTATTGTTTGAGAGTGTATTTATTGTGTTCGGCATCACCGATCTCACCACCTATATTATTGGTACAACCTTAATTGTATTATTGCCGGGACCCAATTCTTTATACGTGATGTCTATTGCTTCACGTTTTGGTATAAAAGCCGGTTATAAAAGTGCACTCGGTGTGTATACTGGTGACATTGTTTTAATTTTACTCACCGCTTTAGGTGCCGCTTCATTACTGCATGCTTTCCCATGGTTATTTATTCTACTGAAAATTATTGGTGCACTCTATTTAAGCTATTTAGGCATCAAATTATTAATTGCGGCTTATCACACCTGGAATTCCGTCCATTCACAAAAAGAACTCTCGACAGTTGAAAAGAATATTGAACAACTCCAGCCATTTAAAACTGCACTCACAATTAGTATTTTAAATCCTAAAGCCATTCTGTTTTATTTGTCCTTTTTTGTACAATTTGTAGATCCTGCTTATCCCTATCCAGCAATTACCTTTGCCGCACTTGCATTGGTATTACAAATCATTAGCATGAGCTATTTAACTATTCTGATTTTTTCAGGCGCTAAACTGGCGACTTATTTTACCCAGCGCTATAAAGTGACTGCATCCTGTGTAGCGGCTGTGGGACTTTTATTCTGTGGTTTTGGAATTAAACTTGCGACATCAACTTTATAAATTCAGGAACCGACCCATAATTTAAGCTTCTCAATGTGCCATATATTATTATTGTTATGTCTTTGCGCTTAAAAATGAAAAGTGTATGATTATTATACTTTTCCACCATTGTAAAATAATCATTGCAAAGGATTTATGCAAAAAATTTTCCAAGACTTCTCTGTCCCTGCAGTATTTTCAGGTTTCATTACCTTTTTAATTGGCATTAGTGTTTCTGCGGTCTTGGTGATTCAAGCCGCGCAAATATTGGGAGCAACGCCTGAACAAGTCACCTCCTGGTTTTGGGCCTTAGGTTTAGGCATTGGACTCTCAGGCTTAATTTTATCCTGGAAGTTTAAATATCCTGTTGCGACCTCCTGGTCAACTGCTGGGCTTGCACTTATTTTAGCGACAGGTAGTGGCTACAGCTTATATGAAGCCATTGGGGCATTTTTTATTTGTGGGCTACTCACAACTATTTTAGGTTTTTTAGGTATCTTTCAGAAAGTTTTGTCCTATATTCCACAAAACTTGACCAGTGCCATGCTTGCTGGTGTATTACTCAAATTTGGCATTGCACTTTTTGCAAGTATGCAAAACAATTTGGGATTTATTCTTTCACTTTTAGCTGTTTACATTTTATCTAAACGGCTGTCATCTCGTTATAGCATCGTGATTACCGTTATCGCCGGACTCATCCTTTGTCCCATGTTTATGGATTTTCACACTCCGGTTTTACAATGGAGCTTAGCCAAACCGGTATGGATTAGCCCTGAATTTACCTGGTCAGCGATTTTAGGTTTAGCTCTGCCTTTATTTGTGATTAACATGGCATCTCAATATTTGCCCGGAATTGCCATAATCAAAAGTTATGGCTATCAACCCCATGTGAACCACCTTATTGGCTGGACTGGGCTTGCTCAAACCCTACTTGCCCCTTTCGGCTGCTATAGCATTAATATTGCTGCCATAAGTGCGGCAGTCAGCTTAGATGGTCAAGTGCATCCCGATCCTCAAAAACGTTATATTGCAGGAATGAGCTGCGGTTTTTTCTATATTGTGATGGGTCTTTTCGCGGCAACCTTAACCAGCTTACTGATGTCATTTCCACACATTTTTATTGTGGCACTTGCTGGAATTGCTCTGTTTGGCACCCTCAGTCACAACATTGCCATCGCTTTTCAAGATATCAGTGGACGAGAAGCTGCATTAATGACCTTTTTATTCAGTGCGTCGGGAATACAGTTCTTCGGGATTGGTTCAGCATTTTGGGGATTATTATTTGGTTTTGTGGTGTCAATCATATTGAAGTTTAAAACGCGATCATCCTTCAAATAATGTAGGTCTTTTTTACTTATATCCCTTTATAACGATATAAAAGATCAAAACTAAAAGGCTTAAATCCAATCTGGTAAAACCTTCCGATTGAATCAAAAAAGTTGAGCTGGTTATTTTTAAAATAATGACCAAGACACGTAAAGCATAAGCAATAAAAAAACAGGATTCATATCTGCCTCTTAAAACCACATCATCAAGAATAAATTATATATTTTAGGGTCTGTTGACATTTCAAGTATAGAATTTACCCGATAAAGGTAGCCAAATAAATACACAAGCTAATGCAACTGCACCCTCATAGCTACACTTTAGCTTATCATATCGTGTTGCTATTCCTCTGAACTGCTTTAACCT
>NZ_JAZQPV010000009.1:0-1675 GCF_045628685.1 Acinetobacter sp.
AGATCTCTTTTTGTTCAAGAACCCTATTCGGGTGCGTGGCAAAAGAACGATGAATTAACACGTGAAGATGTAACTGCACACCATGCTGTTTTTGCTTGCGTATCTTTAATTTCACAAGATATTGGCAAGATGCCGATTCAATTAAAGAAGCGCGAAAAAGATGTACTTGTTAATGCTGAAATACCAAGTAAGTTCCGAGTATTAAAAAAACCGAACCGCTTTCAGATTTGGCAACAGTTCAGCGAAAATTGGACTACATCGCTTTTGCTTCGTGGAAATACTTATGTTCTAAAGCGCCGTGATATTTTTGGTGAAGTGGCTGAGCTGGTAGTCTTGAATCCAGATATGTGTAAGCCATTGATTGACGATAATGGAAATGTGTTTTATCAGTTGAACAATGACCGTTTAGCACAAACTGAATCGGTAGTAGTTCCAGCATCTGAAATTATTCATGATCGTATTAATTGCTTTTATCATCCGTTGGTTGGTTTAACACCAATTATGGCGTGTTCACTGGCTGCTGGTCAGGGTATCGAGATTCAAAGGAATTCTCGCAATCTATTTAGAAACAACAGTAGACCTTCTGGTGTATTAACAACGCCTGGATCTATTACCAATGAAAAAGCTGCTGAATTACGCAAACAATGGAATGCAAATTATTCTGGCGCTAACCTCGGTGGAACTGCAGTGCTGGGTGATGGTGTAACTTTTCAAACTATTACCGTTTCTGCTGCTGATTCACAACTTATTGAACAATTAAAAATGACGGCTGAAATCATTTGCTCAGTCTTCCATGTGCCATTGTTTAAAGTTGGTCTGGGGCCTACACCTTCAGGCAAAATTTCAGATTTAAATGAAATTTACTATTCAGACTGTTTGCAAAGTCCAATTGAAGCACGTGAAAACTTATTGGATGATGGGTTAGGTCTACTAGATAGTGGATTGGAAGCATTTTTAAATATTAATGTGCTAATTCGAATGGACTCAACATCACAAATGGCACGTTTGAAAGAAGGTGTTGGTGCTGCAATCCTAACGCCAAATGAAGCACGAGTAGAGGTTGGTTTGTTGCCAATACCTGGTGGCGATACTGTTTATATGCAGCAGCAAAACTATTCAGTTGCGGCATTGGCTAAACGTGATCAAAAAGAAGATCCATTTAGCAAAGAATCGACAGCTAAAACAGAGCCAAAACCTACTGAAACAGACTCGAAAAGCTTATACAAAGGCGTTTTTAAGCCTGATAATCAGTACAAAATCGGGCAGTTTGTCACGAAAAATGGCTCACTTTGGCATGTGGAAAAAGCTCACTTAGGCGAGTTTGACCATGAAAACTTTAAATTAGTGCAAAAGAAATGGGGTGAGTCATGAGCATAGTTACTTTGCCAGAGGTTAAAGAGCATTTGCGCTACGACACTGATGATAATGACCCGATGCTGGAAATGTATATTAAGGCCGCTGAAAATGCGGTTTTAAATTATGTGACTGATAAATTCGAGGGTGAATATCCTGATGTGGTAAAGCATGCAGTATTGCTTATGGTAGGTATGTTTGATACCGATCGAGAGCCAAGCAAAGATTCACCCATTACTGACAATTATTTGCCGGCCCCAGTGCGTGCTTTGCTTTATCCATATCGCACCCCAACAGCTATATAGGTGATTTATGTGCTGTA
>NZ_JAZQPV010000010.1:0-11311 GCF_045628685.1 Acinetobacter sp.
TCGTCGTCGTCGTCGTCGTCGTCGTCAACTAATAATTTATTATGGCCTTCATCGTCTACCGTCTCACTAAATTCATTGGGACTGCTGGTATCTACACGAACCACATTCAGTCAAGCCACGAAATCTTCACTGATCGAAAGAAGGCTGACGCGCACCGCGCGAAGCTTCAAAAGTTGGTTGAAGACAAGGGCATGTATCGTAATCGTCAGGTGGTGAACGTTTCTGAAGTATGTCAAATGGGGGAATGATGGAAGACGGACCATTTAAAGATAATTGATCAAGCTGCGTGATCGCTTCGCTGTTATTGAGCAGCAGCTTCAGAAACGTCTGAAGGAACTAGAGGAAGCGCCGCCGAAGGTTCCTGAAGAAAAGGAAGATTGATGTCATACTTCAGCCCACGTAACCAGGGTGTTTCAACTGTTGCCTCGGACCTAACGAAGAAACCAAAAGTAAAGAAGGGTCCGCAATGGAAGGCCAAATTTTCAAAGGAGCAAATCCTTGAGATGCGAACTCGCCATGAGTTCGAGGGCTGGAACACCGCTCAAATTCGCGAGCACTATGGTCTTGACGCCAACGAGGCTTACCGATACCTCCAGTACATCACCGCCGTCAACCTAATTCCTAAACGGCCTTCTCCAAAACCTTCTTCAGGACTGACGAAATAATTTTGTACATTTACTTTGTTCCTGTGTATAATGATTAATGTCAACACAAACACAGGAACAAAAAATGTCGAATCTTGCAACTCTCTGCCACGATGAAAACACCAATACCTGGTCTGCTGAATATGAAGGCCAGACCCTGGTGAAGTCGGTCGGCGGTGAATCTTCGAAGAATTACGTCATCTCCCGTATTCACGAAGGCAAATGCGCCAAAGCCCTGAAGTTGAACGTCACTGGTTTCGTGAACGCGCCAATGAACTTTGCGCCTTCGCCAGCTTACGACCCTGCAAAAGGTTTCGTCGAACGTATCAAACCGAACAACCTCCTCACAGTTGCCGAGCGTTACGAGTTGCTGGACGAATGCGTCGACATCATCATCCGAGCGATGGTGGAGAAGAAGGAAAACGGGAATCGCTCGCTCATCATCACCGGCACTGGTTCTCTCGGCAAGACGTTCCACACGAAAGAAAAAATCCGTGAACACGGTCTACTATCGACCGAAGAAGCACAGAAAATCGCTTATGCCCTGACTCCGGAAGAGCAGGAAGTTGCAGACATGATCCTTCGTCGAATGAAGGAATGCAAGAAAATTGCAGAGCAGTATTACAAGGAAAATCCAGTCCAGAAGAAAGGCAGAGCGGAAGCTGAGGACTCGGATGACGAGGACGATGAAGGTGAGGAACTGACCCTTCGCATCGGCGAGGTAGACTTTACTGGCCTTCACACGTCGATGGACATCGACAACCGCACCTGCGGTGGCAAATTCTTCCCTGGTTCCAACAAGTACCAGTTCAATATCAAGCTCGCGATGCAAAACCCCGACGAGTACCATGACATCGTCGTGCCGCATGAAATGGCCCACCATATTCAGTCGGTCCTCTACCCGAAGTCGTTGAGGGTGAAAGAAGGCCACGGCAAAGAATGGTGCAAGATCATGACAGTAGTTTTCGGAATTCCAGCTGATCGTTACCATTCAATGGACACCACAGACGTTCGCAACGCGCCAGAACTCGAGGGAGATTACCACTACGTCAAGGGTTACTCCTCGGCAAAAGGCCTCTTCCGCACTCTCTTCGAAAACCGTCACAAGTTGATTGTCTTCGATGACTGTGATGCAGCTTGGAAGAATGAGGTTTCGGCGAACCTTTTAAAGGCAGCTCTCGACTCTGACGAAGAACGTTGGATCAGCTGGAATGTTGAAGGTTTCGATAACTCGGGGCTGCCGAAACGGTTCCTCTTCGAAGGCCGCGTGATCTTCATCTCGAACGTTGCATCCGAAGAATTTCCCCAACCACTGATCAGCCGCTCCCTTCGTGCTGACATCGAACTGACAATCGAAGAAACTTTCGAGCGTATGCGTCAGATTCTACCAAGCGAGAAGTTTGCGCCTGGAACTCCGATGGAAGTCAAGCAAATGGCATACGACTTCCTCTACGAGCACCGTGAGATGGCAGCTGAAATCTCGAGCCGCTCTTTGCTGAACGTAATTCAAGTTGCGAACTCGGGCTCCAAGCTCTGGAAGCGAATCGCGCTGTCGAACATCGCCTAAACAAGAAAGTGGGAAAAGCTGGACTTCTCCAGCTTTTCCGCAACTGGAGAAGACCAATGAATTTCAAAACTGTAACTCACGTAAATGACCTCATCTGGTGGGAAGGTCCGCTCCTCTCACTTTACGAGTTCGAGGGAAAGCTCTACTTGGTGTACTGGGTAAACCAAGAGGTGGACCAAAACAAGTTGTGCATCATTGAGGTCTCGCTCCAAAACCTTGTGCGGTTCCTCACGAAGGCGGTGAATTTGTATTACCTGCAGGAAAATGCGCCTACCCTGTGGGAGGTCACCGGTGACCTCCAAACCGACACGATGATGGCAACTACATTCGACAAAATGGACGATGCCTGGAAGGCCCCTGCAACCTCATACTTCGACGAGACCCTGACTTACGAAGCAATGCGCCTTAATTAGTAGTGTACATCTCTACAGGTTAATGGTATAATAGCTACATCAACCAAGCAAAGGGAAATAAAATGCTTACCTTCAAAGAACGCCAAGTTGAAAAAGTCGGGTTGGTAGTTGATGTTTACCTGACGGATGGTAATCGCAAACCGAAGAAAATTGGTACGATTTACCGCGTTAATGGGGGTTGGCAATATCAGGTGACGAAGAAACATGTGGGAGAAATTTTCCCCACCGTCGAGGCAGTCAAAAAATCTTTGGTGTAAGGAGAAAATATGTCCAACGTCATTGGCAGCAAGATTTCTTCGGCAAGGTTTACGTACACGAAAAGGACGAACTCGTTCGTTACTGATATGTCAGAAATTTCGCATAGCGGCGCCGACCCACTCGGCCAGCTTTACGACGACGCAGCTGATCAAGGCTTTGTCATGATTTCCCACAAGACACACGAGGCGGTCGAGTTTTATCTCGACCACACCGAGCGTGAAGCCGATGGTGACATCCGCTACTGGCTGTTCAAGCCGACCGCGGCCGCAGTCCGTAAAAACCCCAAATTGGCCGATGCCAAGGTTATGATCGTGAATACGTAATATCGAGAGTCCGAGAAACCCACTAAAGGAGAAATACCATGGCAGGCTTTGTGCATTAACTGGAGCAGCGCTCCTCGCGTACGTTGTTTATCTGATGGGCGGTGTGGGTGTAGCGATTACCACCTTCATCGGCATCATGCTAATCATCTACGCCATCTACTGTTGGTTCTTGACGACGAGCAACAACACGCGCGTCGTCCTCACTATTCTGAATAAGTTAAACAAAGGGCTTAAACAATGAACTTCAAACTTATCGCTTACATCATCGCCGCAATCTTAATCGGATTAGGGCTCATATTTCTGGCGGCTCGCGTAGCTATTACCGGAGCTATTGTTGCTTTAGTTCTATTTTTCGGCCTGCTCGGTTATATCATTTACTACTTCTCGCGTCGCCAGTAAGTAAATAGGTCCATGCTGACGGGAGAGTTACACATGGACGCTGAGCTTAGAAAAAACATGCTTCATCAGGCAAATTCTGCCTTCCTGGCCCTGATGGGCCAGGTAAACATTTTACTAGATGGGGCGGAAACGTTCTTTAATGGCAACAAACCAGTAACATTTATAGAACGGGTGAAGCATGAAGAACTTAAATCTGCAGTTCTAAATCTAGGCTCTATTCCTTCATTGTTGGCTAGTGAGATTGCCCATTGGGCAAAGCATGAGCCGCCTGTGTTAAGCCCACGTGGAATTGAATTAAGCTTATTAAATGAGCTGTACGCAAACATGGAATCAATGATGCTGTTCTTTGATCGCGAACGCATCAAGCTCACGGGATTTTCACTCGATCTCGTGAAAGCGTCATATTATGAGTTACTGCGGTGTAATCGCTTGCTATAAATAAAAAATTCAAACAAAATAAATGGATGCAACGTGAAAGTAATAGAATTATTGCAAGAAAAAGTACAAGCGTGGACATGTATAAACCTCGCAAAAGCGATAAATCAAGCAAAGGCTGAAATAACAAAAAAGCTCGATGCACAATTATCAATTGCTGTGGACAGTGGTGAGGTTGTATTTGACGTAGAAAGCGATGAGGATATTGCTGCGTTGATTAAGCCATTCATGAAGCCATTCATTATCAAAACGTCATATAAGAAAAAACCAAATCAACGGCAATATCATTACTACCTAAACCGCCCTCTTGTCAATGGTGAAATTACCCGAACAAAACGAGAGCTAAATCGCTGAAATAAGGGACCTTAAGGTCCCTTATTTTTGGCCTGGTTTTTTAGTACCTTGAGTTCCACGTGTAGAGTTACTCCGCTTGTTTAACTTGTCCTCCCGATCGTTCTTCGTCCCATCATCGTCGTCGTCAGCATCAACCTCATCCTCTGGTTTGTCTGTTGATTGGATCTTCTGACCACGTTTAGCATTTCGTTCCTCACGCTCTGCCTTTGCTTTCTCGTACTTATTATTGTTACGGAACTGGCCGAACAGTTCATCTACTCGCATACGTTTCTCCTTGTGAATAAAGATATTTATGTCCTGAACAAGGTCTAGCAGGTGTGCTGAAAAATGTTACAATTAAACATGGTTATTTTATAACCAAGGAAAATTTATGGCAGCATTAGTTGGCTTGAGTGGACCCCAAGGTGGAGGTAAGACGACTCTGCTCAACGGGTTGAAGGGCGCAGGCATTGAGGTTGACGACTTTAAGGTCTCCCGTCAGGTACAAAAGGAGCTAGGATGGAGCTCTTTGACAAATGTTATGGAAAGCCCGGAGACCATGATGGCCTTTCAGGTCAAAGTTAGAGATGTGAAGTACGTCCGTGAGTTAGAGAACCGCGCGCGACGCGACGTCGATATCATCCTTACCGAGCGTACGTTTGCAGACATTGCAACGTACACCCAGCTCTGGGCTTGGGAGCTGACTGAGCAAGGGAAGTGGGGCGTAAAAGATGCGATCGAGTTCCTCAAGGACTACGTCGGCCTCTGCCGCGAGAACCAAGAGGTGTATGAAGGCGTGCTCTTCCTGCCATCAATGCCTCACATCAAGTTCGAAGAAGACCCTCACCGCGCATCAGAGAAACACATAGACTTCGTGTCGAAGCAGCTTGACGCCTTCTTCGACCACGCTCAACCACGCATGGTTCCTGTGTTTAGGATTAGTACTGAATCGATTGAT
Organism: Acinetobacter sp.; assembly: GCF_045628685.1. Lineage (GTDB taxonomy): Bacteria > Pseudomonadota > Gammaproteobacteria > Pseudomonadales > Moraxellaceae > Acinetobacter. The sequence continues at coordinate 5,331 of NZ_JAZQPV010000010.1, forward strand.
GATAGAATTAATGAATCGTATAACTGGATCCAAACACTATGATTACTAAAGAAGACATTGAACGGCTTGGCAAAGCGCAACTAGCTGCTGGCCAACGCGCTATGGAGTATCTCGGTGCCCCTGAAAAATATATGGAAGCCGTTGCTGAATTTGAAGAGCGTGCAAAAGAATGGATCGACGCCGCAAATGAATTCGTAAATCAACAGAAAGACACTCATGACTAAAGCCGCGTATAGCCGCCATTCCCCAGGATTATTTTCGTTAGCGATCGACTGGGAAACCAGTGGATCAAACTTCGGTGGTGACAGTACCAAGGACTACCAAGGTATTTCATATGGGGCCGTTATCTTTAACACAGAAACACTCGAACCAGTAGAGACTCTGTATCGTGAACTGCAGTTTGACGAAACAAAGTACAAGTGGTCGATGGAAGCTGAGAAAATTCACGGGCTTTCACGTGAGCATCTCGCGGCAAATGGGGTTTCACGTGAAGAAGCTCTAGCAGATCTGCTAGAACTCCTCCTCAAGTACATTGGCGCAGAGAGCAAGATCATGTTCCTTGGGCACAATGTTATGTTCGACATTGATTTTACGCAGCAATTAGCAAATGATTTTGGCATTACTCTTAAAGTGCATCATGTGATGCTTGAAACTTCAGGGGCCGGCTTCATTACGATCGGTAAATATAAATCAAACGACGTGTTTGAGTTCTTTACAGGCAAGGTACGTGATGGTAGCCACAATGCACTTGATGACGCACTGATGGCGCTTGAGACAGCACGTAACATGCGTGCTTTGATGAAAGCCGCACTCGAATGAGTCGCCTCGACCCACTTCTGCGGACCCCCGGCGATGCTCCTAAAGAGCAGATCGCCGAGCACATGACGAAGAGGATTCGTCGGCTTATAGACTGCAGCAACGAGATTGTTGTTACTGAGCTGACTGAAATCCGCGATGAGTGCATCGCAAAGGCACATGCTACTCCGTTCGCAATCAACATCATCGACCAAGCTATCGAGGTGGCGAAAGTAAAGGATTGACATGAAAATTTGGATCGTAACAGAAGACCTAGTCGATGGAGACGTCGGCCTCCGCTACTTCCCTACAGCAGAGGAAGCGAAGGACTACAATGACAAGCTTTACCGCTACGCGCCAGGTTACAACCATGAATCGAGCCCACACGAGATCGATACGGACCACATGTCGTGGAATGGCCGGTTCGAGGACGAGAACGACATGGGTGAGTTCGATGATGAGGACGAAGAGTAAATGGAAAATCAAACATATGTATGCGGAGAGTCAGAAGTTAGATTAACAGGCAGAACAGCTAGTCGTGCGATAGGTAGTAAAGCGCAAGAATTAGTTGAAGTAACCCCTTCTGATCCTGATCAAGGCACATGGAAAAAATGGGTACCAATATCATCCCTTTTCAAGGTGAATTCTGCACCTACATAACGTATCATCCTTCAGGAAAATTCTATTTGGGTAAGGGCATAACACGTAATGTCTTAAGTGGAAAATATACTGGAAGTGGAATTGCTCTTACGCACGCACGAAAAAAGTACCCAAAAGAGGAATGGACAACTTCTATAATTGAAACTTTTTCTTCTGAAGATGATGCATACCTTCATGAAGCATTTATAGTGAAAATGCATTTTGGAGAAGCTGGGTGTTTAAATCTCCAAGGTGGTGGTTTAGGTGGAAGAAAAGCATCTCAGGAAACTATTGAGAAAAATCGACAGGCTCAACTTGTTGCTCAAAATAATCCTGAAACACAGAAGAAGCGTTCTGAAACTTTGAGAAAAGTTCTTAATAATCCAGATGTCAAAAAAGCAAGAAGCACAAGTCAGAAAGAATCATGGGCAACCGAAGAAAGGCAAGCTTCAGGTAGAAAAGCACAAGCTGCACAAGCTGCACCAGAGACATGCAAAAAGAAATCAGAATCAATGAAGTGTACTTTGCAGCAAGATGATATGAAACAGAAATGGAAGCAAGCCCAACAAGGCATGCATTTTTATTACAACCCGACCACAGATAAAAATACCATGGCAAAAGCTCATCCTGGAGAACCATGGATTTTAGGTCGTAAACCAAAAGGACTATAATGGAAATTCGACTCAAGCCACTCAACAACCGCATCGTCGTTCTACCTCTACCCAAACCGCCGCATGCCTCAGGTTTGTACATTCCTGATTTACCAACGGAGAAATCAGATAAAGGACGTGTTCTCGCAGCCGGCCCCTTATGCGAATACGTGAAGAGTGGCGATAAAGTCCTCTATGCTAAGTTCTCCGGCCAAGAAGTAAAGGTCGACGGCGTGCCCATGCTTGTGATGACCGAGAACGACATCATGGCGACCCTCGCCGAATAAAATTGGTGTACATTGTTGACGATGTAGTGTAAAATGGCTACATCGTCAACCTTTAGGTGCACACAATGAAAGATCAGCCCAAAGCTTGTACAGCCTGCGAACGTAAGTCCAACCACGACCGCTGCGCTCGCGTCGACTGCCCTTCCCGTAAGCAAGTCACTGCCCGTATCCGTGGGTTCGAACATGTGTGTTCGCCCATGGTGGTGCACGCTTCGCTGCGCCCACAACCATGACTGATCGAGATTACGACTAATGAAGTACCTTACCGTTGCTTTGTCAGAAGATGAGAAAACGGCCGTGATAACGGCCGGCGACACGCACATCGTTACTCTGACCCAAGAAACACACGGGTTAGAAATGATGGACGATATTGCATGTGCCATCGAAGCCACTGCCCGCGCCCTAGGCGCTCAAATCTTCTACAAGGACCTAGAAGACTAAGGACGACACCTGGTGAGAGTAATCCGGGTTCGACATAAATACCAAGGAGAAGTTATGAAGTTCATGAATGTAACCGCGTGGCAATTGCTATTCTTAGCAATTGCCATTTCCGTCATTTCAGCAGTCACCTCGTGTGCCTTTACTTTCTACATGGATTATCGACTCCTACCAATGGTCTATAGAGACGGCGCTGGAACGTGTGTCAAAGTCGAGAACTTTGAAAATGGGCATGCATTCAACTGTAATGACGTCGATGTGTCACTTCGTCGTTACCGTCAACCCAAAAAGTCATAAGCGCAGAGGTGATAAATAATAGCATCAACGCATGATGCTACGGAGAAAATTTTGAAGAAATACCTGCACTTGGCCTGTACACTCTGCCGGCGAAATATCGACAAACTTGTAGATGTCACTCACTACACACCAGATCGGTGCACGATTACGCAAGGATGCGAAGGGCGACTGCAGCCAATAGAGTACAGGTCGAGTGGTGGCATTTCAATTTCTCCTGAAGTAGGTGTGACTGATTGGCAACCCCGCGGCACTGTTAAATCTTTAGGAACAGATATTAACACTGCGCCTGATTTGATTAATCTTCAAACAGGATCTCTCAAGCAGCTTGTCATTGCATCAACCCTCGACCAAGCGCAACTGAGTCTCACGTTTATAGGGAAAGCAGATGCGCCAAAAGCCTACAGAGCGTATGTCTTTCGCAAGGAAGAACCATTTACTACCATATCCGGCATTGAGAGTGGTCTAGAAAAGAAGGCACTTCGCTTCGCAGCGCATGGGGAAAACCCTGATCTAGTGCAAGTCTTTGTTAATGGCGTGCAACGTGAACAAGGCACCGGCCCCACTGACTATCAAGTCGCCAATGGAACATTATCGTCAGTCGCTCCAAATACCATCGTTTTCAACACGTTAATAGATCAATCTGGAACTACTCAGGTTGATGTGATCATTTCAAAGAAACAACCGGCAAACGCATATCAGCTAACCTTCACACGTAACCGACGCGATGAATCACGTATTGGGACGGGTGCATATGAAAACGTTAATTATGTGGAAGGCATGGTTAACTCCGATGTATGGCAGCGCTACTACCTCTACACCTTAGACCTCGACTTGATCGCGCCGCAGATTCCGTTGAACTCAATTCTCATTCCGCCACAAGACAAGAACGTCATGTTCCTTCTGGCTCGTCGGCCGTACACACAGCTTGACCGCTACGCCGACGTGGTGATGCGCCTCGATGGATTGAGTGAGGAACGCGATTTTGTAAAGTACTACGCAGCAGACGGTGTGACAACCGCCCGTGCAACTGCATCCTCACTTGTCACCCTGTTCCCACCTTTGCGCTTCACAAAGTTCACTATGGAAAGACCGCTGTCGACGATAACCCCTGGTGATGAGGAACAGATTGTAATCGATGGAAAAGTTATTACAGGACCTGATGCATGATTACTCCAACTACAAAATCGTTCTTCGTTGTCCACATTGATGGTGATCCAATTGACTTCATCATGGAAAAGTTGTCGCCAAGTACAGCCTCCGATGTGTCGAGCATCATGTTAATCTCTAGCGATTTCAACAGTGACATTGAGGCTACCAATATGATGGATGTCAATATTGACCATCTCGTAGAGGGGCTCGATACGCGCAAAGAAGAGATATTCAACCCGCTGTTTATTCCCTCGTCTGTCGACGAGATTGACGCGGTGCTGCAGTGCGAGGGTGAGGAAAACTATAAATTCGTCGGTTTTGAAGGAAATCCGTTCATCATGAAGAACGTGAACGTCCACCACGGTGAGATGAACATCATCGAGGGCAGTGTTGCGTGTCATGCATTCGATTTACCATCTTACCCCGAGATCGTTGCTCTCCAAGAAACGAGGATGCTAAATTGATTCAAAACACCAATGAGCTGGAAGGCATCAGCATGAACAAATCGGACTTTTCATATACGGCAACCTTAAAAGTGCGCGATCTGTCTAACTGCGCAATCCGTAGAAAATTCCCAGGCGTCTCTGACCTGACGATCAATTCGCGCACCTTCGCGAATTACTTTGATTGTTCCAACAGCGTTCGTGCCTTGATGAACAACATTGCAGAGCAGGTGAATACGGAGCTGGCCGAAGCTGATCACATGATGGTCATGTCTGAGGTGAATCCCATCTATACGGGGGTCGACAGTAAGTCCAAGGAATGGGGCACAGGTGAACTGGCGCGCATCTGGATGTTTGATGCTGCTCAGGAGGAGTCTGCCTCTATTCACGCCGTAGCTCAGGCGAGGGTCTTCATGAAGGCCAGGGAACCTGACATAAATCTGAATTAGTCCTCCGAAATGATCGTACTTTGTCGGTGTGTAGTGTAAAATATACCATCACTCCTCACCAACAAAGGCAATCCATGGCAAACATACCAGCAAACATCGCAAAATCAAGCAAGTTTCGTGAAATTAACGAGATCATGGCTCAACCTTCCATGAAGGCCCTGCTAAACTCTTATATTGACGAAGCTGTCAAATGTAAAACCGCAATCGCTCTTCAGCAAGAACTGCTCAAGGGGTTTCGTGAGCAAGCGCTGAACGAGCTCGGCTTAAAGCCAGCCGTCTTCAATACCTACGTACAGATGGTATATCAGAATGACTATGTCCAGCGTAAGGGCAAGTTGCAGGAACTGATCGACCTCGTAGATCAGGTCATGCTTGACCAGGACCTGCTGCCAGGCCCACGTGCAGATGACGAATGATCTACCCTTACGTCTATGTTATTGTGAACTGCTATACGGGTTCATTTTATATTGGATCACGATATGCAAATGTTCGCGAGGGATTTACGCCTGAAGAAGATTTGTGGAAACGGTATAAATCTTCCTCAGATGTATTAAAATCTGAAATCGCAATATATGGAGAAGATGCATTTATCTATGAAGTCATTTTTACTCATGATGATTTTGCTTCAGGTGAAAACGACTTCACAGTTTACTGGCATGAACAGGATTTAATCAAAGAACATCGAAAGAATCCACTTTGCTTAAATGGTCATTATCAAGATCGTGAAACATCAAAGATTGGATATTGCGTTGCAGGAAAACCCAAATCTCTTGAGCATCGTGAAAAGATTGGTATTCCGCAAAAGGGTGTTCCAAAGAAACCTGAAAGCATTGC
>NZ_JAZQPV010000011.1:0-23682 GCF_045628685.1 Acinetobacter sp.
GATGCAATTGCCCTGCAAAAATATCCAGAAGTCGGTCAGATTAATCATGTGCACCATGCAGGAAATTCATCTGGCATTGTCGATGGTGCAGCGCTTGTTTTAATTGCTTCAGAAAAAGCGGTGAAAGAACAAGGTTTGAAACCGCGTGCTAAAGTTTTGGCTACTGCACTGGTGGGATCTGATCCAACCATCATGTTGACCGGTCCTGCCCCGGCAGCACGTAAGGCATTGGAAAAATCCGGTCTTACAATTGATGACATTGACCTGTTTGAAGTCAATGAAGCTTTTGCAGCGGTGGTGATGCGCTTTATTACCGAACTTAAAGTGGATCCAGCTAAAGTCAACGTTAACGGCGGTGCAATTGCCATGGGTCATCCACTCGGTGCAACCGGTGCGATGATTTTAGGTACGCTGCTGGATGAACTGGAACGTCAAGGCAAAAAGCGTGGTTTGGCTACGTTATGTGTCGGTGGCGGTATGGGCATCGCAACCATTATTGAATTGGTATAAGGAGAATAACAATGAGCGCAATTCAATATGAAAAAAATGCGGACAATATCGTCATATTAACCTTAGATTCTCCAAACCAATCTGCCAATACCATGAATGCAGATTTCCGTGTGGCGCTGGAAGATAGTGTTTCTAAACTACAAGCAGATGCAGAAATTTCAGGCATTATTTTCCGTTCAGCGAAAAAAACTTTTTTTGCCGGTGGTGATCTAGATGAACTGATTGAAGCAGAGCCGGAGCACGCCACCGCCTTCTTCAATATGATTGAAGAGATGAAGGCCAAACTGCGCTATATTGAAACACGTGGTATTCCTGTGGTTGCAGCCCTCAATGGTACGGCGCTCGGTGGTGGTTGGGAACTGGCTTTGTGCTGTCATCATCGTATTGCACTGAATGACCCGAAAGCCAAGTTTGGCTTACCTGAAGTCACTTTAGGTTTGCTTCCGGGCGGTGGTGGAATCGTGCGTATGATACGTCTGCTCGGTTTGCAAAATGCCTTTCCCCTGTTGATGGAAGGCAAACAATTTGGGATCGATAAAGCCAAGTCTTTAGGTTTAATTCACGATATTGTGGAAACTGAACAAAAACTTTTAGACAAGGCGATTGCCTGGATCAAAACCAATCCAATCTCGCAACAACCGTTTGATGTGAAAGGTTACAAAATTCCCGGGGGGTCACCCTCAACCCCAGCTGTTGCTCAAGTGCTTGCAATTGCACCTGCCATGTTGCGTGATAAAACCAAAGGTTGTTACCCTGCTCCTGAAGCGATTATGGCAGCCGCTGTTGAAGGTGCACAGGTAGATGTCGATACCGCACTGACCATTGAATCGCGTTATTTCACCTACTTGGCGACCGGTCAGATTTCCAAGAATATGATTGGCACCTTCTGGCATGGTCTGAATGCGATTAAATCAGGTGCAAGCCGCCCTAAAGAGATTGCCAAATGGAAAGCCACTAAAGTCGGTATTCTAGGTGCAGGTATGATGGGTGCAGGTATTGCTTATGTAACTGCATCGAAAGGCATTCCAGTAGTTCTGAAAGATATTTCAATAGATGCGGCTGAAAAAGGCAAAGCCTATAGCCAGAAACTGCTGGATAAAAAAGTAGCTCAAGGACGTTTATCAGCTGATCAACAAGATCAGATTTTAAGCCTGATTCAAGCGACTGCATCCAGTGCAGATCTGCTCGGATGTGACCTGATCATTGAGGCTGTTTTTGAAAACCCTGTACTCAAGGCTCAAGTCACTCAAGAGGCAGAACAATATCTTGCCAGTAACGGTGTGATGGCATCAAATACTTCGACCCTGCCAATTACAGAACTCGCCAAAGCCTCTAAAGACGATAGCCATTTCATTGGCCTGCATTTCTTTAGCCCCGTCGATAAAATGCAACTGGTTGAAATCATCAAAGGTAAAAACACTTCAAATGAAACCTTAGCCAAGGCTTTTGATTTCGTGCAGCAAATTGGTAAAACCCCAATTGTGGTGAATGACAGTCGTGGTTTTTTCACCAGTCGTGTATTTGGTACGTTTGTGCAGGAAGGCTTACGTCTGCTGGCAGAAGGTGTGCATCCGGCGCGAATTGAAATGGCTGCCCTCAAAGCCGGTATGCCTGTTGGCCCACTTGCCATCCAAGATGAAGTTTCTTTAACCCTGTCTGAACATGTGGCTGCCGAGACACGTAAAGCCTTACAAGCAGAAGGTAAAAACCTGCCCCGTTCTGCTGCAGATGAGGTGATTGAAAGCATGATTCATCAATTTAACCGTAAAGGTAAAGCTGTGGGTGCGGGTTTTTATGAATATCCTGCAGATGGCAAAAAGCACTTATGGGAAGGTTTAAGTCACTGGAAAAAAGACGTAAAAATATCCGAACAAGAAATGATTGACCGTTTCCTGTTTGTCCAAGCGCTGGATACTTTGCGCTGCTATGAAGAAGGTGTATTGGAGTCGGTAATAGATGCCAATGTCGGTTCTATTTTTGGGATCGGTTTTGCGCCATGGACTGGTGGAGCCATACAATATCTGAACCAATATGGTCTGGAAAAAGCCTTGATCCGCGCCAATACACTTGAAGCTAAATATGGTGAGCGTTTTAAATCACCTCAATTACTGAAAGATAAAGTGCACACTGGCGAGAAAATTTCATAACCCCTTTTCAATCAAAAATTAACGCCCTTTTTTTGAATTAAAGATAAGGGCGTTCATACATTCAAGTGTTTCTTTTCAGCATTAAAAATAAGTATTCGTCTTTTAAGCATTGATATTTGTACCGAGATAAACTTTGACTCACTTAAACAAAGATCCATCTCTTAAAATTAATTTTTTAATCCCTTATTTAAATGAATATTGAGTCAGTTATGAGTCGGCTTTCATTTTATTTTGTGTTATAAAGTTACGAGATTTTGATTTATTTTTATCCATTTTGGTATTTTCTATGACTGATCATTCTTCTCCTGAAAAATCCCCTTGGGGCTGGAAAGCCGTAATTATTGCTTGTATTTTAGGTGCTTTTTTTATGGGGTTTTTCTATCTTGCAGTAAGCAACGAGCCAGATTACATGCCGAGCCAACAGCAAAAAAACACCCAGCAGCATGCATTTAAAAATGCCCCTGCGATGTCTGAAGAAGCTTTAGCAGAAGCTAAAAAACAGAAAGAAGCTGGCGCAGCAACAGTTCAAGAGCATCAAATGTCGACACAAGAACATGCTGTAATGACAGAAGCTGAAAAATCAGCTGAACATGAGTCTGGTCATTAATTCGAGATTTCTAAAAATAAAAAAAGTCACTTTTCGTGGCTTTTTTTATTTTCAATACTGAAGATTTAAATATCTAAGAGCAAGTGAATAGCAATCGCATATCAATATGTGGAATACCGCAATCCAGATATTGCTCACCTTCCACTTTAAAACCCAGACCGGCATAAAACTGAATGGCATGCGCTTGCGAAGACAACGTTAAAAATTCGCGCTGTTCATGGTTGGCTTGCTGAATAATCTGTTGCATCAGCAATTTTCCAATGCCTACACCGCGATGCGATTTCAGCACCGCCACACGCCCGACGCTGTTATTTTGTAATAATCGTGCTGTCGCGATCGGCTGATCTTGATCGTAAACTACGAAGTGTACAGACACTGTATCTTCAGCATCCCATTCATCTTCAACCGCAATCTGCTGTTCCTGAATAAATACCTGCTCACGAATCAGTTTTGCATCATTTTGCAACTTATCCCAACTGCCTGCACGTATGGTAAATTGGCTCATCAAAAAGCATCTTCCTACAAATAAAAGCAGCCTTGCGACTGCTTCATCTATTTTAAACTGGTTTTAAATTAGCACTTGCAGCCAATATCCTGCTGATCCCACTGGTTGTTGAGCAACAACTCAAGTGAATGCTTTTGAATGCCATACATCTCTTTTAGAGCTTGAATCTGAGCCAATACTGCCTGATCGGGTTGTTGGTAATCTTTACGTTTGGTCGCCAAGATCATTTTGTTTTTACTGGTGTGTTCCAAAGCCACAAACTCGAATACTTTGGTTTCATAGCCATAAGCTTTAAGCAACAAGGCACGAATGGTATCGGTGAGCATTTCCGCCTGTTGACCTAAATGAATGCCAAATTGCAACATCGGCTTCAGTACTTCCGGACTTTTGAGCTGTGGACGCAATTCCTTGTGACAACACGGCGCACACATAATCATTTGTGCATTTAAACGAATACCGGTGTGAATGGCAAAGTCGGTCGCCACATCACAGGCATGCAAGGCAATCATCACATCCAGATGTTCAGGCTGATAGGTTCGTACATCACCCTGAAAAAAATCCAGTTGGGTAAATTGAGACTCTTCAGCAACCTTCTGACAGAACTCCACCATTTTCGGATTCAGCTCCACACCGGTAACAAATGGCGTTTGACCCTGCTTTTCCAGATAATCATATAAGGCAAAGGTCAAATAACCTTTTCCCGAACCAAAATCAACCATCCGCAAAGCATGATTTTGTGGCGTGATTTGGCCCAAAGCACCCGAGAAAATTTCCACAAATTTATTAATCTGTTTCCATTTACGCGCCATGCTGGGAATAATTTGTGCTTTGGCGTCAGTAATACCCAAAGGCTGTAAAAAATAACTGTCTTGATCGACATAGCGATGCTTGGTGCGGTCATGTCCCTGTTGAATCTCTACAGTTTGAGTCTTTGAGGCGGATTTGTTTTTATTCACCGTCAGCATGGCTTTGTTCTTATTCTTTTTAAGTTGCAGCTCTTCTTTAGTAGTAAAAAGATTGGCTTGTTTACATTGGGCCAATAAATCCTGAACCAACTGGCTGGCTTCCGCTAAAGGATAGTTTTTGGTGACATCCTGAGTCTTATAATGGTACAGACAGCTTAAAACAGGCTGTCCCTGCAGTGAAATGACTCGTAAGGTCATTTTCTCTAGATTTTCAAGTTTGCCTTTATACTGGCTAAGAATTATTCGATCAAAACTTTGTGTTTCAATGGCTTGCTGAAAAGTATCTAAGAATTGTTGTTCCTGAAGAAAAGGAGAAGCCAATTGAGACATATACATAACTCGAATAAATTAAGGGATCAGTGTAAAACTTCTTACTTTAAAGGTAAAACTTCATTACTATACAAGTGTATTTTTAGTTAAAGAAAATAAGCGATGAGCACATCTAACCTGCAGACTTATGATCCACATGAAGAAAAAATAAATGCGATTAGTCATGCACTTGGCGCAGTTTTGGCAGCAACTGCCAGCATTTTCATGCTGTTTAAAGGCAGTTATTTACCGTTAGGACAATTTATTGGCTTGTGTGTCTATGCATTGAGCCTGATTATACTCTTTGCCGCTTCAAGTCTATATCACTATGCTGAATCACCACAGCGTCGCGGCTGGTACAAAAAACTGGATCACACCGCAATTTATTATCTAATTGCTGGAACATATACTCCATTCTTGTCTATCGCACTTCCAACGGCAAAAGCACAGTATTTGTTGATTGCACTGTGGGTGATTGCTGTCATTGGTACATTATTCAAGTTAGTTTTCATTCATCGTTTCCAAAAGATTTCCCTCATTGCTTATCTGGTAATGGGATGGCTTGCACTACTGGTAATGGATGATATGCAACGCTTTTTAAGCGATCAAGCATTAACCTATCTTGTCATTGGTGGACTTGCGTACACCATTGGTGCATTGTTTTATGCCTTAAAAAGAGTAAGATATACGCATGCTATCTGGCATGTTTTTGTATTGATTGGCGCTGGATCACATTTCTTAGCGATCTGTCTTTACGTGATATAACCCTCTACTTCTGCATTTTTTAGTAACCCTAAATCCGTAGATATGAGCCGGTATTTCGTATTTTTTTAAGAAATTACGCCTTTTTTAAAAAGATTACGCTTTTAAAACTAAGCTTTTTTATTTTTAGTAAGTGTAAGGTTTCTCATGGCGTCATCAAATTCTATTCCTGCTTCGGAAGAAGTAGCTACAAACTCAAAATTCCGCGTACTCACTGCGAGTCTTGTTGGTACAACAATCGAATTTTTCGATTTTTATATTTACGCAACAGCGGCAGTTCTTATTTTTCCTCATTTGTTCTTCCCTGCAAGTACAGATCCTACGACTGCAACTATTCAGTCTTTAGCAACCTTTGCTATTGCCTTTATTGCCCGTCCAATTGGTGCTGCTTTCTTCGGACATCTAGGTGATCGTATTGGTCGAAAAGCTACACTGGTTGCTGCATTACTCACCATGGGTATTTCAACCGTGTGTATTGGCTTACTTCCAACCTATGCACAGATTGGTATTGTTGCTCCATTACTGCTTGCGCTTTGTCGTTTAGGGCAAGGGCTTGGTCTTGGTGGCGAATGGAGTGGTGCGGTTCTTCTTGCCACTGAAAATGCACCTGAAGGCAAACGTGCCTGGTATGGCATGTTCCCGCAACTTGGTGCACCCATCGGCTTTATCTTGGCTACAGGTTCGTTCCTTACTCTGGGTGCATTCATGTCTGAAGCAGACTTTATGCAATGGGGCTGGCGTATTCCGTTTCTTGCAAGTTCTGTACTGGTAATTGTGGGTCTTTGGATTCGTTTAAAACTGCATGAAACGCCTGCATTCCAAAAAGTATTGGACAAGCAAAAAGAAGTAAACATTCCATTTAAAGAAGTCATGACCAAACACTGGGGCATGCTGATTCTGGGCACAATTGCTGCCGTATGTACCTTCGTAGTGTTCTACTTAACCACAGTATTTGCATTGAACTGGGGTACGACACAGCTCGGTTATACACGCGCTGAATTCCTTCAATTACAACTGGTTGCCACTTTGTGTTTTGCAGCATTTATTCCACTCTCTGCAGTTTTTGCCGAGAAATTTGGTCGTAAGGCAACTTCAATTGGCGTATGCATTGTTTCAGCATTGTTTGGTTTAGTGTTCGCCAACATGCTTGAATCTGGCAGTACCATTGTTGTGTTCTTATTCTTGTGTATTGGTTTAGCGATCATGGGTTTAACGTATGGTCCAATCGGTACAGTACTTTCTGAAATGTTCCCAACTTCAGTTCGTTATACAGGTTCTGCATTAACCTTTAACCTGGCAGGTATTTTAGGGGCATCTTTTGCACCCTTAATTGCAACAAAGCTTGCAACTACATATGGTTTATATGCTGTGGGTTATTACTTAACTGCTGCATCTATCCTGTCACTTCTGGCTTTCCTGGCTATTCGTGAAACAAAAAATGATGATGTAAACAACCAAGTTTAACTTCATCAAAGCATAAAAAAACCAGCATCATTACGCTGGTTTTTTTATGCTGTTTTTTTTAGATCTGTTCATCACTTAACATTTCTTGATACAGCTCTTCAAACACCTTTCGATCGCCCCCGGCATTGTAATAGCTTGGCACAATATAAGTCACAAGTTGACGGTATCTTTCCGTGGCATATAAATGATCCAGAAAAGCTTCCACATGATTTTCATCAATCGCAAATGCCTTCATCAGCTGCTGAAACTTTTGATAAAACCTGTTGGCAAATACAGGTGTATTGACCACATCGCTTTCGGCTTGCTGAAAAACCTGCTCTAAAGCAGTCAAACCCGCTTCAAGCTGTGCCGATTGGGATTCTGTTAAAGCAAAAAACTGACCGACCTCTTCTGAAAAAGACATACTCTTCTCCTGTTGTATTCTCATTGTTATAAATCAATCTTGTTTTACGCTATGTCAAAAATTGTTCCAGCAATCGATCTTGAAGATTTAAATCAGCTCAATGACATCAATCGTCGGAGGCACCCGAAAACGAAACGGCACACCGACCATTCCTGTACCTACCGTGACAAAAACATCCGCATGCTCATGCCGATATAAACCTTTCTTATGCCCCAGTATAGACACTTTTTCCATGATGTAATTGGTCAACCAAGGCAGTTCAACTTGTCCGCCATGGGTATGTCCAGACAGCATTAAAGGGCGTTTCGGCAATTGCGGCACCATATCTACTGTGTCAGGATTATGCGATAAAATTACCCAGGATTTATCTTGAGGCAAGTCTGGCATATAACGCATATCAGTTTTTCCGGCCCATAAATCACCGACCCCCAACAAGCGAAATTCATCAAATTCAACTATTTTTCCTTCAATATCAATTACATTATTGACTTTTAGCGCATGTTGCAGCAGGTTTTGAATCGGTGGCCCGGGGTATTGTTCATCATGATTGCCATTGACCGAATAAACCGGGGCATTGATCTGTTTTAAAATGGCCAGTTCATCGGCAAGTGTATTTTCAGGTTCATACGTCCAGTCCCCGGCAACCAAGACTAAATCAGGATTCTGCTGATTGATTTTCTCGACAATGATTTTCAGTTGCCGTTCATGGCCGGAAAATAGACCGATATGTAAATCTGCAATCAGGACCAGTTTGACTGGACGCTGCATCTTCTGCTCTGGATTTAACTGATATTGCAGGGTTTTGACGCTGACATGATGCGGTTCAATAAAACGTGCATAAATGAGTATGCCACTGAGCAGAAAAATAAATACCGCTTGGTGAATAGAGTAATAACCACTCCAACCGGCATACAGGCTAAAGAAAAATAAAGGAACCAGTAAATAAGATAAATAAAATGCCAGTAAATGTACAAATGCTTTAAACGGATGAATGGTTTCCGTACGGGTTTGACTGAGCCATGCTTGTACCATACCCCAACATCCAAGCATAAAAAAAATGATATAAAAATAAACCGCGACCGAGTCTGTATCCCACATAGTAATTTCTCTAGCAATAATGAAGATATGACATCATTCATCTATTCTCATATTTATCTTTTCACAGCTGGCAATTATACTCAAACCCAATTTTGGTATTGTTTATAACTTATGGCGCAATCTTCCCCTCCCACAGCTCAATTAGATACTGGTAAATTGCGTCACTCTTCTACTTATAAATCTGCAGTATTGTTGAGTTGTAGCCTGATTGTAGGGATTCCCGCATGCACCACCCTGCCGAAACAAACACCACAACCCATTGAATATGCTTTCGATACCGAAACCAAACAAACCTCATTGGCTCAAATCATATTACCGTTAAGAGAACAAAACCCCGATCTTACCGGTTATCATATTTTATACGATCCGCTGGAAGCTATCGCAGCACGTATACATCTTATTGATAAAGCAGAAAAAACTTTAGATTTACAATACTACATTTGGGACAACGATAAAATAGGCTCGCTGGCGCTGCACTCCATTATTCAAGCAGCAGACCGCGGTGTCAAAGTCCGTTTATTAATGGACGACAACAATGCCAAAAAAATGGAAGGCATTTATCTGGCACTCGATCAGCATAAAAATATTGATGTCAGGTTATATAATCCTTACCGTTTTAGGCATTACCGTGCCATGGACATGGTGCTGGATTTAAAACGTATTAACCGCCGCATGCATAACAAAAGCTTTATTGCAGACAACCAGATTGCTTTAATTGGGGGGCGCAATATGAGTAATCAATATTATAACGTCAGCGACAATTATCAATTTTCTGATGTCGACGTGATGCTGGTCGGCTCTGCATCCGATGAAATCATTCATTCCTTTGATGAGTACTGGAATGATGATTATGCGTTTCCAGTCAAAAAAATTGTCAATCCTCGACATCATTCCTTACGTTTTGACAGTCTAAAGCAGCAACTCCAGCAACATGCACAAACTGTTAGCGTTCAGAACTATCTTGATTTAGCTAACCGGTCACATGCCTTTGAAAAATGGTTAAATAGTAGTATCCAGTTTGATTGGGTCAAAGCCGAAATCGTCAATGATTCACCAAGTAAAATCAGGGCGAAAGCGAAAAAAGAACAACATTTGAATTTCCAACTGCTGAATCATTTAGAAAAACCGGACCAAAGCGTCGATATTATTTCAGCTTATTTTGTCCCTGAAAAAAAGGGCGAAAAGATGCTGAGTGAACTGGCTCAAAATAATATTCATGTCCGTGTACTCACCAACTCGTTTAAAGCCAATGATATATTTTTAGTCCATGCTTTTTATGGCAAATATCGCAAGAATTTATTAAAGGATGGGGTCGAGTTATATGAATTTCTGTCTGCACCAGAAGCTGAAAACTTGAATGCCAATACCGAAGAACTTGCAAAAAAAGCCAAGGTTAATTTAAAAGGTCTAAGCCGTTCCAGCCTGCATGCCAAACTGATGGCGATTGATCAAAAACAGGTTTTTATTGGATCTTTCAATTTTGATCCTCGTTCTGCATATTTAAACACGGAAATTGGCGTATTGCTGGATAGCCCTGCTTTAGCCAGATCCGTACACCAAACCATGGATGAAAATTTATCTAAATATGCTTACAAACTGGTTTTAGATGCCAGCAATAAAATCAACTGGAAAATTAAACGTCATGATGGCAGCATCAAAACCTATCCTAAAGAACCCAAAATGAAATGGTGGCAAAAGGCGGGAGTGAAAGTAATTTCATGGTTGCCACTCGAAGGCTTTATGTAAACCTAGGTATTTTCTGGCATTCATTTATATTATCCGTTCAAGTTGGATTTTTAATTACTTTTTGATGCAGCTGTGCCAGACCTTCGGTCATTTTACTTTGCACTTCTTGAGTCAGTGTTTCCACCGTATGCCCTTTAGTAGATATTGCTGGCAATGCCATTAAATGCGCTTTCACTTTAGGCATTTCCAAGACATTTTTGACATGATCGGCAAAGCTAATATCATTAATAAACGGCGCCACCAGATCCAGTTGTCCGTGCTGATTCACATAACAAATCAAACATATTTGTACAGGACGATCGGCATCAATGGCTGCACCTAAAATACGTCCATAGATTTTTTTTATTCTTGAGCCATCTGAAGTCGTCGCTTCAGGGAAAAATAACACGGGAATATCCTGTTTTAAAAAATCGGTAATTTGCTGTTTAATTTTAACTGAATCGCCAGATCCACGTTTAATAAACAATGTCCCCCCACCCTTGGCCAATTTACCCAGTAATGGCCATTGTTCAATTTCAGCTTTTGCTAAAAAAAACACCCGCGCACCTGAACCCAAAACGGCCACATCAAGCCAAGAAATGTGATTGCTTACCCATAGCGCAGGCTCGCGTGGAATCACGCCATGTACCTGAATTTCAAGATTGAAAACTTCACATAATTGACGGCAGAAATACTGCACATAACGTGTATTACATGGATTATTCGGGTCTTTATATAAACGGTGCCGAAAAACCAGATAAAATCCTTGTGCAATCGCAACTACAACCGCCAATAACTTTTTACTATATAAGAAAAATTTAGACATATTGTTTAATGGTGAACTTTCAGTTACAGAGGGTTGAGTCATAGATTGATCACTAATTTACCAGACACAGCATTTAATCATTTATTTTCTGCCATTCTATACTGTTCATTTTGATCTTGCATTGATCAAAAAACCGAACCCTGTTTTTTTAATTAAATAATAAAAACGCATAAACACGAAATTTTGATTTAAAACAAAAATGATACGAATAGGTCTGCATCATTTAACAACTTGATCATTCATTAAAATAATAATTATTATCAATGTCTTAAAATTATTTAAGCGCTCATCACTGTTCAGTATAGGCAAGATATTTGGATTTATTCGATGTTTTATTATCTTACTTAAGCAAGTCCGATCTATTTTTCACTATCGGTGTGTATTTTCTACTAAAATAAAGTTTTCATGTAGTAGAGATAGCATTTAGTGGAATATTTTGAGCGACATCAAGGTGGTGAACGAGCAGTATTGGTCAGTGTATCGGTACAACTTTTAGATGACCTTGATGCAGAAGAATTTCGTTTACTGGCCAAATCTGCCGGTGCCGAAATTCTGGAACATATTACGGCTCAACGTATTAAACCGGATCCGAAACTCTTTATTGGCTCGGGTAAGGCAGAGGAAATTGCCGAGCTGGTCAAAGCTCTGGAAGTGGAGCTGGTTATTTTTGATCACTCACTCACTCCTGCTCAAGAACGTAATTTAGAAAGAATTCTGCAATGCCGCGTGGTTGACCGTACCGGATTAATCCTGGATATTTTTGCGCAGCGTGCGCGTACCCATGAAGGTAAATTGCAAGTTGAGCTTGCACAGCTTGAACATTTATCTTCACGACTGGTTCGCGGCTGGACACACCTTGAACGCCAAAAAGGCGGGATCGGCTTACGTGGTCCAGGTGAATCGCAACTGGAAACAGATCGTCGCTTGCTTCGTATCCGCATGGGCCAGCTCAAAGACAAACTTGAAAAAGTACGTCAAACTCGTGTACAAGGCCGTGCAGCACGCCAAAAAGCCTCTGTGCCGACTGTTTCACTGGTCGGTTATACCAATGCCGGCAAATCAACCTTATTTAATATTCTGGCCAATAGTGAAGTTTATGCTGCAGACCAACTGTTCGCGACCCTTGATCCCACTTTACGTCGCTTAAACTGGGATGGCATTGGTGCTTTAGTCCTTGCAGATACAGTGGGTTTCGTACGTAACCTTCCACATGCTTTGGTTGAATCCTTTAAAGCTACACTGGAAGAAACTCTTGAAGCAACCTTGCTGCTGCATGTGATTGATTCGAGCAGTCCAGATATGATGGAACAAATTGAAGCAGTCGAGTCTGTGTTAAAAGAAATTGGTGCTGATGTGCCGGTACTTCGTGTCTATAACAAAATCGATATCAGCGGGGAAGATGCCAAGATCATTTATGCCAAACCGCATTTGCCCGATCGTGTGTATGTGTCTGCCCACTCTAAACAAGGCTTAGACTTGTTACGCCAGGCAGTACAAGAATGTCTGATGGGACAAATTCAAAGTTTCGAGTTGGTATTAAAACCCGAATATGGAAAATTGCGCACTCAACTATATGAGTTAAATGTGATTCAAACTGAAAATTTTGATGAGGAAGGCAATCTGCATTTACATATCATTATTGCCCCAGCAAAATTGGAACAATTGATTAAGCAGGCCCATTTACCGATTGACGAAATTCTGGGGAAAAAAGCCATACAATTCAAAAAACCGCTTGAGGAATTTGAAATTAAAAGATAAATCGGTTAAAACGTGATAAGTATAATTTTAAAGTTTGGTAAAAATGGACTGGATAAAAATAATCGATTGGCCAGCATGGATCGGCACACTGGCGTTAATCATCTGCTTTCGTGAGGGAGCAGTATGGTTAATGACGCAATTCGATCACCCGGAACTAGGTAATTTGGTCGGCTTGATTAGCTTGTTGCTGAGCTTGCTTATTTGGAGAAATATCCACAAATTACCTGCGCGTTTAGTCGACACCAATAATAAAATAATGAAAGAAAGTGCTTTTGCATTTTTACCGATTAGTGCCGGCTCACTAATTATGTTGGTACACATGGGGCAGGAAATTCCAGTTTTTCTTGGGGTGATGTTGATCAGTACCCTAATTCCATTATGGGTCTACGCAAAAATGGCCAAGCGCTGGTTATAGGGGAAATATGATGTTATCAGTACTCTACGGTTTTATCTTGACCCTGTTCGCTTATCTCATTGCCAAACCTATTAATAAAAGGCTTCCTCAAATTCCGGTCATTGTTATCGGCATGTTTTTCATTATTGGATTGTTGTTTGTATTTGGGATTCCTTACGAATCCTATATGACACAGGTCAATCCGCTGTTTAACAATTTACTCGGCTATGTCACTGTTGCCTTGGCTATTCCGCTTGCCGCCATGCGTTATGATGACTTACCACTCAAAGCCATTGTTGGTATTTTGGTTTTTGCCAGTATGAGTGCAGTCGCTTTGCCAATGGGACTTGCCTATTTATTGCATATGTCTGATGCAAGCATTATGGCATTTGCAACCCGGGCGGTAACAACGCCCATTGCGATTAATATTGCCACCCTGTTACATGCACCGCTCAGCTTAGTCATTTTAATTGTCATTTTATCAGGCGTGATTGGGGCTGCTTTTTCGCCATTTATCTTGCGTCATATTAATGATGAACGAGCCTCAGGTTTGGCATTAGGCTTGGCAGCACATGCCATAGGAACTGCACAAGCATGGCAACGAGGCAGCGTAGCAGGACGCTATGCGGCTTTTGGCATGGCAGTAAATGCCGTCTTCACCGCCATCTGGCTGCCAACGTTTATACTCTATTTGCAAAAGATGTGACTGGGACTTCATTAATATCCATTTCTATAGTCAGAATTTGACCTTATGATAAAAATTATCCATAAAGTTATCGAAAGGTTTTTTGATGAGAAATTTTAAAATTTTAGCAGCCCTACTTCTATCTGCCAGCAGTAGTGCTGTTTTTGCGGAAGACATTTCGGGAAGCTGGAAAAATATTGATGATAAAACCGGTTCTTCGAAAGCGATTCTTGAAATTCGCCAAGAGACCAATGGCACTTATACCGCAAAAATTGTAAAAATCACTCCTCGTCCAGGCTACACAGCCAAAGAAACCTGTGTAAATTGTCCTGCTCCTTATACCAATAAGCCTATTCTGGGCATGGATGTTGTAAAAGGTCTAAAACCAACAGCAGGACCCAATTTTACTGACGGCAAAATTATTGATCCACTTAGCGGTAATATCTACAGTATGAAAGCGAAATTAAGCCCAAATGGTAAGCGTTTAACCCTACGTGGTTATGTCGGGGTTTCAGTTTTGGGTCGTAGTCAGACCTGGATTAGAAATGACTAAATATGACAAAAAGTCACACTATGTGGCTTTTTTTTTACTGTTATCTAAATAATTCACATTATTTTAATTTTTTATGAAGCAATAGATTGACTGTTCTTTAAACGATGATTATATCTTTGTATAGATAAAAAAAATATTATCCCTACTCATAGGAAAGAACATGAAAAAAAATCTATTATCTGTTGCTTTTGCTAGTCTTGTTTTTAGTGGAAATATATGGGCAGAAGATCTTACCGGAACATGGAAAACCATTGACGATAAAACAGGCTCATCAAAGGCAATTCTGGAAATGCGCCAAGAGACCAACGGCACTTATACCGCAAAAATCATCAAAGTAACCCCACGCCCGGGCTATACCCCGAAAGAAACCTGTGTAAATTGTCCCGCCCCTTATACCAATAAACCCATTTTAGGCTTAGATATTTTAACCGGATTGAAAGCTGCAGATAATAACCACTTTGTAAATGCCAAAGTTCTTGACCCCCTCAGCGGTAAAATTTACAGCGGGAAAGCAAAATTAAGTGCCAATGGTAAACGCCTCACTCTACGTGGTTATGTGGGTATTTCTGCACTTGGCCGTAGCCAAACATGGATTAAACAAGATTAACTTATATTCATTACACTTGAGCATAAAAGGTTAGTGGGATACGAATGAAAGTTTAATTTTTATCCTAAAGATTGCTTAATTTTGTATCGGTACACCCACTTTAAAATAAGTAACCAGGATGGTGAACTTATATAAATAAGGAAGTTTTATGAAAAAAATAGCAATCACGACTACATTTTTTGTAGCATTATTAGGTAGTTTTTCGGTTTTTGCTCAGGATATAAGGGGGAAATGGATACAAATTGATGATAAAACAGGTTCACCTAAGGCACTGATTGAAATTGAGGAACAAAGCAATGGATCTTATTCCGGAAAAATTATTAAAGTAACACCACGCCCGGGTTATACCCCCCGAGTGACCTGTTTCCGTTGCCCACCTCCCTACACCGATCACCCTATACTGGGTTTAGAAGTGTTTAAAGGTTTACAACATGTCAATGAGAATGATTATGCCAACGGTCGGGTACTGGATTCTTTAACAGGAAAAATATATGGCTTAAAAGGACGGGTTTCCGCCAAAGGTAAACATTTTATGTTACGCGGTTATGTGGGGATTTCTGCCTGGGGTCGAACTCAAACCTAGATAAAGTGATTAATCCTAACAAAAAGCCGCATGATGTAGCTTTTTTATTGATTGTTATTTGAATATTTCACATTATTTTGATTTTTTTAACCCACTCTATTGACTAATTATTAAACGCTCATAATATGTTCTTATGGATAAAATAATTACTCTCCACAGTAGAAGGAATTGACATGAAAAACAATATTTTGCTTGCTGCTTTCGTTGGATTATTTTTTAGTGGAAATGTATGGGCACAAGACCTCTCGGGGACGTGGCAACAAATTGACGATAAAACCGGTTCACCTAAGGCACTGATTGAAATTCGGAAAGAAGCAAATAATACTTATGCGGGCAAAATTATTAAAGTAACGCCTCGACCAGGCTACAAACCACGTGAAATTTGTAACAACTGTCCGGCACCTTATACCAATAAAGCAATTTTAGGCATGGATGTCCTCACCGGCTTAAAGCATGTTGAAGGGACCAATAACTATGAAAGAGGTCGTGTTATCGATCCACTTGCAGGCAAAATTTACGATGCTAAAGTTAAGCTAAGTTCCAGTGGCAAACGCTTAACCTTACGTGGCTATGTCGGAATCTCAGCCCTAGGGCGCAGTCAAACGTGGCTTCGTACAGATTAAACCGTATTAGACTTCAATAAGAATCCACAGGGATGAAGTTTTTTATATCGTCAATACACTCATTTTATTTTTTGCATACTTATCAGTACATTGATTAATCACATAATCGGTTTAACATACTTAATCAATAAAAAAATAATGAATCATCCAAAGGATTTATATGAATAAGAACATATTGCTTGTCACTTTAGTGAGTGTGCTTTTTAGTGGCAAAATTTTTGCTGAAGACATTTCTGGAACTTGGCAGCAAATTGATGATAAATCAGGTGCAGCCAAAGCAATTATCAAAATTTATAAAGCAGCCAACGACAGCTTTAGCGCTAAGATTATTAAAGTGACACCTCGTCCTGGCTATACGCCTCGTGAGATATGTAATCACTGCCCTTCGCCCTATACCAACCAGCCAATTTTAGGTATGGAAATCATTAAAGGCTTAAAACATGTGACGGGGACCAACACTTATGAAAAAGGCCGTGTGATTGACCCTTTAGCAGGCAAAGTCTATGATGCCAAAATTAAAATGAATGCTACAGGTAAGCGTCTAACCTTGAGAGCCTATATGGGCGTTTCAACTTTGGGGCGCAGCCAGACCTGGATTAGACTTGACTAAATTGCAACTCAATAAATGCAAATAAAAAAGCCACATCCTGTGGCTTTTTTATTTTATAAATCATCCAAATCCTATATCACTGGATTATCAACTTTAAATATTTCTTTATCTTCCAAGCGATAGGCAATCAGATGCTTGCCCCAAACACAGCCGCCATCGACATTCTGAATCTGCGGATTAATGGTTTTACCTTCTAATGCCGCCCAGTGCCCAAAGATCAGTTGATGGGTTTTTGCAGCTTCCGATTCAAACTCAAACCACGGTTTAAAACCTTGAGGCATCGGATCATCGAGCGAATCTTTAAAGCTAAACTCTAAACGACCGTCGCTGTCGGTTAAACGCATCCGGGTCAGATAGTTAACGATACAGCGTATACGTTCATGACCTTGTAGCTGATCTGACCAAAGCGCTGGCTCTTTACCAAACATCTGGCTTAAAAAAGCATCTACCACCGCAAAATCTTCATGACTGATGATCGCTTCAACTTCTTTAGCCAAAGCAAAAGTTTGTTCTGCCGACCAAATACATGGAATACCGGCATGGGTCAAAATAGTTTGATCATTCGGGAAAAGACACAATGGTTGTTTACGTAACCAGTCAATCAAGTCATCACTATCAATCGCATCAATGACATCACGGGTATTGTCTCTATCTTTCAACTCTTTCAAACCACGTGCACAAGCTAAAAGGGTCAAGTCATGATTGCCCAATACCGTCGCTGCGACATCACGATCAACCAGTTTTTTAACAAAACGTAGTGCGCCAATCGAGTTTTCACCACGTGCAACCAAATCCCCCGCAAACCAGATAAAATCCTGATCGGGATCGAACTTAATTTCTTTTAGCAACGCTTTTAAGGCTTCAAAACAGCCTTGAACATCACCAATGACATAGTTGTATCGAATATCGGAACCTGCCATTTAAGCCACCATTTGGTCTGACAAAGCAACAAATTGAGCCATGCTTAAGGTTTCTGGACGCGCCATCGGATCAATCCCGGTTTTCTCGAAAGCATCTTCCACCAACATACCTTTCAAGCTGTTACGCAGTGTTTTACGACGCTGAGTAAAGACATGGGAAACAAGACGTGCCAATGCTTTTTCATTTTTAGCAATAATCGGTTTTACAGCGTATGGCTCTAAACGGAATACCGCAGAAGTCACTTTGGGTGGCGGATTAAAAGATCCTGGCGGTACTTCAAATAAAAACGTCGGTTTACAATAATACTGAATCATCACCGACAAACGACCATATTCTTTGGTATTTGGCGAAGCGGTAATGCGGTCTACCACTTCTTTTTGCAACATGAAGTGCATGTCTTGCACTTTGTCACCAAATTCCAGGAGATGGAATAAGAGTGGAGTTGAAATATTATAGGGCAAGTTGCCAACGACACGTAATGGACGGTCTTCCTGGAACAGTTGAGAATAATCATATCTCAATGCATCGGCTTCAATAATGGTTAAACGTTCAGGATGCGGTACACGCCCCGGCAGACCAGCAGCCAGATCACGATCCAGCTCAAGCACGGTCAAGGCATCACACTCACCAATTAATGGTGAGGTTAATGCGGCCAAACCCGGGCCAATTTCTAGAATGTTTTGACCTGGACGCGGATTGACTGAGCGTACAATTTTGGCAATGACACGCTGGTCATGTAAAAAGTTTTGACCAAATCGTTTTCGAGCCTGATGCCCTTCTTCTTTTGGGTTTAAGGCATTAATTTGATACATAAAAACATTTCCAACGTGAGTGATGAACAATAATCAGTGGCGCGCCAGATCGAGGGCTAAATCTACAGCAACGTGCAGGCTAGAACTTTTAGCAAGTCCTGTACCAGCAAGGGAGAGTGCTGTGCCATGATCGACAGAAGTTCGAATGAAAGGTAAGCCCAAAGTAATATTGATGGCTTCACCAAATCCTTGAGATTTTAACACAGGTAAGCCTTGATCGTGATACATCGCCAGAACGGCATCTGCATCTTTTAAATTTTCAGGGGTGAACAAGGTATCGGCTGGAAGACTCAAACTCATATTGATGCCTTGTGCCCGATAGCTTTCAAGCACTGGATTAATCACTTCAATTTCTTCCATCCCCAAATATCCGCCCTCGCCTGCATGCGGGTTTAAACCACTGACTAAAATATGTGGATGCTCAATCTTAAACTTGGTTTTTAAGTCATGAATCAGAATATCAATCACCTGGTGCAAACGTTGCGTGGTAATGGCATCTGGAACGTCTCGTAAGGCGAGATGTGTGGTTGCTAGTGCGACACGTAAAGTCTTGGTTGCAAGCATCATCACCACACGTTCAACAGCTGCAAATTCCTGGTAATACTCGGTGTGACCACTAAAGTGAATGCCGGCATCATTAATAATCGATTTTTGCACGGGTGCTGTGGCAACGCCCACACTTTTGCCTGACATGGCATAATCTGCAGAACGACGCAGTTGCTCCAGTACATAAGCCGCATTGTTCGGGTTCAATTCACCCATAACAACTTCTTGCTGTACAGGTACATGTTCTATAAAAAGCTGACCGACACCTGAAGATGCGTCCTGCCCTTGATACTCAATCAGTTCAATTCTTTGATTTAGGGTTTCAGCGCGTTTTTTTAATAGATTCAGATCAGCCAAAACCACAATAGGACGTTCATCAATACGCATTGCTAAACTTAAACAAATATCTGGACCTATACCTGCTGGCTCGCCACTGGTTACATATAAAGGAAGCATATTTTCGTCTCATCTAACCTGCGCTCGAATATCATTATTATATACAGGTTAGATAAACAAGTTTTTCCCTAAGCTCTATTTTATAAGCGAAAATATGTATCATTTCCTAAGCATGTGCCGGGGAAACTGTAACATTCTATCCATTCTGTTAAAAATACAAAAATAGTTGTGATTATTCTTTGCACATTCCTGGTTTTACCTATAAAATATAGCGCTTGAAATTCTACATTTTCATTTGTGATTCTTCACGTATTCGTTTAGAATCGCGTCTCCTTTTGTTTGGACAGATTCCATAGTCCAAACCAACTATAATAGGTAGTGGTTTAATGAAAACTCTCAGCGCTAAGCCAGCTGAAGTTCAACATGACTGGTATGTTGTTGATGCTTCTGGCAAAACTTTAGGTCGCCTTGCGACTGAAATCGCTCGTCGTTTACGCGGTAAGCATAAAACTTCTTATACTCCTCACGTTGACACTGGCGATTATATCGTTGTAATCAATGCTGAAGAAATTACTGTGACTGGTAAAAAAGCTCACGATAAGAAATACTATCGCCATACTGGTTTCCCTGGTGGTATCCGTGAGACTAACTTCGAGAAGTTAATCGCTCACAAACCTGAAGCAGTTTTAGAAAAAGCTGTTAAAGGTATGTTACCAAAAGGTCCTCTTGGTTATGCAATGATCAAAAAAATGAAAGTGTACGCTGGTACTGAGCATCCACATACAGCTCAACAGCCACAAGTTTTGGACATCTAAGGGATACAGCACATGGCTACTAATTATGGTACAGGTCGCCGTAAGACCGCAACTGCACGTGTTTTCTTGTCAGCTGGTACAGGCAAACTCGTAATTAACAACCGTTCTATCGAACAATATTTCGGTCGTGAAACTGCTCGTATGGTTGTTCGTCAACCTCTTGAGCTTTTAGAAGTTACTGAAAAATTTGACCTTTACATCACCGTTGCTGGTGGTGGTATTGGTGGTCAAGCAGGCGCTATCCGTCACGGTATTACTCGTGCATTGATCGCTTCTGACGAAACTTTAAAACCTGCTCTTCGTCAAGCTGGTTTCGTTACTCGTGATGCTCGTGAAGTTGAACGTAAGAAACTTGGTTTACGTAAAGCACGTAAACGTCCTCAATTCTCTAAACGTTAATTCGTTTACCGAATCGGACAAAAAGCCTTGGTTTATCCAAGGCTTTTTTATGTGCTATAAATTTATGAGCCATATCTGTTTTGCTATTGATCATGTACATCTTTGCCCCATACGCCTTCATGACACCAAAATGATTTACTGAGATAGTAGTTGGCAACACCAATTAAAATAAATAGCATCATTAAACCTAATTTAATTATCATATTTTCTTGCTCCAGTTATTTTTCTTATAATCTACATCTTCTTCACCCGATTCATCTTTTATGCTTCGTGCTTTTTAGGTTGAATTTTAGTATCCTATTCTATTCATTTTTGCTTTGTTTGGGATTATGTCCGTCGAAACCGCACCTGTTCAAGGAATTACACTCTATAGCCATGCAGATGACTTTCGTTCACACTGGATTCGTTATGTCCTTGCCGAAAAGCAAATTAAATATTATCTGATTATTGTAGATGAAGATGATGAAGATCTCGCCAGCTTAAACCCCTATAATCAAGTTCCCATGCTGATTGAAAATGAACTCAAACTGTTCAACACCAGCATTATTTCCGAATATATCGATGACCGTTATCGTCAAAACAAGTTATATGCTGATGCACCCATGCCACGCTCAGAACAGCGTCAATACATTTGGCGATTCGAACAAGATTGGCTAAAGCTTGCAGATATCATGCTGCGCCACCCAGATAGCTTAAATGCAAAAGATAAAGTAAAAGCCCAAAAACAACTGCGCGATATACTGATCTCTCTAACTCCCTTATTTCAGCATTTCCCCTATTTCATGTCAGAAAGTTTTACAATTTTAGATTGCATGTTAGCGCCAATTTTTTTACGGTTACATTCAATGGGAATAGAACTCCCTAAACAACATTGTCGTCCCATTTTCTTATATTGCCAACGGATATTTTCCCGTCCTGCTTTTATCAAGTCCATGACTATGCAGGAAAAAAATAAATATCGTGAAATTTTAGTGAATCAATAGAGTATATTTCAATGTCTGATCAGGAATTAAACCTTACTCCTACCCGTCCCTATCTTGCTCGTGCAATTTATGAATGGATTTGTGACAACAACCTTACCCCACATTTACTTGTTGATGCCACGCAACCGAACACTATGGTTCCAGAACAATTTATTCAAGATGGGCAAATTGTTTTAAATATAGCCCCCCATGCGGTACATAAATTAAATATAAGCAATGAGACAATTACCTTCTCTGCTCGCTTTGGTGGCGTATCACGTGATATATATGTACCCTTAAATGCAGTGATGGGCATTTATGCACGTGAAAATGGTCAAGGTTTATTCTTTGATCCAAATGAATATGAGGATATCCAAATCCCTAAAGATACTTTAAAATCAACAACACTTTCCGAAGAAACTGAACAACCCAAGACTAAGAAAAAACCGAGCCTACGGTTATTAGACTAAAAAATATGGAGTAAATTGATGGCTTTTGATTTAGTACAATATTTTGCTGAGCAGATTAATAGTCAAAAGCCTCAGCTTCTCGAGCAACACTCTAGAGAAGATAGAAAAGAGCATTTGTTAGAAATAAATGCTCTTGTATTGGGTAAGCTGATTACCCTTTGGCGCTCTAATGACAAAAAAGTTTATCAGGAAATTTCCTCACCCGATGAGCTTTTTATTCAAGAGGTTTCACGCCACCTGACCACTTCCTCGAAGAATCAGTCCACATTAACTAAAAGTGAATTAGAACCCGCAGTCACAGAGATATTGCGTTTACAACTGGCAGAGCTTAAACAGCTGAATGATATCGGTAATCTCGAAGTCCGTGGATTACGTGAATTACTCTTAGGGCAAATTGAACATCTTTCAGGTCAAGCCCCTGATTGGGTTTGGCTAACAAACGACCTTTTAGAGTTAAAAGGTTCTAAACCGATTGTGCAAGAAGAGATATCATTAGACTCAACGATGAAGGAGTTTAATCAAATGGTAAGTCAACAACATAATGATGTTAATCAAGATCGACACATTGCTGCTGTGACAGTAAATACTGCAGTTCCAGCATGGGCAAAACTTTTAGAACCGGTAGTTGCTATCATCATTCTTTGGGTTTTATATTCTGCTGCAACTCAAATGTTTAACTGAAATACTTAGGATTTTAGTTAAAAAATAGAAATCGCCTAAATGGCGATTTTTTATTTGTGAATAGTTCAGTAATTTGGACTTATAAATCGCTTAGCTAAAAATAAAAAAATCCTTAATGCATATTTTCTCAATACAATAACATCAATATAAAATCACCTCATTTAAGAAAGATTTTTTCCTCTATTTATCTATTTTAATGAGTGCATATCACACCTAACATAAAATGTTTCTCTTCTTTACTATGAAAGCGACTTTTAATCAGATGAGAGACATTCATAAGTGGTTAATTAATTATTCGATTTTTAGTAAAAGAAGCCTCTAAACATAGATATATTCATTTCTTTCAAATTTAAGGCTCGATATTAAGTAAGTTGCTAATCACTTTTAAAAATATAAAATTTCCCCCATAAAAAAACCCCCTCTGCCTGTGGCGGAGGGGGTTTTGGAATTAATGAGCTGGCGATGACTTACTCTCACATGGGTAACCCCACACTACCATCAGCGCAAAGAGGTTTCACTTCTGAGTTCGGGAAGGGATCAGGTGGT
>NZ_JAZQPV010000012.1:0-3405 GCF_045628685.1 Acinetobacter sp.
GTGAAGACTGCTAACATTGAAAAAAGTTTCATTTTGATTAAAAATTGATCAATTTTATTGGCGGAATATATCAAAACTGTTCATAAAAAAACCGACTTGTTTCCAAGCCGGTTTTTTGCTGTTTTTGAGGTCGGTCAAAAATTTTTAACTATATGAAAAACAAAGGTTTTATGAAACGCGTTTCGTATAAGCGCCATTATGTTAAATAGGGTTTAATTATGCTTCACATTCATAGTGAAATGACGAATAGCTTGTGCAACCTCAATTGGTCTGCTCAGTGGTGCCCAATGTGACGCATCAACAAAAGATTCTGTATGTTGACTAGCCCAATTCTTAGTATCTTCAAATAATCGAGGTGGTAGAAAAGGGTCTTGTTTTGCAATCAGTGTGTGCACAGGCACTTCGGTACTCGTTTGTTTAGCCAATAAAACATGTTGTAAAAGATTGGCTCGATAAATCCCTAAATAACGAATAGCATCATTTTCCAAACCTTGATTTTTTTGATAGATAATATTTCCCTCACCTTGAGTTACTAATGTTTTCATTAACCAAGCACCTAAACCGCTACGCCACATGATCTCAGGCAAAATAGGTAAGGCGAAGAAGGTCATTAAGCTATTACGTGCTAGTTGATTCAGCAGTTGCCATAAGTTCTTTGGGGTCGGCTTGAATAAGCGTTTGCGTAGATATACACCTACTTGTTCCAAGCTAGGTGCCATGGTGGTGAAAGAAGCAATACGTTTAACTCCCTCAACATCACGAATTGCATTCCAGCCATAAATTCCGCCCCAATCATGTCCAATCAAATGAACCTTTTGATTTGGGCTGACGACATCAATGACTGCAAATAAATCTTTTAGTAAGTAGTTAAATTTGTAATGCTGGAAGCCTTTAATATGGGTTGACTCAGCACAACCTCGCATATCAAAAGCCACTACATAAAAATCATCTTTAAGTGCTTGCGCCACTTTTTCCCAAAAGATTGCCCGATCTGGAAAACCATGCACAAAGACTAATATTTCTTTTGGTTGTTCAATGGTGGGGGGTTCACCCCAGGTATAAATGGCAATTTTTACATTTTCAGAATGTGCGAATACCTTAGGCTTTGACATTTTTTATCATCCAATCATTAAAATTCAGTTATATTCACGCGTTGCTTGTCCAAATATGACATAGGCAAAAGCAAGGAATAGTAAGGCAGTACTAAAACCGACAGGAATAACAAATCCCTGGCCTGCCGTTAAATAATCGGGTGGAATGGATAAGAAACTAAGAATGAATAATGTCAGCAAAAATATTGCTGAAAATGGCAATAAACAAAGTAAAAAAACTAAGCTCTCTTTCATATAAGCTAGACTTTTAAGTTGAACTGCAGTCAAGAATGCTAGACCAAAAATGAAAATTAAAGCGCCATAGACGCTATACATCGTGCCGCCTGAGAAAATGATGTTGTATGGTTCAAGCCCAATATTCCAGCCAAAATAAACCGATACACTCCCTGCAATGACAGCCGAAATTGCGAGCGTTTTACTCATGATTTTGACTTGATGAGTTAAGACATCACTGCTCTTCATTTTGAGTAATGTATTCAATACATGAATTCCCAATAGCAAAGCGACATTTAAGCTAAAAACGAAAATTACATTGAAGGTAGGTAGTGAACTTAAAATAGTGTATTCACGCTGAATCAGCATTTGAGGAAGTAATTTCTCTGCATAACTTAGATCTTTTAAGCCTAGACTTATCACGAAATAATAAATATTTGCAGCGATAATCAACAGTGCTAAAGAATATAAAACAGGTGTGAATCGATTAAAAATTTGACTTGTACGCTCAGCAAAGGGATGCGGTTTGCGTTGTCTCATGGGACGTAAATATTGTCGATTGATAAGTATCAATCCATAACCAATTAAAATTGTTTCCGGTAGCATAATGCCCATCGTGACCAAGTTTAAGGTCTCTTGATCAATCGTTGGGAAAATGGCAGCGAGCAATGCCCAATCCCAACGCAGCATTGGTGCGACCATCAAACAGGAAAATGATGCTGCCATCCATGCTTGATGCTCAAATATTCTTTTTTTCTTTAATGTTAAAACAGCCATTGCAATAGATAGTAAAGACAACACACCAAACACCCAAAGCGCAATCCAAGCAACAAGATGGTCATAAATATGATGTGGTGCAGTATTGGCAAGATACAATAATGAAGTAATAACCGAAATCGGAACTGTAATCAGATAAATTGCACCAATTATTCGATGCAATTTCATGTATTTTTTACGGAAAGTGGGCCAAAATTGTAGGCTTCCCAAAAGCATACAAAAGCTTCCTAGCAGAATATGAACCAGCATTAAAATCTGATTGTATTTCGGCATCGTAGTGTAATAAACACTATGTTGCACTAAACGAGATTCACTGAAGCGAGACACCTCACTCAGTTTTGAAAGTCCCCAAAGTTCAAGACCAAAGGGCTTCATATTTTCGAGTGTAGGATTTGCCTGGATATTTTTCACATGGGTTTGCATTTGCTCTGCAGCATGGTCTGTCGTAAACGGCAGTAAAAAGCGCCCTGTTCCCTCACTTAAAGCGACAACCCCAGCAATCATCATTGTTACGGCAATAATGAATATAAAAATCACAGCTGTAAATTTTCCAAGAAAATGAACTGAGGATTGATTTATATTTTTATGAATGTTCATTTCAGTCGCCTAGATTAGGGGGCTAATTAGATAGATTATTTTGATTATCAGCATGATGAATATTAAGTTCCTTTTTGGAACTTAATAAAGAAAAAAAAGTAACTCTCAGTTCATCTATATTTTTTAATTTAATTTGGGAACTGTATTTGCTCTTGTTAATACTTCCCCACAACACTGGCATTTCATGATTAATCCAGTTTCATGACTACAGCTTTTGTGAAAATACGTGACTACAGGATATTGCTTATTCTCATTCATCCACTCATTTCCCCAAGAGGTGAATGCCAAAATCACTGGATATAAAGCAAGTCCACGCTCAGTCAGTTTATATTCATATCTTTCAGGCAATTGTTGATAGAGACTTTTTTCAATAATTTTATGCTCAATTAACCGGTTTAAGCGTTCAACTAAAAGATGGCGTGTCATTCCAAGCTGGGTTTGAAAATCATCAAAGCGATGCGTATGCATGAATGCATTACGAATAATCAGTAATGTCCAGCGATCACCTAAAATTGATAAACTGCGAGCAACTGGGCAGCTTACTTCGGATAATTCGCTCCATTTCATATGCTTTTCTCCACTTACTTAATAAAAGTATAAATTCCTAACATAATTTTTTTTGTACCAAAACCCAGCATGATGTACGTGACCGGCGATCGCTTCAGCGACGACTTCACCTTCCGCCGCGCCAACAGCTTGAACCGCT
>NZ_JAZQPV010000013.1:0-79611 GCF_045628685.1 Acinetobacter sp.
AAATTTCGGAAAATAGAAAGTAACTTAGACCAGTGTTGATTATTCAGCATTGTACGAGGCATAGCGAGAGTAAAATTGGGTTTGGCGATTTAATTTTACTACCTCGCTATTTTTTTAAGCAACAAATGTCAACAGACCCTAGTTTTTTAATTACGTATCCTTTCTGTTAAAAAAATATTTGTAAGTTTTTTACCATTGATCAAAAATATGAAATGCATTTAAAATGCTAATCTTCCCCCCTTTAAGATGATGCATGGCTTATGAAATCTAGCCTAATCAAGCATTCCATAAGACTTTCACTTTATGGGCTACTTTAAGTAGAAGAAATCATCATGAATCTTAAAAATAAAAAATTTCCGGTACAAATTTTTCGTGCTTATGATATTCGCGGAAAAATATCATTTTTGACTCCTGAAATTGTAAAAGCGATTGCCTATGGATTGGTGACCCAATATCACAAGGTCGGACAGACTCAACTTGCCATTGGTTATGATGCGCGTTTAACAAGTCCGGAATATGCAGAAATCATTAGACAGGTATGTGAAGAAAAAGGCTTGAGTGCAACGATCATCGGATGCTGTTCAACGCCATTATTATATTTTATTGCGCGTCAATTTGATGGTAACGGGATCATGCTCACGGCAAGTCATAATCCAAAAACCGATAATGGAATTAAATGGATTATTCAAGGCGAACCCCCTTGTCCTGAGATGATTCAACAAGTCGGTATCACCGCATGTAGCGCTTTAGATCCATTAGAAAAAATAGTGATTGAACCTGTGCAGCATGAAGTGGTTACTCAATATTGTCTCGAATATCAGCATGCACTTTTAAAAGATATCCAGTTAAAACGTCCTTTTAAAGTGGTACTCGATGCTTTAAATGGTTCGGCAGGTCGTTGTGCTGTAGGGGTGTTGAAAAAATTAGGCTGTGAGATTACCCCTATTCGCTGTGAGGCGAATGGCGATTTTCCCGATCATGCACCAGATCCTTCACAAGAAAAACATCTTGTCGAATTACGAAAAACTGTCCTTGAACAGCAAGCCGATATCGGTATCGCACTGGATGGTGATGGTGATCGTCTGGTGTTAATAGATGAACATGGTACGACTATTTCAGCAGATCGATTACTGGCTTTATTTTCCGAGATATGTTTGAAAACGCATCCCGGCCATGAAATCGTTTACGATGTGAAATGTTCGACCATGGTGAAAAATACCGTTCATCACTTAGGTGGACAGGCGAAAATGATTCGTACAGGCAGTTCTTTTTTGCGTAGTTACATGTCGCAATCTAAAGGCAAAGCAGTCTTTGGCGGAGAATATGCAGGTCATTATGTTTTTAATGACGGACGTGGTTTTGGCTATGATGATGGTCTATATGCGGCTTTGCGTGTACTCGAATATTTGGATCAAAAACCGGATTTAACCCTATCTAAAGCATTACTTGCTTACCCTGAGCGTAGTTGTACTGAAGATCTTTACATTAGTACTCATAGTGAAGAACCGAAAGCGGTATTACATGATGTTGAAATCAAAAGTCATGCTTTGGGGGCCAAATTAAGTAAAATTGATGGGGTACGACTTGATTTTAAAGATGGATTTGGCATTATTCGAGCATCGAATACCGGTGAATATTTTACAGTACGCTTTGACGCAGACAATCCTGTAAGATTAAACGCGATTCGACACACATTTGTTTCCATGTTAAGTGACCGATATCCTAGAATCGCACAAGACATTTTAGATGCTCAATAAGGAGAGGCGAATGCCACATCAGCATACTGGCATCGACAAAGCACAAATTTTGACTGAAGCTTTGCCGTACATTCAACGTTTTGCGGGTAAGACGCTAGTAGTGAAATATGGTGGCAACGCAATGACTGATCCAGAGCTGGAAAGCTCGTTCGCACGTGACATTGTATTGTTGAAAACTGTCGGTTTAAATCCAATCGTGGTGCATGGCGGTGGTCCACAAGTGGATTCCTTCTTGAAGCAGCTTGGTCGTGAATCTGACCGTATTGATGGCATGCGTGTAACTGATCCTGCAACCATGGAAGTGGTTGAAATGGTTTTGGGCGGCAGCGTGAACAAATCTATCGTCAACCTCATCAACCAGCATGGCGGGCGTGCCATTGGTTTAACCGGCAAGGATGGCAATTTGCTGCGTGCACAAAAGTTGCTGATGGAAAAGACCGCTGAAGATGGCACAGTACAACAGATTGATCTTGGCTTGGTCGGCGAAGTTGTTGGTGTGAAGACTGACGTATTGGAAATGTTCACTAATAGCGATTTCATTCCGGTGATTGCTCCGCTTGGCGTAGATGACGAAGGTAATACTTACAACATCAATGCCGATTTAGTCGCAGGCAAAGTGGCTGAAGCTTTAGGTGCAGAAAAACTTATTCTTCTGACCAATATTTCTGGTGTTCTAGATGAAAATAAAAATTTGCTCACAGGTTTAACTACTCAAGAAGTCGACCGTTTGATTGAAACCGGTGTGATTTATGGTGGCATGATTCCTAAAGTGGGTTGTGCACTGGATGCGGTGAAAGGTGGCGTAGTCAGTGCGCATATCGTAGATGGCCGAGTTCCACATGCCACTTTACTGGAAATTTTTACAGATCATGGTGTAGGGACTCTTATTACCAACCGTGCCAAGCATTAAATCAGTCATTTTAAAAAGCCTCCTTGTGAGGCTTTTTTATTGTCTTGTTAAAATTTTTTAAACTAAATTTTTAATAAAATAAAGTATTTACCCCGAATTATTGAACTAATGCAGAAAAGAGTGAGGGGGTATTGTAAATTGAGATTTGCAACGCCTAGCCCAGTCATGCAAAATAGAAAAATCCTGTATTTTCTGTTTGATCAAGACTATGTGTCAGTTGCTCGGAATGAATTGTGCTACGCCAACGGATGTGACTTTCTCATTTCGTGGTTTTTCTCAACGCGCGGGCATTACATCCGACCATTGTGACGGTTTTGGCATTGCCTTTTTTGAAGATAAAGCCTGCCGACTGTTTGTCGATAATCAATCAGCGGTTGAGTCTCCGATTGCTGAACTGGTGCGTAATTATCCTATTAAATCACGTAATGTGATTGCCCATATTCGTAAAGCAACCCAAGGCAAGATCAATTTAGAAAACTCGCATCCATTCAGCCGTGAATTATGGGGCCGTCAGTGGATTTTTGCCCATAATGGCGATTTGCATGACTATAACCCCACTTTATCAGGTCGGTTTATCCCTGTGGGAAATACTGATAGTGAACGGGCATTTTGTTTTTTACTCGATCAGCTGGTGCATAAATTTGGTTATCATGAACCAAAGCTGAATCAAATTTTTGATCTGTTGGCTGAAGCCTCTCCCCAAATAGCCGAATATGGGACATTTAATTTTTGCCTATCGAATGGGCAGGCTCTATTCACTTATGCCATCACCAAATTGCATTGGCTGGTACGAGAATATCCATTTAAACCGGCGCAATTGATTGATCTGGATGTAGAGGTTGATTTCAGTCAGGTGACCACACCTGAAGATCGTGTTGCGGTAATTACCACCGAACCTTTAACGCAAAATGAACTGTGGACAGCCTTTGAACCTGGAGAAATGATTTTATTTCAGGAAGGGCGTCCCATTCGAACACAACAGACGTATATAGAACGCTTAGAACGTGAAAAATTAAATCCGGAATTAAAAAGAATAACCAGAGCAGATCAATATTAGTCAATAAAAAATTAAATAATATAAATCTATAAAATTATTCGAGCAAATAACTTTATAGATTTTTATCTTGTGAATGGAATATTTTAATTTTTTTGCTTTTATATTTTAATCAGCCTAAAAATTTAATAATTTTCTTAATTATAAAAATGTGTTTATCATTTTTTTTGAATCATCTCCATTCATATTATTTTTTTAGCTGGAATTTAATTTAAGTATTTTATTTTTTAAATAAATTTTTGAGAATTAAAGTTCAATTTAAGTTTTTAATAATCCAATTAATAGATTATTTTGGTTAAAAAATACTTTATTCTTTTGGTTGGTGTTTTATTAAAAAACATTATATATCAATTGTTTATGTTTTTTTTATGGTTTTTTATTTAAAACCAACCATTTTGGTTGATTTTTATTTGTTAAAAATCAATATATTATGAATTTATGTGATGAATCGTATATATTTTATAGGTGGTCGTAATGAAAATGAAATGGGTTCCAGAATATAATACTGGTATCGATGTGATTGACGATCAACACAAACGAATTCTTGATTATATCAATGAAATTGATGATGTCTCAGAACATACGGATCGTTCCCGTATTAAACAAATTCTTGAAAATATTATTGATTATACACAATCGCATTTTACCTTTGAAGAGTCCTTGCAAGAAGAAGCGGGTTATAAATACCGTGTACCGCATAAACGTGTTCACGATTTATTTATTAAAAAGATTGAATCTTACCGTGACCGTTTTGAAATGGGTCAAGCTATTGAAGGTGAACTCCATGAAGTGCTTTCAAAATGGTTAATTAATCATATTCAGCACGATGATGCGGATTATGTAGGGGCCGTGAAAGAAAATATGATGGGGATTATTAAGGAAAAAGAAAAGAAAACAGGTAAAAATTGGTTTGCTCGTTTCTTTTCATAAAGAAAAATAAGCCAGATAACAACTAATAAAAGTCATAATAATCTTGCGCAGCAAATCATCAATCGTGGTGGTTTGCTTTTTCTTTTTGATTTTCCCCTATGACAAAGGCAAAATAGCGAAAGACTTTTTTAAGGAACGCATCATGCAGGACAATGCTATGTCACGATGGCTATCACCGCTGATAGCATTTTGTTTATCTTTTATCATCATTGCCACATTAGCACCGATAGTCGGGATTCAAGTTGAGCGTCAACTTGATTTTTGGTTGTTATGGTTAGGTACTATGCTTATTTTGGCATTACCGATCTGTTATTTAGAAATTGCCTTGGCGAAGCGCTCAAAAACCACAGCGTTAAATGCATTGTCTAGCTTGACGCGTGATGCAGATGCATCGCAGAAATGGCGTCTGGTGGGTTGGTTAGCGGTTGTCTTTATTCCTTTCCTGACAGGCGGTATGCTGTCTAATGCAAGCCATTTATTGGGGCACTTTGCCTTTAATGACATTGCGCCAAATCTGTTGTTTGTTGGCTTGGCGATTGTTGCAATTGCACTTTCATTTGCGCCGCGAAAGATTATTGTTATCTTAAGTGTGGTGGGTGTTTTAGCGTCCTTAATTTTAGCGAATGTGATGGGCACGGCTTTGCCTGCTTGGCAAGTGACGCCTGTTGAATTTAGCGAATGGGGCAGTGCGACTGTATTGGCACTCGTGGCTAGCGGTTTAGGCATGGGCTTATACTGGCAAAGTAGTTTAGCTGCAGTAAAACAACAAGATGTTGCAACCAAAACAGCCTTGCCAATCTGGATTGCGCAATTGTTGGCAGTAGTTGCTTTTGGCTTTTTTGCCGCTGATGCTCAAATTCCAGCGTTTGTAGTTGCTGTAGTCAGTGCATCGGCACTTTTAATCAATATGGCACGTGAACAATTGATACAGCGTCAGTTGAATATCGCGGTTCAATGGCTTGTGATTTTGGTGGCTGTATTGATTTGGGTCATTCCTGCAATGAACCTAATTTTTAATACGGTACTCATGCTTTGGGGCCTAATCATTTGCTTGATCTATGCAATTTTTGCCGGATGGATTATGAAAATTAGCCATTTACGTAAATCCATGAATTTTAATAATGAGCTGTTTTATAACTTGTGGCGTATTGCAGTGCGTGTCGTGCTTCCTGTATCGATCATTGTGGCAATGATTGCAATTATTGGACAATTGGTCTAATGAGTGAGATACAACAGGTTTGGGTAGCGTATGCGGCTCAGGATCAACAGTTTTATCTGGCTGTCCCTTTTCAACCCGGCATGACGGCTTTAGATGCAATTGAACAAAGTGGTATTCGGGGACAAATTACTTTACCCGAATCACTTGCATTGGGGATCTTTGGGATGCGATTACAAGATCCAAATCAAATATTACAAGCAGGTGATCGTGTCGAGATTTATCGTGCATTAACGGTCAATCCGAAGGATATTCGCCGAAAACGTGCTGCAGAAAATCCGGTTGGACTTTATTGCCGCGGAAATCGCTTTAAACAATTGAAGTGATAAGAAAAACCCCTCATTGAGGGGTTTATTTTTATTTTAAAGCGGCTATAGTGGTGGCGCATTGAGAATCGCTTCTTTTGATCCTGGTAAGCCGGGTTGAGATTCTGGAATGGTTTCCAAACCTTCAATCTTGATGACAGTCCCTGTTTGATCGAAGTAAATTCTTAAATGTTGACCGTGAGCAGCCGGGATTTTGGCTTTTTTAGCATAGGTTCCTGGTGTATAGTTGTAGATGTAGTCCCAACGTAAAGGATTCATTGGATCTGAAACAGTAGGGCTACCTAACAAAAAGCGAACTTGTTGGTGACTCATACCGACCTGAATTTTTGAAGCTTGTGCTTGAGTTAATGGCGTCCCTTGCGGAATATCAACTTTATAAACGCCCAAGGTCGAACAGCCTGCGAGCAGTGAAGTGACGAACAACGTCAACATGATTTTTTGCATTTTGCTACACTATCCCAAATTAATTATGATGCATTTGATCCACGGATAGATCATACTGCATCTAAACTTTGTTGCATATTCCAACTTTAAATTTGTTGAGAGACCTTTTTACATGCCTATTTCAAATCAAGATTTACGCAAAGCTGGACTTAAAGTTACGCTTCCACGAATAAAAATATTGGAATTACTAGAAAATTCAAGACAACACCATTTAAGCGCAGAAGACATTTATAAAACTTTACTGGAACAAGGTGAAGATGTCGGTTTAGCAACTGTGTACCGCGTGTTAACACAGTTTGAAGCTGCGGGGATTATTCAACGTCATCATTTTGAAAATAATCATTCCGTTTTCGAAATTATGCAAGAAGATCACCATGATCATATTGTTTGCCTGAATTGCAACAAAGTCGTTGAATTTACAAATGATGTGATTGAAACTCAGCAACATGAAGTGGCTGAAAAATATGGCTTTACTTTGACGGGTCACTCTTTAAATCTTTATGGTTATTGTGATGCATCTGAATGCCAGGATGCTTTACGTAAAAAATAATACTGACTTAGAATTAGTTAAAAAAACAGGCTTCTTTTGAAGCCTGTTTTTTTTGCATTTAACGTTGAACGTTAAGCCTGACCATCGAAGGTGATATTGGAACTTGCATGCAATAAGCGATCGCCTCCTTCTTCGGATAACTTGATTTGCAGACGCAGGTCGTTGGGTGAGTCTGCGTGCTTCAAGGCATCTTTATAGGTAATCTGTTTGGCTTTATACAAGTCAAACAAGGCCTGGTCAAAGGTTTGCATCCCGAGTTCACGTGAACGCTTCATTAATTCTTTAATTTCATGAACATCCCCCTTACGGATCATGTCTGCAATTAAAGGTGAATTGATCAGAATTTCGATCGCTGCGCGACGAGACTGGCCATCTACAGAGGGAATGAGTTGTTGCGCAACCACGGCCTTTAAATTGAGTGACAAGTCCATAAATAATTGATTATGACGGTCCGCATCAAAGAAGTGAATAATCCGGTCAATGGCCTGGTTGGCATTGTTGGCATGCAGCGTGGCAAATACCAAGTGCCCTGTTTCGGCAAAAGCAATCGCATAATCCATAGTTTCGCGTGAACGGATCTCCCCAATCAAAATAACATCCGGTGCCTGACGCAGGGTATTTTTCAAGGCAATTTCAAAAGAGTCGGTATCAATCCCGACTTCACGCTGGGTAATAATACAGCCCGCATGTTCATGAATAAATTCAATCGGGTCTTCAATGGTAATGATATGGCCTTTTGAATTCTGGTTACGATAGCCAATAATGGAAGCCAAAGAGGTCGATTTACCGGTACCTGTTGCGCCCACAAACATAATGATGCCGCGCTTGGTCATGGCCAATTCTTTTAAAATAGGCGGTAACTTCAGCTCATCCATGGTTGGAATAATGGTTTCGATACGACGCAATACCATACCGGGTTCATCGCGCTGTTGAAATGCACTGACACGGAAACGGGCAGTCTTGTCGCGGTTACTGATGGCAAAGTTACATTCGCGCGTTTCAGCAAATTCTTTACGCTGCTTTTCACTCATAATCGAGTTTAAAAGTTGCCCGACAATTTCGCCAGTCAGCTTGGTCTTTGCGATTGGAACAATCTGACCATTAATTTTCATGGACGGTTCAACATCAGCAGTAATAAACAAGTCGGATGCCTGCTGTTGAATCATCAAATTCAGTAAGTCGTTAAAATCCATAATAAGATCCTAAATCCGTTTAAACTTATAAGAATGATTCTGGTTGTTTTGCCATGGTACGCGCAGTTTGTGGGCTGATAATGCCTTTAGCGACCAGAGTTTTCAGGCTTTGATCCAGCGTAGTCATACCGTAGTTGGCACCGGTTTGAATGGCAGAATACATTTGAGCTACTTTGTTTTCACGGATTAGGTTACGGATGGCAGGAATACCAATCATGATTTCATGTGCTGCGACACGACCGCCCCCATTTTTCTTCAATAAAGTCTGAGAAATTACGGCTTGCAATGATTCAGACAACATGGCACGAACCATGTCTTTTTCTTCTGCCGGGAATACGTCAATCACACGGTCAATGGTTTTTGCCGCAGAGGTGGTATGTAGTGTACCAAAGACCAAGTGGCCCGTTTCAGCGGCAGTCAATGCCAAACGGATGGTTTCAAGGTCACGCATCTCACCGACCAGAATGATGTCAGGGTCTTCACGCAGAGCAGAACGTAAGGCTTCGTTAAAGCCATGCGTATCGCGGTGGACTTCACGCTGGTTGACCAGACATTTTTTTGATTCGTGTACAAACTCAATCGGGTCTTCTACAGTCAAAATATGATCATAACGGTTGTCATTAATGTAATCGACCATCGCAGCCAAGGTGGTTGATTTGCCCGAACCTGTTGGGCCTGTAACCAGTACAATTCCACGCGGGAAATTACAAATATCTTTAAAGATTTGGCCCATGCCCAGATCTTCAATGGTCAGAACTTTTGAGGGAATGGTACGGAATACTGCACCTGCACCGCGGTTCTGGTTGAATGCGTTAACACGGAAACGCGCTACCCCTGGTACTTCAAAAGAGAAGTCAGTTTCAAGTTTTTCTTCGAAATCACGACGCTGTTTATCGTTCATGATGTCATACACAAGTTTGTGTACTTCTTTATGTTCTAAAGCCGGTAAATTAATACGGCGAACTTCGCCATCGACACGGATGAGTGGTGGCATACCTGCTGATAAGTGTAAGTCCGACGCCCCATTTTTAGCAGAAAAGGCTAAAAGTTCAGTGATGTCCATAATTTCCCCGAGATCATTTAAATGTTATTTATTTTGTTAGAATAATAAGGCTTTCCCAGAGCTTAACCAACAGTTAGTTTAAAGGAAAAGTAAAAAAGATGAATGAAAATGAGAACCTTGTCAATGAATAGTCTTCAAGCGTCACGAAATCAAGTTTTACAGCAAATAGAAGATGCCTGTAAACAGGCCCAGCGTGAGCCGGAAACCGTACAGTTACTGGCTGTTTCGAAGACTCAGCCAAGTGAGTCCTTACGTGAAATGTACCAGGCCGGGCAGCGCGCCTTTGGTGAAAATTATTTGCAAGAGGCTTTGGATAAAATTGAAAATTTAAATGATTTAGACATCGAATGGCATTTCATTGGCCATGTGCAGCGCAATAAAACCAAACATCTGGCATCAAGCTTTGCCTGGGTGCATGGGGTGGATCGTTTGATTATTGCCGAGCGTTTATCCAGTCAGCGTGAAGTATCTCAGCCACCGCTGAATATCTGTTTACAGGTCAATATTGATGCCCAAGACACCAAAGACGGCTGTCAGCCAAATGAAGTGGCGGAACTGGTTAAAAAGATTAGTCAACTTCCACACTTAAAATTGCGTGGCTTGATGGTAATTCCTGCACCGAATAATACCCAGGCTTTTAGCGATGCCAAGCAGTTGTTTGAACAAGTAAAATCTGAACATGCACATCCTGAAGACTGGGATACCTTAAGTATGGGCATGTCAGGGGATATGACTGAGGCGATTGCCGCAGGTTCAACCATGGTTCGGGTGGGAACGGCATTATTCGGAGCGCGGGATTATTCCAAGTAAACCATACTCACATTCATTTTGACCGTTTTGAAAACTGAACTTTAGGGTTCAGTTTTTGTTTTAGAAATTGAACTTTCCACTAAAGTTGAGTACAAGAAGAACCAGCTAAAGGAATAATCTGTATAAAAACCATTGATTCGACCAAGGAAATAGGCAAGTTTATGGCGGCATATTATCAACTCATCGGGCGAGATACGGATACCACCGGAAAAGTCACGGCGCATTACCGCTCAACGCTACTGGCCCAAGGCGCATGGAATGAACATGAACAGCATATGGCACCCGCGACCGGAATTATCTGTGCGGAATTGGACCAATTTTCACCGCGTAGTGATATGCGCATTGGCCGGGTCAGTTTGGATATTTTAGGTCTGATTCCTGCGGGTGAGTTTAGTATCACCACCCAAGTGATTCGCCCGGGCAAGACCAT
Organism: Acinetobacter sp.; assembly: GCF_045628685.1. Lineage (GTDB taxonomy): Bacteria > Pseudomonadota > Gammaproteobacteria > Pseudomonadales > Moraxellaceae > Acinetobacter. The sequence continues at coordinate 10,684 of NZ_JAZQPV010000013.1, forward strand.
TGAGCTGATTGAGTCAGAAATGATAGCCGGGGGTAAAACCTGTGTGGTCGCAAGAACCTGGCGCATGATCACCCAAAATAGCCAGTTGATAAAAGGTCTGGAAGATGCAGATGCGGCTGGCCCTGAAAATGCCCCGATCTGGGAAGGGATTCGTCAGTGGCCGGGTGGATATATTCAGTCCATCGAAGCAAGAAGTCATGAGCGTTGTGCAGGCAAGGGCATTGTCTGGTTGCGAACGCCGCATGATATGGTTGAAGGTGAACCGACCAGCGATTTTGTTCGCTTAATGGGCATGGTGGATACAGCCAATGGTATTGTGCCACGTCAAGAAGTACCCTTTAGTTGGGGCTTTCCTAATCTGGATTTACAGATCCATATGCACCGTTTACCGCAAGGTCAGTGGCTGGGCTTGGAAACTGTGCAGCAGTATGGGGAAGATGGCATTGGCCTGACCAGCTCTGTGTTGCATGATCTTTCTGGATCATTCGGGCGCAGTGAACAGATTCTGACCCTGCGTCCTATGACATAAATCATAGATTGTTTGCTAATAAAAAAGCCTAGGGGCATTTTTCTAGGCTTTTTTATTAAGTCTGGATTTTTAATTAACCCACCACCTGAATGGTACTGGCACCTGCACCCAACGGTTTCACCTGAATTTGTACCGGAATACGTTCGTGCATTTCCTGAATATGAGAGATCAGCACTACTTTGCGCCCTTGGCTTTGTAATTGATCCAAGGCATTCATCACCATATATAAAGAAGATGCATCTAAAGTTCCAAAACCTTCATCAATAAATAGCGATTCGATTTTCATTGAACCTGACGCCATATTGGCAATGGCCAAAGACAAGGCCAGGGCAGTCAGGAAGGATTCACCGCCAGAAAGAGAGGAGACTGAACGGGTTTCACCATCCATGTCATGATCAACAATCGCGAGGCTTAACGAGTGATCCAGACGCTTGAGGGTATAACGCTGCGACAACAGGGTAAGTTGCTGATTGGCATGTTCAACCAGAATATCGAGATTATATTGCTGTGCATAATCACGAAAATCTTTGCCTTTTGCATCCCCGATCAGGCCTGAAATTTTGCCCCAGCGGTGTTCCTGTTGCTGAATATTTTTAATCTGATCGGCATATTTTTGCAGTTTGTGCACATTTTGCTGATGCACTTCGAGTTTTAAATTGAGTTGGTCATAAACATCTCGTTGGGCTTTTAATATCGTGAGATGCTGCTCTAATCGCTGTTGTAATGCGGTGAAATCGCAGTCAGGCTGTAATTTTAAATGTTCAGCAAGTTGTCCATGCATGGTTTTTAAAGCCGACGATGCTTCATTCAGCATTCGTTCGGCTTGCTGGAGTTGCTGACGAATCTGTTGCTCTTGAGTGCTATCAATGAGCAGTAATTGGGTTAACTGATCCGCTTCAAAATCAGGATGCAGCGTTAACCATTGCTGAATTCCAGTATCCGATTTTTCTTGAGCCTCTATATACTGTTGTTGTTGAACTTTAAGCTGGTTTAACAGGTTCTTTTGCGTTTCAAAATTTTGACGTAATTGTTCAAAATGTTGTTTCAATTGAGCATAAGTGGCTTGCTGTTGCTGACGTTTTTGATCATGCGCTTTGAGCCATTCATTCGGCTTGTCTTGCTGTGTGCCTGTCATATCAAAAATAAGCGAACAGGCAATTTTACTGTTTTGTTGTCCTTTTTCAGAAAGTTCATTTACGACTTGTTGAGTCTCCTCAAGCTGTTTTAACAGATAGCCAAGATCGGACTGTGCTTTTTGCAGTCCCTGTTGTTGTGCGCTTAAATCTGTATCGAGCTGTTGTAACTGTTGCAGCTGTTTAAAGCGCTGCTGCAAATCCTGTTGAATTTGCTGCGCCGTATGAATGGTGTTCTGTTGCCATGCTTGTTGTTGGACTGGACTTAGGCAAGAAAAAACATCATTCACTTGAGTTTGCAAGGTCTGAGCAGATTCAAGCAAATGCTGTTGCTCCTGAATCTGAGTAGATAATGACTGTTGATCTTTAGAGGCTTGAAGCAAGTTTGAAATCTGTTGTTCAGCCTGCTTTAAAGTCAGTTTGATTTGGGTTTGAGCTGCCAAAAATCCTTCATTCAGACGTGGCTGCGACTGTTCTAAATCAAGCTGTAATGCAGCAAGTTTAAACAGCTGTTCTAATGCGACTTTTGTCGCTTCAAGTTTTGTTGTTAATTGCGTGATTGTAGTTTCAGTCTGGGTATGTTCAGTCTGTAATTGAGTTAAACGGAGTTGCTGCTCTTGCCATATTTTAAATGTCGCTTGCTCAAGTTCAATCGCGGGTTGTTCTTGTTGCTGTTGTAGATTAAACAGCGTTTTAGAAATAATGCTTTGATCTTCTTTATAAGGATGATGGGTACTGCCACAGACCAGACACGCTTCCCCAGATTGCAAGTCGTTGCGCAGCTGTTCAATATTTTCTGTATGCAGCAAACGTTGTTGTTGTAAAAACTGCTGCAGTTTTTCACGTTCTAATTTTGCTGCTAGATAATTCTGTTCTGCCTGCTGGGTCTGATGTTGCAGTTGTTGCACGCTGACGGTTAAAGTGTCTAATTGTGATTGAGCGGCGGTTTTTTCATGATGATCTGAAAACCACTGAGCGAGTTTTTGCTCAATCAAACTGAACTGATTCTGTTGAGCCAGTTTTTGTTCACGCTGTTGACGTATTTCTGCTAATTGGTGTTCTAGTGCTGCCATATTTCCAAACTGTGAAATATGTTGTTCAAGCTGCTGTTGTTGCAGTACAAAATTTTGTTGGGCAGTCGCAAGATTACCTAAACTATTTTCAATATTTTGATAGTGTTGAATAAAACGTTGTAATTGCCCAAGATGAACATCTAAACCGTGGTCTAAAGCTGAAAACTGTTGGCTGTGTTGCAGTTGTTGCGTGATAGCAGCTTGGTTGTGTTCAAGCTGTTGAGCCTGTTGCAAGGTTACGTTGAGTTGCTGTTCTAAAGGCAGCTTTTGAAGTTTCAGCTCATCCAGTTTGGCATAGGCTTTACGAAATTCCTGCCCAATAAATTCACGTTCCAGAATACAGTGACGAACCTGCTGTAAGGCATGGTCATGTTGCTGTTCAAATTCTTGGGTATTTTTGAGGGCAGTTTCAGCCTCTAGATAAATCTTTTTTTGGGCTTCGAATTGGTTTTCCAGCACTAAAAACTGCTGTTCAGACTGTGAGATTTGCGGGGCAAGTTGCTGTTGTGCCTGAATGCTCTGCTGCTGTTGGAATACTACAGGACGAATACTGGAAAATATTTCTAAGCGCTGTAACTGCTCACGTTCTTTTGATAGCTGCTGATGGCTAAACTGCTGTACATCAAAATACTGTTGTTTAACGATAATCTCTTGCTCAAGTTTATGTTTATGTTCAAACCATTGCTGTTGTAATTCAAGTCGGGTTTTTTTCTGTTCAAGTTGAGTGAGCTGTTGTTTTATTTGCAGATGTTGCTGTTGTATATCAGTGAGTTCTTGCTCCGAAATAAGATCAATATGCCCTAACATTTCTTCGAGTTTTTTACGTTCTTTTTCGATATCTGCCGTTTTACGAAAAGCAATTTCACCAATTTTGGCAAAAATATTGGAGTTGGTTAAATATTCAAGTAAAGCACCACGTTCATTGTCACGTGCTTTTAAAAATGCAGTCACTTCAGATTGAGCCAGTAAAACTGCCCGAGTAAACTGCTCAAAACTGAGTTGAGTAATTTTGAGCATATTGGCATCCACTGCCTTGGCTTTATCCGCAATCACCACACCATCGGTTAAGCATTTTAAATGGCGTTGCACACTTTGTAATTTACCTGTGGCACTTTCACGCGCACGTTTAATCTCCCAACGCGCGAGATAATGTTTCTGATCTTGTGCCACAAAGACCAGTTCGGCAAAACCATGCCCTGTACCGCGGCGAAGCACGGTTAAAGGGGAGTTTGTCAGTAATTCTGAACCATCCACATCCACCAGTTTGCCATCGCTGCCTTTTAGACGAGGCACCTGGTTAAACAGTGCCAGACACATGGCATCAAGAATCGTTGATTTGCCTGCACCGGTTTTGCCAATAATGGCAATTAAACCGGCATTGGCTAAAGGTTCACTTTCGAAATCAATAAAGTGTTCACCAGCAAGAGATGCCAGATTTTTTATACGTATAGATAAAATTTTCACGGCAGATCCTTAAAGCGTGTTTTTATTTTCAAGTGAATGATGAGCTTCTTGAACCAGGCTTTGAAAATCTTTTAACACGGCATCATCTTGCACATAACCTTTATTCTTCCAAATTTGTTCAAACAGTTTTTCTGGTGTTGGCGGTTCAAGCTGAATTTTTGCAGTGCTATTTTGTATTTCAAGATTTTTGTATTGACGTGAAATTTTCACCAGACGATAGCGGTTTTTAGGCAAGGCATCTTCAAACTGTTGTCTTAAATTGGGCAATGGAGGTGTATCGGTATGATATTCAATATCGATATATTCACGTTGATCAATATTGGTAATTTCGCCACTCACCATGGCTTTAAGCTGGGCAAACACCTCATTCAGTTCACCTCGAATCCGGTGCAGTTGAATACTGCGTGGAATGGGCAATGCTTCAAATTGAAAAGTAGTTTCATCCGCTTTGGATGGCTCAATTTTGACTTCAACCACTTGGTGCTTGTAGTTGATTTCACTGAATGAAAGTGGAATGGGTGAGCCACTATAGCGAATATGCGGATGCTGAACTTTTTGTGGTTTATGCAAATGCCCAAGCGCCACATAATCAATCACATCATCAAATAATGCGGTAGACAGCGCTTCTTCATTGCCAATAATAATCGGACGTTCAGAGTCGGAAGTTTCACCGCCTTGCATATGCGCATGTGACATTAAAATCAGCGCTTGATCATATGTTTTTCTTTTTTTGGCTTCACTAATCAGTTGCTGGTGCAAATAGGCAATCGCATTTTGGCTATTGGTGGTGTGCTCATTAAAACCGGTAATTTCCGCAGCACGTAAAAAGGGCAGGCTTAAACACCACGCCACAATATTTTTATCCAAGTCATAAATCGGCAGCAGTAAACGATCGAGATCTAAAGTCTTGTCTTCCTTCCAGCGCACCACACCAACCGTTCTGGCATTATATTTTTCCAGTAAGGGTTCGACCTGTTCAATGCGATAACCTGAATCATGATTACCTGCGATCATCAGCGTTTGCATATATGGGGCAAGTTCATGTGCATCGGCTAAAAATTGGTAGAGCTGTTTTTGTGCGGCAGATGCAGGATTGATCACATCAAAAATATCGCCTGCAATGAGTAGGGCATTCGGTTGTTTTTGTTTGATTTGTTCAAGCAACCAATTTAAAAACTGTTCATGTTCATACTGGCGTGAATGGTTATAAAAGAATTGCCCCAAATGCCAATCTGATGTATGAAAAAAATGAACCGCCATATCGATGTACAATCCCTAAAATTTGCCTCGCATATACTATAGGCAAAACAGCAGTTTAATTACAGGGGAGTTTGCAAAACTTCTTTTTCATATTCTGCTATTTAACCCCAAATATACTGCAAGTAATTTATCTGTTATCAGTTGGATAAACTGAAAATCAATATCCATAACAAAGCCCCGCTGAACTCGGACAGGGCTGTTAGGTGTTTACTTTTACATCAATCTTTAAAATGTACAGGAATCCATTGATAGCTTTTTCCATCTTTAGAATAAATATGTCCAATGCCCGGGAATGGTAAATGCGGCGCAGCTACCGTCTGTCCATTTCTAGCCAATCGTGCAAACTGGGCTAAACGTGTTTCTACAGCTTTTTTCGGATCTACATCAAAATCAATGGCAGTTTCAGGGTGGTCAAACTGAATGGTATGCGAGTGGACAATATCACCGACAAATACGATTTTTTCATCACTAGAATTGAATGCAAAACTAAAATGTCCCGGTGTATGACCCGCCGTACTTATCACATCAAAACCTTTAATGTTGTCACCTAATTTAAAGGTTTTAAAACGTTTTGTGGCTTGGTAGGGTTGAACAGCTTGCTGAATCTTCTCTACAGTTTGTTTGAATCTGGCTTGTTTCTCTTGGGGTAGCTTTGATACTTGCTTTGGATTGAGCCAATAATTTGCTTCAGTATCGGCAACATAAACTGTGGCATTCGGAAAGCTGGCAGTTCCTTTCTCACTGATGCCGCAGACATGATCCGGATGTAAATGAGTCAGTAAAATAGTATCCACTTGCTCTGGCTTGTAACCTGCCGCGATAAGATTTTTGTGTACCGAGCCAAAATCTGGACCGTTACAGCGTGATGCGCCACTATCCACTAAAATCAGCGATGAACCGGTATTGACCAGAAAAGCATTCACCGAGGTTTGCACACCTTTGGCCTGGTCGGCATAGTATTTATTTAAAATATTAGTTTTTTCTGTGTCGCTTAAGCCTTTAAACATGGCAGGGTTTAGGTAGTTTGTGCCATCGAGTAGGGCAGTGATTTGGGTATTGCCCAATTGATGTTGATAGTAACCTGCTACCTGTTTTTGTGGTTGGATGGTTTGTGGTTCAGCAGCTTGAATAGTGGTGAGGGTTGCTGTGCTAAAGGTAAGAGCGAGGAAAAGTGGTTTTAAAGTTTTCATGGGATATTTATAAGTTTTAGGAAGATAAATATTTTTAACACATTGTCTAAATTTTTTCTTGTTTATAAAATATACAATTATTAAATAAGAGCAGTGTATGATCGAACCAAAGTATTCAGGAAAACCTTTAGCTTATTTAGATCAGAATATTCTAGATGGACTCATTGATTGTATTGATAACGATTCTCTTTTTGTTGAAGGCTTTGTTGATCGTTACCAAGAGGTCTATTCAGATATTTCATTTCAGGAAATCTATAAAGCGGGGAAAAAAGATAAAAAATATTCTGATGCATTCCTAAGTTTATTAAATCGCTTACATGCTATTTATCTTAAACCAGTCATGGATGAACAGTTTAGATTTACGGGACAGATGAGGCTTTTGTCAGATTCAACCATTGAACTTTATGAAGAATATATTAGTGAAAGTTTGAAATATGATGAATTTATAAATCCACTTCAGAAAAATATTTTTGCAATGTATGGTGGTATTCAAGATTATAAAAGTATGGCAGATTCACAAATTGAGACACAATATAAATTATTAGAATTTCTTGATCATCAAATAAATATTTTAAAAAATGAAAAAATTGAACATCCACTATTTAATTTATTCATTAAGCAAAAAGAAGATGAATTGGATGATTTAAAAAAACATATGCCCGCATTTGAAGAAACTGTGCGAAAAAATGCTGATTGTATGAAGCACGCTAACAGTGAAAAAGATGCTCATTTAGCTTACAGAAAAGAACTAAAACTCAATATTGATGAAATTAATCAACATCAGTTCCCAAATATTCTAATGAAAATTTGGGAAACTCTTAAAGCAAATAATTCCTCATTAGATGGATTAGAGTTAGATGCTTTTTTAGGAATTAAAAATGTAGAGCACAACTTTGAAAAGATACATGCAATTTATAGCAATTTAAATTTAAGTGGGTACAGACCTGAAAAGAAAGTTAAAAACGAAAAAAAGTTTATCAGTGCACAGGCTGATATTTCACATGTAGCCTATGCAAGTTATTGTCACTACTTCATTACAAATGATGGACGTTTAGCAGATAAAAGTTTGGTTATTTATGAATATTTAAAAATTAATACTGAGATATTGAGTATTCCAAAGTTTTTAACAAAGTAGAAATTAGATTGATGTTCTGGCGACAGGGATGTCGCCGTTGGCTTGTGATACATGGAAGTATCATCAAGCGAACAAAAGATTTTTGTTACTTTTGATCTTTCAAAAGTAAAGCAATAATTTATTAACCTCTCCCTAACCCTCTCCTTTAAAAAAGGAGAGGGAATTTAAAGGCATAAAAAAGCCCCTACAATGTAGAGGCTTGTTCTTATCTTTCGATCTAAATCTTAAGAAACTTTATCACCCGGTTTAGCACCAGATTCAGGTGAAATCACCCAAACCCCGTCGCCATTCCCCGCCGCAAGTACCATCCCGTTAGAAATACCAAAACGCATCTTACGTGGCGCAAGGTTAGCAACCATCACCACCAGTTTACCTTTCAGGTCTTCTGGTTGGTAGAACTCGCGGATACCGCTGAACACATTACGTGGCTCAGCTTCACCTACATTTAAAGTCAATTGAAGAAGCTTGTCAGAACCTTCCACATGTGCAGCATCTAAAACTTCAGCAACACGAAGGTCAATCTTCATGAAATCTTCGATACCGATGATTTCAGCTTCACCGACTTTAGGTTCAGGCTTTTTCTCAGCTTTCTTCTCTTTTTTCTTTTCGGCTTTTGCAGGTTCAGCAGCAGGTGCAGCCAAAGAGTCTTTAGATGCATCCACCATGGCAGCAACAGCTTTCGGGTCTACACGTTGCATAAGTGGTTGGAACAATGCAATTTCATGACCTACCAGGATTTCTGTACGCGAAGTGAAATCGAAAGATTCCAATTGCAAGAAATCTTGAACTTGTTTTGCCAAAGTAGGCAACACAGGCGCTAAATAAACTGCCAATTGACGGAACAAGTTGATACCGACTGAACACACGTCATGAACTTGCTGTTCTTGACCTTCCTGCTTTGCAAGCGCCCAAGGTTTTTTCTCATCAATGTATTGATTCGCACGGTCAGCAAGCGCCATGATTTCACGAATCGCAGCAGAGAATTCACGTGCTTCATAGTTTTGTGCAATTGAAGCGCCCGCATCGATAAAACTTTGCACCAGTTCAGGCTCAGCACAAGTTGCTGATAATTTATTGTCAAACTTGGTGTTGATGAATTTTGCACAACGACTGGCAATGTTGACTACTTTACCAACCAAGTCAGAATTCACTTTTTGCACGAAGTCATCCAGATTCAAGTCCGAATCTTCAACTTTGTCAGAAAGTTTAGAAGCAAAGTAATAACGTAAATATTCTGGGTTTAAATGCTCTAAATAGGTTTCAGCTTTAATGAAGGTACCACGAGATTTCGACATCTTCTGACCATTTACAGTCAAGAAACCATTTACGAACAAGCCAGATGGCGTACGGTAGTTTGCACCTTCAAGCATTGCAGGCCAGAACAATGCATGGAAATACACGATGTCTTTACCAATGAAGTGATACACCTCATTTTTAGAATCTTTTTTCCAGTAATCATCAAAGCTAAGCTCAGGACGTTTGGTTTTAATGTAGTTCTCAAAACTAGACATATAACCAATTGGCGCATCTACCCAAACGTAGAAATATTTGTTTGGCGCATCTGGAATTTCAAAACCGAAATACGGTGCATCACGAGAGATATCCCAGTCATTTAAGCCGGCTTCAAACCATTCATCTAACTTGTTGGCAATAGATACAGGCAGACGACCTTCATCACGTGTCCATTTTTGCAGGTATTCAGCAAAATTTGGAAGTTTGAAGAAGTAGTGATCTGATGATTTCTCAACAGGTGCAGCACCACTTAAAGTCGATTTTGGATTCAACAATTCTGTTGCATTATAGGTCGCGCCGCAAACTTCACATGAGTCGCCGTATTGATCTTCAGCTTTACATTTCGGGCATGTACCTTTGATGAAACGATCTGACAAGAACATGCCTTTTTCAGGATCAAATAACTGTTTTACAGGACGAACTGCGATGTTGTCTGCTTCACGGTTTTTGATGTAAATCTCAGACGAGCGATTTTTGTTTTCTTCGCTGTTGGTCGAATCATAATGGTCAAAATGAACACCGAAACCATCAAAGTCACGGATATGTTCTTTTTGCACATTGGCAATCTGTTGTTCCGGTGCAATACCATTGGCTTCAGCACGCAGCATGATGGCTGTGCCGTGAGCATCATCCGCACAGACATACGTCACGTCATGACCCATTGCACGCATGGCACGAACCCAGATATCTGCCTGGATATAACCGAGTAAATGACCCATATGGATGGGGCCATTGGCGTAAGGAAGGGCATTGGTGACTAGGATTTTACGCACGGATTCACTCTCTCATTCGTATTCATTATGCAATGGGCCATAATTTTACATGATGCAGAGGGGATTACAAAGAAATGCTTTAGCTGAAGCACACCCAATAAAGCGACCGGAATATTCAAATACAAAATTCGATATCATCCGATGAGCGACTATTAAACAATTGATCAAGTTACCTTCATGCAATTTCCTGCAAGCAATAGCAACAACATGTACAGCCTTTGTTTCAGTTTGCTTAATTCGCCCACTTCTTTACATGCTTTGTGCTAAAAAATTGTCTGATAAGTTTTATACACCTCAGGGAGGGTACTCATGACTCAGATCAGAATAACCAGACAAGGTATTTCAAAGCAGAACCAAGATAAAGAACAACAGGCACGTGAACTGCATGACAAGATTGAAAAAGAGCAAAAGCAGAACGAAATCGATAAACAGCACAAGCAAGAATATCAGGAAATACTAGAAGCCCAGAAGAACCATACTGATGAAAAGTCTGACGCTAAGCAAAGCGCTCAGCCAAATGGCGAACATGCAGACCAGCAAGACAATTCTGATCATACTCAAGAAGCTCAGTCAGGCAAGTCAGATCAAAAAACTGAAACCATCAAGATGGATGACTTAAAGGCGAAGGCAATCGCCATTGGTGAAGAACTACTGAAAAAAGGCGAAAAGATTCTGAATGAGCTAAAAAATAGCAACTCAAACAGTCAGCAGAATAATGCGCAGGGTTCAGATTTGAAAAATGCTAAATCTGATCAAGATAAGTCGGTACAGTCAGATAAACAGAATTCTAAAGAGGGTCAGGATGGCCAGCAGGACCTTATGGCAAATTTAAAAGATGAGGCGCTGCATAAGTTTGAAGATACCAAACAGAAGATTACTGAGTTAGTGAGTGAAGCCAGTGTCAAATTCGGTGAACTCAGACAGATGGCGGCTGACACAATGAGCAAAATGAAGAAAGATGATCAAGCTCAGTCAGATGAATCAAAAAAGCAGGATCAGGATTCTTCATCGAAGGACAAGAACTCAGATCAAACTCATCTGAAAGATGATTCCAACAAGGATCATGATAAAAATGCTCAGTCTGGGCAACACAAATCTGACCACAAAAATCATAAATAATGGTTTCAACTAAAAAGCCCCTTCAATCAGGGCATGATTGAAGGGGCTAGAAAGTCCGAAAAGTTCAAGATCGTTCCGATACCATCAAAACATGGCCCATCTGCATATCAGGCAATATCTAAATCAAGCGAACTGTTATTTAGTGGGTATGTCGTTGATTGAATCTCGCTTGGGATTCAATCGTTTGTTCTGGTATTTATTTTATAGCGCTATGTGCTGTATTGAATACCTGTGATAATAGCCGCTTAAAGCAATGTGCCAAGAGTGAAACCATGATTGATGAAGACGATTTTGATTACGACCAGCCGGTGACCCGAATTCCACAAAATCAGAATGCTCAGAACAAACTCGGGAAAGGCATTTTGCAAAACGCCGAGCAATATCTTCAGGAAATGTCTGCCGGTGAACATACCCATTTAATGCAAGCATTACGTCAATATGCTCAAGTAGAAGCTTATTTTGATGTCCTTGCCGATGATCTGGATCAACCGGCCGATGCAAAATTTGCCAATGATGCTTTAAACCTGATTCATGTCTGGAGCTTGATCAATCAACATCAAGATGATGTGGCAAGCTTCGATCTTTTAGATGTGATCAATACCGGTTATTTCCAGACTGAAGTGCTTGAAGCCTTTGATGCTTTAGAGATTGATGCCGGAAATAAAGCGCAGCGCCGTTTAGTGATTCAAGAAGCGTTTAAACTGTATGATATGCAGTGTTTTGCAGGCTGCATCCCGCTTTTGTATGCTCAACTGGAAGGTTTATTGACCGATGTCCTGATTGAACGTGGTTTCTTAAAACAGAATCAGACCAAATTTGTCGATGTCTACAAAATTGTTCCGGGTTTAAAAGGGCATGAGATAAAGAGCTTGTGGCATAAATCTAAAATTGCCTGTGAAATGAATGTTTATTTTGCAGAATTGGCAGCCTATAAGATGGACAGTAGCTCAACCGTGACCATGACTCGCCATAATATTTTGCATGGCACTGATGTCAGTCATTTCAGCAAAGAACGCAGTTTTGTCTTATTTGTTTGGCTGTTTTCGGTGGTGAGTTTTATGAGGACGCTTAGAAAATAATAAAATAAATATCATTAAGTTGAATTCTGTGGCTTTGAAACAAACTTATTTAAATACAGCTCTGAAATAATCCCAGTAACTACGCCATCCAAACACAGGATGGTGTATTTATTTAGAGATAAGCTTTGTTAAAGTCATGTTTAATCTGCTCTATTTTTAGGTATAAAAGACATGAAAAGAACAATAAATATTGAATGAATGATTAAGCGGATCTTTATTTCTTGAACGAGCGGTGGGATCTATAAACAAGGCTGATAAATTCAAATTTTTCGTCGAATGAATGAGAAATAGAGAACTCTGTCAGCTTGGCAGTTTTGAATCACCGCGAGATAGAAACTTAAAAATAAAAGAGTTGATTAAGCAGAGAAAACTGTTCTGGTGCTATTAAGAATAACCACACTAAAACTTGGTGGATTTATTTTAACAAATTGAAACTGTATGATCTTAATATCGAGACTGGGGAATTGCATTCAAATATAGATCATACAATACAGGCTTTTATACGTGAAAAATTTTGGATCAAATTTTATAGTTCGCGCCATACTTCATTTCTATCATTTAAAGAAACGGTAAAATTAAAGTTTGAATCATCCGATACAAGCAGACCGGTAGGCGTATGCATTACCACTTTTAAAATAGTCCCTTGTTCAAAAACTAAAGGATTACAATTTTCTTTTTTTAGAACGACTGGTTTTAATAATTCGATGACTGAATTGTCCATTTTTCTTCCCCGAGCTTTTTCAATAATCTAATGAAATAATAGCATAATTCGATAGATGTTTAACCAATTTTATCAGCATTGTGAATTAAATCAAAAAAAATCAGACAGAATTTTTATGTGATATGCACATTAAATAAAAAATCATGAATATTTTAAAAATTATTCGCTGAGCAATAACGTAAAACTCATGAGTTGATTGAATAGTTTTTCTCATATTGTTTTAAGATGGATTTAATGAAGGGAGGCTAGTCTAGGAAGTTATCAAGAGGATCGGTCATGGTTCAGGTTGGAAACCCGTTCTGGTATCTTAAAATAGATCAGAGCAGATCGCTTAACATGCTTGGGCTTAACCTTCACCAACTTCATGCAGATCGCATAAAGCTGATCTTCTTTTGAGATTAGTATTCTTAATGAAGGGAAATAATGAAAATATCATCGATAGGTGGATTTAAAAATACATATTGTTTATGGAAGTGTCGGGCTATCGAAGTCGACTCACGCGAAAAAACATTTCACAAACAGTGAATAAGTTGTTACAAAGATGAAAATACTAGAATAATGGCGGATTCATCCATAGAGACTAAAAATATATTTAGTTTGATTGGATGGCTTAGGTTGTACATTAAAAAATAAAGGAATACCCATACGCAATGTTTAGATCTTTTTTTCCGAACCCCAAGTGGTTCTTTTTGTCATTGTTGCTTTGGTTTTTAATCAATGTAGCTTTGTGGTATTCAGGTGGAAGTAGTTGGGGAACATTTTTAGGTTTTGCACCCGGATATCATGAGGCGGAATTGCCTATTGGTGTGAGCCGTTTCTGGACTCCTTCATTTTTATGGTTTTATCTGTGGTTCCTGGTTTCAACGGTTATTTTTGCCCTGTTCTGGCGGTTTAAATCCAGTAACCCATGGCAAGGATGGTCGGTCTGGGGTTCTGCCTTTATTCTGTTTAATATCTGGTTTTCAGTGCAGGTCAATGTCGTCGTGAATGCGTGGTATAGCCCGTTTTATGACCTGATTCAGAAAATGCTTGGCAGTGGCGGTGGAAATGTCAATTTACTCTACAGTGAAACCATGACTTTCCTATATGTCGCAATGGTTTATGTCACTATTGCGGTATTTAACCTGTTCTTTGTCAGTCATTATATTTTCCGCTGGCGTACAGCGATGAATGACTATTATACCGCTCATTGGGAACAGTTACGGCATATTGAAGGAGCTTCGCAGCGTATTCAGGAAGATACCATGCGATTTGCCAAAACCACGGAAAGTCTGGGGGTGAGTTTCATTCAAGCATTGATGACTTTAATGGCATTTTTACCCGTGCTATTGCAGTTGTCATCGCATGTGAAACAATTACCAGTGATTGGTGAAATTCCGTATGCACTGGTTTGGGCAGCCATTAGCTGGGCGGTTTTTGGTACAGTGGTGCTGATGGTAGTGGGTTATAAGTTACCGGGTTTAGAGTTTAATAACCAAAAGGTGGAAGCCGCGTACCGTAAAGAACTGGTTTATGGTGAAGATTATGCAGAACGTGCCGACCCACTGACTTTAAAAGAGTTATTTAGCAGGGTTCGTTTTAATTATTTCCGTTTATATTTCCATTATGCTTATTTCAACTTGGTACGGATTTGGTATATGCAACTGGATAATCTGTACGGTTTATTTGTGTTATTCCCAAGCATTGCTGCAGGAACGATTACCTTAGGTCTAATGATGCAGATTGCCAATGTATTCGGTAAGGTGCGTGAGTCATTTCAGTATTTGATTGAGTCATGGCCAACGATTATTGAACTACTTTCAATTTATAAGCGTTTAAAAGCGTTTGAGTCGACTTTGCATAAATAGTCTGAATTGAAATAAAAGACGGCATAGTGCCAGTCAGTCAAGAAATTTACTGATTTTTTATTTTAAATTGATTAGGTTATTTGATAGATGGAAGTCTTATTCACAACCGTTTGAGGTCGGGTTAAGTTAAAAAGTTACGGCTTCTGCGATAGATTTACTACTCCATGGTAGTGAATGAGTTTTGCCGCCCAAAGACTTTAAATAAAGTATTTAAAGTCTTTGCAAGAGGCTTCTCTTGCGAAGCTTCGCTTCTCATGGGAGAAAAATCAAATCTAAATATCTGCTTTAAAAATAAGATTTCAGTGTGACCCGCCCAACAGCTAAGGAATTTATTATAAAGTCCTTGCACTCATCAGTATTTCGTATCATGTGGGTTTTTTGATTTTAATTTTTAAATTGGCCCCCAAAGAGCAGCCAGATGAGTCAGTTGATCTGGGCACTTGAAGGAATGAATAAAAGCATTTTGAAATGATTCAGCAACACTGATTGTCCTCATTAGAAGGTATATTGATAAAAAAGGCTGGGATAAGAAAAGATGAAATTTTTCTACAGTTTGATGTCTCTTATTTGTTTAAGTACGTTGAGTCCATTTACTGTGGCCCAAGATATTCAAGGTCAGTCTTTTTCTTATCGGGACTGGGAGGTCCATTGTAGCAATACCGGCACATGCCGTGCAGCAGGTTATCAGCCAGATAATGTTCAGGTGATGCCGGCTTCAATATTGCTAACGCGCCAAGCGGGGGCAAAACAGCCAGTTCAGGTAAAATTTGCCTTATCTAGTGATGGTCAGACTTTAGAGCGTAAAAAACTTAAAAATATTCGCCTTTATCTGAATGGCAGAGATTTTGGTGCAGTTAATTTAAATACTTCAGCTCAGCCTTTCATTGGAATTTTGAATGCCCAGCAAATCAATGGATTATTACAGTACAGCCAGAAAAACGTGAAAATTGTGTTTAAAAATAAATATTATAGCTGGCAGGTTTCAGATTCAGGCATGACAGCGACCTTATTGAAAATGGATGATTTCCAGAGGCGTACAGGTACAGTGGGGGCATTGGTAAAAAAAGGATCGGCGAATGAATCAAAAGTGCTGGCTGCACAGCCAAAACTGATGGTTAATAAAGTCAACACAGTAGCAAAACCTTATTTGACACTGCAGCCAAATACTGAACAGTACCGAACCGTACATACGCTTCTTATGGCTGCCCAGCCAGCGCTTCAGGATGCACATGCATTTTGTGAAGGCATTCCTGAGGACACTATGGCAAAACCACAAGCCATAGAACTCTATAAACTCACCAATCATAAAGTCCTGGCAACCACACTCTGTTGGCGGGGTGCCTATAATGAAGGCTATGGGGCTTGGGTGCTGGATGAATCTTTAAAAGACAAGGCCAGCTTTGTGACTGAATTTGCCTCAGATTTTACATCTGGTGAAATTCGCAGTGCGCAAAAAGGTCGTGGTCTTGGAGACTGCTGGGCAATGAGTCAATGGGTCTGGAATGGTCAAGTCTTTGTGAAAACGCTGGATCGCTGGACAGGCATGTGTAAAGGTTTCCCGGGGGGAGCCTGGGATTTGTATCTGATTGAAGCTGTTGTGAAGTGATTCATTTTATAAATAGAAAAGAGGGAATGAATATCCGGTTGGAGCAGCTGTTGCTTGATGCAATTATTGAAAAACACTGTGTCAATGATATAGCCAATAAGATAAAAAAATCTTGGGATTAAAAAGATAAAAACTGCTCAGCTCATTATTAAAATTGTCGAATAGTTGCGGAGATGAGTTTTCCTCAACCCATGATAAAAATCTTAAAAACGCGATTGAACTGTTATGTAGTTCAAATTTTAAGCATAAAACATTTAAGGATTGGCAGTTTTTAGCCGGTTTTGAATAAGAAATTCGAAAAACAGTTCAGTAAAATCAATAATAAAATCAAAGTTATGAGTTTGTTATTTTTTGTATTTTCCTATATTTTCATTCATACGGCATAATTGAGAATTGATACGTGAATTTCAGAACATTCATCTTGATGGGTGGAGTGGGCATCGCTTTACATGGCTGTACCAGTATTGACAGTTTTAGCTCGGATTCAGTTAAAAATTTTACCTCACCTCAGGAACTCATTGTTCAGAAAAATATTAATGCTGCAAATGGTCGGGCTAAAGAATATGTCTATTCTTGGGGACCCAAGCAAAGCAATAAAGATCCCCAATCTTTATATCCAAGAAAAAATTTAAATAGTTATTGTTCTGCCAAGGGTGGAAAGTTCTCTCTCTTACATAAAAGTTCAATGAATTTGGTCAAAAATCAATGGGATAAAAAACTGCTCTCTAGCTATAGCAGCGTCAAGCAAGGCATAGGCGCATATAAGTGTGCGCAAAGTGATGGACAAAGTTGGATTGTGTCTATTGAGCCTATTGCTGAACGCAAGTTGGATGATGCTAGTGGAACCCGTATGGTCGCGCTTCAAACTAAAATAATGACGGCTTCGGATGCCCAAAAAATTTATTCCAGTGCCAATTCTTCAAATAACGCTGGGATAAAAAAAGCCGTTGTAAGTAATCAAAGCACTAAAAATTCAAAAAATAAAGGGATTACACTAAAAGAAGTTGAAGTTAAAAAAGAGGTTGAAACTAAGAAAGAAACCAAACCTGCACCAGAATTACCGGTAAAACGGTCTGCACCAGTTGCGGAAACAACTCAGCAGCAACAGCTTAAATTTTATGTTGCGGCACGCCGCGATTTAAATAGTGGCAAAAATCAGGGTACTGCCTGTAATAATGCACAACGTGCTTATAACTACGGCAAGTTGCAAGGAACGGACGGTACCAAAGTTTATACAGAATCTGGAATGCTGGTCGCGCGCTGTTTAATGAACGTGCCAAGCTACCGTAGTCGCTTTGCCAATTCAAAAGAGCAGGCAATTAAGATATTACAGAATTTGGCCAATAATTATAATCATGCGGGTGCGAAGAACATGTTGAGACAGTTGAAATAAGCGCTAGATCAAGAGCACTTAACCCATAATCTGTCGGATCATTTTGATCAACCAGACTATAGGATAGAAAATCAGATCCGATAGAGAAGATGAGGGCTGACTTCGTCTGGTCGGTACATCACGTGATTCCAGGATTGCCTTTCGTGAAGTTGGATGTATCAATAAAAATACGATCACGAAGAAGAGAAGGGTGAGTCCCCAGAAAATAAGATAAAATAGTGTATGGGCGAGCATAATTATTATTTTTGTCGTTTTAACCTATATATTAACGCTAATTTTGACTCATCAAAATCCTCATCTGATGAATAGTAATATGGCGAGCAGAAGTATAGCCCGATTGGTATTAAACTACTTCAAGTTTTACAGAGTTCTATCAGTATATTTGCCTGTTCCATGCTACAAAGAAGCTGTTTTTAGTACTTAACATGCTGATGTCAGACTATAAGGAAGTTGTTATGGATCTTAAAAATTTGTCTCGTATCCGTTCATTATTTTTAGGTGCGATATTACTTGGTGCTGCTCAAGTCTCTATAGCTGGTCCAACAGTCGAGCAGCTGAGTGATTGTCTAGTGAAATCGACAACTGCGACGGATAAGAAAACTGTACTGCAATGGACCTTTGTGGCTTTATCGACCCATCCTGATTTAAAAAGTTTTAGTCAGGTGACCGATGTTCAGAAAGAGCAACTGGATAAAAGCCTGGCGACCGTTTTACAGCACATCTTGGTGGAGCAGTGTTCTGCACAAACCAAAGCCGTGATTCAAGCTGAAGGTTTGCAAGCTGTAGGTGATAGTTTTCAGGAATTAGGTCGTACTACGGGTGAAGCCATTGTGAAAAATCCTGAGGTGAATCAGCAGCTGAAAGGTGTGCTGCGTTATGTTGACCTGAATAAGATGGTAATGACGTTTTTAACGCCTGATGTGTGGAATAAGTTGGGTGTTATACGTTAAATGTGAGCCTATTTTAGAATGGCTGCAATGATTCTAAAAAGCCAAACAATGGGATAAGCGATCATTTCACCAATATGCAACAGTTGTGAGCCTTTTGAGTCTTTAGTTTCTTCAGGATGCATGGAGAATAAGTATCTTCTCGACTTGGGGTGGATGAGGAGCACAACAATCGTGATGGTAAATATTCCAATGGCAGTTTGAATCATGAGGAGTAACAGTTCAGGCGTCATTTTTATTTTTCTTTGATATTTATTTAATTATATAACACATAAAATAATCCTCTCCCTAGCCCTCTCCTTTAAAATGAGAGGGAACTTTCAATATTAATTTTAAAACAGCATTTGATTTTTAATGAAAGCTCCTTCTCCCACTGGGAGAAGGCGGGGGATGAGGGTATTAGTTACGCATAAAAAGGGCTTGGAAAGTTGAACGCGTTCTAAGTCATCGAGTTTAATGATGGAGAATATTGTTTAATACTAAAAAGAATAAATTTTTTGAATATTTTAGACTTTTAATATAGTTCAAGTTATTGTAAAAGAATAATAAATTGAGATTAAAATTAATGAATCATAATCATGTGTTGCTTTCTAATTTTCCTTCACTTTTAGGAACTTTGCGAAGTATTGATAAGAATGGAAAAGATGTTCAGCAGGAAGAATACAGATATTCTGGTTTCGTAAAAGGCGATGAATATAGAATTTTGATCGAAAATAGTATCGAAAAACTCTTTTTAAGTTTAATGTTATACGATGATATTTATATAAATGACGAAGATTTTTTAAAAGTCGTTAGTTTCATAGGTGTTGAAAACTCAACAAAGTTACTCGAACGAAAGTTAATTAAAATAATTCCAAGATTTCAAAATCCTAATGTTATTGTTCATAGAAGTAAAAATTTATTACTCAATAAGACTAGGTATGAAGTTGAACCACTTATGTATTTAGGTGGATTGCATGATTTGGATAGAAATTATAAGAAATACTCTGTTAATGAAAGTCATAGATCGAAAATAGTTCAATATTTTGACAATGCACTTATTAATAAAGATGAGCGTGATGATTCTATATTCCTTAAAAATATAGAAATTATAAAAAATGAAGAAAAAATCGACTTTAATAATCTAGATTATAAGACTACCTTCGAAATTCTGAGACTGTATGAAATTGTAGATAGTTTGCAGATGCAAAATAGGCATAATTTATCAAATAGTATTATGGATGATTATGCAAAAGATTATTTAGCATCAAAGTTTATTTCAACTATTGGGAAAATTAACAAAGGTAATGAAAAGGTAGAATTATTTGAAATGGTTAGTGAAAATAAAAGGATTCCTAACTTCTATCAAATGTTTAAGAAAGGAAGTATTGAAATAGATCAAATTTTAGATATAAGAGAAAGTTTTAACTCTAAACTTTTTAGAAATTGGTTTGCAAATCCTGATGTATCCGAACAAGATATTTATTATGAATTATTAAAAGAGCATGGTTTAAGTTCAAAAATAAACTTACTCAAATGGATTGTGCCGACAATCATTGGGATTCTTAATACTCCTCTAGGGGTTGCGGCTTCAATAGTAGAAAATTTCTTTATTTCTAAAATTCTTCAAGGTTGGAATCCAAACTTATTTCTTGATGACGTACTAGGGAAAAAGTTAACGCAATTGGAAAATAATTTTAAAGTCCAAGAGGAAAGGAAAATAATTTTAGAGCGTTACAAGGGTATCCAAAGAAATGAACTATGCCCTTGCCAAAGCGGTAAGAAATTTAAAAAATGTCATGGAATTAATTAAAAGAAAACCCGCTCTAAAGCGGGTTTTCTTTTTCAAAACTGATCAGATTAACCAATCAATTTCTTCATCAATTCATTTACTTGAGCAGGGTTAGCCTTACCACGTGATGCTTTCATCACTTGACCAACAAGACCGTTAAAGGCTTTCTCTTTACCAGACTTGTATTCTTCAACCATCTTCTCGTTTGCAGCAAGCACTTCTTTAATGATCGCTTCAATCGCGCCAGTATCAGTTTCTTGCTTTAAGCCTTTTTCCGCAATAATGGCATCTGCAGATTGACCATTGGATTCCCACATAAAGCCGAAGACTTGTTTCGCAATTTTACCGCTGATTGTATTGTCTACAATACGTGCAATCATGCCGCCAAGCTGTTCAGCGGAAATTGGAGAATCGGTAATTTCCAGGTTGGCTTTGTTTAAAGCAGCAGAGAATTCACCCATCACCCAGTTAGCCGCTAATTTAGCTTGTTTCGCGCCACCTGCAGCAACCACTACAGCTTCGTAGAAATCAGCCAACTCACGTGAACCAGTGAGCACGTGGGCATCATATTCAGACAATTGATGCTCAGATACAAAACGCTCACGACGTGCTTTCGGTAACTCAGGCAATTCCGCACGAATCGCTTCAATTTGCTCATCAGAAATAATCACAGGCAACAAGTCTGGATCAGGGAAGTAACGGTAATCGTTGGCTTCTTCTTTAGAACGCATTGAACGCGTTTCCATTTTGTTCGGATCGAACAAACGGGTTTCTTGGGTGATTCTGCCGCCACTTTCCAAAATGTCCATTTGACGTTCAATTTCAACATTGATCGCTTTTTCAATGAAACGGAAAGAGTTGATGTTTTTCAATTCACAACGTGTACCGAATTCATTGCCTGGACGACGTAACGACACGTTACAGTCACAACGGAACGAACCTTCCGCCATGTTACCGTCAGAAATACCGAGCCAGCGTACAAGGGTGTGAATGGTTTTCACATAAGCCACAGCTTCTTCAACCGAACGCATATCCGGTTCAGATACGATTTCAAGCAGCGGAGTACCGGCACGGTTCAAGTCGATACCAGTCATGCCTGCGAAATCTTCATGCAAAGATTTACCAGCATCTTCTTCCAAATGCGCACGGGTTACGCCAATGCGTTTTACAGTACCATCTTCAAGCTGAATATCAACATGACCCAAGCCCACAATCGGGTTGTCCATCTGGCTAATTTGGTAGCCTTTTGGCGAGTCAGGGTAGAAGTAGTTTTTACGTGCAAATACAGATGCTTTGTCGATATACGCGTCGATCCCTAAACCGAAACGCACCGCCAAATCGACCACTGCTTTGTTGAGTACGGGCAATACACCCGGCATCGCCAAATCAACCAGGCTGGCTTGGGTATTTGGGTCTTGACCAAAAGTCGTCGAAGAACCAGAGAAAATTTTAGAGTTCGTGTTGAGCTGTGTATGGATTTCTAAACCAATAACAACTTCCCAACCATCAATCAGCTTCGCCATTACACTGTCTCCTCTGCAATTGCCGCACGTTTGGTATGCCAATCGGTTGCTTGTTGATATTGATGCACAACAGACAACAATTGAGATTCTGACCAGTAGTTACCAATCAACTGTAAGCCAACGGGCAATTGATCTTTATCAAAACCAACAGGCGCATTGATGGCTGGCAAACCTGCCAGGTTCACTGCGATGGTGTAAATGTCGCCCAAGTACATTTCAACCGGGTCTAAAGACGCACCGATTTTATAAGCTGTGGTTGGTGCAGAAGGTGCAGCAATCACGTCAACAGATTCAAAGGCTTTCAAGAAATCTTGCTGGATTAAACGACGTACTTTTTGTGCTTTCACATAGTAAGCATCGTAATAGCCGGCAGAAAGCGCGTATGTACCAATCAGGATACGACGTTGAACTTCTGGACCAAAACCTTCTGAACGTGAACGCTTGTACAAGTCTGTTAAATCCACCGGATTTTCACAGCGGTAGCCGTAACGAACACCATCAAAGCGTTGTAAGTTGGACGATGCTTCAGCAGGTGCAATCAGGTAATAGGTTGGAACATAAGCATCAGTCATGTTGAGATCAATCTCAACCAGAGTCGCACCCATATCTTCCAGTTTTTTCAACGATTCTTCAACGCGTGCTTTCACGTCAGCATCTAAGCCTGCAACATTGAAGTACTGTTTTGGAATACCAATGCGTAAACCTTTAACCGAAGTACCGTTCAAGTTCGCAATGTAATCATCAGCATCAACGTTTACCGAAGTTGAGTCACGGTCATCATGACCCGCCATCACGTTCATGAGATAGGCACAGTCTTCAGCCGAACGCGCCATCGGGCCGCCTTGGTCCAAAGATGATGCATAGGCGATCATACCGAAACGAGACACACGGCCATAAGTCGGTTTAAGCCCTGTAAGGCCACAGAAAGAGGCGGGTTGGCGAATTGAACCACCTGTATCAGTACCGGTTGCAAACGGTGCAAGGTCAGCCGCTACAGCCGCAGCAGAACCACCTGAAGAGCCACCAGGAACATGATCCAGTGCCCACGGGTTTTTGGTCGCGCCAAAGTAAGATGACTCCGAGGTCGAACCCATGGCGAATTCGTCCATGTTCACTTTACCTAAAGTCACCAAACCTGCAACTTTACCTTTTGCTACAACGGTTGCGTCGTAAGGAGAGATAAAGTTATCCAGCATTTTAGAACCGGCAGTAGTTTTAATGCCGTGGGTGCAAAAAATATCTTTATGCGCGATTGGAACCCCAGTCAACACATTGGCCATTCCAGATTGGCGCAAGGCATCGGCAGCGTCCGCTTGAGCCAATGCTTGTTCAGGGGTAACCGTGACATAGCTTTGTACTTGAGCATCGATTTTTCCAATGCGTTTTAAATAATGTTCGGTGAGTTCGCGAGAGGAGAATTTGGCTGCCGCTAAACCCTCAGAAAGTTCACGAATCGATAAGCGATGTAAATCTGTCATGAGAAATAATTCTTTACGTTTAATTTAACAAAAATGGTTTGACTGATTGGAAATTATTCAATAACACGTGGAACAAGGTACAAGCCATCTTGCGTTGCAGGTGCAACAGCTTGATATTCTTCACGATGATTTTCTTCAGAAACCACGTCTTCACGTAAGGGTTGTGGATGGTCAAATGGGCTTTTAAGCGGCTCGACACCTTCTGTGTCAATGCCTTTTAAGGTTTCCATCATGCCTAAAATTTTATTTAGACTTTGAGCATATTCAGCAGATTGCGTATCATCTAGCGACAATCGTGCAAGATTGGCGATTGCTGAAACTGTTTGTGCATTTAAATCTGCAGAATGCTGTGCATCCGTTGTAGACATAACATCACCTGATCAGTATTAAAAAAATTCAAAATATCGTGCGTTATAATAAGCGATTGACTTGTTCAAATCATCACATTTAGTTAAAGTTGCCACCTTGCGTCCACATAAAGTTTAATCGAGAACGTCTCCGTGATTCTAAAAAGACTAATTGGCTTGTTTTCGCCCGATCTAGCCATTGATTTAGGTACAGCAAATACACTTATTTATGCACCAGGACGAGGCATTATATTAAATGAACCGACGGTTGTGGCAATTCGTCACAGTGGTTCACAAAAAATTGTTGCCGCGGTAGGTCTTGATGCAAAGCAAATGCTTGGTCGTACTCCGGCGAATATTACTGCAATCCGTCCCATGAAAGATGGGGTGATTGCCGATTTTGAAGTGACTGAAACCATGCTGAACCAATTTATCAGCAAGGTGCATGAAAAACGTCTATTTCCACCTGCACCACGTGTCGTGGTGTGTGTCCCTTGCAAGTCGACGCTGGTCGAACGCCGTGCCATTCGTGAAGCGGTGTTCAATGCCGGTGCACGTGATGTTCGCTTGATTGAAGAGCCAATGGCTGCTGCAATTGGTGCGGGTATGCCGGTTGAGCAAGCATGTGGTTCAATGGTGGTAGATGTCGGTGGTGGTACCACTGAAATTGCCATTATTTCATTACAAGGCTGTGTCTATGCTGACTCGCTACGTATTGGTGGTGATGTATTTGATGAACAGATCATTAACTATGTACGTAAAGCACATGGTTGCGTGATTGGTGAAACCACTGCTGAAGTGATTAAAAAAGAAGTGGGGATGGCATTGCCAGATGAAGGCGCTAAACCGCTTGAAATCGAAGTTCGTGGTCGTAACCTGGCAGAAGGTGTGCCGCGTGCCATTACTGTGACTTCTGATGAAATCATGCAAGCCATTTCTGATCCATTACAAAATATTGTCTCTGCGGTTAAATCTGCACTTGAACAAACACCGCCTGAATTGTCATCTGACATTGCAGAACGTGGCATTGTCTTGACAGGTGGTGGTGCATTACTTCGTAATCTCGATAAGCTGCTTGCTAAAGAAACCGGCTTACCTGTGGTTGTAGCAGAAGATCCTTTAACATGTGTGACGCGTGGTGGTGGTAAAGTCTTAGAATTCTTTGATAATCCAAATCATGACATGCTATTTGTAGGCTAAGTTAAGGACAAGGCGGGTGCAAACAAATCTGTTTTCTAGACAACCGCCATCTTTTCGCTCATTTATCATTGCGGTCATCACATGCTGGGTCGTGTTATTTTTTAACTGGCGCATGCCGCATGTGATTCAGCCCGCACGTGATGTCTTGTATGCGGCATATAATCCTATTTATGCCTTGGCAAGTTATCCAGTGTTATCGCGAGAATGGCTAAATCAACAAACCAAGTCTGAAGCCCAGTTGCGTCGTGAAAATACTGCGATGCAAGCCGAGCTTTTACAGGCGCAAGTTCGTCTGCAAAAATTATCTGAACTTTCTGCTGAAAATACCCGCCTAAGAGGTTTGCTCGATACACCATTGATTATCGATGGGCGTATGGAGATTGCAGAGGTGATTGGTACAGATGCAGATCCACTCAGACACATTATTGTAATTAACCGTGGTGCAAACAGTCAGCTTAAAGTCGGTCAAACGGTTTTGGATGATAAAGGCATTATGGGACAAATTATCAATGTCTATCCGCATAGTAGCCGGATCATGTTGTTATCCGATAAAGAGCATTCGCTGTCGGTACGTTTAGAACATACCGGAATGCGTGCCATTGTCACGGGTACAGGTGATTTAGGTCATTTGAAAATGGAATATGTTCCAACCAGTGCCAACATCAAAGTCGGTGAAAAAGTGTATAGCTCAGGTTTGGGTGCACATTTTCCTGCGGGTTATTTAGTGGGAACAGTGTCTAAAGTGAATCGACATAATTCGGGTGAATTTGCCAAAATTGAGGTGATTCCAGCCGCTCTATTAGCAGGTGGACATCATGTGGTGGTTCTTTTTTCTGATTCTTTAGCGATGGAGCAACCGTATGCTGATCGCTAAATTACGTTCTGAAAATAACCGTGATCCTCTCATTGCCATTATTGTTTCAGTCATTATCTGTTCAGTACTGCTTGTTTATCCATTGTCCTATGCTGTTTCAGGTGCACGTCCATTATTCATGTTGCTGGTCATGCTCTTTTGGATCATGTGCCAGCCAACATGGTGTGGAATCTGGTTTGCCTTTGCGACCGGTATTTTCACCGATCTTTTGGTGGATGCCCCTTTGGGAATGAATGCTTTAAACTTTGTGATCATCACCTTCGTCGCTAGATTTTTAACCCGGGAACGACGCATTTTGACCTTTGCAAATTTATGGGTGATTAGCTTCTTTGCGGTGTTGGCACATTTGTTTATGACTGGGGCGGCTCAAATTATGGGGGGTATGCAATTTTCGATTGCAAGACACTGGCAGCCTTTATTGAGTAGTATTTTAGTTTTTCCTGTTATTTATTTCTTCTTAAGAAAATGGCGCGTTTAATTCTCGCTTCGAGTTCTCCGCGCCGTCGGGAACTGCTTCAGCAACTCGGAATAAAATTTGAAATATATAGTCCCGAGATTGATGAATCCGTTTTAGCAGGCGAGAGCGCTGCCGTCTATGTGGAACGTCTCGCATGCAGTAAGGCTCAAGTGGTCTTGGAGCAATTCCCCGATGCTGTGGTTATCGCAGCGGATACCAGTTTAAGTGTCGATCATCAAATTTTAGGCAAACCTGAATCTAAACAACATGCTTTTGAAATGTGGCAACGTATTTCGGGTCGTAAACATGATGTGTTTTCAGGTGTTTGCGTACGTACAATGACAGAAAAATCAAGTATAGTGGTAAGAACGCAGGTGGAGTTTCAACAATTAAGTCTCAATGATATGGAAAGTTATTGGGCAACAGGCGAACCTGTAGGTAAAGCGGGAGCTTATGCCATTCAGGGGATTGCAGCACGTTATATTCCTCGTATCGAAGGAAGTTATAGTAACGTTGTAGGCTTGCCTTTATATGAAACGGTACAGTTATTACAGTCGGTTAAGGCACTAAATTAACGGCTGAAAAAAGAATTTTTATAATGTTTTGAGTCTTATTATGTCTGACGAGTTGTTGATTAACGTCACACCTATGGAATGCCGGGTGGCCTTAATCCAAAATGGTACGGTCAATGAAATATTTGTAGAGCGCACGGCTAAGCGTGGTCTGGTTGGAAATATTTATAAAGGCAAAGTTGTCCGCGTTCTGCCGGGTATGCAGGCTGCATTTGTAGATATTGGTTTATCTCGCACCGCATTTTTGCATATTAATGATATGGTTTGGCCGCGTAACCAACCGACCCCGAATGTTTTTGAATTGCTCCAACCGGGTCAGATTCTCACTGTTCAAGTGATGAAAGATATGCTCGGAACCAAAGGTGCACGTTTAAGTACCGACCTTTCTATTCCTTCGCGTTATCTTGTCCTCATGCCCTATGGTCATCATATTGGTGTTTCACAGCGGATTGAGTCTGAGCAGGAACGTGATCGCTTACGTTCAATGATTGAAGGCATTCAAACTGAACATAATCTGCCGGGTAGTGTAATTGTACGTACTGCGGCTGAAGGCATTGCAGAATCAGAAATTGCCCAGGATATGGCTTATCTGGCCAAGCTATGGGAGTTTATACAGCGCAAGCAGACCAGTATTTCTGCACCTTCACTGATTTTTGAAGAGCTGCCACTTCCGCAACGGGTCATCCGGGATTTAGCCAATGAAGATACTGCGAAGATTTTAGTCGATTCGCGTGAAGTTCATGCCAAGTTGCAAGAGTTTGTTGAAGAATTTGTACCGAGTATGCAAACCAGACTGATGCATTACCCCGGCGAACGACCTATTTTTGACTTGTACAATGTCGAAGAAGATATCCAAAAAGCATTACAAACGCGTGTGGCACTCAAGTCTGGCGGCTATTTAATGCTGGACCAGACTGAAGCGATGACCACGATTGATGTCAATACAGGTTCATATGTCGGTGGTCGGACACTGGAAGACACTGTGTTCAAAACCAATATGGAAGCGACGCAAGTGATTGCTCGTCAGCTACGTTTGCGTAATTTGGGCGGCATTATTATTATCGACTTCATTGATATGCAGGAAGTACAGCATCGTGACGAAGTGATGAGTCAGTTCGAGCGCATGCTTGAACGTGATCATGCCAAAACCAAAATCACGCAAGTATCAGAACTTGGCTTGGTCGAAATGACACGGAAACGTACTCGTGAATCTTTAGAACACTTGTTATGTGAATCATGTTCCACCTGTCAGGGAAGGGGTTATGTGAAAACTGCAGAGACGGTGTGTTACGAAATTTTTCGAGAAATTTTAAGATATGCGCGTGCTTTTGAATCAAAAAGTGAATTTACTGTTATTGCACACCCTTTAGTGATTGACCGATTATTAACAGCTGAAGCACCGGCAGTGGCCGATTTAGAACACTTTATCGGGCGTATGATCAAGTTTCAGGTGGAAAATCTATATACGCAAGAGCAATACGATATCATTCTGAGTTGAAATTGTAACAGAATATCGTTAAACACTTGTTACATCTGAAATTTTACTTTCTTGGTGTAATTTTCAATACTAGTCATACACAGTAGCCAAAGCCAAATTCTCCCTTTTTTGGCTTAGCAAAAAAGAGGTATGACATGAGTACGAGCCAAGTTGTTATTAAAAAAAGTTTCAACGCATTAGATAATAAACCAACACGTGATGGTTATATTGTCGATGAACAGGGTAAAGAAGTTCAGATTACTGCTGCGATGATTCGTTCAGTATGCCATCAATTATTAAATCAATGTCGTAGTATTAAAAATTAAGGGGCGAATAAACGCTCCTTAATTGCTTTACATTTATTCTTTAGAAACTGCGTTTAACCCACCGCCTGTAACTTTGGGATTTCTTGACCCACAATCTCTTCAAATTGCTGAATTTCGTCTTCCAGATGAGTAAGCAGGTTTTGCATTTTAGGTAATGCATTGCGACAGCCTGTTAAGCCCACTTCCAGTTTGTCTAAATAACTGGTCATCGTGATATTGAGAGCTTGCCCATCTAGAATAATAGAAGCCGGGTAGAGTGCATCTAATTTGGCACCATTCCAATACAACGGTTCACGCGGTCCTGGAACATTTGAAATCACAATATTGAATGCTTGATATTTAGGCAGCATACCTGAAACGATATTTAACCCCGCTGCACTATAAACAAGAGCGCTATAATTTAAAATTTGATTTGAATTCATGCGTTTAAAACGCTGTTTTGCATTTAACACACTACGACGAATAATTTGCAGACGTTCTAATGGTGATTCTTTATGGGTGCCCAGATTGGCTAGAATCATCGTGATACGATTTGAAACTTCGGAATCATCATCACGAATTGATGCAGGCACCATGGCAATGAGAGGTTTTTTCGGCAAAGCCTTTTGGCGGATCAGATACTCGCGTAACGCACCCGAACAAATCGCAAGCACCACATCATTAATGGTTACACCCAGTGCTTTGGCAATCTTGCTTAAACGACCCAGATCAAAGGATTGTGCTGCAAAACGACGAGAAGAACTTACGCGTTGATTTAAAATACTACTTGGTGCCTGGAAACTTGAAACATAGTCAGGATTACGCCCCATATCTTTAAATATGGTTTGAGATAATTCATACATGACTTTAGGGGCGGCTTCAAATTGTGATTTTACAGCCCCCATAATTTTTTTGATATGACTAATCTTTGGTGGTGCTTTTAGGCGTTTAGCGCGAGGACCTTCAACACACCACAGCGGTACAATGCTTTTAGCATTTGGGTCTTGAGACAGTGATTTTTCAACTAAACGCATGCCTGCAATGCCATCCACCATCGCATGGTGAATTTTAAAATACATCGCAAAACGGTTGCCTTCGATGCCTTCAATAATATTGCAAGTCCAAAGTGGTTTAGCACGGTCAAGCAGAGCGCTGTGTTCTTGAGAAATATAAGTCAGTAATTCACGAATTCGACCTGGGTGAGGAAGTGCAATGTGACGGAAATGATGATCTAAATCAAATTCTTGATCTTCATCCCAAAATAGGCCATTCAGTTTATTATTAAAAGGGGCAACAGGAAGACACTTGGATTTACGAATATCGGCAACGAGGTCTTGAATAAATGTATCGGGTGCATTGTCAGGAATCTGAAAAAGAAAAAGTCCACCGACATGCATGGGTTGCTGACGTTTTTCTAGCGACAAAAAAATAAAATCAATCGGGTGTAATGGACGCATAGCGTGGAATGCCTCACTGCAATTTCATTGGCTGTTCTTATTTGAACAGGCTTGTTAGAATTATAAAAACCGTTTTTTCAGTATATCTTTTTTCAAAAATAAAAGAACCGCTTTCTATGTAAGGAAAAGTGAACAAAAAGCCACTAAAAACAGTGGCTTTTTTTGAAAAAATTATTTTTTTAAATTTCCAGCATGTAAACCACATTCTTTATGGGTAGCTTCTTCCCACCACCAACGACCTTCACGTTCATGTTGATTTGGGAGGACTGCGCGTGTACACGGTTCACAACCAATAGAAATAAAACCACGTTCATGTAACGGATTATAAGGAATTTCCATCATGCGGATATAATTCCATACCTCGGCGCTAGACCAGTTGGCTAGCGGATTATATTTGATCAGTTGTTTGCCTGGTCCGGAAAAACCTGCATCGGCCTGAACCACAGGAATCTCATCACGTGTGCCTGGGCTCTGGTCTTTACGCTGACCGGTAATCCAGCCATCCAGAGTTGCCAGCTTTTTATGTAACGGTTTAACTTTGCGAAGACCACAACACTCTTGGTGACCATCACGATAGAAACTAAATAAACCTTTTTCAGTTGTAAGCTGCTGAATTGCTTCAGTCTCTGGGAAACAAATTTCGATATCAATTTTATAGTGGTTACGCACGGTTTCTATAAATTGATAGGTTTCAGCATGTAAACGCCCAGTATCTAAACTAAAGACACGAAATGGTTTTCCCAGATGAGCGGCCATATCAATCAAAACGACATCTTCAGCACCTGAAAATGAAATTGCAATTTCACCTTCCTGACTTAAAGCAAGTTCCAGAATTTCGCTGGGTGATTTATTGATATATTCAAATGCAAGTGCATCAACAAGGTCAATGGTGGGGATTGTAGTCATGACAGTTCCTGGCGTATAAGCTTGGACACTTAAACACCTATATTAATTTAATTCACAACGATTTTAATAGAATTGAAATAGTGTGCTTATCACTAAAAAATAAATACTTATGAAGAAAATAGATTTAAAAAACACCACCTGAAATATCAATTTTTAAGCTATGATGATGCAAATTTTTTTCACTAACATTGGGAGAACCCATGGAAATCGTATGTCTTGATCTTGAGGGTGTATTGGTTCCAGAAATTTGGATTAACTTCGCCAAAAAAACTGGAATTAAAGCCTTGGAAGCCACTACACGTGATATCCCAGACTACGATGTGTTAATGACACAGCGCCTGAACATTTTAAAAGAGCACGGTTTAGGCTTAAATGATATTCAGGACGTGATTGCAGATATGGGACCATTCCCGGGTGCAAAAGAATTTGTGAAATGGGTCAGTACTCATTTCCAGCTGATTATTCTTTCAGATACTTTCTATGAATTTGCTCATCCACTTATGAAGCAATTAGATTGGCCAACGATTTTCTGTCATAAGCTGGAAACGGATGAGGCAGGCATGATCTCAGCTTATAAACTTCGTCAGCCGGATCAAAAACGTCAGGCGGTGAAAGCATTACATGGTTTGAACTTCCGTGTAATTGCAGCGGGTGATTCTTATAACGATACTACAATGCTAGGTGAAGCAGACCACGGCTTCTTGTTTGATGCACCAGAAAATGTGATTGCTGAATTCCCGCAATTCCCACCTATTCACGGTTATGAAGCATTAAAAGAAGCGATTCGTAATGCATCAGTACGTGATATTCCAGCTTAATATTTAAAATCTATGCAATAAGAGAAGGGCGCTTATAGCGCCCTTTTTGTTTAATCCTAATTTTTAAAACAATTAGAAGCGGTAACCAATTTTCATGCCGTAACCAATCGCATGATTATCTTCGAAGTCAGCTTTTGCTTTACCACCGGTTTGTGCAGTTGCATCACCTAACCAGAAGTATTTTACACCGGCCTGAATGAAGTAGTCTTCAGCAGGGCTGTATTGGCCACCTAGGCCAACACTCCAGTAGCCTTCTGTTGGACCAAGTGTTGTTACAGGGTTACCTGCACCAGAGTCATAACCGACGGCAGCAGTACCAGCCCATTTGCTATTGAATTTATGAGATAAGCCTACAGTAGCTGAATATTGGTCATCAGAATAGTCGATTAAGTTCTGATTAATTAATGGATGTGATAGTAGTTTTGGACTAACTACGAAGTTATCCCAATGTACCCAACGCAGGTTGGCAAATGCTAACGTATTTTGTGTAATACCTGATTGAAGATCAATATTGACAGATTGAGGAGTGATTGCTTCAACATCACTATTGATGTTTCTAAGATCAATAGTTACAGGAAGTAATGTGCCTGCTGGGGCATATAAATTTGATGTTTCTTTACTTTTAGCATCATGTTTAATTTCAGAACGATAAGTAACGGCTGCTTTGAGTGCAATTTCAGGAATTTGATATGCGAAACCAGCTAGCCAACCATACGCATCTTTTTGATCAACTTTAATGTTATAACCGCTTAATGTAGCTATATCTTTACTATATGCTTTGCCACGTAAAGAAATATCAGCTTCTACGGTTTGCCATACTGGACCAGCATAGAAATTCCAGTTTTCAGTGGGCTGATAGCCGATGAGTGCTGTTAAATTATTAGTTTTAACTTCAACAGAAGTACCTTTAATTCCATCTCCAAACGAACCTGCAGTTGATGCATATTGAGAATTAGCACCAAATGGTTGATCGTAAATTAAACCAAGTGAAATTTTATCAGTTGCTTGAACTTTAATAGCTGCAGAAGGGAAATAATAATCTTCAGCCATGTCACTGATTTTTTCACCTTCTAAACCTGGTACAGTAGAAGAACCTTTAACAGTCGGATCAAGAACAGAAATACCTGCTTCAGCATAGTTCCCCGGTTGTAAAAAAGCTGAAATTGACTGTCCAGAACGGTCTAAACCACCAGCAAAAGTTGCTGTAGCTGGAATTAAACTGAGTAAAATAGCTGAATGAATTACAGTAAGCTTCATAGATTCTTTTCCCTGAGTCGCTTCATCTTTCTAAAAGTTACGGGAAAGTAACATAAATAAAAAAAGAGTAAACGTTGAGGAATGAGCGCAAAATGAACTGACTAATTCAAAAAATGAACTTAAATAGAGTAAAAGTACTAACAATACTTTTGTATATTAATGATTTATAAGTAAAAAATTAGAGTAATAAACTTAAAAAAATAGGGTGATATAGCTAGTTCTTTTTGATCAAATTTAAAACATATAGATTGAGTGGTTCAGAAAATACGTAATGGAATGTAAAAAGACCATTGCGAACAATGGTCTTTTTTATCTTTCAGTCAAATAATATTAGAATCTGTAACCAATTTTAAGGCCGTATGCCCATGCATCATTATCTTCAAAAGATGCTACATATGCATCACCACCTGCTTGAGCACCTGTTTGTGCTTTTGCATCACCAAGCATGAAGTATTTAACACCACCAGCGATGAAGTAGTTTGGAGCGGGGCTAAATTGCATACCCAGACCCACATTCCAGTAGCCTTCTGTTGGACCAAGGGTGGATACAGGATTACCTGCACCAGAATCCCAACCTACTGATAGATTACCAGCCCATTGTTCGCTTAGTTTACGACCAACACCGACAGTTGCTGAAATTTGGTCATCAGCATATTCAACTAAATTAAAACCATTAGGACGATTAACCGCAGGCAAAGGACCAACTGCTTCTGAAACTAGACCAAATTTATAAGGACGAATTGAGAAACTAGACCAGTCTACCCAACGTACATTTGCAAATGCAACTGTATCTGCCATGATGCCAGTTTGAAAATCGAGATTAACCGACTGTGGAGTCGTAATATTTGTTTGACCTTTTGAACTTAATAATTCGACGGGATCAACACCAATCAGTGCTAAACCGCTAGCAGCAGATAAGGTTTCTACTGCATCCACACTGTGCTCGATTTCTGAGCGGTACGTGAGCGACGCCTTTAATGCAATATCGGGAATTTGGAATGCTACACCTGCTAGCCAACCTATATCACCTGTTTCTTTAATGGAGGCATCATAACCATTGTAAAGACTATATGCTTGACCACGAAGACTAAGATTGCCTTTTACAGTTTGGTAAACTGGACCACCATAAATATTCCAGTTTTCATTTGGCTGGAAACCCAATAATAAAGTTAAATTTTGAGTGTCTACATCAACTTTAGTTTGACCTTTACCTAATGATGCATTTACTGCATTTATACCTGCAGTAACTTGTTGTGTTACTGCATTTGTAACATTCGTGGTAATTGCTTGTGTAACACCAGCTTCGATTCGAGCCATAGCTTCTCCATTACCACGTACTGCAGCTTCTGCAATTTGTTGGTTAGGAGCTTGGCCATCAGCAACGAGTTGTTGTGCTTGAAGTGACACTTGACCATCAATTCCTGGTTGTAAGTTTGCGGCTAATGCAGTTGGCAAATTCGCAGCAACTGCTTCTCCAATACGCTGCTGACCTAAAGCATTTAAAATTGCTTGGGGAAGAACAGTTTCTCCACCATTTGAAACAAAAATATTATTGCCAGAATATTCTGCTGCTGCACCGAAAGGTTGGTCGTATAAAATACCAACTGAGAACTTGTCTGTTGGCTGAAATTTTAAAGCAGCACTTGGGAAATAGTAATCTTCCGCCATATCAGGAACAGAGCGTCCTAGAGCTTGGTAATCACCAGCTTCTTTACCTGATACATTCGGATCTAAAATAGAAATACCAGCTTCAAAGTAATTACCCGGTTGTAAAAACGCTGCAATAGATTGTCCTGAACGATCCATTGCGGCTGCGAATACGCCAGTCATTGGTACTGTTGCAAGAAGAATCGCTGTACTAAGAGTTTTTAATTTCATTCTTTGTCTTTCCTTGAGGTACAATTTTTTACTGCGGTTTTATGTTATTTATGCTCAGTATTCATTTTTGGTAACATCGGTTTTTTAACCGAATATCATTTGTTACTCCATGTGACAAAAATAACACAATAAAAAAAAGAGTAAATGCTCTAGAAAAACTAATTGGAATAAAAATGCAATTTATTAGAGTTTTTAATCTAAAATTAATTAATATTAGATGTTTAAGATATTGAAAAATAAAAAATAAATATTAATTAATTAGGAGTTTATTTATATTATCATTTGACTAAAAAATAACCATTTATCGTGAAGAGTGTAGTAATGATTTGTTAATTAATTCTCAGGTTTCACCTCTTTGTTAGCTCTAGTTCAAGCTGTATACCTGAAATTCTGTTACAGGAAAATTACATTTAATTATTCCTAAAGTGCAATAAAAGTATATTCAAGAAATATTTAAGAAATTCCAGAGGGAACAGAAACTTCAAATCATATTGATTAAAATCAAAGCAATATTGAATAATCCTAAATCCTGTTGGTTGGAGATACAGTTCGTAGGAGCATCGTAAATCTACTTCTGAGTTTTCATTTACAATTTGTTGCTAACGTAGAGGAGTGAGTAAAGAAGGGATATGTGCATGTCAGACTGAACCGTGTATTGTGTAGAAATATACGATAGATAGAAGATAGGCGAATGTACTTGCTAGAAGGCTTTTCCCAGATAACGATGGAAGAGTAGTGTGTTGCTTAAACCTTGAAATGAGGAGACTGAATGGCCTGATCGGGAAGCTATGCTATGAGCCGCGAACAGGTTAAAAAGAAGAATATAAAAGTTAAAAAAATAAATACTTGGAATATAAATTTGGATAATTTTTGATATCAGATCATGATGCCGATTAAAAACTAAATAGAATGCAAAGCTATGTGATCGGGCAGGCTTAATGATACGGCTTTTTTCTAATGACTTAAGCAGTCATTTATCTCAGGCAGTTGAGCATATTTTGTAGTGAAGGCTCAGCTGACAGGAGGGACAATTGTTGAAACTGAATATTTTTCGCAGATTTTACTTAGGCAGCAGTCTGGTGGCACTCCCCATTTTAGTTCCACTGACCGGCTGTCAGAATACAGTACCGTTGACCAAACCAGAGCCTGCCTTGCCAGCCCACTATCCATTTCAGCAGAGCGGGGCATACCATGCTTTACCATGGTCTGATTATGTCAGTGACCCCACTTTAGTCAGAATTGCTCGTCTTGCCCTGACCTACAATCATGACCTGAAAATTGCAGCATTACGGATTCGTGAAGCACAGGCTGCTTATGGTATTCAGCGTTCAGAATTGTGGCCCGGCATATCTGGAAGCAGTAGCTATGAACGCAGTAGGGTACCGGCAGATTTATCTCCCGTTGGCCGTGCTGTAACCACTGAACAGTATACGGTCGGTGTGGGAACCAGCCAGTGGGAACTGGATCTCTGGGGACGTATACGCAGTCTGAATGAAGCAGCATTGCAGCAGTTTTTTGCTTCTGAATATAATCAGCTGGCGGTACGGAACAGTATTATCCAGCAATCAATCCAGACCTATCTGACCTTGTCAGAACTGGAAAAACGTATTTATTTTGCTGAACGCTCTGTGGAAAGTTATGAAAGGTCTGTGCATATCTTTAAACGGCGTTATGAAGTGGGTGCAGGTTCGAAAGTTGAATATATGCAGGCACAAACCCTGCTCAGTAATGGTCGGGCATTGTTGACCCAACTGCAAAATGTGCAGGATACGACCGCCAACTATTTGATACAGTTGATAGGCCAGCCTGTGGAAGTCCCAAGATTAGGACTGGATCAGCTGAATTTTAAACCGGTAGTATTGCAGACCGGACTTCCGTCGGAGTTACTGCTGAACCGGCCAGATATTCGGGCTGCTGAAGCCTTACTGTATTCCCAGCATGCCAATATCCAGGCTGCCCGTGCTGCCTTTTTTCCACGTATTGCGCTCACGGGTAGTTTCGGAACGGCCAGTACAGAACTGGATGGCCTGTTCAAATCCGGTAGTTCGGTATGGTCGATTGCTCCCAGCATCAGTCTACCGATCTTTACTGCAGGAAGGTTAAAGAACAATGTCATCTTGGCGGAAGTACGACAGGATATTACTGTGGCTGACTATGAAAAAACTGTACAGAATGCCTTTCGGGAAGTGGCTGATGCTTTGGTTGATCAGCGGTATTTAAGCCAGCAACTGCAAATACAGAATCAGGGACTGGCTGCTTTTCGGGAAACCGCACGACTGGCACAGTTGCGTTATGATAACGGTGCTGTGGGCTATCTGGATGTACTGGATGCACAGCGGAGTTTGCTGTCTGCAGAACAGCAGTCGATTGAAACCCAAAGTGCCTTAATGCAGTCCTATATTTCCCTGTATTTTGCACTGGGCGGTGATAGCAGACTGGCACAGCCTGGCTAAACCTGCTTTTTGAAAACACTCATTATAAATTAAGCAAAATAAAAGAAGTAATCTGCAGATTTTATTAAAAATAAAAAAGGGGTTGGTAGCGACCCATTGAATATGTTGAGTAATCAGACCCATGAATATAAAAAAATTATCCATTGTGGGAGCAGTTGTTGTAGCAATCCTGGTGGGTTACCTGATCTGGAAAAACATGAACCAGCCTGATACCGAGGGGCTGGTCAGCGGGAATGGACGAATTGAGGCGACTGAAGTCAATATCTCCAGTAAGTTCGCTGGCCAGCTGGAAGAAATTCTGGTGCGGGAAGGAGATTTTGTCGAGCCTGGTCAGATTTTGGCCCGAATTAAAGTGTCTACACTTGAAGCTCAGCTGCGCGAGATCCAAGCCCAGCAGCGTCAGGCCGAGGATGGTATTGCTACTGCAGAAGCTCAACTGGCGATGCGTAACAGTGAAAAATCAGCAGCCGAAGCGATGGTGCTGCAGCGTGAAACAGAACTCATTGCCGCAAAAAACCGTCTGGCACGTACAGAAATTCTGGCCAAGGAAGGTGCATCTTCCAGGCAGCAACTGGATGATGAGAGGGCAGATGCCAAGCGTGTGGCGGCAGTACTGAGTGCAGCCAAGGCACAAGTGGACAGCGCTGAAGGAGCTATCGTTGCGGCACGCAGCCAAGTGTCGAGCGCAAGATCCCAGGTAGATGCCATCAAAGCAACTATCGAGCGGATCAATTTTGATATTGAGGATGCCCAGCTTAAGGCGCCTTTAAAAGCGCGGGTGCAGTTTCTGGTCGCACAACCAGGCGAAATGATTGCTGCCGGGGGGCGGGTCATGAACCTGATTGATCTCTCAGATGTCTATATGACGTTTTTCCTGCCGGAAACTGTGGCTGGCCGTATCGCAATCGGCACCGAAGTCCGTATTGTGCTGGATGTGGCCAAAAATGTGGTCATTCCTGCCCGGGTATCTTTTGTTGCAGATACGGCCCAGTTCACTCCAAAAACCGTTGAGACTGAAAGTGAACGCCAGAAATTAATGTTCCGTATCAAGGCAAAAATTGATCCTGACTTGCTGAAAAAACATATCCAGCAGGTCAAAACCGGTCTTCCGGGCGTGGCCTATATCAAACTTGATCCTAATATGCCTTGGCCCGAGTTCTTAAGAAATCAGGTTAAATCATGACACCGCAATCCGTTGCAGGAGCGGCAGTTGCCGACATCCACCAGGTCAGCCTGAAATATGGAAAGACACAGGCTTTACAGGATATCTCCCTGTCACTTCCTGCGGGCTGCATGATTGGACTGATCGGGCCGGATGGTGTGGGGAAATCCAGTTTGCTGGCCTTGCTGGCCGGTGCCAAGGTCGTTCAGGAGGGCCGTCTGATTGTACTTGGCGGGGATATTGCTGACCCGAAGCATCGCAGGAAAGTCTGTCCGTATATTGCTTACATGCCCCAAGGTCTGGGCACAAATCTGTCCAAAACCCTGTCAGTGGAGGAAAATCTGCAGTTTGTCGGTCGCTTGTTTGGGCATAGTGCTGCAGAAATCCGTAAACGGATTGATGATCTGACCAAAAGTACAGGACTTTATGAATTTCTCGATCGTCCGGCAGGAAAATTATCCGGAGGTATGAAACAGAAACTCGGCTTGTGCTGCTCCCTGATTCATGATCCGGATTTTCTGATTCTGGATGAACCCACCACGGGAGTCGATCCCTTGGCACGGGCACAGTTCTGGGAACTGATTAAACGCATCCGTCAGGTTCGTCCCCAGATGAGTGTGATTGTCGCCACTGCCTACATGGATGAAGCGCAAGGCTTTGACTGGCTGGCGATGATGGATGAAGGCAAAATTCTGAAAACAGGAACTCCGCAAGAACTCTTGACACAGACGGAGAGTGACAACCTGGAAGATGCTTACATCAAGCTGTTACCGGAAGAAAAGAAACAGGGTTATACACCTGTGGTGATTCCTCCTTTACCAGATTACGATTCGGACGGCTATGCTCTGGAAGCGAAGGATCTGACTGTCAGGTTTGGTGATTTTACCGCAGTAGATCATGTCAATTTCCAGATCCGGCAGGGTGAAATCTTCGGTTTTCTGGGATCGAATGGCT
Source organism: Acinetobacter sp. (assembly GCF_045628685.1). Lineage (GTDB taxonomy): Bacteria > Pseudomonadota > Gammaproteobacteria > Pseudomonadales > Moraxellaceae > Acinetobacter. The sequence continues at coordinate 50,354 of NZ_JAZQPV010000013.1, forward strand.
GTGGCAAAACCACCACTATGAAAGTACTGACAGGATTGCTCGAAGCTTCAGAAGGGCAGGCCTGGTTATTTGGACAGTCAGTGGAAGGCAGTAATATTGAGACCCGCCGCCGTGTTGGTTATATGTCACAGTCGTTCTCTCTTTATAGTGAACTGACCATTACCCAGAACCTGGTACTTCACGCTAAATTATTTCATGTACCGGCTGAACAGATTGAGACTCGTGTACAGCAGATGCTGCAGCGTTTTGACCTGAGCGAAGTTAAAAACAAGCTGCCTGATGACTTGCCACTGGGGATCCGTCAGCGCCTGTCACTAGCAGTGGCACTGGTGCACAATCCGGAAATTCTGATTCTGGATGAACCGACTTCGGGGGTAGACCCGATTGCCCGGGACAATTTCTGGCGCTTTTTGATCTCCTTATCCCGCAAGGACGGGGTCACCATCTTTATTTCAACACACTTTATGAATGAAGCACAGCGCTGTGACCGGATTTCCCTGATGCATGCTGGCCGGGTTCTGGACAGTGCTGCACCCGCACAGCTGATCAAAAATAGGCAGGCTGCCACCTTGGAAGAAGCATTTATTGGCTATCTGGTGGATGCCGGAGCAGCCAGCCAGACGCCGCCTGAACAAGAGATAGAAGGCAGTATTCCCAATGACCAGACGGGGAAAGAAGAAACCAGGATATCCAGCCGATTTAGCTTGCAACGTATGCTCAGCTATGCGTGGCGTGAATCGCTGGAGCTGGCACGTGATCCGATACGTGCCACCATGGCGCTGGTCGGATCGATTATCCTGCTGTTTGTGATGGGTTTTGGGATCACCATGGACGTAGATGACCTGACCTTTGCTGTACTGGATCGTGACCAGAGTGGTCTTAGCCAGAATTACAGCATGAGCATTGCAGGTTCACGTTATTTTGTTGAAAAGCCGCCGCTGCAAAACTATGAGGATCTGGATCAACGCATGCGAAGTGGCGATATTTCTTTGGCCATCGAGATTCCACCTGATTTTGCCCGGGATGTTTACCGCGGAGAAGACGTTAAAATTGGTGCCTGGATTGATGGTGCCATGCCACAACGTGCTGAAACAGTGAAAGGCTATGTACAGGGAATTCATACTCACTGGTTGATGCAGCAGGCATTAGAGCGAAGTGGATATAAAACCTCGAGTACCGTAAATATAGAAACCCGATTCCGCTACAATCCCGACATCAAGAGCCTGCCTGCAATCGCACCGGCTGTATTCCCCCTATTAATTTTACTAATCCCTGCCATGCTGACAGCACTATCTGTAGTGCGGGAAAAAGAACTCGGTTCGATTGTTAATCTGTATGTTACTCCGGTGACCCGCAGTGAATTTCTGATTGGCAAGCAAATTCCTTATGTGGTTTTGGCCATGCTGAATTATTTTCTGATGTGCCTGATCATTGTGGTGATCTTTGATGTGCCGATCAAGGGCAGCTTCCTGACGCTGACCTTGGCATCCTTCCTGTTTATTATTTTTTCAACCGGTATGGGACTGCTGGCATCTTCATTGACCAAAAGCCAGATTGCCTCGATGTTTCTGGTGATGATCGGTACGCTTATTCCTGCGGTGCAGTTCGCCGGCATTGTCAATCCGGTTTCCTCTCTGGAGGGTTTTGGTCGCTGGTTTGGTGAAATCTATCCGACTACGCATATGGTGAATATCAGCCGGGGGGTGTTTAACAAGGCGTTGAGCTTTGATGCACTGCATCAGGATTTTTGGGTGATTCTGCTGTCGGTGCCTGTGATTATGGGTGCAGCAATTCTTGCCCTGAAAAAACAGGAGCCCTAGGATGGTCAGCCAGAAAATAAAGAATATCTATCTGCTCGGTTGCAAGGAACTGTGGAGTCTATGGCGTGATCCGGTCATGCTGATCCTGATTGTCTATACCTTTACCGTCGCCGTCTATACGGCTGCAACCGCTATGACCGACAGTCTAAATATGGCACCGATCGCGATTGTAGATGAAGACCATTCAACCTTGTCGGAACGGATAAGCTCGGCCTTTTATCCTCCCTATTTTCTGCCCCAGACCACTGAACTGAATTATATGGATGCCGGAATGGATGCCGGAGAATTTACCTTTGCCCTGAATATTCCGGTAAATTTTCAGGAAGATATACTGGAGGGAAGAGAGGCAACCATCCAGGTGAATGTCGATGCCACCCGGATGTCTCAGGCAATGGTCGGGGCGGGTTATATTCAGCAGATTATCCTGTCCGAAGTCAATGAATACGTTCTGCGTCACCGTGAAATAAGCACCATGCCAGTAGAGCTGGAGATGCGGGCGCGTTTTAACCCTGCGCTTGACCAGAAATGGTTCGGCAGTGTGATGCAAATCATCAATAACGTGGCAATGCTGTCCATTATTCTGACTGGAGCAGCATTAATCCGTGAACGTGAACACGGTACGATAGAACATCTGATGGTCATGCCGGTCACAGTGTTTGAAATTATGATGTCCAAAGTCTGGTCCATGAGTCTGGTAGTTTTGCTGGCAGCATTTTTAGGTTTGAAACTGGTGGTACAGATCGCCTTAAAGGTACCGATAGAAGGGAATCTGTGGCTGTTCTTCTTTGGGGCATTATTGACGTTGTTTGCCACTACTTCGATGGGCATTTATTTGGCGACCATGTCCAAGTCGATGCCCCAGTTTGGCCTTCTGATGATGCTGACTTTGATTCCGATGCAGATGCTATCTGGCGGGATGACACCACGTGAAAGTATGCCTGAAGTGCTGCAAAATGTGATGCTGATTGCACCAACCACACATTTTGTCCAGCTTGCTCAGGCCATTTTGTATAGAAATGCAGGACTGGACGTTGTCTGGCCGGCATTTCTCTGGCTCATTGGCATTGCCGTGGTGTTTTTCTATGTGGCATGGAAGCGATTTAAGGACACCATTCATACCATGACTTAGCCACACATCGAGTTTACCCTATGCTGAAAATGATCTGCGAGGACAGGGCAAGCTGATGTTTACAGGGACGGCTGCTTCCCTTAGCCATCCATTCCCACCCTGAATGAACGACTTCAAGCTAGGTAGGGCTTGAGAGAGTCGTGTAGGGGGGAACTGTCATTTTATAGAAAATAACGGATGAATCTAAAAAAACAGCAATAAATATAGAATGGTGCGCCCTGCGGGAGTCGAACCCACGTCGGTCGCTTAGGAGGCAACTGCTCTATCCAGTTAAGCTAAGGGCGCAAAATGAACCTTAATCTACTCTAAAAAACTCAGAAAAAAAAGTTATTGTCGAAACAATAACTTTTTTAAATACTGATCTTTATGGTTTTGGCTTAAGATTTATTCATCTTGAGAGCTTTAAATAAACCAAACATCACCACAATCCATATTGGAATCATGAGTACAGATTCTTTAAAGCCTTGCGTCCACATAATATAAAGTACTGTCACAATGAAAATGAGTACTAAATAGTTGCTCAGTGGAGACCAAAGTGCAGGAAATTTAGTTTGGATTGATGCTTGCTTAATGGCTTGTTTAAATTTCAAGTGTGTCAAGGTAATCATGGCCCAGTTTAGAACTAATGCCCCTACAACCACATACATCAAATGGCTTAAGGCATCTTCTGGAACAAAGTAGTTTAAAAGTACGCAACCAAAAATTAACAGTGCTGAAAATAAAACAGCAGGAATAGGAACACCTTGTTTATTGACACTTTGGAATATTTTTGGCGCATTTCCTTGCTTTGCTAGACCATAAAGCATACGGCTATTGGCATACATACCGCTGTTATAAACCGACAGCGCTGCAGTCAGGATAATGAAATTCAGTAAGTTAGCTGCCCAGCCAATCCCAAGTTGACTGAAAATCATCACAAATGGACTTTTATCAAGCCCTCCTAAATCAAGCTGATTCCATGGCACCAATGATAAAAGAATCGTCAATGAACCGATATAGAACAGCAGAATACGGAAAACAACCTGGTTAATGGCTTTAGGAATGGTTTTTTCAGGATCTTTGGCTTCTGCGGCAGCCATACCAATCAGCTCAATACCCCCAAAGGCGAACATCAGGAAGGCAAGCATATAGAATAAACCTTCAAATCCATTCGGGAAGAATCCGCCATGAGTCCAAAGATTGCTAAATGAAGAGGTTGAGCCAGCATCTGCGGTGAGTAATAAATACAAACCGAACACGATCATGGATACAATCGCAGTGACCTTGATGATGGAAAGCCAGAATTCGGATTCACCATAAAATTTCACATTGCCGAGATTGACCAAAGTAATCACAACGAAAAAGAACAGCACCGATGCCCATGCAGGAATAAAAGGCCACCAGTAATTAATATATTTAGCGACAGCAGTTAGCTCTGTCATGGCCACTAAAATATATAAAATCCAGTAATTCCAACCCGCTAGAAAGCCGGGAAATTTCCCCCAATATTTAAAGGCAAAATGACTAAATGATCCTGCTACAGGCTCATGTACAATCATTTCCCCCAGTTGACGCATGATTAAAAATGCAATCAAACCACCAATGGCATAACCCAAAATGATGGAAGGACCTGCAGATTGAATCACCTGTGCGGAACCTAAGAATAAGCCTGTACCAATTGCTCCGCCCATGGCGATGAGTTGGATATGACGGTTCTTTAAGCCACGCTGAAGTGTAGAAGACTCGCTATTCAAAGTAATCAGCCCGACAATGGATAAGTAAAATGATTGTAATGGATTGATTTGTATTAGCCTAGTACAACCCTAGTAGGCTCATGACCATGTGAATAACTGAAAAATATGATTTGATGAGAATTTATATATGAATCAATAGATTAATTTTATTAATACAATGACTTGTGAGTTATAAAGGGCTTTTATCAATTTTATTGAGCGTTTCTTTTTTATACTTAAGTCCTGTGGCGAGTGTTTTTGCTGAAAAAAGCATTATGATAAAAGTGATCAATATTTTCCAAATGTTGTTTAAAACAATGATAAGTATTAAGGATTAATGAAATGAGTTTCGCTCCACAAATCAAGATTCCAGCAACTTATATGCGCGGTGGTACCAGTAAGGGGGTTTTCTTTAAACTCGATGACTTGCCAGAGGCCGCACAACAGCCTGGAACAATTCGCGATCAATTGTTATTACGTGTGATTGGCAGTCCCGATCCATATGGCAAGCAAATTGATGGTATGGGTGGAGCAAGCTCAAGTACCAGTAAAACCGTGATCTTGACCAAAAGTTCACAACCCGATCATGATGTGGATTATTTATTTGGGCAGGTGGCGATTGATCAGCCTTTTGTCGACTGGAGTGGGAACTGTGGCAACTTGACTGCTGCAGTGGGATCATTTGCGATTTCCAACGGTTTGGTCAGTCCAGAACGTATTCCTGAAAATGGCCTGTGCACGGTACGAATCTGGCAGGTAAATATTCAAAAAACCATTATTGCGCAGGTACCGATTACGAATGGTCAAGTGCAGGAAACCGGGGATTTTGAACTCGATGGCGTGACTTTTCCTGCTGCAGAAGTTCAGATTGAATTTCTAGACCCTGCAGATGATGGGGAAGAGGGCGGTGCTATGTTCCCGACTGGGAATGTGGTCGATACTTTTGAAGTTCCCAATATCGGCACTTTCCAAGCGACTTTTATTAATGCTGGAATTCCGACCATCTTCTTAAATGCCGAAGATATTGGCTATGTAGGAACTGAATTACAAGACGCGATTAATGGAGATGCTCAGGCACTGGCACGTTTTGAAACCATTCGTGCTTACGGTGCAAAACATATGGGCTTGATCCAGGATATTTCCGAAGCTGAAAAACGTCAACATACGCCAAAAATTGCCTTTGTATCAAAACCTAAAGCTTATACATCATCGAGCGGTAAAGTTATTCAAACCACAGATGTGGATTTACTGGTACGTGCCTTGTCGATGGGAAAACTGCATCATGCCATGATGGGAACAGCTGCAGTGGCGATTGGTACAGCTGCTGCAATTCCGGGAACATTGGTGAATTTGGCGGCAGGCGGTGGAGCGCGTGAAGCAGTACGTTTTGGTCATCCTTCAGGGACCTTACGTGTCGGTGCAGAAGCGGTTCAGGAAAATGGACAATGGCAGGTGAAGAAGGCGGTGATGAGCCGTAGTGCACGCGTGCTGATGGAAGGCTGGGTTCGAATTCCGGAAGATAGCCTGAAGTAGTAAACAAGATAGAGAATCTTGCGAGAAAGCAGTATGATGAGTCGCAAGTTCTCTGTCGATGATGACAAGAGCGTTGTATATTAGATCAATCATTGATTTCTGATGTTTAGATCTACGAACCAAAGCAAAGTATTCGAGGCGAATGTGTCATCTTTAACTGACGTACATGCAAATGTATTACCCCCAGCACAGCAACGTATTCAACAAGACTTATTGACGGCATTAGACGCATTTTCCATTCCAGAACCGCTGAAAGGCGCTGTGCATCATGTTGTTATGCTCGGTGGGAAACGTGTACGTCCAGCGCTTTGTTATGCAACAGCAGCCATTAAGCCCAATGCTAATGCTGCTGCGGTACGTCGTGCAGCAGTGGCGATTGAAATGATCCATTGCTATTCACTGGCGCATGATGATTTGCCCTGTATGGACAATGATTTGCTGCGCCGTGGCCAGCCGACTTGTCATGTGGCTTTTGGTGAAGATACTGCACTACTTGCTGGTGATATTTTGCAGTCAATGGCATTTGAAATATTAGGCAGCCGCTTGTTTGATCAAGGCCCTGCTGTTGATCCAGCTATTGTGTTAAAACAGATGCAGATTCTGGCAACTGCCAGTTCAAAAATGGTCTGTGGTCAGGTGCTGGATTTGCAGGCTGAAGGCAAGCATGTTGATCAGGTAGCTTTGGAAAATATTCACCGTAATAAAACCGGCGCACTCATTTCTGCTGCGGTAATGATGGCTGCAGTCACTGTGTTTGAAGGCACTGATCAAGCCATTCCTCGGCTACGTGAATATGCGCAAGCGATTGGACTGGCTTTCCAAGTGCAAGATGACATTCTGGATATTATTTCCGATACAGAAGTGTTGGGGAAAACCGCAGGGAAAGACCAGCAAGTGGATAAATCGACTTATCCAGCATTGATGGGACTGGACAAAGCTCAGGCTTATGCCAAGGAATTACATGATCAGGCCTTTAGCGCTTTAGCAATGTTTGGTGACAATGCAGCTGAACTCAATCAGATTTCACAGTTTTTGTTGTCGCGTAAAAGCTGAATACTGAGTTTGAAAGTGTGATCTAGAAAAATTGAGTTAAAAAAAGAGGACTTAGAAGTCCTCTTTTTATACGCTAAAGATTTAAAGATTATTGTGCATCTTTATATAAACGATCGCCTTCATCGAAACGCGTGGTGACTTCTTCAGTAGGGGCTTTACCCATTAAGCTGACCACGATAATGGCAATCAGTGAGCAGATGAAACCTGGAATAATTTCATACAGCCCGGTTGCACTGAACATATTTTTCCAGAGAATGACCACAACCGCACCAATCAGCATACCAGCAAGTGCGCCATTTAGCGTCATGCGGCGCCAGAACAATGACAGAATAATCAGTGGACCAAAAGCAGCACCAAAGCCTGCCCAAGCGTAAGCGACCAAACCTAAAACTTTAGATTCAGGATTTCCCGCCATCCAGATTGCAAGCAGGGCAATCAGTAAAACCATCAAGCGGCCAATCCACACCAGTTCTTTTTGCGTTGCATTTTTACGTAAGAATGATTTATAAAAGTCTTCGGTTAAGGTACTTGAGCAGACCAGTAACTGGCAGCTTAAGGTACTCATCACTGCGGCTAAAATAGCAGCCAAGATAATTCCGGCAATCCATGGATTAAACAGAATTTTGGTCAGTTCCATGAACACAGTTTCTGGATTCGCTGTTACTGCACCGGCAAGTTCAGGATGTTGCTGGAAATAAGCAATACCAAAGAAACCGGTAGCAACTGCACCGACTAAGCAAAGAATCATCCAGGTCATGCCAATACGGCGCGCATTGGGAATGGATTTGACGGAATCTGCAGCCATAAAACGCACCAGAATATGCGGTTGACCAAAGTAACCCAAGCCCCAGGCCAATAATGAAATAATCGCTACAAAGCTTAAATTGCCAATCACGTCAGTTGCTTGGGGGCGAGCTGCCTCCAGTGCCAAAGTGATTTGATTCATATCGGAAAAACTTAATACCACAACTACAGGAGTCAGCAACAAGGCAAAAATCATGAGGCCAGCTTGAATGGTATCGGTCCAGCTGACGGCCAAGAAGCCACCAATAAACACATAACTGATGGTGGCAATCGCACTGACCCAAAGCGCCGTGCTATAGGACATGTCAAACATACTTTCAAATAAACGTGCGCCTGCAACCATGCCTGAAGCACAGTAAATGGCAAAGAAAATTAAAATAATAAATGCTGAAGCAATACGCAGAATTTTCTTTTGATCGTTAAAACGGTTAGAGAAATAGTCTGGCAAGGTCAAGGCATTGTGCTGAACTTCGGTGTGAACACGAAGACGTCCGGCAACCAGTCGCCAGTTCAGCCATGCGCCAATAATCAGACCAATGGCAATCCACATTTCAGATAAACCGGAAAGATAAATTGCACCAGGCAGTCCCATAAGCAACCAGCCACTCATATCTGAAGCACCTGCGGAGAGCGCTGTTACGAAACTACCTAAACGACGACCCCCCAAAATGTAATCAGAGAAGTTGGCTGTCGCGCGATAAGCCATAAGGCCAATCACAATCATGGCGACAATATAAAAAAGAAAGGTAATTAAGGTCGGATTCAGGGAGCTCATACGGTATCCATTTACAAGGTGGACAGTAGATCGAAATAAGGGCTTATAGAAAAAAGCACAAATAATTTCAAAAAATAACGCGAAATTTAATCATAATTTCACAATGATTGCAGAGTTTTTCGCAATTGAAATAAAAATAGACAGCAACTGCTGTCTATTTTACAGAAAAATGCCAAGATTTAAGGATTACGGCCCATTACGCCACGAATGGTATTCATAATGTCTGCAGGCAACACTACAGTTTTGGCATTATTGGATTTCGCCATCTCTTGCATGGCTTTGACATATTGTTCACCCAATAGGTAGGCAACGGGAATTTCTTTATCACCGACCGCAGAAGTAATCATCTCAATGGCACGTTGTGATGATTCAGCCAAGACTACTTGTGCTTCTGCATCACGACGTGAAGCTTCCAAACGGCCATCTGCTTCTAAAATAGCGGCCTGTTTTTCACCATCTGCTTTGGTCACGGTAGCACGGCGCTGACGTTCAGCCGCGGCTTGCGCTTCCATCGCTGATTGCATGGTGCTTGATGGTTGAATATCTTGAATTTCAACCGTTTTCAATGTAATGCCCCAATCAGAAATATCATCAGAAATGGCCGCTTTCAGTTTTGCCTTAATGTGATCACGTGACGATAAAGCATCATCCAGATCCATTTCACCGACGATAGAACGCAATGAAGTCTGTACCAGGTTTTGAATGGCCCAGGTATAGTTTTCAATGCCGTAGACCGCTTTTTCTGGTGTAGTGATATTGATATATGCCATGGCATTCATCAACAAAACTGCGTTATCACGGGTAATCACTTCTTGAGAAGGAATATCCATCACAATGTCTTTGGTGGTGACTTTATAAGCCACTTCATCCACATAGGGAATCACAAAGTTTAGACCCGGTGTCAGGGTGGTATGATATTTACCCAGCCGTTGTACTATCCATTTATAACCCTGCGGGACAATACGAACACCCTTGAAAATGGTAACGCCTGCAAAAATCAGGAGCGCTAAAACAATAATAGATCCACCAGACATGTTATTTCCTCGCTTTAGGGATTTTCATTATGTGAATGGTGTGGCTTGACTACGAGCTCGTTGCCGAGTATATCGACCACCCGAACTCGGTCACCCACCTGTACCGGTTCTAGGATACGGCAGTTCCATTCGTCAGAGCCCAAAACCGGCATAGGGAAACGCACTGTAATCAGGTCATGGTGCATATGGGTTTGAATGACCATACCCACTTGACCAATAGTCGCTTCACGAGATAAGCCGGCTTTGGTTTTATCGGTTGAAAGCGGCTTAATAAATTTAAACCAGAGTAAGGTGCACAGGACGGACAGGATAATCCAGGTGACGAGTTGTGTAGTGGAACCCATCATCGGGAACAACCAAAGTAAAATACCCACCATGATGGCAGCGATGCCAAACCATAGTGCAGCAAAAGCGGGAAGTACCAATTCAGAAAGAATAAGCAAAACCCCCAATACAAACCAATGCCAAGGTTCGAAAACAAATTCCATACATCTACTCGTGTATTGTTAAAATTGATATAGATAACCAAGCGTCTATATCAATTTAGCAGATGAATAAGTCTTTGAATATTAAAAAAGCATCTTTTTTAGATTTTGGATTTAGGAGCAGCTTTAAATGCCGCTGGAGACTTTTTAAAATCGGTTATGGCTTTTTCAATCGCAATAATTTTCAGTTGGGTGGCTTTTTCACCCTCTAAAATGGACTGATTGCTGGCTTTTAAATCCAGTGTGCCCAAGTGTCCTACTTTAGGCTGAATCACTACAGTTGCTTGACTGAGTTCTTCATTGATACTTTGCTGTCCCATAATATTAATGGTCTGATCAAGCAAGCCCCACATGCTGAGCGCTTTACCCCCGACTGGGCGTGCAGAAATATCTACCGCAATGACAATATCAGCACCCATATCTTTCGCCGTTTTTACCGGAATCGGACTGACCAAGCCACCATCAACATATTGTTTTCCGCCAATCGTTGCAGGTACAAAGACATTCGGGATACTGCACGAAGCACGAACGGCCTGACCTGCATTGCCTTTAATAAATTCAGCTTTGCGACCCGTGTCCAGACGTGTGGCAACTGCAGCAAAACGAATCGGGAATTGTTCAATCGGTTTGTTGGCAATATGCTTGTTGACATAATTCTGCAATTTTTGGCCTTGCACCACGCCTTGACTGTTGAAGGTTAAATCGCGAATGTCGGATTCTTTGAGAGTGAGTGCAATTTGCTGAAGTTGATAAGGGGTTTTACCACTGGCATAGATACTGCCGACAAAACTACCGGCACTGGTGCCTGTGACAATTTTCGGTTTAATGCCATGTGATTCTAAAACTTTAAGTACCCCGATATGGGCAAAACCTTTGGCTCCACCACCCCCCAGCGCAATGGCAATTACGGGTTCACGTGCTTTTAAGGTGGTCGTTTGCGGTTGGGTTTTTACAGCTTTATCACAGCCCATCAGGCTAAGCGCCAAGAGACCCATGAAAGAATATTGCACAAACTTCATAATTAAAATTGGACATCAAATAGACAAAAGTTGCGCACATGACATCAGATAAACATAATTTTGACTAGCGATTTTTCATACGATTTTGTAACGGTTTGGCCAGCCAGTCCGGATTTTTCGGAGAAAATTTTCCCTCATACAAATTTAAAATCTGTTCTAAATCCTGTTCATAATTTCCCGTTGGGTGAAACACGCCTAAGCAGTAAATGGTTTTATTGTCGTAATCAAAAGAGAACATCACAATGGGAATATGCGCGCCTACAGCAATACGGTAAAAACCACTTCTAAACGAATCTGCCTGTTTACGTGTTCCTTCAGGTGCCATACCGATCCAGATCTGGGCTTGGGCATTGATGAAGTTGATAATTTGCTGCGTTGTACCTTGGGAAATACTGCGATTAACAGGAATCCCCCCAATCCATTTCAGTAAGGGTTTTAGCGGTGTTTTAAACAAGGTATGTTTGCCAAAAATGGTAATTTTAATGCCCAGTCCGAGCAGGGCGGTAAAACCATGCCACGCATCAATATTGGAGGTGTGCGGGGAAATAATGGCGACGGCTTTAGGCAGGTTGGGAAACTCACCTTCAAAGCTCCAGCCTTGGGCAAGAAATATTTTTTTGAAAAGCGTTCGGCTCAAGCTGCTACCGCGAGCAGGTACTTGATCGGGCAATGTTGGGAAATGTGCTGACATGATTTTTATCCGCCTGCCTGACAAAAGTTTATCGCATTTTAATAATGTTAAGCTTTTGTAAAATAAGATTCATTGGCAAAAAGTAAACTACAATTCAGCTTGCTTGATAAAAATAAGCAATCCAGTTTTGACCAGAAGGGCGCACTATGCCGCGTACACCTAATATTTATATCCTGTTGTTTTCTTTATATTGGGCGCAAGGTTTGCCAGTAGGTTTTATGACCCATGCTTTACCGGTGATTTTACGTGCTCAAGGGGTATCACTGGCACAGATTGGCGGCTTTGGATTATTGATGTTGCCGTGGTCGATTAAAATTTTGTGGGCACCGTGGGTCGATCGGTTGGGTTATTCTGCTTTTGGACATTATCGTAGCTGGATTGTTCCAACCCAGTTATTAAGTGTAGCTGTACTCATTGGTTTATCCTTTCTGCCGATTCAGGCTTTAAATCAGCCTGAATATTTACTGGCATTTTTTGTGGCTTTACTGAGCATGAATCTGGTCGGTGCCACCCAAGATATTGCAACCGATGGCTTGGCAGTCAATATGCTTAAAAATGAGCAGCAACATTGGGGCAATACTTTTCAGGTCATTGGCTCACGACTGGGTTTTATTGTTGGTGGGGGCGCAATTTTATGGGCACTGGACTGGCTGGATTGGCAAATCACTTTTTTAGTTTTGGCCGGACTGGTTTTTCTAAATACCTTACCTATTCTGTTCTTTAAAGAACCAGCCCGATTCCAGCATATTCAGCACACAGCTGACAAAGAGGTTTTTAGCTGGAGTAAAGTAAAAAACTATCTAGCCTATTTTCATCAAACCCGTAGTTTGGCTTTATGGCTAGTCGTACTGATCACTTTTAAAATTGCCGATGGTTTGGCGGGTCCTTTACTAAAACCCCTAATGGTCGATTTAGGGCTGACATTTTCCCAGATTGGTATTTATGTGACCATGCTGGGGGCATTGGCTGCATTAATCGGGGCAGGATTGGCCGGCCTAAGTCTGAAGTATATATCTCGTGCAAATGCACTGCTCGGTTTTTCTGTTTTGAAAATTCTGAGCTTGACTGCATTCGCATGGCTGGCTTTTCAATATGAGGCACAACAGCCAATTAAACCGTGGCTTATTTATTTGATTAATGCTGCTGAAGATATGATTTCAGCCATGTTGCTGGTGGTGATGCTCACTTTGGTGATGCAATACAGCCGCAAACATTTGGCTGGAACAGATTTTACCTTTCAGGTGGCTTTGATGGCGACGGTCAGTGGAGGACTATATAGCCTAAGTGGAATATTGGGTGATTTTTTGGGTTATGCAGATTATTTAGCCTTTATCACCTTGGTCGCGGCGATCTGTTTATGGCCTGTTCTTAGATGGAAGGCCAAGCTTTAATAATACAATAAAAGTTTTTTATTTAAATTGATTATCTATTTAAAATCTAAGGAATAAAAAAGATAACTAAATAAAATCTAAATCATTTTTTTAAATATTTCTAAACAGTAACATCTGTTACAAAATAACTTAGGGGTATTGAAAAATGAAAACCAAAATTGCTGCAGCAATTGCTTTAGCTCTACTAACAGGCTCTACTTTTGCCGCGCCAACTTTGTATGGAGAAATCGATGCTTCTATCGATTATTTACCTGAAGACAATAAATCAGGTTTTTCTGATAAAGATGTCGTTGAAGTAAGTTCAAACAGTTCATTCGTTGGCTTAAAAGGTGATGAGAAGCTGACTGATAGCTTAAGCGCCGTGTATGCGATTGAATGGAGCATTAGCGCAGATGGGGATTCTACCGATTTAGGTGTACGTAACCGTTTTGTTGGTTTAAAAGATGCTCAACTCGGTACTTTAAAAGTGGGTGTACATGATACTCCTTTGAAACAACTTTCTAGTGTTGTCGATACATTCAACAACTATGTTGCTAATAAAGCTGATGTTGCAGGTTTCATGACAGGTGAAAATCGTGTTGCTAACGCAGTCATTTATGAATCTCCAGTAATTAAATTACCTACAGGTGCTATTAAAGTGAATACTTTATTGGCTTCTGGTGAAGATTCAGGCATTGCAAAAGGCAATGGCTCATCTAAAACTGCTGGTCGTGGCTTAGGCGATGCATGGTCTGCATCTGTTGTTTATGATAGTCCAGTGGTTGTGGCAGGTATTGCTTATGATAAAGCGATTCCTTCAAACTTCTTAGGGCGTGGTTTCGTAAATGCAGCACAGCCTGAAGTTGTTGGGGGGAATTTATTGGCTGCAGCGAATACGATTCGTGCTGTTGGTCGTGTGAATTTGTTAGACAACGCTTTAGCATTAAAAGCTTTATATCAAACTTCTGAAGTAGCAGAGACGAAAAATGCTGATATTTCTTCTACTGATTTAGTTGCTCAGGCAAACTGGCGAGCAGCAATTAGAAATATTGATGACTCACAAGGTTGGTTAGTGGGTGCTGAATATAATATTCCGACCGCTAAAGCTTGGACTGTAAAAGCTCAATATAGCCAAAATACAACTAGTTTTAAAAATGTAACGGCAGACTTTGAAGCAAAACAAATTTTTGCAGGTGCAGATTATGCCTTTAACAAGCAAGTGAAAGCCTATGGTTATGCAGGTTACTTAACCTTGGAACAAGGTTCTAATGAAACAAAACAACCCGTTGTAGGTACAGGTTTGGAATATAAGTTCTAATCAACGGTTACTTTTATTTAATCAAAAGGCGATGGTTACATCGCCTTTTTTTATTAAGTGCATTTTAAGTTTTGTATTTTAGATTAAGATATCAGTAAAAAGATAACCTACAATCATGTCAAATATCATCCGTCCAATACACAATAAAATAAAGACGATTTCATTAAGTCAGTTTAATTTTTTGTTGGCAAGTTGGTTGGGGGTGGTTCTGAATTTTGCTTTTTTTCAAAAAATACAAAGTCTAACCCCTTATCAAGGTCCAAAAGCCTATATGTTTTTGATGGCAACTGTGTTGGTGATTGTCGCCGCCTATAATCTGATTTTTCAGCTTGTGCAATGGACCTGGAATGCAAAATTCTTTGCCTATGTGTTGCTTTTCATTGGTGGTTTTACTGCATATTTTGTAAATAGTCTGGGTGTGGTAATTTCCCTTGAACAAATTCAGAACATGATGCAAACCGATGCGCGTGAAGTCCGGGATTTATTATCTTTACGATTTGTACTGTGGATAGTGTTCTTTGTGATCTGCCCGTTCATTTTGGTTGCTTATGTTCGTATCAAGCCTGAAGTTTTCTTATCTAAAGCTACTAAGAAACTCATTAATAGCATCATTTCATTGTTACTGATGGGCGGATTGTTATTTCTCTTTTATGTGGATTATGCAGCCATCTTCCGTGAACATCGCGATTTAAAAGGCATGATTTCTCCACAAAATACCATCTCAGCGACAGTTTCTTATTATCATAAATCTAAACCTGCACAGAATTTGCCTTTGGTGAGTTATGGTGATGATGCATATTTATTTCAGCAAGTGGGTGAGAAAAATAAACCTAAATTGATGGTCCTAGTGGTGGGTGAAACGGCACGCGCAGAGAGTTTTTCTTTAAATGGTTATTCTAGAAATACTAATCCTGAACTCTCTAAACTGGATATTATCAATTTTAATCAGGTGAGTTCATGTGGTACGACAACAGCAGTGTCAGTACCTTGTATGTTTTCCGGTATGCCTCGTTCAGATTATGACGAACAACTGGCCAGTCACCGTGAAGGATTACTCGATATTGCACAGCGGACAGGCTATAAAGTGACGTGGATTGACAATAATTCAGGCTGTAAAGGCACATGTAACCGGGTGGAGCAGTATCAAATTCCACAACCGTTAAAAGACAAATGGTGTGCCAAAGATGGGGACTGTTATGATGAAATTTTGGTAGATAGTTTAAAAGCCTATCTTGCAGCGATTCCTGAAGCTGACAAAACTCCGCGTTTAATTGTACTTCATCAAATGGGAAGTCATGGACCGGCTTATTACCAGCGTTCAACGGATAAATTCCAGCCCTTTAAACCCAGCTGTGATACCAACGCAATTCAAGGCTGCAGCAGCACAGAATTATTGAATAGTTATGATAATTCGATTGTCTATACCGACCATGTTTTAAGCTCCCTGATTCAGGTGTTAAAAGGCAATACCACTCATCAAACTGGATTTTGGTATTTATCCGACCATGGTGAATCGACTGGAGAGCATGGACTATATTTGCATGGTTCACCCTATGCCATTGCGCCCACTCAACAAACCCATATTCCAATGTTAATGTGGTTTTCACCGGAATGGACTCAACATAATTCCGCACAAATCACTTGCTTAGCCAAGCAAAAAAGCCAAGAATTAAGTCAAGATAACTTGTTTCCAAGTCTGCTCAGTTTATTGGATATTACCAGCCAAGTTATTGATGAACAAAAAAATATGTTGAAACAATGTGGGTCAAAAAAGAAAGTGTGAGTTTAAAAGCATGACTAAAATATTAATGATAGAAGATGATTTTATGATTGCTGAATCCAGCATGACTTTGTTGAAATATCAGCAATTTGATGTGGAGTGGGTCAACAATGGGATTGATGGTTTAAAAAAACTGACCCAAGAAAAATTTGATATTGTCTTGCTTGACCTTGGCTTACCCATGATGGATGGTATGCAGGTGTTGAAACAAATTCGTCAGCAGTGGTCAAATTTACCTGTTCTGATTATTTCCGCACGTGATCAATTACAAAACCGGGTGGATGGCTTGAACCATGGCGCTGATGACTATTTGATTAAGCCCTATGAATTTGATGAATTGTTGGCGCGTATACATGCTTTATTGCGCCGTAGTGGAGCAGAGTCAGCGCTGGAAAACAGTCTGAAAGTTTTAAGTTATGGTGATTTGGTTTTGGATGTGGAACAGCATATTGCCAAGTTTAAAGGACAATATATTGATCTATCCAATCGGGAATGGGCAATTTTGACTCCTTTAATCAGTCATCCGAACAAGATTTTTTCTAAAGCCAATTTAGAAGATAAGTTATATGATCTAGATAGTGAAGTGAGCAGCAATACCATTGAAGTTTATGTACATCATTTACGGGCCAAACTGGGGAAAGATTTTATTCGTACCATTCGTGGATTAGGTTATCGACTCGGACAATTATAAGGTCAGCAACTGGTGCAGTCACAGTATTCATTAAAAAAACGCCTGATTATTTATATTTCTGTTTTTAGTATTGCTTTGGGCTGCGTGCTCATTTTTTCTGCCTATCGGATTGCACTGGAAGAAATTAATGAAGTTTTAGATGCGCAGATGCAAAATTTGGCAGAACGCGTCGCTGCACATGATCCTGAACCGGTTCAAAGCCAGTTTGATCCATCCAAGCATTATCATGAAGAAGATTTATTTGTTGATGTCTGGGCTTATGCCAATCAAGATCATAAAACGCATGATCTAGATTTGTTGATCCACCCTATTCATAAAGCAGGATTTTACACCCACAAAACCGCACAAGACAGTTGGCATACTTATGTTTTACCTTTAGAGCATTATCAGGTTCAGGTCAGCCAGCAGCAAGCGACACGGCAGCTTTTGGCATTAGAGCTTGCTAGCAGTATGTTTATTCCTTACCTCCTGTTTATGCCTTTTGTGATTGGGGGTTTAAGCTGGATTATTGGTCGCAGTTTACAGCCACTTGATGACTTTAAAGCGGAATTGGCACAGCGCGATTCAAATGAGCTAAGTGCAATACAACTTAATAATTATCCTGTGGAAATTGTTCCCACCATTACCGAAATGAATCATTTGTTTGAGCGTATTCTACATTCGCAACAGGAACAGCGGCAGTTTATTGCTGATGCTGCACATGAGTTACGCACGCCCATCACTGCATTAAATTTGCAAATGCAAATTCTGTTAAAACAATTTCCAGAAGATCATGATTTGCAGAATTTGAGTCAAGGATTAATCCGGATACAACATTTGGTCAGCCAGTTACTTAATCTGGCAAAACAGGATGCTTCAATTCTGGAGATGGAAAGCAAACAGCAGTTTTTACTCAATCAGGTAGCGGTAAATTGTGTGGAGCAGTTGATTCATTTAGCCATGCAAAAAGAAATTGATTTGGGCATGGAGCACCAAGAGGATGTTGTACTAAATAGTCAAGAATCAGCCGTTCATTCAATTATTTTTAATCTGATTGATAACGCGATTAAATACACACCGAATCAGGGCGTGATTAATGTTTCTGTGTTTGAACAAAATGGTTTTGCCATGGTTCAAGTTGAAGATAGCGGGCCGGGGATTGCACCCGAGTTACATGAGCAGATTCTTAAGCGCTTTTATCGTATTCACCATCATTTAGAAATGGGTAGCGGTTTGGGACTTTCTATTGTCGATAAAGCCACGGAACGATTAGGCGGCAGTATCTCTTTTTCAAGGAGTGAAAGTCTGGGAGGTTTACAGGTAAATGTTCAATTGCCACTGGTTAAGCAGATTTAAAATCCCATCACTCTGGAGAAGATGGAGTAATTGTAAAACGCTTATAATTAAATAAATAAAAGATCCCATTCACCAGCCAAATAATCCATGCCGTCCACAGGTTATGACTGAGAAAATGCGCTCCACGCATCATCTGTGCCCAACCCATGGCAAAACCTAAAATACAGCCCGAGACCAGAAAAAAGTAGGCGCGCTTTTTATTGGATTGGCGAAACACAGAATAGCCTGCCATGAGCGCAAAGCCGGTCGAGGCATGACTACCCGGGAAACAATGTCCTTTACTGGCTGAAAAATCCCAGAAGAAACCCTGAGATGTGGGAATCGTGCTATTCCAAGGACAGGCATGTGCAGATTGAGATTTTAACAGTCCAATGATTGAGGTCGAGAGAATGACCATGCAAAAGAAATAGCCATAGGTCCAACGCACTGGTCTTAATTTTTCAATTTTGAACGAAGCCAGCCATATCATAAAAAAACTGGCATAGACTAAAATGATCAGGTCTTTAATATAACGGTGATTCAGTTCGGCTAGATACCAGTTATCACGCAATAAGAATTGCCCAGATTCACTCACCCACGGATGAATCAATGCAAGATCCAGTGATCCACCGATAGGAAAGAATATCCAAAGCATACAAAAACTAATAATCAGGAAGCAGCCTTGATAGAGGATGAAACGTTGCTTGTCGTGCATAAAAAAGATCGATTGATTTTATTTGCACTATTACAACAATAAAACCTTAATCCAGACTTAAGTGATGGCGGGAAAGGCGATCTAAACACTTAGAAAGTTGTGTACAGATAGACAATAACGTTGTGCTGAATCGTAATAAACATATAAAGGAAACAGCTTAACCATACATGTCTTCGGTGCTACATTAGCCTACAAGATTTGTGAGGTATTAAAATGACGATTCGTGCTGTTTTATTTGATCTGGATAATACCTTAACCCATCGTGATCAAAGTATTTTGGCTTATAGCCAGCATTTGGCAAATACTTATCAGCGTCAATTACAGCATACTGATATTAGTCAAATTCAGTCGATTATCCGCCGTATTGATAATGGTGGCTACCCCAAAAAAGAGCTGCTCACCCATCCGAGTATTGCGGCTTCCGTAGCTTATGCGCTACAGCAAGAACTGAAATGGAACAGCCTGCCGGACTTGGATGAATTATCACAATTCTGGTTTCAGCAATTTGGATTATCCGCTGTTGCCATGCCAGGTGCGAATAGCCTGTTAGCAGATTTAAAACAGCAAGGTTATAAACTGGCAGTGGTTTCCAATGGTGGACATGCCACCCGTTTAACCATTTTACAAGGCTTGGGTTTTAGTCATTATTTTGATGAAATTATCAGTTCTGAATTGGTGGGTATCAGTAAACCGAATGCTGAAATTTTTCTACATACCAGCCGTCAATTGGATGTTACACCACAACATTGTTTATTTATTGGCGATCATCCCGTGAATGATATACAAGGCGCAACCGAAGCCGGTATGAAAGCTTTATGGCTGCAAGGTTTTCATGATATTGATGGTCATCAGCCGATGAATACGATTCAACATTTAGCTGAAATTAAGCAATATTTATAATGCCTAATGTGGCTTATCTTTTTTTGAAAATAGAAGTGACATTTATACAAATAAAAAAAAGCGACTCTTTCGAGTCGCGCTGAAAATCGTATTAAGTTTAAGAGCAGGTTTAAAAATCAGGTGTAAAATTTAAGCCTTAAAACATGGTGTCTTCTGAATTAGCAGAAATTTTATGAATAGATAAATCTGCACCCCGAAATTCATCTTCTTGCGATAAACGGATGCCCATGGTGATTTTGAGTGCACCGTAAACCAGAAAGCCGCCAGCAAGTGCAATCGAGATGGCCAGAAGTGTACCAATCATTTGCGAAATCATGGAAACATTGCCTAGACCGCCTAACCATTGTTGTCCGAAAACCCCAACCGCCAAGCCACCAAATGTACCGCATACGCCGTGTAAGGGCCAAACACCCAAGACGTCATCGACTCTAAGTTTATTTTGCGTATAGGTAAAGAGTTTCACGAAGATCACGCCTGCAACTGCTCCAATAATAAGCGCTCCAACAGGATGCACCACGTCAGAACCTGCACAAATCGCCACTAAGCCTGCCAAAGGACCGTTGTGTAAAAAGCCGGGGTCATTTTTGCCCATAAAGTTGGCAGCAATGGTTCCACCGACCATCGCCATGAGTGAGTTAATCGCAACCAGGCCTGAAATAGCATCCAGACGTTGCGCGCTCATCACGTTAAAACCAAACCAGCCCACGATTAAGATCCAGGAACCCAAAGCCAGAAAAGGAATTGAAGAAGGTGGGTGTGCGCTCACTCGGCCATCTTTTTTATAACGGCCATAGCGTGCACCCAGTAAAATCACCGCGACTAAAGCAATCCATCCGCCCATCGCATGCACCACGACAGAACCGGCAAAGTCATGGAAACTTGCACCAAATGTGCCTGCTAACCATTTTTGCAGTCCCAAATTGCCATTCCAGGCAATGCCTTCAAAGAAGGGATAGATCAAGGCGACCAATAATAAGGTAGCAATCGCTTGGGAACGCATTTTGGTACGTTCGGCAATACCACCAGAAATAATTGCAGGAATAGCCGCAGCAAAAGTCAGCAGGAAAAAACAGCGCATCAGGTTATAGCCATGATCCGCAGCTAAGGTTGCGCCAATATGGAAAAAATGTTGTCCATAAGCAATGTAATAGCCAACAAAAAAGTAGGCGATGGCTGAAATGGAAAAATCAGTCAGAATTTTACTGAGTGCATTGACCTGGTTTTTATGTCGGACTGTGCCCAGCTCCAAAAATGCAAAACCTGCATGCATGGCTAAAACTAAAACTGCCCCAAGAAGGAGAAAGAGTAAATCAATATTTTGCATATTTTAGCCCTATTTTAGCGCTGTTTTTCACAAAAAGATGATCAGTATATCGAGGCATAAAACTTGAGGAAGAGATTTGAAAGGGGAAATATTGATCATTCATCTAAAAAAATGCTCAAGACTCGATATAAAGCAAAGTATGATTTTTAGAGGCATTTCCTGCACCTATTTAAGGCGATAAATTTAAATTAAAGTATATATAAATATATGATTAACAGATTAAATTTAGGAGTTGTAGTTATGTCTGTTTTTTAGGCTTTTTCTTGTGGCACTGAATAGTGGCAATATTATAAATCTGAAATATTAAAATAATTTAAAGATAAAGTAAGCAATGAATTTGAATGAAGTGATTTTAGTGGCTTTGATCATCAAGGATGGGGTGTTTTGAAAATTATTCTTTAACCTGACTTTAAGTTCCATGCCATATGGATAAGCACACTAGAGTGAAAAAACCAAATATTCTAAAAGAGAATAAGGTGAATAATCAAACAATATAAGATACAAAATCTATAACGAAATGGTAGTTTTAGTTTTGATATCGCAGTTTTAACTCTAGAAGATAAGTGCTCATTTTATATTGTATTTTAAGGATTAAAGATGAAACGGAGTATGCTCGGATTACTGGCATTGGTGGGTTTTAATACGTTTGCAGCCGAAGGAACTCAATTTGACTGGGGTTATGCTGCGCACACTGCACCGGCACAATGGGGCAAAATTAAGCCTGAATATCAAGCCTGTGAAGGTTTAAATCAAGCACCGATTAATATTGATCAAACCATATCGGCAAAACTACCGGCTTTAAAATTAAATTACAGTTCAAAAGCGGATACGATTATTAATAATAATCGGACTGTACAAATTAATTTTGCCGAGGGCAATACTCTGGAATTGGATCATAAGCTATTTCATCTCAAACAATTTCATTTACATAGCCCAAGCGAAAACATCATTAAGGGAAAAAGCTTTGCGATGGAGATGCATTTGGTGCATGCCACTGAACAGGGCGAGTTAGCCGTAGTCGCCGTGATGTTTGACGAAGGTCAGGAAAACAAAAAGTTGAAACAACTCTGGAAAGAATTACCAAAAAAAGCAGGCAATGTCGTACAGCTGAAACATCAGGATTTAGCTGCTGCATTCTTGCCTGAAAAATTAGATTACTATCGTTTTAATGGTTCACTCACCACACCACCGTGTTCCGAAGGGGTGCGCTGGATTGTACTTAAAGATATTCAACAAGCATCGAAACAGCAGATTCAGGCATTTTCAAGTCTGATGGAACACCCGAATAACCGTCCTGTGCAACCGACCAATGCACGCCTGGTTCTTGAATAATTACATCGAAATAAAAAAGCAGATCATATGATCTGCTTTTAAAATGCTTATATGTTTAGTGCAAGATTTTATTCAGAAATTGCTGTGCACGTTCGCCGCGTTGGGTATTAAAGAATTCATCTTTAGTACAATCTTCTACAATTTTGCCTTGATCCATAAAGATCACACGATTTGCGACCTGACGGGCAAAGCCCATTTCGTGGGTCACACACATCATGGTCATGCCTTCTTTGGCCAGACCCACCATCACGTCCAAGACTTCAGTAATCATTTCCGGGTCAAGTGCGGAAGTCGGTTCATCAAACAGCATGGCAATCGGGTCCATGCTTAGGGCGCGTGCAATGGCTACACGTTGTTGTTGTCCACCTGAAAGCTGTGCAGGGAATTTATCTGCCTGAGCACTAAGTCCAACACGGTCCAGATAAGCCAAACCTTTTTTCTTGGCTTCTGCTTCAGAACGTCGCAGAACTTTAATCTGGGCAATGGTCAAGTTTTCAGTAATGGTTAAATGTGGAAATAACTCAAAATGCTGAAACACCATACCGACGCGGCTGCGTAATAGGTTCAAGTTGGTTTTCGGGTCTTTAATCGAAATGCCATCGACCGTGATATTGCCTTGCTGAAAGGTTTCCAAACCATTCACTGTTTTAATCAGAGTGGATTTTCCCGAACCCGAAGGACCACAGACCACCACCACTTCGCCTTGGCGAATTTGCGTGGTGCAATCTGTGAGTACCTGAAATTTGTCGTACCATTTACTCACGTTCTGAATGTCGATCATCACTTTGTTATCATTCATACACGTAACCTTCTTTGTAATTTTTTAACAGCATAAGTGGCCAAAAGACTAATAGTGAAATACACCAGCCCTGCAAATAAAATGTACTGGGTCAGCAGCGACATCAGGTCGCCACGGACATAACTGGTTCTGAAAAAGTCCAGCAAGCCGATGGCATATACCATGGTTGAATCCTGGAATAAAATAATGGTTTGTTGCAATAGCAGCGGGGTCATTTTACGAAAGGCTTGCGGCAAGATGATGAGCCGCATTGATTGCCCGTAACTCATGCCTAAAGCAGAAGCTGCGGCTGATTGTCCACGTGGAATCGATTGAATGCCGGCACGTACAATTTCAGAAAAATAGGCTGCTTCAAATAGCATAAAAGCCACAATACTGGATACCAGTGCGGTATCAATGGTCAGGTAATTTCCTGTGACTGCAGTATAAAAAAAAGGTACCGCAAAGTAGAACCACATCAGCACCAGCAGTAGGGGAATGGAGCGAAACAGGTTTACATAGCCTTGTGCAATCCAGTTAAACACTTTAATGGAAGATAAACGCATTAAAGCCAGTATCGTCCCAATTAAAATACCACCGACTGTAGCAATACAGACTACTTTTAAAGTGATGCTGAAACCATGCCATAAAGCAGGGCCAGAAAGTTGCAAATCATTTAAAAATGCAGAGAGCCATTCCATTATTTACCACCTGCAATTAAACCTGGTACATACAAACGTCTTTCCAACAGGGTCATTACCGAGATTAAGCAGACATTAATCACAATGAAAATCACGGTCACAATGGTGTAAATCTCGATGGTATTTTGCGTGTATTCACTGATGGTCTTCATCTGGGAAATAATTTCTGCCACACCTACCAACGATGCTACAGAGGTATTTTTGACGCAGTTGGTCAGCTCGGAACTGAGTGGCGGTAAAATGGTGCGAAAGGACTGCGGTAAAATAACGTAGCGGTATAATTGAGTGGTACTGAAGCCCAAGGCATAACCGGCATTCACTTGTCCGACCGGCAAGGCTTCAATGCCTGTTCGTACCTGTTCACAGACTCTGGCAGCGGTAAATAACCCCAAACCGACACTGGCAGAAATCAGCGCCGTGGTATTGGCACCCAAATCATTGATCCACCAATTTCGAATAGTCGAGGGCAAAAAGTTGGGAACCACATAAAACCAGATAAATAATTGAATCAGCAACGGCACATTTCGGAAAATGGTGACATAAGCTGTGCCAATGGCACGTGCAGTTTTGCTTGGCAAAGTCCGCATGATGCCCAGAATACTGCCCAAAACCATGGCAATGGTCCATGCAACAAAAGTAATCACCAATAACCAGCCCAGACCAGTTAAAACCCATTGTAAATAGGTGCTGTCACCGACCCCTGTGGGTTGCCACAAAACACTCCAATTCCAACTATAATTCATAGTGACTCCACCAAAAAGTCAGATAAAAATCTTTTACCTGACTTTGAAAGTATGTTGTTTTAAAGTTTATTGATCGCGATCGTGAGGATTAGCAATTAACGCTTTAAGCTGATCTGACATTTTGAAGTTTAGATTGATATTTTTTGGTGGAATCGGTTGCTGGAACCATTTCTCATACATTTTATTAATTTCACCCGAACTATAGGTCGCTTTAATCGCATCATCGACCACTTGCTTAAAGCCCGGGTCGCCCTTACGCATCATGCAACCGTAAATTTCGTGAATGGGTGCGGTCCCGACAATCACCCATTTGTCTGGATCCGAAGCTTTAGATTTTTCACCGGCAAGCAAGATGTCATCCATCATAAAGGCAGCGGCACGACCATTTTGCAACATCAAGAATGATTCTGCATGGTCTTTGGCAGAAATAATTTCACCAATACCAAGTTCTTTTTGATGCTGACGAATATAACGTTCAGATGTCGTTCCGGCTGTAGTCACCAGTTTTTTACCTTTAAGATCGGTAAAATCTTTTATTCCCGAATCTTTAGCGGTAAGCAGACGAGAACCGACTTCAAAGTAACCCACAGAGAAGTCAACCTGTTGCTGACGTTCTTTGTTATTGGTGGTTGAACCGCACTCTAAATCGACCGTACCATTTGAAACCAACGGAATACGATTTTGGCTGGTCACCAGGTTATAGCGAATTTTCAAGTCCGGCATATTGAGTTTTTGTTTAACTGCATCAACTACTTTTAATTGCAGATCATGCGCATAACCGACCGGCTGATTTGGGTTGTCTGCGATATAAGAAAATGGAATTGAAGAATCACGATAGCCCAACACGATGGTGCCGGATTTCTTGATTTTATCAAGGGTGCCTGAAGAGACCGCATCTGCACCGCTTGCAGCTGGGTCATTTGAAGTCGGAGCTTTATTGTCGCTACAAGCTGTTAAGCCGAACATAAAGGCGCTTGCGCAAAGTAGTGAAGTCAGGGTGCGTTTAGAGGTCATGTACAAAACTCCTTTTATCATATTTTATTCATCATTTGCTTATGGTCTTGGACTGATCCATCTATCAAGTTATGCACAAATGAGGCTATTGTAATTATTCATGCAATACTGCAATCAATTTCATCTTAAGCGAGTTATCTAGTATTGCTCAAGCAAAATTTATGCAGAATTTGTTAATGATAAATGTTTAGGAAATAAACAGTTTTTAGCCAAATCCCGTATAACAAGCGACTTTAACTACAGCAGGAAATATGCCAGAGTAAGGTCATTGTTTTGACTTGAGACTAAAGTTTAAGGCGGCTTAATTTAAACAAAAGATAAAAATATCGAGAACAGGCAATTTAGCTTAACATCTGATTGTTGAGCGCTTTGGCCCAGCGGCAGCATTTGCAACGTGAACACTGCTGATCTGGTTTGGAAATATAATCCACATGACCGCAATACATGCAGGCATAGCAAGTGTCCGGTTCTACTTGCATGGTTTGCTTATACTGTTTGGGGAATAGCGGTAGGCCATAACGTATTTCCTCCGGTTTGAACAATAAAATACTAAATTTACCGTCGGTTTCCAGGAGGCCGGCACGCACCTGGCCCAAATGTTCAATGCCTTGCTGACGCATTTCGGCAAAGAATTCATCATGCGACATTTTGCCGCGTTTAATCTTGTCTAGAACCAGTACCCCATTTTCGACAATATACAGCGACTTTCCTTCTATTAAGTCTTCAAAGGGTTGGTATTTCATCATCAGCCAAGTGGTCAGGCGATATAATATAATGACAATGCTCATGATCAGCAGTGCCTGGATCAGCGGCAGATCTTCAGTGAACATCGGGTCACCGGCAATGGAACCGAGGGATAAAATGATCGCCAGTTCAAAAATGGAAAGCTGCCGAATACCGCGTTTTCCGGTTAAGCGTAGAAAGATCATAATCATGCAAAACATGAGAATGACACGTATAGTGATTTCTGCAGCAAATGTCCACGTAGTGTCATGAATAAAGATACTTGCCCAATCCATCTATATCGTTCCTTCCTCTTATTGCTTCATCATTCTTTTTATACTATGCCTGAGTAGAGCAGGGCATAGGTTTATAATTAGGTAAAGAACTGCCAATATTTGAGCAGCTTGGTTTACTTAAACTAACAGGTATAACAAAATAAAAAGTTGAATACTCTAATAAGTAAATCTGTACTGCTAACTTTCACATGCCAGATGCAGCATTGGCTAATTTCAAGTTGTAATCTGGCTATGACCATACTTGCGTATCAAGCGCAGTAACTTTTCTTTCCAATTCTGGCACGACAATGCTTGCCATGATTTTGTCTGTTATTGGGTCAGGAATATTGCTATAGTTTTTCTTTTGCTTTCTTCTTCCCTATGTCTTTCGATTTAAAAAACACGGTTCAGCTAGATGCAGAGCTTTCCCCACAGCAAAAAAAGCTGAATGGCCTGATTGAAAAAATTGAACAGCAAAAAATAGACTTGGCGGCCTGGGAAAAAGCTCAAAATGACATTCAACAATATGCACGTCAAACTCTTGTGCCTATTTATAACGAATTACACATTGTATTGTTTCAACAGCTTGAACAGTTATGGAAACACTTACATAGTGGAGAATTTTCAAAGGGAGAGGTCATACAAATTGATGGAAAAATTCAACACCTGACAGCGTATTTAAAAGACTCAAATGCCTTGTCAGCGCAGCAAGCCAGTACAGTCGAAGAAATTGATACTTTCTACCAGCAATATGCAGAGCATACAAACGCGAAGAAAATCAAGAAAAAGCCTTTCGTTGAAACCGATTCTAAATTTGAAAGTGCTGAGTCAGATGAAGAGGAAACAGCATTTGATCCTTTCGATGATTGGGACAGTACACAGCACGAACAGCAACGTGAACAAGCCAAGTTCAAACGACAACAAGAAAAGCGTGAGCAAGCAGAGAAAATGGCAGAGCAATCTTTAAAAACTGTTTATTTGAAAATTGCAGCGACCATTCATCCTGATCGTGAACAAGATGAAAGCAAAAAAATTGAAAAAACAGAAATGCTGCAACATGCCAATGCCGCTTACGAGAAGCAGGATTTATTCTATTTACTGAAACTGCAAATTCAGATTGAGCAGAATAGAGGGGCAACGCAAAAAGGTTTAACTGCAGATCAAGTGAAGTTTTATCAGCTGGCCTTGGATGCACAAAGTCAGCAGCTAGACAATCAAATAGATGAGATTATTGATTCATTGGTCTGGACAGAGAATGCCAAAATTGCAGTGCAAAAGTCCAAAGGAAAGGTTCAGATTTCTGATTTGTATAAGCAAATTGATGCCGATACTGCGTCCATTAAACAACAAGTGAAATGGGAAAAGGATCGACTCAAATATATGAGTCGAGTGAAAGGGTTGGAGATGTTGTTGGGGAATGGGGCTTTGTGATTTAAAAGCACCTCTCCCTTGCGTACTCAAAATATATTTTGAGGATGCTCATCTCCTAAAAGGAGAGGTAACTTCACTAGATATCAAATGAAAAGTGAATTCACAAAGAATGCTCCCTCTCCCTATGGGAGAGGGTCGGGGTGAGGGTTAATCATTATCTCTACCATTAGCTTTATTTTCTATCCCTTTCTTTAACATCTCTATTAGTTCTTTTTCCTCGTCTGAGAACACAGATAAATCAGACGAGTCGATGATATTTAAAATGCGTGGAATATCTAAAAAATTCTCGACTGTATCAGCTTTAATATATTTTTTAATATTTGATATAGTATAAAAATTACTAGATGATCGAGTAACTTGAATCATGGATCGTAGTAACTTTAAGATTCCGTTCATATCTTGAGTTTGTGCTTCAAACCAAGCTAGTACATCTGAAGAATTCCCCCATTCCTTCCAACGATACATTAATGAAAGGAATGACTTATTCTGAATAATTTTTTCAGGATTTAAATTAACAAATTGATTTAATTTATTAATAAAATCCTTTTTTAGTTGTTCAAAATCAGAATCATCTAATAAGGTCTCCTGACTTTTTTCTCTATTCTGATGTTCTGCAATCAGTATATCTTCAATAATCGAAAAATTTGGATTTTGATTAGGGTCTGTTGACATTTGTTGCTTAAAAAAATAGCGAGGTAGTAAAATTAAATCGCCAAACCCAATTTTACTCTCGCTATGCCTCGTACAATGCTGAATAATCAACACTGGTCTAAGTTACTTTCTATTTTCCGAAA
>NZ_JAZQPV010000014.1:0-24578 GCF_045628685.1 Acinetobacter sp.
ACTGTGCTGAATGCTTTGCCGCTATGGATAGAAGATTACAATTGCAATCATCCACATAGTGGATTAAAAATGAAATCCCCTCGGGAGTTTCGGGCGCTAAAATTAGCGAGTTAACTGTCCGTTTTTACGGGGGCTAATACAAAAACCTTATCCGCGATTCGGGTTATATATTATGACTTAAAGCCTCTTCAAAAGAGTGACTTCAAATCAGTAGATATAGCTCATTCAACAGATCTAAAACTTATTAGATATAATCTTTAAGACTAATATTTTATTTTCATTCATCTCAGGC
This sequence comes from Acinetobacter sp., assembly GCF_045628685.1. Lineage (GTDB taxonomy): Bacteria > Pseudomonadota > Gammaproteobacteria > Pseudomonadales > Moraxellaceae > Acinetobacter. The sequence goes on from NZ_JAZQPV010000014.1 coordinate 293, forward strand.
TTCTCTATTTTTAAACTATTTATTTTAGTTTGTAGATTTATAGAAAGATGGAGTTTTATTTTTGGGAGGCACTCTAGTTTATATAAGCTCTAGAAAAATTCAGACTTAATATCTCTGTGTAGTGTGATTGTATAAGAATTGACTGAATCTTTATTCTTCTTGCAGCATTGTTTAATTCTTACCAGACCCAAGCAATAAGACACTGCGTGAGCCTAAAGCCATGTCTAATATTTGAGGATTAAATCTCAACAATTTGCCATTTAACCCGTTCTTGATTAGCTGCTTTGCCTTTAACAGGTCATCAACTTACTTTCCTATGGACTGAAGCATTGCTTACTGCTCTATTTGCTTCCTCAAGGATTATTAATGGTTTCAGCTACGGGTGATATACGCCAAATCATATTACCGACATCATCGGCAACCAAAATAGCCCCAGAATGATCCACAGCTACGCCAACAGGTCGCCCCAAAGCATCCCCTTTTTCGCTTAAAAATCCAGTCAAGACATCTTGTGGCTGGCCTGAAGGCTGACCATTTTGAAACGGCACATAAATGACTTTATAGCCACTATGGGGTTTACGGTTCCATGATCCATGTTGGCCAATCAAGGCTCCACCGCGGTATTGTGGCATAAGTTCAGCCTTATAAAATGCCAAGCCTAAAGATGCGGTATGGTTACCTAGTGCATAATCTGGCTTAATGGCACGTGCGACCATTTTGGGGTTTTGCGGTTTTACCCGAGTATCAACATGTTGACCATAATAACTATAAGGCCAACCATAAAAAGCACCGTCTTTGACCGAAGTCAGGTAATCAGGCACCAAGTCATTGCCAATTTCATCACGCTCATTTACCACTGTCCATAACGTGTTACTCTGTAGCTGCCAGTCCATCCCATTGGGGTTGCGTAGCCCTGATGCAAAAGGGCGTGCTTTACCACTGACAATATCAAACTCCATAATCAGTGCACGACCGGCTTCTTTATCCAAGCCATTTTCAGCTGCATTACTGTTTGAACCTACCGTAATATAAAGTTTGCTACCCTCAGGGTTGGCAATCACATTTTTGGTCCAATGGTGATTTAAGGGGCCGTCCGGCAAATCCAGTACCTTAATGCCGCTCGCTGTAATTTGAGTCTCACCTGTTGAGTAAGGAAAGCGCATGAGCGAGTTTGTGTTGGCCACGTACAGCATATTGCCGACCAGTGTCATGCCAAACGGGGAGTTTAAATTTTGCAGAAACACAGTTTTTTGGTCAGCCACGCCATCACGGTTGGTATCACGAAGCAGAGTAATACGGTTAGCGCTAGGATGCGATGATCCTGCACGTTTCATCACCAGCTTCATGATTTTACCTTTAATCCCTTGGCTGTCATCAGGCTTAGGGGGAGCATCAGTTTCTGCCACCAGCACATCCCCATTAGGCAACACATACAGCCAGCGCGGATGCTGAAGTTGTTTTGCAAAGGCCTGCACTTTCAAACCCGCCGCAGGAGTTGGCATTGTTCCTACAGGCCAGCCTTTGGCAGGTGCAATATTTACTATTGGCAACAAACTTGACTTGGGCGCAGGCAAATGAGGCTGAGGGCCATAGCTCTCTGTGATGGGAGACTTTGAGGGGGATGTACATCCCGTTAATGCCAAGACAATGGTAGAGCCGACCCTCAAGAGTAAGTTCGGTAGGAAAAATTTAGCAGACATTTTTTTCGCTCCTTATTTTTATTGCAATAGCCTTAGCTTACTGTTACGCATAAATCTAGAACTTGATTTAGTCTTTTAGTAAAAATAATAACCAATCATGATATTTTTAACTTTTGTTTATTCTACTCTTGAATGCAAAATCTCATCTACAAAGTTATAAATACTTAAATCGCTAACATACCAGATAACAATTCAAGACCTATGCTAGACATGGCCTCTAAAAAAACGTATAACCCTGTTTTTCTTTATACAGGTCTAACATTTTGAAACTTGTTCTTGCGCCCATGGAAGGCTTAACCGATCCTATTATGCGTGATGTACTGACGCATGTCGGCAGCTTTGACTGGTGTGTAACCGAGTTCATTCGTGTAACTGACTCTGTCCTGCCTGATCATGTCTATCATAACTACTGCCCTGAATTATTGAATGAGGGTAAAACCGCTGCTGGCACGCCGGTGCATGTGCAATTTTTAGGAAATAACCCTGAAATGCTGGCGGCCAATGCCATTCGTGCGGTGGAACTGGGCGCCCCTGCCATTGACATGAACTTTGGCTGTCCTGCGAAAACCGTCAACCGTCACCGTGGCGGTTCAGTCCTGCTGGATGAGCCTGATGTGGTACATATGCTGGTCAAAACCGTTCGTGAGGCCGTACCCAGTCATATCCCGGTATCTGCCAAAATGCGCCTAGGCTATATGGACCGGAACTTTACATTGGAAAATGCACATGCCATTGAAGATGCCGGTGCGGCTTGGGTTACCGTTCATGCCCGCACCAAAGCTGAAGGCTATACACCTCCTGCATTTTGGGATCAGTTACAGCCGATTCGTGAAGCATTGAAAATTAACGTGATTGCCAATGGTGAAATCTGGACCAATGCTGATGCCAAACAGTGCCAGTTAGAGTCTGGTTGTGAAGATTTGATGATTGGTCGGGCTGCTGTAACTACCCCCGATATCACACAATGTATCCGCCGAAATACTGATGAACCCATCATTACTTGGGATGAGCTTTTAGATCTTCAAATTCGTTTCTTAAACGGACCCTATAAAAAAGAAATCAATATGGTCGGACGTTATAAGCAGTGGCTCGGCATGATGTCCAAACACTATCCGGAAGCAAAAGAACTCTGGAATGAAGTGAAACGTATCAAAGCTTTGATTGAAATTATTGAGAAATTAACTACAATAGACCTCTTGCGAAAGTTAATTTAACAGCATCCAATTTGCCATTCCAGCAATTAAATTCATTCTTAGACCAAATCGTTTTCGTCTATTTCTATAGCGTTCCGTTAATATCCGAAAATGCTTAAGTTGGCAGTTGATATGTTCAATGGCTATCCTACGCCGGCTGATTTCTTTGTTGATCTGTTTTGCTCTTTTCGGTAATGATAGATTCTTAGCTTTCTTGATAGGAATGAGTAACTTACTCTTAATCTGATGAAATCCTTTGTAGGCCAAATCTGCCATAATGCAAGGATAAACCATCAGTTCCTTCAAATACTTACGCGCAATCGTCAGATCATGTGTTCTGCCACTTTCGATCTGTATACTTACAATTTGTTTTAATCTTGGGTTAAAAATGACCTGTGTTTTTAGCGTATGTTTCTTCTTTTTACCGCTATAGAATTTTCTTTGTTTTTTTGGGACGCTCAATCTGTGACTCAGTGACATCAACGATCACATAATCACCCTCACTAAACTTTTGATTCCTTTTGGGTAATGCAAAAATCCGTGATTGAATCAGAGCATTTTCAACTTTATGAATAGTACGATTCACATTACTTTCAGCGAGATTATAGTCAGCGGATAATTCAATTTGAGTCCTATAACAGCGTAAGTAGTTTAGAGTTAACAATAATTGATCCTCTAAACACAAAGAATGCGGCCTTCCAGATTTTTTCTTGGCAAGTTCAGCTTGTTTTAATATGGAGACCATTTTTAAGAATAATGGGCGAGGAACTCCAACGAGTCGTTTAAATTCCCCATCGTTAAATCGAGTTAAATTTTCATATTTCATAGGGCGAGTATAAACAATTTTTTACTTTCGCAAGAGGTCTATTAAAATATTAAATTAAAAAGCCTTTGAATATTCAGAGGCTTTTTATTTAGCTATTTCCTTTACGCTGCTTTAAATTTTCTATATGTATCCGATTTGTTTTCCATGACTTGTCTAATACCTCTTTTTCAATTCGCCATTGAATCCGTTTGAGTTTCATCACCGGAATGACTTCATCGGTAAAATTTTTCACATAATCTACCCATGCTGCGCCACGAAATACATTCACTGGCATCTCAGTTTTAAATTCACAATCTGGCATAAACACAATCACGGAATATAAGTATTCAGCGCCTATAATATCTACCAGTACCTGCTCTAAAACCTTTTGATGCTTATAGTTTTGATGCAGTGGATTTTGGAATTTATAGCTGTTTTTAAATATTTTCTGCGTCCACATTTTCTGGCGCTCACTACCAAAAATCCAGCCTTTATAATTTTTAGTTTCAATAATAAAAATACCATAAGGACTCAATAATATATGATCGATTTGCGTCGTTCCCGATTGCTCATCCGGCAAAGTACAATCATTTAATAAAATATATTGAACATCTTTCAAATAGAGTTTGACGTGCAAAGCTACCACAAATTCCCCTAGTTTTCCTTTAATCAATGGTTTAAAGGTTTTGATGATTCCTATAGCGACAAAAACAAGGATGATCCACCAAAAGCTCGACCCAAGTTGCGCAAATATCTGACTCAACATTTTATTGATCTTTATTTTTAATAAGATTTTATAATTTAAACAATTTTCTCTAACTTTAATAGAATATCTTTATTCTCCAAGCCTCCTGCAAAACCGACCAATTTTCCACCCGCACCAATTACACGATGGCACGGCGCAATAATCGAAATTGGATTTTTCCCATTGGCTGCTCCCACTGCGCGAACCGCTTTCACATTACCAATCTGCTCAGCAATCTCACGGTAACTTCGGGTTTCTCCAAATGGAATGCTGAGTAAAGCTTGCCAGACTTTCTGCTGAAATTCTGTGCCTTCAAAATCTAAAGGCAAATCAAATTGCTGTCTTTTTCCTGCAAAATATTCAGTTAACTGCATTTGAGTTTCCAGCAAGATAGGATGATCTGCCTGTTCCACCAATTCGGCTAAACGCACGCGCTTGGGGCTTTCATTTTCCCAAAGTACCGCGACTAAAGCTGTTTCATTGGCCACCAGTTTTAAAGTACCGACAGGAGAAGCCATTTCCATAAATGCCAGTTTCATCGTCTTCTCCTGCAGTTGAATAAATGATCCAGATTTTATGATGATGACAGTTTCATCAATACTAATCCAGAAATAATCAGTACTGCTGCCAGCATACGCATGGCCGATGCTGGCTCACCTAAAATAAAGACTCCCACAAGGAAAGAACCTACTGCTCCAATGCCTGTCCAGATGGTATAGGCTGTACCGAGCGGTAAAGTTCGCATGGCATAAGCCAATAGAGCAAAACTTAAAATCATAAATACCAAGGTAATAATACTGGGCGTTAGACGTGTGAAACCTTCTGAAAGTTTCATTGCATAGGCCCATACAATTTCAAAAATACCGGCTAAAACTAAAACTACCCAAGCCATAACGACCATACTCCACCTGATAAGAGTCAGGTCGTCCTGACGAATTGTCTTGGTATTAGAGATCAATGAGATTGCACCAAGGGAGGTCGTTCCTCCTTTAATTCACTATTATATAAATGATTGCTTTAAATTGGTGCAGATTTTACATTTTTCGACCAATTTATCGCGCTAAAAATACCCAAATAAAAATACGAATAGTACTCACCAATCGTATTCATTTGATCACGATTCTCATCTAAAACCCCCAGTACTCATCTACAATTTAAAGCGAATACCTGCACCATATTGCCATTCATTTTTAGAAGATGAGTGTTGCTGCCAAGCCGTTTCTTCACTTCCCTTGTTATAGCCATATGCAACATCGACAAAAGGCATAACCTTTTTATTGATTTCATAACGGGTTTCCAGACCGAATTGCGCGGTATTTAAACCCGACTTTTTGGCATAGCTTGAGTCATCACTAAAAATGACATTCAGATCCAGATAAGGTTTAAGAATTAGTTTTTGGGTCAGCAGCAAATCTCGCTCAGTTTCCAGACTCAAAGACGTTTGATTATCCTGCCCCATATATAGATAAGTATCGGTTTCAAAGAGATATGGCGCCAAGCCATGAATACCAATAATAGCACCTACCTGCTCCTGACCAACTTCATGATTTTGATTATTCAAATAACGAAGACCGACCTGCACATCCCAAAAATCAGTCAGCATACGGCTATATAACAGTTTGGCATCATATTCGGCTTGCTGCGATTCAGCCTGATCAGCATGAATTTTGATAAAGACTTTATTTTCATCCGTACCGATTCGGGTCTCAAGTTGCGACTTTAAAACACCTTCGCCTTTATCATTGCGCAGCCATTTACTTTCAACCGTAATTTGTTGATAAACTTGTCCACCATGCTCTTTGATATGTACCGCATGATCAGCCTGATCTGAACCTGGATACTTGTGTGGTATCAGTTGAGTCGCAGTCTTTGGTAGCCCCAACGCTGTTTGATGCTGGGAATGATCTACAGGAATGTCAGCTGACTGTTGGTTCTGAGGCTTCGGCATCGACATGGCATGCTGCCCTTCCTGTGCAAAACTTTGTCCACTCAACAGCAGCAAGGAAGTACTTAATGTACTCATGGCAAATAAATTAATGATGCGCATGTGAGCCTCCTTGCTGAGCTGAACTTGGTTTAGATGACGTGTTGGATGGATGATTCACATCCACATTCGCTACCATCAGTTTGCTCATCATGCCGGATGACATGTGATAAAGCAGATGACAATGGATTGCCCATTCACCCAATTCATCCGCAGTGAGCAGCGCAGTAACTGTCTTGCCTGGTGGCACAATCAAGGTGTGCTTGTTGGGCAAGTCTGATAATGCCTGTCCATTTTCGAGTTGCATAAACATGCCATGCAGATGCATCGGATGTGCCATCATGCTATCATTGATAAATTTCAGCCGGATACGTTCGCCATATTTCACCTGTAACGGTTCAACTTCGGTAAATTTCTTGCCATTGATGGTCCAGATATAGCGTTCCATATTGCCTCCCAAACGCACTTCTAGTTCACGTTCTGCTGGACGGTTATCCGGTTGCGGCGTTAAAGATTTCAAGTCGCTATATTGCAGCGCTTTATGCCCTGTTGGTGTGGATGCATGGGCCCAGCCATAAACCAATTGAGCCTGAGCCTTGTCATCTAAAGATGTTTTTTCTGTACTATGCGACGCATGGCTTTGTTCATGCTGTTGCACAGACTCAGGTTGTGCGGATGGCTGAGTTGCATGTTGCGAAGACTCCTGCCTTGCAGCACGATTCATTTGAGTATGAGCCATGGCTTGATGATTCATTTGACTTGAGCTTGGTGGATGAGCACTTTCTTGACTGATGTTCATCTGATCATGACTCATATTTGCATGATCAGTTGATGAAAAACTGTGCCCCATATCTTCCATTGTGAGTAATGCACGTGGACGCGGCTTAGGCATGTAAATCGCATGCTTCATTGGCGAGGTTTCATTACGCAATGTGCCAATCGCAAAACCGCTGCGATCAATCGATTCTGCTTCAATTTGGTAATGATTGGCTTTCGGCTCAACAATCACATCATAGGTTTCTGCAGTGCCTATACGAAACTCATCAACTGGTACAGGTTTAACCGGCTGCCCATCGGCGCTTACCACGGTCATTTTCAAATTGGGAATACTGACATCATAAAAGGACATGGCGGAAGCATTAATAAAACGTAAGTGGACTTTTTCATTTGGCTTAAACACGCCCGTCCAGTTTTGTTCAGGCGTTTTTCCATTAATTAGAAAGGTATAACCGGTGACATCAGACAAATCGGTTTTCAGCATGCGCATCTGGTTCCACATGCCACGATCCTGCCAGGTGTTTTTTAAACCATCCCGTTTGACCTGCTTCCAGACATCCGATAAAGTTTCACGCTGATTCTGATAGTATTCCGCTGACTTTTTCAGATTTTTCATAATCTGATCACTGCTGGATGGATGAAAATCGGATAGCATCACCACATAATCTCGATCGGTGTTTTCATGCGCTATGACGGGCTTTTTATCTTTCGGATAAATCACAAAAGCACCATATAAACCATCTTGTTCCTGGCCTTTGGAATGCGCGTGATACCAATAGGTGCCGTTTTGTCGCACTTTAAATCGATAGACAAAATCTGCCTGTGGTTTAATGCCCTTGAACTGGTTGAACCCCGGCACGCCATCCATTAAACCGGGCAGCAACAAACCATGCCAGTGAATGGAAGAATCTTTGTCTTTTAGATTGTTATATACATGAATAACGGCATCATCGCCTGCTTCAAATTCCAAAAGCGGTGCAGGAAATTGACCATTCACGGTAATACGTTTTAGAGGCTTTCCGGTCACATTGACCAGCTGCTCATCAATGCTCAGATGATATTCTTTGAGCGCAGCAAACGCCCATGATGATGACAGCAGAGACACCCCAACCAAGAAGCTTTGCGTTAATTTAATAGACATGACTTAACCTGTAATTTAAAAATAAGAATGTTTTTTAAATCAAGATTAAGCTTTGGGAGGACGTAAAATTTGTTGCCCGAAGCCCATTAAATGCTGGGCTGAATAATTAAAATTGCGCTGTGGATGTTCTTGAATATTATCAAAACTGAGTAATTCTGAAATGTCTGAATCCAACCAGAGAGTCAAACTTTGACAGTGTAACTGCACACAGTCATTACAACTGACATGCTGCCTCTGATCCGACATGGTTTGATGACAATCTTGATCATGTGGTGCTTTTACATATTCTGAAAGTGGATGCTGCATGTGCGCTTGAGTACTGACGGTATTATGGCAATCCGACATTGTCGTCATGGGCATGCTATGTTCATGCTGAAGCATCAATTCACTCATCATTTGCTGATGCCTAGGTTTTGCTGATGCAAAAGCGACACTACTCCACCCCATGGCAAAAACCATCAGGAACACAAACCAAAGCTGTGTGCGTAATGAAGTCAGCAAAGAATCATCCTTTCGCCAGTCCGGAATAAAATATAAATCATTTTATTTTGATTTAGATCTAAAGCATAACCAAGAACAAAGTTATACACAATTTTTTAAATTTATACTCAACAATTCATGGTTAGCTATTTTTAAGTGCATTAAAACAATAAAGTTATTTTTTAAACAGGTTTATTTATAAGCATAGATTAATAAACAACCATATTTTTAAATACTTTAAGAAATCAAAAAAGGACGCATTTGAGTCCTTTTTATACATTTAATGTCTAATTATTAAACTATTGTTCCATAATCGTTTATAAACTAATCAAGTTATCCATACAGTTATCTACATAGATATCCATATGGTTATCCATAAAGTTATCCACAACTTAGGTTCAATTAATTAGAGATTATTAGATATTTACAGCGCCAACTTTTGCAAGTTCTGCACGCATTTCATTAATCACAGCTTGATAATCCGGTTTGCCAAAAATTGCCGAGCCTGCAACAAACATGTCTGCTCCGGCTTCTGCAATTTCACGAATATTAGCCGGTGTTACACCGCCATCCACTTCTAAATGAATGTCACGACCTGAAGCATCAATGATCTTGCGTGCTTGACGAAGTTTGTCTAAAGTCATGGGAATAAATTTTTGACCACCAAAACCGGGGTTGACGCTCATCAATAACACTTGATCGACTTTATCCAAAACGTAGTCCAGATAATGCAAAGGTGTTGCCGGATTAAATACCAAACCGGCTTTCGCACCACCGACTTTAATCAGCTGTAAAGAACGGTCAATATGCTGGGTTGCTTCCGGGTGGAACGTAATAATGTCTGCACCGGCTTCCAGGAAATCACCAATCATACGATCGACTGGAGACACCATCAAATGCACGTCAATCGGTGCCTTAATCCCATATTTTTTTAATGCCTTACATACGCCTGCACCAAAAGTCAGGTTAGGCACGTAATGGTTATCCATCACGTCAAAATGTACGACATCTGCACCAGCAGCGAGCACATTTTCGACTTCTTCACCTAAGCGAGCAAAGTCAGCAGATAAAATTGATGGTGCAATTAAATATGGCTTGGACATGGGGAGAACCTGGCTATGAATTTGAATTGATTTTTCACATTATAACAAATTGAACCTGACTGCTGTGATTCAATCCTGCTTCGATACTATTTATTCAGCATGCCAAAACTGCGACATTGCGTTGCATTATTTAACTTTAGCTATTTTTATAGTCTGTTATTTTAAAATAATAGTCCAAGGTAAATAAGAATGAAAAGCAATACAGAAATCCCTACTTTAGAAGCCGCCCGTATCGCCAAACGCTTACTCAATCACTGGAAACATAAATTTGACGTTGCTGAAACTGACGGCAATTTTAGTATTTTTATGCCAGATGCAACCGTAAAGCTAATGCCTCAACCGGAACAACTATTAGTATCCATTGACAGCCCCTTAGAAGACGTAAGCAGACTAGAAAAAGTGGTTCTTGATCATTTAAGTCGTATGGCGCAGCAAGAATTTACCGCAACCTGGCAGCATCAATAAAAAAGGGAGAATCATGTTCTCCCTTTTTTGAATTAAATATTATGCTTCAAGCTGCACGGCATGAAATTGCAGATGGTCATCAATAAAACTTTGAATGAAGTAATATCCATGGTCATAACCTTCATGTTCACGCAAGGTTAGAGACTGTCCCACTTGGGCACAGGCCTGTTTAAATAATGCCGGATTCAACTGTGCATAGAATTGATCTTTCGATCCTTGATCTATCAGGATCTCTTTAAATAATGCACCTTTTTCTTGAATCAAGGCAGTGGCATCGTGTTTTAACCATTCATTCCGATCTTCACCAAAATAGTTCGAAAAGGCTTTTTCACCCCAAGGGCATTGGCTTGGTGCACAAATGGGTGCAAAAGCAGAAACCGATTTAAATTTTTCGGGATATTTAAAGGCCAGAGTTAATGCCCCATGTCCGCCCATAGAATGTCCCAAAATACCTATTGCATCTGCCTGAACAGGAAAGTTTTGAGTAACGAGATTATAAAGCTCATCAGCAATAAAGCTTTCCATTTGATAATGTTCAGCCCATGGCGTTTGCGTGGCATTAATATAAAATCCTGCACCTTGACCAATATCCCAGGAATCGCCTTGTGCAACCTGCTCACCTCTTGGCGAAGTATCTGGACTAATCAGGATTAAGCCCAATTGAGTAGCCAGGCGTTGCGCATGCGCCTTTATACTAAATGTTTCTTCAGTACAGGTCAGACCGGCTAAATAAAAAAGTGCTGGACAGGGCTGTCCCCTTAAAGCTTGCGGTGGTAAGAAAATACCAAATTTGGTTTGCACCTTAAGAATATTAGAATTAAAAGCATAAATGCGCTGTTCACCATCAAAACATCGGTTATGTTGAATTAATTCCATGTTTATTTTCCTTATTGGGTTTGAACACTCAATTGGGGTGTTTCTATTTTCATCTCTGTTTTAGAAGTCACTGGAAATAAACGTTGTTCCAGTTGCGGTAACATAAATGCCATATTTTTACCAATTGACCATTGTGGCTCAGAGGCTTCAAAACCTTGCGCTTTTTCCCATTGTGCCACAGTGCCTTTGGTTTGCTCAAATGCAGCACTGATTGAATTCTGTTCACGCATAGACTGATCAAAGAAGGCACGCCCAAAATACGTATAATCGGCTTCATTTGAACAGCCAAAAGATGCACGATCGGCTGCAGATGCAGTAATGATCAAGGTATTGTCATCTTGTAAGGCAGGAACAAAACTGCCTGAATAACATGCAGAAATAACAATCACACGCCAGCGAATTCCCGACTTATCCAAAGCATCTTTCAACCATTTTGGATCGACATCGTTTAAATCTATTGGTGCATTTTCCATTTCAAACTGATTTGGTAAGCCGTGGGAAGTCATATATAAAAATAATACATCGCTTTCACGGTTCATCTGCTGCCCAATACGACGTAAAGCCATTTCCATACTGGTACGTGAAGCAATCGGGGTTTTGGTACGGGTCTCAGGATTATTCACCAACATAAGGGAACGACCAAAGGTTCCAAAGCGAGTATCGAACTGTTCTTTAATTCGTTCGACTTCCGACTTAAACACATCCTGATAACCTACGCCTGCTACGCCCAAAAAGTACCAATGTGATTGTGCAAATTCGCCATACTGAACATCTTCCAGAGATTTACTCAGCACACGGCTTTGGGCATAAAAGGCATCTTCGGCGAAAGTCGGTGGAGTTTCTTCAACTTTCCAGATTGGTTGACTTTTGACTGACATTTGCCAGACTACCAGCGTAAAAAGCGTTGCTGCAACAATCATCGCACGCTCCCACCATGGCCATTTGAGTTCACGCGAAAATACCCAAACCACGGCCAAACTTTGCCAGACAAACAGCACCATGAATATCATCGGTAGATAGTCATAGAAGATGTAAGGCAATACATCGATATAGCCCAGATACTGAATCAGACTTTGTAGTAAGGCGATATGCGTATCCAGTACTAGCCACAGTAAGGCCGGCACCAGCATCAAACGCGGGTTATTAATACGTTGCGAAAGGAAAATACCGACAATCAGCGCAATAAAAGGCCATAAGGCATAACTAATCAGGCCTTGAGGATTAAACTCGCCCACTTCCCCTGAACTTAACCAACTAAATAAACTGTTGGCACTACCGCCTAAAATTCCCCAAAAAATGAGTTGTAAAATTGAAGGGCGAACAATTTGTAAAGACCGACGTGATCCCAAAAAGAGCCACATCCCTGCAGTTTGGTTGCTTTTAAAATCATGCCAAAAATTGATGGAGGGTTTAAAGTCGATCATAGGATTTAGGGTTAGCTGTAGCTCGCTGATTCACTGTGTAAGTTTATGCCTGATGGAAGTTTTATCAATGCTGCTTTGGCACTATATAACAAATTAATGTTCAATATTGAAGCAATTACCAAACTACTCTACAAGATGCTGCTGAAAGTAGGCATCAAAACGACATGTATCACCTTGCCATTGATGATTGGGCTCTTGTTCAGCCAGATATATGGCCAAACGAGGACGCTTTACCACCACCCGTTTTGCTACTTTTTGTGCCAAAATCAATAAATTATCACCCAGATCCATTGCACCGTCTTCTGGCAGCAGCATATGCAACAATTGCATCTGCTTTTTCACTTGAGCCTGTTTTTTAATGGCTTGCTGGTTTTGATCACGCTGTGGAAACATCGGGTCAAGATAAACCACATCCACGATCTTGTTCTGTTGAGCTTGCTGAACAAGGAAGTCGGCAGAATCAGAAAAAACCAGATCAATCCGTGCAACAACCGAGCTTAAAAATGGATCGGTTTCAGCATGGTTTTTAGTATCTTCAAGCAAGGTAAACAAAATCGGATGTCGCTCAACCAAGGTGACATCGGCACCTAAATGCGCCATCAACAAACTGTCATGCCCCAGACCTGCGGTAGCATCGATCAAGGTGGGTTTTTCACCGAGGTTACACGCTCGGGCAATCATTTCAGATTTTAATGACGCTCTTTTTAAACGTGGAACTTCCGCTTTCCAGTCCGGTTGCATTTTCATGCCATTGGCACATAACCAAAGACCGAATTCATCTACACATAAAGCCAGCTCTGGATGAAAACGCAAAAATCGGGGATTGAGCTTTTCAATGATTTCAAGATTTACCTTCACTCCACGAGAAGAAAGCACAGCAGAATACTGCTGTGCTTTCGCTTGAAATTCTTGTTCTACAAATAAGCGGATGTCGCTTACCATAATTTCCAGCCTGTAAATGCAAAGAGTAAAATTAAAAGACCCGAGGCAATACGGTACCAGGCAAAGACCATAAAATCACGTTTTGCGACATAGGCAACCAATACACGAATTAGAATCAAAGCCGAAACAAATGACACAATCATTCCGGTGGCAAGAACTGCCCAATCTTCTGTGCTTTGAAATACATGGTAGCTTTGATAAAGATCTAAAAGACCTGCACCAATAATTACCGGTATCCCGAGAAAGAAGGAAAATTCAGTGGCCGCTTTACGTGATATCCCCAAGAACATCGCACCAATAATGGTTGCACCAGAACGTGAAGTACCCGGAATTAAAGACAGCACCTGAATTAAACCAATCCAGATTGCTTCCTTATAGCTGATGTTCTCAACTTCTTCCGCATTCACTTTAGGTGGATTTTTCTCAATCCACATAATAATGAAACCACCCACAATTAAGCCAACCGCAACCGCTACATCATTAAATAATAATTCTTTGACTGCTTGTCCAAAGGTGAGACCAATCAGCACAATGGGAATAGATGCCATGATCAGGCTAAACCCCAAACGGCGACCTTTGGGTTCTCCGGTAAACATACCGGTTGCCGCGCCCCACAGACGCGCCCAGTATTCATAAATCACTGCTGCAATCGCACCCATTTGAATAGCGATTACGAATACATCACTTTTTTCTTTGGTCCAGAAGTTCATGAGTTCGGCAGCGAGAATTAAATGCCCGGTACTGGAAATAGGTAGAAATTCGGTAATACCTTCAACAATACCCATAATTGCCGCTTTCAGCAGCAGTAAAAGATCCATAAAAAATCCTGATTATGATTTGCCTTGTTCTGGAATTTTTTTCCAAGCGTTATCACGTAGATACACAGGTAATGCCTGCTCGGCACTAACCCATTTTTTTTGCTCGACATCTGCGCGCGCAATGGTAGCAATATCTTGCGCAGTCGCACTTAAGTCTTTGTATTGTATTTGTTCAGGCTGAATTAAAGCTGAACCGGAACCTACCAGTTCAAATTTAACCACTTGGCTGGCAGCATCGTAATTTAACAGTTGCTCTTCATCTACAGCCTGCATAATGCCCTGTGAATCAAGTTTAAAACTCGCAATGTAAACTTCCTTCATCCGCGCATCAAGTACCGCAGTCACGGCGTTTAAACCTGCAACTCGATGTGCTGCCTGTGCCAAAGCTTGTAAAGTTGAAACAGCAACAACGGGAAGATCATTTGCCCATGCCAAAGCCTGAGTGACCGCTGCATTAATCCGCACACCGCTAAAAGAACCGGGTCCACGGCTAAATGCAATTGCAGTTAATTCAGATGCAGATAGATCAAGCTGGGTAAATGCCTGCTCAATCATCGGGAGAATTGTTTGCGTTTGTGCTTTTGCTCGCGCATCTAATTGGAAAAATAATTCTTGGGTTTCATCTACAATAGAGACGGAACACTGCTCATTGGCAGTTTCCAATGCCAGCAATTTCATGCACAACCTTAATTAATTTAAATGTAAAAAACGAGGCATATGATACTCCACTCATTCGTACTAGGCGAGATTTTCCAGCTGCGAAGTACAAAAAAGCCAAGCACTTGCTTGGCTGAATAAGATCATCAAATTACAGTTCAATCACTTCCAAATTCTGAAAGTTCTTAAAGTGTTCTGCATAGTGCATGGCACTCATTTTGAGTTTAACTTCCGCAGTCTCATCTAAAGTTTTGACGATTTTTCCCGGTGAACCCATCACCACCGAATTGTCAGGAATGATTTTACCTTCAGGAATTAATGCATTCGCCCCGATGATGCAATTTTTACCAATCACCGCATGATTTAAAATGACCGAGTTGATGCCAATTAAAGTGTTATCCCCAACCGTACAGCCATGCAACATCGCTTGATGTCCAATCGTGACATAGCTGCCAATATGCATCTCAATACCAGCATCGGTATGTAACACTGCATTCTCCTGAACATTGCTAAAATCACCAATTTTGATTTTACTGTTATCAGCCCGGATTACTGCGCCAAACCAGACACTGACCAGCTTTCCCATTTCAACTTGACCAATTACCGTCGCATTATCTGCTACCCAGCCATCCCAGGGCTGATGTGTTGCTTGAGGTGCATAGCCATTAAATTTGTACATCATATTGGGATATTCCTTTATCTATTGTGTTTAATTTTATGGGTATGAAAAGCAGGAGAGTTTAATAAAAATGGCCATTCCTTCTGATAATTTAAACCATATTGAAATAATGATATCAACATCCGTGCGGTTAAGCCCCAAACAATTTCATTTTCCACCCGCATACTGGGAAAATATAAAGACTGATGCGCATAACGTACTTCATAAGGAATGGGGGGTGCCTTCATTAGACTGCTCAGGGATGCAAAGAAAATACGATCAATTTCGCTCGGTTGAGCAATCAAATTGACTTCGGCCGGAATCAAACCAACCACAGGTTTGACCAACATGCCATTGCGTGCTTTTTGCATGGGTAAATCACCCATTAATTGCACATCAAATGGATTTAATGCCGTCTCTTCATAGGCTTCACGTAATGCCACCACAATATTACTGGTATCTTGCGGGTCTCTTTTCCCTCCTGGAAATGAAACCTCACCGGCATGATTCGATAAATAGAGTGAGCGTCGAGTAAGCAGAACTTTTGGATCCAATTCATCTGTAATCGCGATTAGTACAGCAGCGTGTGCCGGTTTGATCCGGGTGGAAAAACGTAACCTTTGCTGTAACGATTGTATTAATGAATGGTCATCCATACCTCTACTCTCCCATCATTTCTTATTGATTTCATCATAGCTGAATTTTTATTCTAAAAGATAGAAATGATGCCAAAGTTCAATTTTTCAGTTATGCTGATCATACCTTTATCATTGACGATGAATATGAATTTCTGTGTAATTTGTGGACATAAAACTACGGAAAAAATCCCCCTCGGCGATCATCAATTACGTCGTGTTTGTACAGATTGTGGCAATATTCATTATATCAATCCTAAAGTCATTTGCGGGGCACTCGTCCTCTTTGAAAATAAAGTATTAATGTGCCGCCGTGCTATTGAACCGCGTTATGGTTTATGGACGCTGCCTGCCGGCTATATGGAATTATTTGAGACCATGGAACAAGGTGCAGCACGCGAAACACGTGAAGAAGCAGAAGCCGAAATCGATATTGAACAGCTCTACTGCATGTACAATATTCCGCGTATCGGACAAATTTATGTGTTATTCAAAGCCAATTTAGTGGATGGTCAATTTGGTGCGGGTGAAGAAACCATTGAAAGCCGTTTATTTAGCGAAAATGAAATCCCATGGTCTGAACTTGCTTTTCCGAGTGTAGAACACACCCTAAAACATTATTTTGCAGACCGTAAAAACAATCAATTTCAGATGCATTTAGAAACCTTGGGTTCACGCCTTGACCATACTGGTTAATTGATACAATAAAGAAAGAATATACATCATAAAAAAGCCCATCCTCTGATGGGCTTTTTTAATTTCATGATTATTTGGTTTTCACTTCATAACATGGTGCAAGATTGAATTGAATGCTGCCACCGCTGTATTTAGACCATTGTTTTGCCTCTGGATCGGTGGAGTCCACCATGCTATAAATACGTTGGAAGCTGGCAAAACTATTCGCCCACTTCACTGCACTATCAGCAGAGTCTGTGAATGGCACATCATCAATAGCCGGTTTACCACCCTTCATTGCCAATAAACGATTTAAGTTCAGTAATGCACCACCAATCACAATAGATTCATTGGAATTTGGCGAGGTCTGAATACTCGAGTTCATACCAATCAATGCACCATCCAGGCTTTGGAAGACTTTATCGGCCAAGATCATACGAATCGAGATTTTATTGCTATTATTGCCATTCGTGCCAGAGCTAGTGAACGCACGCCCCGTGGTTCCAATGCGATACTGCTGCACATTGTTGCTGTCAATCATATCACTAGCAAGTACATCGGTACCACTACAACCGTCTGTTCCGGTCGACATATCGATGATTGTGCCAGATGGATCTGGAACCGTAGGTTTCATATTGGTCCGAATATCACCATTACGGTCAATCACAATACCGAGTTTCACGGTCTTGACTGAGGTATCAGTGAAATTAAAGACTAAATCTGCATACAATGGAAAAATATACGCCCCATTGCTGACATTATTTTCTGATTTAAACACTTTGCTGTCTAAATAGGTAATTGGATAAATTTTATAAAGATCGAGTGTACCTTTAAAGGTTTCACCATTAACTTGTTGTTGCCATAGACCATAATTTTTCTTATCGTCTTCGTTAACTTCTTTTTTACCGGTCAGCAGTTTATAAAAACGCTCCTTACCGGCAATCATATAGTCATTAAACAATTTACCTTGAGTCACGGTCAAGGACTGTGAATTGCCATCAGCCACATTGAACTGGAAACCAGTTTGCGCGGTTAAATCGGGATTATTATTAATCGCTTTGGTAATTGGATGAATCCAGGTATCTTGTGCAGACGCAGTCATTTGTACCGGTTTTACCTTACGAATCAGTTGTGCATTCACCCCCCCAATAGTGGTCAAATCGCTACTGGATTTACCGCGCCATTGTAAACCGCTACCAAAGCTTTTGCCTTGACGATCCGTCATCAAAATAAAGTGACCCACCAAATGGGTTGCTGACTTATCTTCCGCCTTACATTCTTCCTTATTACAACCCACCAGACCTTCCGAACCACTTAAGGTACTGCCCAGTACCTCGGTACTCGAAAATAGTGAAAATTCAGGTTGATACACGGCCGCTGTAGTAATACGCATCAATTGAGTAATCACATCAAAAGCATCTTCATCTGTGACCCGAGAAATATCGACCCAAGGTTTCACCAGCTCAGCAAATTTGACATCGCTCAAAGACTTCAACTGGTCTGTGGTAATAGATGCTGTAATTTGTTCTAACTTTTTACGGTCCGCGTCGCTAATACTGACCAGTTGAATATCGCGCGCATTAACAATCTGCCGATTTTGCAAGCCTACTGCTTGAATCAGACGTGCCAAACGAATCGCAACTTTAACTGTGGCATCGTCAGGTGACAATTTTTGGGCAGCTCTGCCTTGAATTCCTGCTGCAATATCCAATAGGGTTAAACGTGGCAATTGCGATACGCTGACATTGGCAATATTGCGAAGCGGTATTCTACCTAATTCAATTTTCTTGTCTTTTTCACCACGTAAGAAAAAGGTAATATCGTCCGTATTCTTACACGCACCCGTTGCCGCGCCATCATTTGGATCAAACAGTGTGGTAAAGCGGTTTTTGGTGTCACTACTACATGTGAAATTTAAACCGTTTAATGGATAATCTAAGGCGAATTCAACGCAGCCTGCTGTTCCCGTTTGACAGGCACCATTGGCCGTACTTTCATCATATACCTCAGGGGTCACGTTGGCACTTTCACCACCACACCCTGCTAAAGCCATAACTAACGTAGTTGTTGCAAAAGGTAATTTATATTTATTTATGTTCATCCTGACTCTCTTCTTTTTCTATCCCTAACGGATTGCAACGAGTTTAACTTGCCCGTGATTGGTTAAAGCACGATTATCGACATCGATGGCGGATGCCAAGGGTGTTAGCAATATATATTTGCTGTTTGCAGGCACATGCAGTACCCCTTCTATTTTTTCGTGCTGAATGAGGGTAGATAGCCCCTCTTGATTTTTATATCCGCCTGCGCCTTCCAAGACACAACCTTTTGCATCTAAAAACACCACAAAAGGCCAATAAAAAGTGGGATTATTCTGCCGCGATGCATATGAATTAAGCTGTATATTCTGCACAGATGTATTTAGTGCAGCAACTTCAAAATCGAACTCATCATTCAGCGGTGCACGTGGCCAGAAGTTAACATCTTTATTCAGATCAAGTTTTTTGACTTTTTTTAATTTTTTCCCAGAAAAACACTGTTGTCCCAGGCCATTAATCGCATCTGCTTGTGAAACGCGGTAATACGTCTTTGCCAAAGTAATCGGGCCAGTATCTTGCTCGACGTTACGTTTAAACAAGGATTGCATCGTAGATTTACCCACCCCTTTTTCACGCTCAACGGTTTGTAAACGCGTTGCACCCTGCTTGGTATCAATAATTCCTTCAGGCATGGCGTAAAAACGCTTTTTGCCTTCTAAGTTAAATTCTTTATCTTCTAAATATTCGTTTTTGACATATTGCTGTCCATCAATATCCACGAAAGCGGTATTTTCTGAGTTTTCCTGAATAATCAGGGGTTTTATTTCTAAGACTTTTTGTGAAATTACAGCCTGTGGTTGAAGTAGCAGTGGGTTTTCAGTAGCAAGAGGTTGGCTATTCACTGGAGAAACTGGCATTGATTGCAGCTGTATTTTTTCTGTAACCTTAGGCTTCACAGCTCTTTTTTTCTGTGTTTCTATTTTTACTGTGTCAAGATCAGTCTGCACATTCGACTCAACTTTGCTAGTTTTAACTGATTTTCCAGACGTAGCCATAATAGGATTTTGCGCCGAACTTGTTACAAGTGAGGTTCTTTGCTCATCAGCAGGAAGACTCTGCTGTTGTTCGACAATGGGTTTTGGATTTGATTTTGCTGTAGCCACTTTTGGTAGCTCACGTTGAATGACCATTGGACGACCGTCAGGGCCAATAATGGTATGAAACTCTCCTGCGTATGACCACGATACTTGCGCTAAACTCAGCGTTAGTATCGTTTTCACCAATAAATTCCCTTTCATTCTTTTCCTTTGTTTACCAACGTGTTCTATAGTTCAATCCTAGAATGGTTATTTTTGTATTGGTTTTCACATTCAGGCCCGCGTATGGGTTAAGCAGTAAGTTATTTACCCCTGTTTGGTTGGCCAAACTACTGGTATTGGCGGGAATATTGTCTTTACTGCGTAAGAAACCGATGGACAAATCTAAGTCTGTATCTGCATCGAAGCGATAACCTACTCCCATACCAAACAATTGTGCATTGTTGATTGGGATCATGGTATTTCGTTTACCATCTGGAATGGCACTTGAACGTGGTTCATAACCCGCACGTAGTTTTAAACGATCGGTTGCTGAATATTCCATACCAATACCGAAGCTCCAAGGCGAAGTAAAACCGAGCGGCAAAGATAACGAGCTATCGCTCACATTTTCAGAAAGTAATTTTGCAACTTTTAAGGCTGAAATTTGTCGATCAAACTCAAATGTAAATTTGTCCCATGCACTGTAGTCCGTCCAGCCCACATCAAAATTTACCTGTAAATCTGGCATGACCTTGTATTTAATCCCGGCTTGAAAATGCGCAGGATATTCAAAGTCCATGGAGACCAAACCTGATTCACTAGAAGGAATGTAATTCGGGAAGCCTAAAATAGCTGCAAGAATTTGTCCGGTTGGCGAGGACATCAAGCCTTTAATTAACTCTTGTGGCGCTTTGGCATTATCAATATGGTATTTCCCTTTTAATCGCATTTTTGCTGCACTTTGGTAGACCATACCAAAACCAAAGTCATCCGTTGGCTCCCACAGCACCCCCAAGTTAAAACTTGGACTTAAGGATTGCTCAACTGCCAATTGCATCTGACCGAATTTACCGAATGGATTCATACCTTCTTCAGCATTACACATCCCGAGCAATAGAATATCGGTAATAATGTCTGAATTTTCTTTAAATGGCGTACAAACGACCTCATCGATCATTCGTAACATACCAATCAGTTCATTGGGGAAACGTAAATCGGTTTTGAGGCCCATGGCTTGGTAAGACATACCAATACCGCCACCAATTGAAAGGTGGTCACTGACTTGGTAACCCACGGATGGAGATAAATAGGTAATCCGCTCTAAGGCAACTTGCTGCCCCATATAATTACTAGCATTACCATTTTCCGCACCAAAACCGGCAACCAGTGGTGCATAAACTGCGGTCGCATAAGTCGCTTTTGAACCAGGGGGATTATAGGCAATCCCCATGGTAGGTGCGACCAACGGCATACCTTCGCCTAAATCTACCATCTTTTTCAAAATAGGAATATAAAGACTCGGATATTCAACATCACCACTAATTTTACCTTTAAAATCGGTACAAATATCAGATGCAACCTCTGATCCATCATTACAGACCAGCGGATCATCTGAATAGCCAAAGACGTTATAGCCTGGCGGTACGCTGAATTCACGTTGAATGTCAAAGTTGGCAACAATAATTTGTTGCTCTGTTTGTAGCCCCTCAATCTTGGTCAAGCCTGCAGGGTTAAAGTGAATAGCATTCACCCCAGGCGGGTCTGCTGTTACAGCATTCCCCATACTCAAAGATCTTAAATCTACAGGAAGGTTGGTACCTAACTGTGCAAATGCAGCACTTGAACAGCCCGTTAAGATAATGGCGCTAACGAGCGGTCTGAGTCGAATTTTATACATACGACTGCCCTCTTAGCGAATTTTCTTACCAAAGCCTAAAATATCAAGTGGGAATGACAAACCCAATGAAACGTCTGGCGCATCTTCCGTCAAACCAAAGCCTACCGTACCGTTCACAATCGTCTCCGGAGATACACGCACCCCAAGAGAAATCGCTAAAGTTGAACTGGTTTGATCGGCTGGTGAATAGGATTCACCGCTGCTGTAGATAAATTCAGAGCCGGTATTAAAGCTTTGTTGATACGACATGGTCATCGATACGTCATAGTTAAATGAGTATGCAAAACCGAAAGCAAAACCGCCACTAATACCCGGTTCGAACTCATCGATGACACGGCTACCACGGCGTTGATTTAAGTCGGTTTCTTTAAAACCATAGTTCGCTGAAACTGAAGCGAACAATACGACTGGATCGATATATTTACGTGTACTTGCACCAACACCGGCAGAGTAATAACCCTTACCGGTGGCTAAGTCAGTCGCAGAATTGACTTCATATGGACTGTCACCACTTTTGGTCGATAAATTACCGAATAAAATCAGTGGTAAACGACCTGCTTGTAAGGGAAATGGCTCCCATCGTGCACCCAAAGAAATATCACCTAAACCTGCAGTAGATGTATCTTTTAATAAGTCAGTTTTTGCGACTAATGGTAATGAAGCAGTAAAGGTCAAATTATCTAAAATACCGTACTGTGCAGTAAAAGTATTTGTAAGGGAGTGTGTAGCATTTTCTTGGACACGCAGCTGATAGAGCTGGCCTTGAGCCATCTCCATATCAAGTTGTGTATCTCGATAGTAGGTATAGTCAATATCATAATAAGATGAGATATCACCTTTTTTGATGAGTGAATACTGACGTTCATTTGATGTAAATACTTCTTGTAAGTTGGCTTCTTTACTGACATCGCCTTCTTGCTGTTGTAGTGCTGAAGATGCTTGCGATTTTTCATCTACTGGTGATGTTTCAGTTACAGGCTGCGCATTTGCAGATTGTGCTGCCACTGCATCAACTTGCGTTTCCTGCTCGTCTACAGGCTCATACTCACCCAATGCTGACTCTTCTGCTGCATTAGCCACCCCTAAATTAGCATTTGCAGGCTGTGATGCTGTTGATTCAACTTCTTCCTGCTGATCTACAACTTCATACCCTCCCAGTGCTGGCTCTTCTGCTGCATAAGCTGCGCCCATCAGCATTTGAATACTGATTGCTAACAGGGTTTTGTTCATCCATTTACTGTTCATATTCCATCTCACCATTTTTTATTTTTTTAAGCTTAATCTTTCTTAAACGTTATTTATTTTTATAATAAAGACGCAAGAAATTATAATTTAAGTCCCCATAAGAATCTGATTCTTCGTTCATATTTTTATCAAGTCGAATTGTAGATGCTTTATCGGCAATTTTGTCCATATAAAATTGCGGGTATTGCATATTCACCAAGGCATAACGATTCACGGTTGCATCTTCTACGTGACGCATATCCGAATCCTGTAAAGCCAATAAATTTTTGCGGTTTTCTGGTGCAACATTAATTAAGAATAAGGTGTTATTTTCCCAAATCTCTTTAAAACGCACTTCATCGAAACTAATATTCCCCAATGCAGGATCTGCAACATAGACACGGCCATTTTTATACGCTTTAAATACCACAAAATGTTTAAAGCCTGCATAGGAAATCGGCACAATGGCAGGTTGTCCTTGTTTCACCAAATCACTAAATTCACCGCGATACCCACCACTTTCAAAGCCAATTGCACTTACAAAGCGTTTCATATCCAGCAGTGAAAAGCTACGGCGTTCAACAATCTTGTCGGTCTCACCAAATTTCATCAGACCGTCCATAACCTGCTGTTCGGTTAAGGTCGCATTGAGATTGGTATAACCATTTAATAGGGTTGTTAACGCAGCTGAACCACAACTATAGTCATAGGCTTGGTGAACAATGCCACGAAATTGATCGATGATTGCCGGTTTAACCTGTACGGTTTCACGGTGCATACGGGTAAAGGAATCATTACGAGAGTCTAAAGTCTCTGTGTAGTACACAGCTTCTGCTGGTTTTTTCTTAATATCAAAGGCTTCTGTGGCAGCGTAATACATCAATGCCGAGCCTAATGCAATCTCTAACATATGGTTTAACTTTTCTAGTTATCGGCATGACGCGCCTTTTTTGATTATTTTAGAGTAGA
>NZ_JAZQPV010000015.1:0-1664 GCF_045628685.1 Acinetobacter sp.
AACTGGATTCTCTCAAAATAAAACAAGTTTTTCTCAGCTGACACTATCTCTGCAGCTGGTTCAGTATAGGTAATGGAGGTTGCACGAGCGAAACAGATTGCGAAGATGACGATGACTTTCATTTTGGAGTGGTGGGCGTTATCAAATTACCAGTGCATTTACTCGCAAAAATTTCTGAAAAGAAAGATGGAAGCCAAAAAGACTGTTGTAAAGTTAGCGAGCGGAGATCCGAAGATCTGGCACCATCTAAATAAGACGCGACAATACACCAATTTATTTTGATCTCATGGCTGCAGTGCAGATACGAAAACCCAGATGACAAGAAGGTCAACAAAATCCATTCGCGAGATGTTTCATTTGTATTCGAGGAGCGGGCGCCAATCATTTAACGAGACCAAGGCTGGGCATAAGTCTTGGTCATAGTTGTTGCACCACCGCTTACATTCGTGTATCCAATGATTATGGTTTGAGTCAAAGAGAGCTGAAACGGACATTTTGTCCCTTGCAAAGAGTAAAGTACTGTGCATGTGGATAGGTCAAAATATCAATTCCATAGCTCTGATAATGCTTGGATGTGCTCACTTACTTTTGACAACAACCTTAATATAATCACTATGATAGGGTGTGCAGTATATCATTCCTTTTCATTATTAAGGTTCAGTTCAACCACAACATCAGCAATCAAAAGTAAGTGAATTTCAGTTTAATTATAAAGTAGTCAGAATATAAATGGTGATAATGAGCAAAGTTCATGTACCGCACTTCGTCAAGTAAGGTACAACACCACTGAAGTTCAACCTCTGTGTTGACTGGGGCTATAGTCTCTGATAATACTAAATGATTTGAAGAGAGTCGATTTCAACCCAATTTTAAGCCAATCACCACTTTAACAACATTATTGAGTGTACCCTATGTAAAGAGGATTTGATAGTTTAAAAGATGATATCATGTATGCGTTCAGGAAAAGATAGCCTTGACATGCGAAGATAGATATAGATGAACCATAAGGATTCCCTCATACTTGAGATGGATCGTCCTTAAGTAGTTAGATGGCCTAAAAGAAGTCAAAGGTTCATCGTCTACCTTCAAATGCCTGAAAATTATAACGAGAAGTGGATTACTTGAAATTTGAGTCCCAAGGTTTTGGTGCAGTCCCGCCTGCCAGGTGTGTAACGTTGCTGTAGAATCCAGGAAGACGGTTCCTGCCAAAGCCATCTGGAAATCATTAAGGTAGCTTCCTCGGATGAACTTGGAAATAGCAATGATCACACCCCAGTTCCCGCGGAACGGCACCAGATCGTTCCTGCCTTACCATTGCTTGGAGTCCGGCGATCCCCAACTGGCGATTTTGTTTATCAAACCACCAATAACTCACGGTAACGTCAATTCACATCTCGTTTTACGAGCCCACTATTGATACTTATTCTACATCTTGACCCATCGTTCTCTGTGGCACATCTTCTATTCCTCACACCCTCGCTACTACCTACGATAGAGTTCTACGAGACAATAGTACACCAGGAGGTCTTGAAAACATGGCGGACCCATCAGCTCCCGATGACGAGGCAAGCTAGCTGCCTGCTGATAACACGGCGAACCAGGGTTCTCAAGATGACAAGGCTAGTCAGAGTGCTCACGATGACACAAGTCGGATCGTAGCCATG
>NZ_JAZQPV010000016.1:0-34231 GCF_045628685.1 Acinetobacter sp.
GTTAAAGCAGTTCAGAGGAATAGCAACACGATATGATAAGCTAAAGTGTAGCTATGAGGGTGCAGTTGCATTAGCTTGTGTATTTATTTGGCTACCTTTATCGGGTAAATTCTATACTTGAAATGTCAACAGACCCTAATCAAATTTCTTAAACCGTTCGTTATCATCCATAAATGTTTTTTCGCCAGCGGGTGCTTCGATTGAGCCAAACACCAGCTGAGCACGTAATTTCCAGTTTTTAGGAATATCAAAAGTTTTTGCAACTTCCTCATCAATCACAGGATGATAATGCTGCAATGAAGCGCCGATATGTTGCTCTGCTAATGCCGTCCATACCGCAAACTGCGCAATAGCGCTTGAATGCTCTGACCATGTTGGAAAATGATCGGCATATAAAGGAAATTGTTCTTGCAAAGATTTTACAAACTCTTGATCTTCAAAAAATAAGACAGTGCCATAACCGGCTGCAAAACCACTAATTTTTGTATCAGTTTTTTCAAAAGCGTGTTCCGGCACCATTTTACGCAATGTTTCACGGACGATATTCCAGAATTTGTCATGTGAATCACCATATAGCGTAACCACTCGCGACGTTTGTGAATTAAAAGCAGATGGGCTATTGCGCACTGCATCTTTAATAATTTCTTCGATTTTATCTTCTGGCAACGGAACATCTTTACCAATGGCGTAAATACTGCGGCGTTGTTTAATCTGATCTAAAAATGACATTGCTTCATCCTCTTGGAATTTTAATAGACATTATTAAGATCAATTATTCTTAAATTAATTCCAAGACAAGTACATGACTAAAAAGTGACATTGTGTGTGATTTATAGAACAACCTCTATGAAGTACTCTTTTAATTTCATGCCTATTTGAAAAATTAGAAAGCACCTATTAACAGGTGCTTTAAATTGTGCGTAGCATCGATTAGACCAGTATTCTAAATCGGTCTTCATCTTGTTGGGAATGTTTAAGCTCAGCATCTTGCTCAATTGAGCCAAAAACTAGTTGTGCTCGAAGCAGCCATGATGCGTCTATATTAAAATAGTCTGCAACCGCTGAATCTATACTCGGGTTATAGTGTTGCAGGCAAGCTCCAATCCCTGAATCTGCCAAGGCCGTCCATACTGCATATTGCGCCATACCTGAAGTCTGTTCCGACCAGACCGGAAAATCATCTGCATTGAATGGTATTTTCTTTTGTAATAGCTGAATGGTTTGCTGATTCTCATAAAAAAGAACCGTACCGAAACCTGCGGCGCATTGATCTATCTTCATTTCGGTGCCGGCAAAAACATGCACCGCAACCAATTTCCGCTGTACTTCTTTGACAATATTCCAAAATTTTTCGTGAGACTCACCAAATAACACCACGATTCTTGAACTTTGAGAATTTAGAGCGGATGGACAACTTCGTACCGCTTCCTGAATGAGTTCTGCCAAGTAGGCTTGACTATAGTGAACCTTTTTTCCAAGCACATAGATGCTGCGACGTTTCTTCAAATGATCCACAAAAGTGAGTTCCTGTATTTCTCCAGCAGCCCGTTTTTTAAGCTTAAAATCTTTGGTAATATCTGCCTTCAGAACATCACCAATTTTCTGCAACAACGCCACAGCAGTACTCCCCCATACGAATGCCAAAGATTTTTTAATATCCTTTGATTCTAAACGTTTCTAGGGTGCTTCTTTTGAATAAGTCTTTTTTAAATGTAGTTTTTTAAATCAGTTAATTACCCTAAAAACAATAAACTCCGCACTTGGCGGAGTTTATGTGAAACATCAAGCATTTTACTTTTCAGTTTCAAATAATGCTGCAACAAAAGATTTTGCCGAGAACGGACGTAAATCGTCGATTTTTTCACCTACACCAATAAAACGAATCGGCACATGCGTACGGCTAGCAATATTAAACAGCACACCACCCTTAGCCGTACCATCAAGTTTAGTAATGGTAAGTCCGGTTAGGCCCACGGCTTCATCAAACATTTCGACTTGATTAATCGCATTTTGCCCCGTACCTGCGTCCACCACCAACATAATTTCATGCGGTGCAGTTGCGTCAATTTTTTGCATTACGCGCTTAACTTTAGTGAGCTCTTGCATCAAGTGGCTTTTATTATGTAAACGTCCCGCGGTATCGGCAATCAAAACATCTACGCCTTTAGCGCGTGCACTTTCAAAGGCATCAAAAATAACCGAAGCACTGTCTGCGCCATGACCTTGTGCAACCACTGCAATATTATTACGGTCACCCCAAATTTGAAGCTGTTCTGTTGCTGCGGCACGGAATGTATCACCTGCTGCCAGCATCACTTTCTTACCTTCACCCTGTAAACGTTTTGCCAGTTTGCCTATGGTCGTGGTTTTCCCCACACCATTAACGCCCACCACCAAAATAACGAACGGCGCTTTATTTGGGTCAATGTGTAAAGGCTTGACACGTGGGGCAAGGATCGCCACCAGCTCTTCCTGTAAAGCTTTATACAATGAATGTGAATAGATCAAATCGCCACGTGTGGTACGTTCGGTTAAATTGGCAATAATGGTTTTCGTTGCCTCTACACCGATATCTGCAACCAGTAATTGCTCTTCAACTTCCTCTAATAATTCATCATCGATTTCTTTACCACCGATCAGAATATTCACCATGCCATCTGCAAGGTTTTTACGGGTTTTGGTTAAGCCCACTTTCATGCGGCTAAAAAAGCCACTCTTAGATGCATCATCTTGCTCAGTTTCTGTGGCTACAGGCGCAGAAACAGTTGCTTGTTCTTGTTTTGGAGTTTCAACAATAGGTACATTTACCGCAGGTAAATTCGGTAAAGTGACATCGTCATCCCCGATATCAGCATCAATCAAAAATTTATTTTGCCCATTAGATTGCTGTTGCATGCCGAATCCTTGAAAAGCATTGCGTTGAAAAACAAGGATTCTAGCATAGATTTCCTTTGCAATCCCCAGTAGACGTACAACACACCAAAAACGAACAACTCTGCCTTGCTTTCAAACAGGAATTTCTTAAAAATAATCATAAATACAATGAATCACTTTGGTAAATATTGTGCTCAAAAGTTACTTCTCACTTTTTCCAAAGCTGTCTTTTTTTACAAAACATATTTTACCTATGGGCTTTGCCTTGCTCTCACTGCAAAGTGGATGGGTTCATGCCGAGACACTCAAGTTAGCGCGCACCACATTTGAAACTACACTTAAAAATGGCTTGAAAGTGATTATTCGCGAAGATCATCGCTCCCCCATGGTCATGACACAAATTTGGTATGGCGTTGGAAGTAGTGATGAATCGGGGAATTTATTGGGAATTTCTCATGTTCTGGAACATATGATGTTTAAAGGAACCCATAAAGTTCCAAATGACGAGTTTACCCGTTTAAGCCGTATTTATGGCGGCAGTATCAATGCTTCAACCTTTACCAACTACACCAGTTATTATCAGCTTTACCCAAAAACCTATTTACCGATGGCTTTAGAGCTTGAAGCGGATCGCATGAGCAACCTGCTGCTACGGCAGCAAGATTTCGATCCGGAAATAAAAGTAGTTATGGAAGAGCGGCGCTTACGCACAGATGACAACCCAAGATCTCTTGCTTTCGAACGCTTCAAATGGATTGCATATCCCACCAGTCATTACCGACAACCTATTATTGGTTATATGAAAAACCTTCAGAACATTCAGCTTGATGATGTAAAAAAATGGTATCGCGACTGGTATACCCCGAATAATGCCATATTAATTATTGTCGGCGATGTGGATTCTGAGAATGCTTTGCTGCAAGTACAAAAGTATTTTGCGGATATCCCAGCCAGAAAAACGCCACCACGTAATGATGTTCTAGAGTTTGATCGTGTCGGTTACCGTCATATGGAACTCAACCTACCTGTACAAGTACCGAATTTATTTATGGCCTGGAATGTCCGCTCATTGGTGACCACCAAAAATCCACAAGATGTTTATGCGCTGACTATTATTAAAAATTTATTAGACAGCGGGATTTCCTCCCGACTGCAAGACCGACTGGTCCGCGATAAGAAAGTTTTAACGGCGATCAGTGTTTCTTACGACCCCTATAGTCGTGGAGACAGCTTACTCAGTATTTCCGCATTACCAGTTGATGGCGTGAGTTTGCAAGAAGCTGAAAAAGCCATTCAAATTGAAATTGACTTATTAAAAACCGAACTGATTAAACCCGAAGAAGTGGAACGTATAACGGCTAAATTCGTTTCTAATTTAGTCTATAGCCAAGACGATATTGGGGGTCAAACCAAAATGATCGGCAATCTGGAGATCAACGGTTTAAGTTTTCGTTTAATGGATGAATTGCCCAAACATTTTGAAACAATCACCCCTCAAGATATTCAGCGCGTGGCGAATATTTATTTTACCCGTGACAATCTCAGCACGTTATATCTTTCTCCCGAAAGCAAAGCACAATAATAATGGAATTTCACATGTCGAAGTTAGGTCAGATTGTTTTACTCAGCTCGGTTGTTGCTGCTCAATCTGTAATTGCCGAAGTAGATTTATATAGCATGAGCGATGCCAATCCGGCTCATTTAAGCTCAATTCCCCTTTTACAAAGCCTAAAAATCAACAATCAACCACTTCAGTTTCATGCTCCTTATGTCCATGAACTGAAAAATCGCTATAAAGTCCGCAGCCTGTTTGTAGAATCGAAAGCTTTACCCATGGTCGATATTCAACTCACCTTTAATGCGGGTGCTGCGCGGGATGAAGAGATTGCTCCAGGCTTGTATGGTATTGCCAATATGGCAGCAAAGCTGATTGATGAAGGCACAGAAAAATATACCGCAAATGACATTGCCAGTGCTTTTGAACGTGCGGGGGCTAAATTTAGCGCTCAAGCTTATCGTGATATGTTCGTTGTAAAATTAAGGGTACTATCCGATCCTAAAAAACTCGAGCCGGCTTTAGACATGATGATGGAAGTTTTAAATCATTCGACCTTTAAAAAATCCAGTATTAATTTGGTCCTGAGCAATACCCAAGTAGGTCAGAAGCAGATTCAGGAAAGTCCAAGCCGGATGATGAATGTCCAGTTTTATCGCGCTTTGTATGGAAAGCATCCCTATGCGGAACCGATTACCGGCACCCAACGCAGCATCAGCAAAATTACTCCTGTACAGCTGAAACAATTTAGTGATCAATTTCTGGTGGCACAAAATCTGAATATTGCCATTACCGGTCAGCTCAGTGCCAAAGAAGCCTTAGAACTTTCTGAACGCATTGCAGGAAATTTAAAACAGGGGCAAAAAGCCAAGCCACTGGCTCAACCCATCGACAAATCGACTTTTGATATCCGCCACATTAATTTTAATTCCAGCCAAGCACATGTGATTATGGGACATTTGGGCACTTCACGATTTGATCCAGATCGTTTAGCTTTGGAAGTTGCCAATCAGATGCTGGGTGGAAGCGGTTTTAATTCCGTCCTGATGAAAGAGCTGCGGGTTAAACGCGGATATACCTATGGAGCTTATAGTTCATTTTCATTTAGCCAGGTTCCGGGTACTTTTAGTTTGAGTTACTCAACCCGAAAAGATCAACTGCTCGACAGCATACAAGTTGCTCATCATGCTTTGGTCAATTTTGTAAAGCAACCGATTGATCAAAAACAGCTGGAAGAAACCAAAGCGGGAATGTTACGAGCTTTTCCAAATAATTATAGTAGTAATGCCAATATTAATGCCCAGTTAGGCTCAATAGGCTTTTATAACCAATCGGCTGATTATCTGAATGATTATCCAAAATTATTAGAGAAAATTACTGCACAAGATATCCAAAATGCAATCCGGAAACATCTGCATCCCGAACGCCTGACCATCATTGTGGTCAATGACAAACTCGATAAATCGGTCTTGGAAGCAGCTCTCAATCAAAATCTGCTTCCAGATGCACCCAAGCTTCCAGCGCCTTTAATCGAACAAATCCCTAAAACGATTATTACTCCACCTGCAAAGGAGGTAATTGATGTGCCCGTGTCATTTCCAATTGATGCGCCTGCATCAATTTAAAATATTGAGCATAAGGAACCTGAGGCTGCTGTATCAGGTGCAAAGCCATGGCTTGGGTATCAGAATAATTGGCCTGAGATGAAAGTTTTACAATATTTTCAAATTGTTTAACTGAAATCGGTCGATGCAACGCAATGAAGGCAAGGATTAGGATAATGGCGATAATCGTAACAATGAGCATGTTATAAACATTTTCAAGCTTTATTTTAGATTTTAATTGAACAATTTTTTGTATAGCGATATGCATAACCTACCTCGAACTCAAGGTAGTGTATGGTGCGGTAAAAATAAGTACAAGCAAATTTGCTCAATTTCAAAACACTTGTGGTAGAAATTGAGCAATTATCAATTGCCTAGCCTATTACATTTCTGATTACAGAAAAGTAAAGCACCATTGCAATAATCGCCAATACCACCGCAATTGCAAAAACCCCAACACCTCTTTCTGAATCTACTGGATGGAGTTCATCATCATCCGCAATACGCCTTAACTCGCCATTATAAACCTCATAAAACTGTTCACGTTGTTGGGGATCCAACTGACGGGTAAAATCATAAACTCTTTTGCGCTGAGCCAAACAAAAATTACCTAGGTGAATTTCTTGATGAAATATGGCTTCGTCTAAATTTTGGCGATGGCGGTGGGCCAGCTCCACTATTTGAGCTGCGGTTGGAGGTAAATCAAAATTCAAACCATCTAATGTTTTTATCATATTATTCTCCTTATATTACCGAGTTTCCGTACATCCATATTAATAAAAAATTATTTTGTACATTGTTTAATCATGTAAACTTGAATTAATGCAACATGCCCACACATATTGTTTGACAATTTAAGTCTAATGTAATATTACTTTAACAATAGCTGATTAAAGTAGTATCAAGACGAACTTAAAAGTCTGACTTAGCAATCATAATTACAATAAGGAGTTTAATATGATGCAACAACTCTCTCATCAAGATTTAGAACATGTATATGCAGATGCAGTAAACACCATTCAATCTCAAATGAATTTTGCAGATGCAGTTCAAAAACTGGAAGAAGTGGCTCGTGCTGGGCATGGTAAAGCAGCATTATTCTTGGCAGAACTTTACTATCAAGGTTTTCGTGTAGAACGTGACTCGCTAAAAGCGCAGTATTGGCAAAACTTAGCCACCATGCAAGCATAATAAAACGTCACCAAGGTGGCGTTTTTTAATGCCCATTATTTTTAAATACATACTTTCTTACA
Source organism: Acinetobacter sp. (assembly GCF_045628685.1). GTDB lineage: Bacteria > Pseudomonadota > Gammaproteobacteria > Pseudomonadales > Moraxellaceae > Acinetobacter. The sequence goes on from NZ_JAZQPV010000016.1 coordinate 7,287, forward strand.
TTGTTTCTCAAAGCTTACACAGAACTTTCATTTAAATTTCCTACAATAGTTCCTGAAGTCACTAGATGCTTTTGGTATGAATCGAATTAAATCTTTACAGCCTGTTCCTAAGGACTTGTTTTTTAAAATCACACTTTTAAAGTCAATGATGTACTGCGGTGTACTCTGGGGTTTATATCACCAACAAGGTTGGGCAATGATGTCTGACAATGAAAACTTTATTTTCCCCTTTTGGCTCAACAGTGTTCAAGCGCATAAATATGCCGAACTCCATTGGCCAGACTACACCCCCCGTAAAATTACACCACAGGATTTTCAAAACTTCTTATTACCGACATTAACGCGCTTAAACGTTATCCCTGCTTTGTGTAATTCTTCAAATCAGAAATTTAAATTGACCACTCAACAAATGCGTCATTTTTTCTTTTCTGAATCTTTACAACCTGCATAGTTGTTTGGACAAATTATTAAAGAGAAATGTAAAATTAAATTTATGACTCGAAAAGTATTTGCATTTTTCTCATTTCACGCTAAGTTTAATGTCAAATAACAAAAGAGAAAGGATGATAATAAATGACCAATGTAGCCCAGGTTATTCAGGACAAAATGCAACAAACTATTTTTACCATTAGTCCTGAGGCAACGGTATTTGAAGCAATTTCACTTATGGCAGATAAAGGCATTGGCGCAGTTGTGGTCACTGACCAGGATAAAGTAGTCGGTATTCTTTCCGAACGTGATTACACACGCAAGGTGATGTTGATGGAACGTACTTCTAAAGAAACTGCAGTTAGCGAAATTATGACTGCAAAAGTACTAACTGTGACCAAGTCAACCAGTGTTGAAGCTTGCTTAGATCTCATGACAGATCGTCATTTACGTCATCTTCCTGTAGTTGAAAATGACAAACTCGTCGGCTTGATCTCAATTGGAGATTTAGTCAAAGCCGTCATGGATGATCAGCGTAAATTGATTGACCAGCTTCAACAATATATTGCCAGTTAAACACTTGAAGCCAATTAAAAAAACCTCTCGGATGAGAGGTTTTTTTAAGCCTTCTAAATCTCCCTGTATTAAAGGGAAATTTTCACTCATCTCTTTATAAGCAGGAAGAAGAAAGTCCCACTTTTAAAAAAATGAAGCATATATGAAGCAAGAGGTAAGTTTATAATTAGTTCAAACCTAATTTTTCCGCCACAAAATCAGAGTCTTTATCACCACGACCGGATAAGTTTACTACTATTTTCACATCTTTCGCCATTTTTGGCGCTTCACGTATGGCCCATGCTACGGCATGTGAACTTTCTAGCGCAGGCACAATACCTTCTACACGTGACAATCTCATAAAGGCATCCAAGCATTCCTGATCAGTTGCAGTTGAGTATTCCACACGACCCAAGTCTTTCAAGAAGCTGTGCTGTGGTCCGACACCTGGATAATCCAGACCAGACGCAATTGAATGTACTGGCAGGGGTTCACCTTGCTCATCTTCAAGTACGTAACACGCCATACCATGCAGTTGACTTGGCTTACCTAAAGTCAGGGTTGCCGAATGCATATGAGTATCCAGACCATGTCCTGCAGGCTCCACACCTACAAGCTTCACATCGGGTTCATTTAAAAATGCAGTGAAAGCACCCATCGCATTTGAACCGCCACCGACACAGGCCACAATATAATCTGGATTAGAACCGAAACGGTCCTGAGTCTGCACTTTAATTTCATCGCCAATAATGGACTGGAAATCACGTACCATTTTCGGGAAAGGATGTGGACCGACGACTGAACCAATGGCATAGATAAAATTTTTCGGATCTTTAAGATATTCATCAAATGCGCTATCTACTGCATCTTTTAAGGTCGCAGTCCCGCGTGTGACTGAAATCAGGGTAGCACCCAGAATTTTCATTTTCACAACATTTGGATGTTCTTTCTCAATATCGACTTGACCCATGTGAATTTCACACGGAATACCGACTAAGGCACAGGCGGTTGCCAAGGCCACACCATGCTGCCCCGCACCGGTTTCCGCAATCACTTTAGTTTTACCCATATACTTGGCAAGTAAAGCTTCGCCTAGGCAATGGTTAATTTTGTGTGCACCCGTATGGTTTAAATCTTCACGTTTCAGGTAGATTTGCGCACCACCCAATTGATCCGACAAACGCTTGGCATAAAACAATGGACTTGGACGACCGACATAATTTGCAAACAAATCTGCCAATTCATTTTGAAATTCTGTAGTGTGACGAATTTGTTCATATGCCACATTAATTTCGTCCATCGCTTCTTTTAAATGAGGCGGAATAAATTGGCCACCATATTGTCCAAAGAAACCTTCTTCATTTGGCAATGGGATACCATTAATTTGATGAGTCATTTTTCAATTCCTACATTTATAACCAATGCGTTGAGTTTTATTCTGCTTAGCGAGCTAAATATTTCGTCATATCTTCCACACCTTTCAAGGTCATTGGATACATATGATCTTCAAAAATCTGCTTAATTTGACCAATGGTATGAGTGTAATGCCAATAACGGTCTTCTTCCGGATTAAGCCATGCAGTTTTTTCAAAATGCTGACGTAAACGCTGCAACCAGACATTGCCCGCTTCATCATTCATATATTCAACCGAACCCCCCGCCGAGCTTAGCTCATAAGGTGCCATACTGGCATCACCTACGACAATGACCCGATAGTCCCGGCCATAGGTATTGAATAAATCCCAGGTGTTCATGCGGGTGCTGGAGCGACGGATATTGTCTTTCCACACATAATCGTACAGACAATTATGAAAATAGAAATATTCTAAAGTTTTAAATTCAGTTTTGGCTGCGCTAAACAGTTTTTCACATTGCGCAATGTGTGAATCCATTGATCCGCCAACATCAAACAACATTAAAACTTTAATACGGTTACGTCGTTCTGGGACCAGTTGTACGTCCAAAATACCCTGCTTGGCCGTTTCACGAATGGTGCTATTAATATCCAGCTCTTCAGCAGCGCCTTGGCGGGCAAATTTACGCAAACGCCGTAACGCCATTTGCATTTGGCGTGTACCTAAAATCTGTTCGTCATCGAGATTTTGGTATTTACGCTGCTCCCAGACTTTGACGGCAGAACGTTTACGGCCCGGTCCACCAATACGCACACCTTCGGGATGATCGCCATACGCACCGAATGGCGATGTGCCACCGGTACCGATCATCTTGTTGCCACCCTGGTGCTTCTTGTGCTGCTCACGTAAACGCTCTTCCAGCATTTTCATCAGCTCATCAAGGGAACCGGCTTTTTTGAGTTCTTCGCGCTGTTCTGGAGTTAGGTGCTTTTCAAGCAGTTCCAGATCAAACCAGTCTTTCGGTAATTTATGCACTTGATTGAGCAAATCATCCAGATCAAATGTCGAGATGCCATCAAAGTAATCTTTCATGGCACGGTCAAACTTATCAAAGAAGCGCTCATCTTTGACCATGACGGTTTTTGCAAGTTGATAAAACTCATCCTGATCTGCAAAAACCAGACCGGAAGCAACTGCTTCATTCAGATCAATCAGTTCCCGTGTTGAAACGGGTACGTCGTAACGTCGCAAAGTATAAAACAATCGCACAAACATGCGTGTTTCTCCCTTAACGGCGTGACATAAAGGCTAAACGTTCAAGCAACTGTACATCTTGCTCATTTTTAATCAGCGCACCATAAAGTGGTGGAATTGCTTTCGATTTATCATGATTGCGCAGAACATCTTCAGGCATGTCATCTGCCATCAATAAGCTTAACCAGTCAATCAGTTCAGACGTTGATGGCGGTTTCTTTAGGCCTGGAATCTGACGCAATTTAAAGAAGACCTGCAATGCTTCATTGACCAAAGCGGTAGAGACTTGCGGAAAATGCACATCAATAATTTCGCGCATGGTCGCTTCATCAGGGAATTCAATATAATGGAAAAAACAACGGCGCAAGAATGCATCCGGTAATTCTTTCTCATTGTTTGAGGTAATAATCACGATTGGACGTTGTATCGCAGTAATAGTTTCCCCTGTTTCATAAACAAAGAACGACATTTTATCCAGCTCATGCAATAAGTCGTTTGGAAACTCGATGTCTGCCTTGTCAATTTCATCAATTAACAATACACAGCGTTCTTCACTGGTGAATGCTTCCCACAATTTTCCAGGTTTAATATAGTTTTTAATATCATAAACACGATCATCGCCCAACTGGCTATCACGCAAGCGTGAGACTGCATCGTATTCATATAACCCTTGCTGTGCTTTTGTGGTCGATTTGATGTGCCAAGTAAGCAACTTTAAACCCAAACTTTCAGCGACCTGTTCTGCAAGTAAAGTTTTACCTGTACCCGGCTCACCTTTAACCAAAAGCGGTTTTTGCAATGCGCGTGCAGCTTTTACAGCAAGTTTTAAACTATCAGTTGCAATGTACTGATCTGTACCAGAAAACTGTTGAGTATCCACAGACATAATTTAACCTTATTGTTTTACTTAAAGCGGTGAACTTTTTTTGTTAACTACAAATTTTGCTTTGTTGGCAGTGTATCTTGACCATAAATAGCCAACCACCAGACCCAGCCCTACAACAAATAAAATAAGAGAGGCATTTGACCAGACCAAAGCAGTTTCTTTGGTTAAAACGCCAAATAACAGCCCAAAAATTGCCGGGGCGATGGAAGCATTATTCCCTTCAGACACCGTAGGTGTGAGTAAAATCGCAAAGCCAATGATCCACGTGATTCCACCCAAAGGTTTAGGCAAACGTTTTGCAATCGCATACCACGCCCAAAGAATAATAATACTTCCCAATACATAAACCGTGACAGCGATGCTGTCTTCAGGAATTGAATCTAGTAGTGAAAGAAAACTATTCATTGTGCAACTCCTGAATCGACTTTAGGCACCACGCAACCCTTCTGGGGCAGCTTGATTAGGATTGATCAGACCTTCTGGCGGCACTTGAATAAAGAAACCTTTGTTTTGAATTGAATCAATCACATGCAATACATTTACACGTGCCAGTTTACGGTTCTCAGAGAGCTCTAAATCCATCACAAAAGTCGCACGACCAAATGCAACACGCATCGGTTCAGGTAAAACCTCAAGCGGACTTGCTGCCTCAGCTTCGTTTTCAGTTGGCTCAGGACGGGCAATGTAAAGATACATTTCATCTTTTTTGCTAGATTTGAAAATTGAACAATGCATAGTTGAAACAGTACTCATAAAACTTGGCTTAAGCATACAGCAAAAAAAAGACCGATACATTAGTGATTATTAACGCATCAGTCTTGATTTTGTATAAACGACAATTCTTTAATCAATCTGTTTGAAAATTATTCCATCACCTTCATTTGGGTAGACAGATATTGCTCGTCAGCATGCAGAACATCAATCAGTGGCTTGGTTAACAGATCATAACGCCAACCTAAAAGATAGGCCGGCAAATCCTGTTCGTCATTATGAAAAACCACATGTTGATACAATGCATTTAGCCATTTTTTACGCATTAACACTTCTTTCGGCACTGTGGTTTCTTCTACTACAGCATCAATGACTTTATCGACCTTTTCGCCAATATCTTTGGAGGAATGACGAATTGGACGTGCCATACGAAGTGGCCATTCTGCCTGCTCGGGCAAGAATTTCAACAAATCCAGAATGGTTTTACCGTAATCACGCACAATATTTTGACGAATGTCTTTAATACTGGATAACTGGAAAGGATTGCGTGGGTTTTTTTCCACCAAATCAATCATGGTTGAATTTTTTAATATAAAACTACGCGGATAATTCATGGCTTTAACCATCTGTTCGCGCCACACCGCCAGTTGCTGTAACTGCATCAGTTGACGGCTCGAATGTCTATAATTCCCCACATCATGGTAGAGCAATTCCAGCGGAGTTTCTTGCCCAATTTCATGGGTCAGATGACGGCAATCTTCGAGGGCAAACTCAAGTAAATTTTTCTCGGTTAATTCCTGCTGAATTTTATTGGATAGATTCATCAAATACAGTACATCATTGGCTGCGTACGTCAGCTGTTCCGGACTAAGGGGACGTGCCAGCCAGTCAGATCGCGTCTGATCCTTGTCAATATCGACATCAAGGATCTGTTTCAACGCATTTTGATAACTAACTTGCAGTCCATGCCCAAGAAAAGACAAGCCCACTTGGGTATCAAAGACATTACTTAAGCTTTTTTGCTGTGCATAGTGATAAATCAGATCGATGTCTTCACTACAAGCGTGAAAGACATTTTGATGTGCTTGAAATAATTTTTGCCAAAATGCAGACAAATCCAGACTTGTCCCATCGAGCAAAAAGATTTGACCTGCAACATTGATCTGAAATACACCTAATTTTGGCCATAGGGTATCGACTTTGATGAATTCTGTGTCTAATCCATAAATAAGGGTCTGACCCATCAAATGTAAAATATTATCTAAGTCTTTTTGTTGCTGAATAAAATGAAACATATTACCGAGTCTAAATTCAGATTCTCTTTAAAACTATATTAACCGATATATAACATTTAGATATAACAAAATTTACATCTAGTGTGCTTATTCACTCTTTTTTTACTATTTAAGTCAAAATACAAAGCACTTTTATATATTTTTTATATAAGTAAAAACTAAATTAAGATTAGGAAAACTCAAAATTTAAGCCTAGCAAAGGTGAAGAAATAAGTACCATTGCACTTATTTCATTCGCATCCGGTTATGGACAGCCTGACTCAAAGTATGGCTATCCACATATTCCAGTTCTCCTCCTTGAGGAACACCTTGAGCAATTCGGGTCATTTGTACAGGCAAATGTTTGGTTGCTTCAACCAAGTAATGTGCAGTTGCCTGACCTTCCACAGTGGCATTAGTAGCCAGAATCACTTCAGAAACATTGCCTTGACTCAAGCGCTGAATCAGATACGGAATACCGATTTCTTCAGGGCCAATCCCATCAAGTGGAGACAAATGCCCACCCAACACATGGTATTTACCGCGAAAACTGCCGCTTTGTTCAATCGCCATGACATCTGCAGGTGATTCCACCACACAGAGCAACTGATCATCGCGTTCATGTGACATGCAAATATCACACACTTCATTTTCAGTTAGTGAATGACAAAGACTACACTCGTGAATATAGGTGGTTGCTTCATTTAAGGCATTGGCCAAGCCGACTGCACCTTCTCTATTTTTCATGATCAGGTGTAATGCCATGCGCTGAGCCGATTTAGGCCCAACACTTGGCAAAATACGTAACGCTTGTACCAGCTGATCAAATCGATCACTAAACACTAAACGTATTCCTTAGAATAAGCCAGCAAGGCCTGGTGGCAAGCCCATACCTGAGTTAGCTGCTTTCATGCGTTCTTCAGAAATCGCTTCAGCTTGACGCGCAGCATCATTCATTGCAGCAGCAATTAAGTCTTCAATCATATCGGCATCGTCTTGAAGAAGTTCAGGACTGATTTCGATACGTTTTACCACGTTACGGCAAGTCATGGTCACTTTCACCAAACCGCCGCCTGCTTCAGCATGAACTTCTGTTTGAGCAAGCTCTTCTTTGGCTTTTTTCATGTTGTTTTCAACATCTTTCTGCATGCGCTGCGCTTGCTGCATCAACATATTAATGTTCATAAAATTCTCCGAACAATCATTTTCTAAATCAATGTTTATAAATTAGATTAAATCTAAACCACGACGAATGTCGCGAATAATATCATCAATATCTTCTAAACCAACAGATACACGAATTAAACCTTCATGAATACCTGCAGCTTCTTTGGCTTCTGCTGAGAGTTTACCGTGAGTTGTGGTCGCTGGGTGAGTAATTGTCGATTTCGCATCCCCTAAATTACCGGTGATAGAAATAAATTGGGTATTGTCGATGACTTTCCAAGCCCCTTCACGCCCTCCCTTTACTTCAAACGAAACAATACCACCAAAACCGGTTTGTTGTTTTGCTGCAAGTTCATGACCCACATGTGAAGTTAAACCGGCGTAATACACTTTTTCAACTTTTTCGTGGTTGTTCAAGAATTCAGCCAACTTTTGTGCACTTGCTGAGTGTTCACGCATACGTAAACGTAAAGTCTCTAAACCTTTCAAGAATACCCATGCATTAAATGGGCTCATTGATGGACCCGTGGTACGCACATAACCAAATACGTCTTCAAGCAGTTTGTGATTCCCCACCACGGCGCCGCCTAAAGCACGGCCTTGGCCATCAAGATATTTAGTCGCCGAGTAAACCACCAGGTCCGCACCAAATTTAATGGGTTGTTGCAATACTGGGGTACAGAAGCTGTTATCAATGGCGAGTAATGCACCATTGGCATGAGCAAGATCTGCCAGTGCTTGCACGTCCGCAACTTCAGCAAGCGGGTTCGAGGGAGACTCTACAAACAACAACTTGGTTTCAGGCTTGATGGCATTTTTCCATGCTTGCAAATCTGTCAAATCTACAAAATCTACAGTTACACCAAATTTAGCGACGTATTTTTCAAACAGAGATACAGTCGAACCAAATACAGCACGTGAACAGATGACATGATCGCCCAATTTCAAATAGGACATTGCCACAGCCATAATAGCTGCCATACCCGAACTGGTGGCCACAGCACGTTCCGCACCTTCCAAGGCAGCTAAACGTTTTTCAAACATTGCTACAGTTGGATTGGTGAAACGTGAATAAATATTTCCCGGTTCTTGACCCGAAAATTTAGCGGCTGCTTCTGCTGCATTTTCATAAACGAATGAAGATGTCAGGAAAATAGGCTCGCTGTGTTCACCTTCAAAACTGCGTGTATGACCTGTACGGATGGCTAAAGTATCTAATTGGTATTCAATGTCGTCTTGTTGGCTCATCTTTGTTACCCAGTCCTTGGACTGCCGTTGCTAATAATTGCCAACATTTTGAGCGCCTATGGCATTTAAGGTCAAGGTATAATGCACAAATATCGCCTACACTTCGACCAATCCACTCATATGTTAGTACCTGCAGCAATGATTCAAGTTAAAAATAAAATCGCCAAACAGAAAAGCAGGCTTAAAAACCTGTCGACCAGTTTATTTAATTCAAAGTCGCTGGTTTTATCGCAAACTACGCCCTATGAAGTCATTGCCGAATACAAACAAACCCGTGTGCGTTATTACGCCTCACCGGACCGACAATATAAAGAGCCCTTGGTCTTTATTGCACCCCTTGCCATCAACATGGCGATTTATGACTTATATCCTTATCGCTCATTGATAAAACATTTTCAAAATAGTGGTTTTGATGTCTATTTAGTTGAATGGGGCCAATACCACTATAAAGATCGCTTCCTCAATTTCATGTCATTTATTGATGATGCAATTCCACATTGCATTGAGCAAATTTGTCAGCATTCAAACAGTGATGAAATTTCACTGCATGGCTGGAGTATGTCCGGTGTATTTGTCATGCTGTATTGCGCATTACATAAACCGAACTACGTTAAAAATTTAATTGTATTGGGCAGTCCGGTAGACAGTCATGCCTCGGGCCGTACCGGGAAGCTTTTTCAAAAGGCCAATCAACTGATTGCCAAAAATAAAGCGCTGCAAAATAAAATCTATTCTGAAACTTTACCCAAATCTCTGCTCCACACTCCGGGATTACTAAATGCTTTTGGTTTTAAAATTATAGACCCGCTGGGATGGATTCAAAGTCAAAAGCAACTGCTGCTTAATCTGGATAATCCGGAAATTTTGTATGAACACGCCACCATGGGCCATTTCCTCAACCGCATGATTGATTATCCTGGCGGGGTCAATCAGGACATGATTTTTAATGTCTGGCTACAAAATCCACTCAAAAATGGCGTTATCCAATTACAAGATAACAATATCGAATTAAAGAATATCGACTGCTCTGTATTGGTGGGCGCGGGTCGTAGCGATCAGATCGTATCTGTCGAGGCGGTTAAGCCTTTAATTGAATTGACAAATAGTCAGGATGTCACGTTTACTCTTATCCCCGGTGGTCATTTAGGGCTGATGTCGAGTCGATCCAGTGCCAATGAGTTCTGGCCATTTATGACCACCTGGCTAAAACACAGATCAAGTAAAATATAAAGGACACATCATGATTCAGTCAGTTGCATTCATCGGCTTAGGTGCTATGGGTTACCGCATGGCAGCACATTTACCTCAACATTTCGACACGGTATATGTATGGAACCGTAATTTCGAAAAAGCCAAACAACATGCAACTGAATTTGGAACTCAGGCAGTCGAACTGCAACAAGCGGTTCAAGCAGACATCATTTTTTCTTGCCTGCCGACAAGCAAAGAAGTGGAAGAACTGATTACCAGTGTTAAAATTAAAGCTGGTGCGGTATGGGTCGATTGCACCAGTGGAGTGCCTGAATCTGCAAAAAATCTGGTACAGCAACTCAAATTACAAAATGTAGATTTCCTTGATGCACCGGTTAGTGGTCAAACCATTGGCGCTGAAAATGCAACTTTAACAGTGATGATTGGTGGTGAACTAAGCGCTTTCGAACAAGCCCTGCCTGCAATTAAGGCCTTTGGTAAACTGATTAAACATGTCGGTGGTCCAGGTACAGGATTTGCGGTTAAAGCAGTAAATAATATGTTATTGGCAGTAAATCTTTGTTCAGTGGCTGAAGGATTTACTGCATTGAAAGCGCATGGCGTAAACCTGAATGAAGCCCTGGATTGTATTAATGCATCCAGTGGCAAAAGCGGCGTAACGGAAACCGTTTTACCGCAACGTATTTTAAACCGCAGTTTCCCTCTGACCTTTGCCCTGCCGTTATTGGCCAAAGATACCGGGATTGCCTTAGACTTGGTTCGTGAAGCCAAACTTTCTGCGCCAGTGATTGCTTTGACCCAAAGTCTCATTCAGGCTTCTAGTGATTTAGCAGAAAAAAACAGTGACTTTTCTAGCGCTGTGAAAATGTATGAATCATGGAGTAAAATTACACTTGAGTAAAAAATCGCCATTGAATAATGACAACAAAACCTAATATTGTGATTATGTGTTATACACAATGTTCTTACAGAGGAAACTCTCATGACTAAGTTAAGTGTTGCAATTTTTGCTAGTGTTGCAACTTTTATTGGGGCAAGTGCTTTTGCAGCAACGCCAGAGCAAGAATGTCAAAAATTGAAAAATGACCATGATGTCATTTATGCATCTAAAGGGTTTTGCTTTAAAGATCCAGATGCCAAGGCGAAGTTTGGCAATGATAATTGCTATACAACTAAACCAAAATTTTCAGAAAAAGAGCAACAGCGACTTGACGCCATCAAAGATCGTCAGAAAGAATTGAACTGTAAATAATTACAGTTCAATTCACTTCCAAGGATTAGCCATGCTTTACGATGATCAAAATATTTTTGCACGAATTATTCGTAATGAACTTCCTGCAATTAAAGTCTATGAAGACGATCAAGTCCTCGCTTTTATGGACATCATGCCACAAGCTGAAGGTCACACGCTGGTTATACCTAAAACTCCGGCGATAACATTGCTTGACCTGTCACCTGAAGCTGCTGCTTATACTATTCAGATTGTGCAAAAAATTGCTCAGGCGATGGAGAAAGCACTTGAAGTCAAAGGTATTGTGCTGATGCAGCTATCTGGAGCATCAGCAGGTCAAACTGTTCCGCATGTGCATTTTCACCTCATTCCAAGTTCGGTTCATGAATTGGGTAAACATGCTTTACAGATGGGTGACCAAGAAAAAATTAAAGCCTTGGCTGAAAAAATTAAAGCCGCACTTTAATTTAAATCAATTCAAAAAAATGGAGCTTCGGCTCCATTTTTTATAAATACATAATAAAAAAGAAAGATTTAATTTAAAGATCTATCCAAATACTTCACCAAACTGTCATTTATTGTTCACTTCGCTGTCACAAACATTACAGATACTGCAAAGCAAGTTGGCGAGCTTCTGTAACTTTTGTACTTAGGCAAACTAAAAAAGTGTCAAGTCAGGCGAATGCCATTTAGAACCGTGTTTTGGAGAAATCTTAATGAAAAAATTGCTTCTCGCTGCTGTGGTAGCGACGATGGGGATGAGTACAGCACAAGCAGCACCTACTTTGTACGGTAAAGTAAATGTCAGTGTTGACAGCTATGATGATGGTAAAGATGACAAAATAGAAGTTAATTCTAACGCTTCACGTCTTGGGGTAAAGGGTGAAGAGAAACTGACAGATAAACTTGTTGCCATTTATCAGGCCGAGTGGGAAATTGATGTCGATGGCGGTGATGACGTATTTAAAAAACGTAATATTTTCGCTGGTTTAAAGTGGGAAAATCTGGGGACCCTAAAAGCCGGCATTCTGGATACGCCATTTAAAGACGCTGCGGGTGGATACCGTGATGTATTTAATGACTACGCACACGCTGACATCAAAGAAATGATGTATGGCGAAGAACGTATTGAAAACGTCATTGGTATTGAAACCGATCCTGAACTGATGGGTGGTTTAGTATTTGCGCTTCAAGCTCAACAAGGTGAGTCTACAAGCGAAACAACTAAATATGTTGATGGAGCACGTGACAGCGTTGGTGATGGTATCTCTACTTCACTTTCATATGCCAATAAAAATTTAGGCTTTGAAGGCGTAATTGCAGGAAACTTTAAATCAGTAGGCGACTTCGCTGCTGTCGGGATCTCAAATACTCCTGCTGATGCAATTCGCGTAGGCGGTTCTTTCGACTTGGGCAAGATCGGTGCGACCGGTTTATCTTTAGGTGCAATGTGGCAAACTGCTGAAATTTCAGATTACACCAATCTTCAAGCGTTCTCGGTTACACCCGCTTATGCAGGTGATTATAACAAGGTTGAAGAAAATGCATGGTTAATCTCTGCAACTTATAAACTTACAAATACGCCATGGACATTTAAAGCTCAATATCAACAAGCTGATACTGACTATGCAGTACTGGGTGGCGCATTGGGTGATAGCTCTGTAGATCAATGGGGTATTGGCGCAGATTATAAATTAAACAGCCAAACCAAGTTTTTTGCTAACGCAGTTCAGCGTGAATGGAACAACTCTCCTAAGAAAGGTAATGCTGATGAAAGTGTTTACGGTGTAGGCATGGAAGTCAAATTCTAAAACTCAGCTTCTATAATTCAGCCTCTAAAAATTTAACTTCTAATTAATGATTATCAACATGAGACTGCCTTAGGGTGGTCTTTTTATTTAAGCCAAATCTTCACAACAGCCTTAACAAGTAAAATATCTAATATCTTACTCAGCACGCTTCTATCTCCCTCGTTATTTTCTGTATTTAAAATCTGTTAATTTTAATTAAAATATAAATCAATCTCATTTAATCAATATTATTATTAATAATGCAGATTATTTTGGTCGGATTTTAAATATTAAATACAACTGTTTTGGTCGGATTTAAATAAGATATATGACTATTTTAGTAGGGATTAAAAAAATCAATACAAAGCATTCAAGTCAACTTTAAAATAATAAAAATTAGTTTATTTTTTAATATAAAAATAATACAAAGCATTGTTTTTAATATAATTAATAATATATTTTTATTTTAACTGTTTAATCTATTTATTTTTAGTTACTTTTTGTTTAATAATATCAATTATGTTTTAAAAATAGGCTTGTTTAAATGAGCTTAATACCCAAAGATTTTAATCAAAGATTAGTTCGCGAGATAACAATCATATTAATAATTAAGATTGTTCTCTTGTTGACAATTAAACAGGTCTGGTTCGATTCCCCTACTATTCCCCAAAATTTTGATTCTCAAGTTGCCGAGCATATTGCCGGCAATCCTTCCCAAATCAAGGAGACACGTTGATGATTTCTGAAAGCGTGGTCGATCTTTCGCGGTTCCAATTTGCAATGACCGCGATGTATCACTTTATTTTTGTTCCACTCACTATCGGCCTAGCTTTTATTCTTGCCATTATGGAGACCACCTATGTGATTTCCGGTAAAGAAATTTACAAGGACATGACCAAATTCTGGGGCAAACTGTTCGGTATCAACTTCGCTTTAGGGGTTACTACTGGCTTAACCATGGAATTCCAGTTTGGTACAAACTGGGCATACTATTCACACTACGTGGGTGACATTTTTGGCGCTCCACTGGCCATTGAAGGCCTGATGGCATTCTTTCTGGAATCGACTTTTATTGGTTTATTCTTCTTCGGATGGGATCGACTTTCTAAAGTTCAGCATCTGGGGGTAACCTGGCTGGTTGCTCTGGGTTCCAACATGTCGGCACTATGGATTCTGGTTGCCAATGGCTGGATGCAAAACCCGGTCGGTTCAGCATTCAACTATGAAACCATGCGCATGGAACTGATCGACTTCGGCGCGTTAATTTTCAACCCGGTTGCTCAGGTTAAATTTGTCCATACTGTTTCTGCGGGTTATGTCACTGGTGCAATCTTTGTATTGGCAATTTCAAGCTTCTACTTATTGAAAAAACGTGATGTTCCCTTTGCACGCCGTTCTTTCGCGATTGCAGCCATCTTCGGTTTAGCCTCTACATTTTCTGTGATTTTACTGGGTGATGAATCCGGTTATGAATTAGGTGATGTACAAAAAACCAAACTTGCTGCAATTGAAGCGGAATGGGATACACACCCTGCTCCAGCACCATTCACATTGTTTGGTATTCCGAATCAGGAAGAACAGCGCACTGACTACGCCATCAAGATTCCATATGTGATGGGGATTATCGCAACGCGTTCCTTAGACAAAGAAGTAACCGGTATTAAAGACTTGATGGTTCAACATGAAGTTCGGATCCGTAACGGTATGATTGCTTATGAGCAACTGGAAAAACTCCGTGCAGGTGACAAATCTCCTGAACTGAAAGCAGCATTTGAACAAACTCAAAAAGATTTGGGTTATGGCTTGCTTCTTAAAAAGTATTCTCCAAATGTCGTGGATGCTTCTGAAGAACATATTAAAGCTGCAGTAAAAGATACCATTCCAAATGTAACAGCACTATTCTTCTCGTTCCGTGCCATGGTGGCTTCAGGCTTCCTGATGTTGCTTCTGTTTATCCTTGCGACTTATGCCGTAGCAAAACGCAATGCAGAAGATAAACCCTGGTTGCTTAGATTCGCCTTATATTCACTTCCTTTACCTTGGATTGCAGCACAAACCGGTTGGTATGTGGCAGAAGGCGGCCGTCAACCTTGGACGATTGGTGAGGTTCTGCCTACACACTTGTCTACTTCTACATTAAGCACAGGTGACATTTGGGGTTCGATCATTGCACTGGCTGCATTCTATACCGTGCTTCTTATTATCGAGATGTACCTGATGATCAAGTTCACTCGTTTGGGACCAAGTTCTTTACATACTGGTAAATACCATTTTGAAAAACCAATTGCTCCAACAAAAGCAGAGCAAGACGACATTGTTCTTCCTGAAGGCATATCTGGAGAGGCTCAATCATGATGGAATATGAACTTCTCAAAATTATCTGGTGGGTATTGGTTGGCGTATTGCTGATTGGATTTGCCCTCACCGATGGTTTCGATATGGGCTCAATGGCCATTATGCCATTCGTAGGCAAAAATGATAACGAACGCCGTGCGGCAATCAATACCATTGCCCCGCACTGGGACGGTAACCAGGTTTGGTTTATTACTGCCGGTGGTGCACTGTTTGCTGCATGGCCAATGGTCTATGCCACTGCTTTCTCTGGTATGTATTGGGCACTGCTGCTTGTACTCTTCGCCTTATTCTTGCGGCCGGTCGGTTTTGACTACCGGTCTAAATTAGAAAACACCAAATGGCGTAATTCTTGGGACTGGGGTTTATCTATTGGTGGTGCAGTTCCAGCACTGGTCTTTGGTGTCGCATTCGGTAACATGTTCCTCGGTGTTCCCTTCACTTTAGATGAAACTGTACGTTCAACGTATACAGGTAGCTTCTTTGCCCTCCTTAATCCATTTGCATTGGTGTGTGGTCTAGTCAGCTTGTCTATGCTGTGTGCGCATGGAGGTGCATGGCTCATGCTCCGTACCGATGGTGACTTACGTGCACGCTCTGCCAAAGCCACTCAAATTATGGGCATGCTGTTCTTAGTTTGTTTCTTGGGTGCGGGTGCATGGTTATACTTCGGTGGAATTGAAGGTTATACCTTGGTACAGCCCTTTGATACCAATTCTGCTGCGAATCCATTAGCAAAAGAAGTACTTACCAATGGCAACCATGGCTGGATGAACAACTACTCGACTTATCCAATCACCATTCTTGCACCAGTTGCGGGAATCCTTGGCGGGATCATCGTGGTGCTTGCTGCGGGTAAAAACAAGGCTGGTTTGAGCTTTCTAGGTTCGAGTCTTGCTGTCATCGGTTCCATCCTAACTGCCGGTTTTGCATTATTCCCGTTCTTAATGCCATCTAGCCTTAATCCAGCGATCAGTCTCACCATGTGGGATGCAGTTTCAAGTAAAAACACCCTCACTGTAATGACTGTAGCTGCTTGTATTTTTGTGCCACTAATTTTGATATATACCACTTGGTGTTACTACAAAATGTGGGGTGTTATTACTAACAAACACGTTCAGGATAATTCACACAGCCTTTACTAGGCTTGTGTGCAAGGAGAATAGATATGTGGTATTTCGCTTGGATTCTTGGCATTTTAATGGCGTGTTTTGCAGGTGTGCTTAGCGCTCTTTACATCGAACATCATCAAGATTTGGATGAGGAATAGAAAATGACTGAAGTAGCAATAACAGCAGAGACCATAAAGCCGAACAAGTTTGCCATGGCCATTTCCTTTTTGTTGGCATTGCCGCTTGCAGCCGTTTTACTGATTCATCCAGCCATGATGTTAGATGCGAATGCTGAATATAGTCACCGAACCATGATGTATATCATGATCGGTATTTCAGGGGGTTTTATTCATGGCATGGGTTTTATTCCAAAGTTCTGGTTATGGAAATGGTTATTTAGCCCATTTCTGGCATGGCCACTCATGCTTTGGGGTTATTACACCTGGCTCTTCACCTAAACATTGACTGTCAAAAAGCCCTCGATTGAGGGCTTTTTGAATTTTACCAATTGTACATCGCATCAATTCTTTGTTTATCTTCAGCAGAAATATCCTCCTGCATTAAGAAGCAATCTCGGTATTTAGCATGCAAAATATGTATCCATTTTTCTTTACCACTATGTCTTAAAAGAATTTGTCCAGCCATAGTTGTTAATCCATTGGATTGTTTCATTACATCACTATATTGTTTCTCATTTAGACCAAATGTATTTCTTACTAAAGAATGTTTACCAG
The DNA here is from genome assembly GCF_045628685.1 of Acinetobacter sp. Classification (GTDB taxonomy): domain Bacteria; phylum Pseudomonadota; class Gammaproteobacteria; order Pseudomonadales; family Moraxellaceae; genus Acinetobacter. The sequence continues at coordinate 24,597 of NZ_JAZQPV010000016.1, forward strand.
TATGAACAATCGAGTTTAAGTGCGTAAGTGAATAAAATTTAAATTCTTTAAACTGTAGTGCTATAGGTCTAATTTCTTCAATATTTTTTAATTTTTCTATCATTTCAGAGACCATTGGCAGTTTTTCATTTTTAAATTGCTCCGCAATGCTTGTGGTTTGAAATTTCAGAATTTGATTATTTGTCGCACTCAAAAGCAACCAATATGCACGGACAGTAGACTCAAATTGCACTCTAAACAATGCAAGTGCTGAAGTATACAATTCAGTTTCTAAAAGTGTTTTTACAGCAATTCCATGTTCTATGGATATTTCGCAACATTGATAAACCAAATCAAGTCTTAACCCACCATCAACTAACTCGGAACTATCTAATTGTTTGTTTAATTCTTCAATCATCATTAATGATTTTTTATACAGATTCATTTTTCCCTCTCACAAAAAAGCGAGATTATCATCTCGCTTTAAAATAGTATTTTCTTTATCGATGGGTATGAATCGACATCACAATGCCCATACTTGCCAATAACGAAATGACGGCTGAACCACCATAACTCATCAGCGGCAATGGATCTCCCGTAACAGGTAAAATCCCGCTTGCCATTCCTGAGTTTAAAAACACAAAGAAAAAGAAGGTTAATCCAATGGTTCCGGCAAATAAACGACCAAAATTATGGAAGCTATTCAAGCCAATCATTAAACAACGAATAATAATGGCGGCAAAAAGACTGAATAATAAAAATACCCCGATAAAGCCATATTCTTCAGCATAGGCCGACATAATAAAGTCAGTATGATGTTCAGGCAAGTAACCCAAATGCGACTGCGTCCCTGTCAAATACCCTTTTCCGGTTAAACCGCCAGAACCAATAGCAATTTTTGACTGAATAATATTCCAGCCTGCACCCAACGCATCCGATTCGGGATCAAACAAAGTTAAAACCCGTTTTTTTTGATAGGTCTGTAATAAGAACATCCAGATTAATGGAGCCGCAACTGCCAAAGCCGTTAATGCACCCAAAATGAGGCGCCATGACATCCCACACAGAAATAAGGCAAAAATACCGGGAATAATGAGTCCAATATTCAGGTCGGGCTGCAAAGCCACCAGTACGAAAGGAAACAACATTAATAACAGCCCAATCACAATCTGAATAAATGTAGGTGGGAAAGCACGACGCGAAAAAAACCAGGCCATCATTAGCGGCATGGCAAATTTCATAATCTCGCTAGGCTGCATACTACCAATCCCAGGTATAGTGAGCCAACGCTTGGCACCTAGCCGGGTATCACCAATAATCAGCACCAGTACCAGCAATACAACGCCCAGTATATAAAAATAAGGACTCGCTGCCTGATAAACTTTTGGCGGAATCTGCGCACAGATAAACATGATAATAAAGCCAATACCGAAGCTTGTAGCTTGGCGGATAACCATGCTGTTATCTTGCATGGTTGCGCTATAAACCACCATTAGTCCCAGCACTGAATTCAATAAAAGAAAACAAAGTAACCATGGATCTAAATGTAATCTAGCCCATCTGGATGAATCATGTTTAATGCTTCTACCATCACGTAAAGAGTGACGTAAAAAACGATACTGGGATGATGGTATCATTTGAAATATGTGAGTGTTTAAATACGATGGTAAAGTATAAATTTAAAGCCAGCCAGATAATACATCTGAAGCCAGTTTTTATTTTATTTTTGCGAGGATAAAATCAATTTTGCCAATTCCAAATCATCAGCATAGGTAATTTTGATATTGTCTGAACGACCTTGAACCACTTTCACAGTTTCGCCCACATACTCCAAAGCACTGGCTTCATCCGTAATCGTGACGCCATCCTGCAACGCTTTTTCAATCGCGTGTTTCAATAGACCCAATTTTGAAATTTGCGGTGTCTGTGCTTGCCACAAATACTCCCGGCTCACAGTTTTATCAATATTATTTTTTTGTTTAACAAATTTTAAGGTATCACGCACAGGAATTGCCAAAATCGCACTACAATTTTGTTGTATTGTAGTATTCACTAAACGGTTTAAACAATCTTGGGTAACACAAGGACGTGCAGCATCATGCACCAAAACCAAATCTTCAGGTGAAGCAATTTGACTTAAATACGTCAGCGCACTCAGAACAGAATTAACCCGTTCTGCTCCACCCACACAAAAATGAGCTTTACCAGGCTGAGTCAAATTTAAAGTTTTCGCAACTGAATCATCTTCACTCATCGCCAACACATAACCCGACAGCGGTAACTCGTTCAAACGGCATACTGTATGTTCTAATACAGTTTGACCTTGAATCATTTGATACTGTTTCAGTTCAGTTTTAGAAAAACGACTTCCCGAACCCGCAGCAGGAATAACCGCCCAAATTTTATGGCGCATTTGATGGGGCTGTGCCTCTGCCATCTTCATTTGTTCTTAAATCCACTTTGGCATTTGGGTCGATATAAATCGGTTTATAGTGCGTACCAATCATGCTCATTTGCACAAAAGTTTCATGCGGTTTAACCAAACCCAGATCTAAACGCGCATGCTCTTCAATGGCCTCAATACCATTTTTCAGGTCATAGACTTCAGCGGCCAACACCCGGTTACGTTCTTTTAATTCCGTATTTATTTCTGTTTGTTGTTGAATTTTTTGGGCTAATTGTTGATGGTCATGATAACCACCTTCCCCAAACCAGAATAAGTACTGAAACCCTGCGATCAAAATGATCGCAAGGCCCAATAATACTTTACTCACAGTGGAGTTAAATATACTTAATATAAGTCGCATTAGTCGCTTAGTTCAAACCTTTGAATTCAGCTTTACCGCGATATGCAGCATGAGTCAATTCTTCAATACGAAGCAATTGGTTATACTTAGCAACACGGTCAGAACGGCAAAGTGAACCAGTCTTGATTTGACCCGCTGCTGTACCTACTGCAAGATCCGCAATGGTAGAATCTTCAGTTTCGCCTGAACGGTGTGAAATCACAGTAGAGTAACCATTTGCTTTCGCAAGATAGATCGCGTCTAAAGTTTCAGTCAAGGTACCGATCTGGTTATATTTGATCAGAATCGAGTTACCAACTTTCTCATTGATACCACGTTGCAGGATTTTAGGGTTGGTCACGAACAAGTCATCACCCACCAGCTGGATCTTGTCGCCAAGAATCGAAGTCAGGTAAGACCAGCCTTCCCAGTCAGATTCATCCAAACCATCTTCAATCGAGATAATTGGGTACTGGTTTACCAGACCTGCAAGGTAGTCAGAGAACTGGTTGCTTGTGAACGCTTTGTTGCCTTCGCCAGCAAGAATATATTGACCATCTTTGTAGAATTCTGAAGATGCGCAATCAAGTGCAAGCATGATGTCAGAACCAGCTTTGTAACCAGTTTGACCAATCGCTTCAAGAATAACCGTGATTGCTTCTTCGTTAGAACGAAGGTTTGGTGCAAAACCACCTTCATCTCCCACTGCAGTGTTTAAACCTTTTTTGTTTAAAACTGATTTTAGAGAATGGAAGATTTCCGCGCCGGCACGAAGTGCTTCAGAGAATGAAGTGAAGCCAACTGGCTCAATCATGAACTCTTGAATATCAACATTGTTGTCTGCATGTGAACCACCATTGATGATGTTCATCATTGGTACAGGCATCGTCAAAACAGATTGACCACGTAAATCTGCGATGTATTGAAAAAGAGGAATTTTCTTTTCAGTCGCTGCTGCACGTGCTGCTGCCAAAGAAACTGCTAGGGTTGCATTAGCACCCAGTTTTTCTTTGTTTTCAGTACCGTCAAGCGCGATCATTGTGTTATCAATGTCTTTTTGATCGAATACTGATTTGCCTAATAATACATCACGAATTAACGTATTTACGTTATTAACAGCAGTGCGAACACCTTTACCTAAGTAACGAGCTTTATCACCATCACGAAGTTCTAAAGCTTCACGAGAACCAGTTGAAGCACCAGATGGTGCACATGCACGGCCAACTACGCCAGATTCTAAGATTACGTCTGCTTCGATGGTTGGGTTACCACGAGAGTCCAAAATTTCACGTGCACGAATGTCAACGATTTGACTCATGAACAATTCCTCAGTTGATTGAATAACTAGATGCTATTAAAAGCATCAATGAGTATCTAACTTTTTGAATCCTTTAACCAAAGTATCCAATTCTTTTAATTGCGCCAAGAACGGCTCAAGCTGTGACATACGCAGTGCGCATGGACCGTCACATTTTGCATGTTCTGGATCTGGATGAGCTTCCAGAAATAAACCCGCCAAACCGGTTGCCATACCTGCACGTGCCAGCGTGGTAATTTGCGCACGGCGTCCACCTGCAGAATCTGCACGACCGCCTGGGGTCTGAAGCGCATGCGTTACATCAAAGAATACAGGGACATCCATTTCTTTCATGATGTCAAAGCCCAACATGTCTACAATTAGGTTGTTGTAACCAAATGCCGAACCGCGTTCACAAATAATCAGTTTGTCATTTCCTGCTTCCAAACACTTATGCAAAATATGGCGCATTTCATGGGGAGCAAGAAATTGTGCTTTTTTGATATTAATGATGGCATCCGTTTTTGCCATGGCTTCAACGAGGTCAGTCTGGCGACTCAAGAACGCAGGTAACTGAATAATATCAGCCACCTCAGCGACAGGCGCAGCTTGGTAAGGTTCATGTACATCGGTAATAATAGGTACATTGAAGTGTTTTTTAATGTCTGCTAACCACTCAAGACCTTTCTCCAGACCGGGGCCACGGAAAGAGTGCAAACTGGAGCGATTGGCTTTATCAAAACTTGCCTTAAATACATATGGGATATCTAAACGTGTGCAGATATCAACATAAGTTTCAGCAATTTCAAAAGCTAAGTCTTTAGATTCAAGTACGTTCATGCCGCCGAATAATACAAATGGCAAGTGGTTTGCCATTTGTATATCGCCTAAACGTACAATTTCTTGTGGTTTTAATTGTGACATTTAAACTTCCTAGTTTATTCCTGGAGCAACATTATTTTGTTTTTTGATACTGTTTTTTAGCAGCGTCAATAAAGCTAGCAAATAATGGATGTCCATCACGTGGAGAACTTGTAAATTCCGGGTGGAATTGTACAGCAATAAACCAAGGATGTTGAGGAATTTCAACAGTTTCTACCAAATGTTGTACTGGTGAATAACCTGAAATTTTCATGCCCTTTTCTTCAAGCACAGGAATATAACGGTTGTTCATCTCATAACGGTGACGGTGACGTTCAATAATGTCCGCACTACCATACACTTCACGAGTTTTAGTACCTTCAACCAATTCTGATTTTTGGGCACCCAGACGCATTGTTCCACCCAGATCCGATTCAACAGAACGTTGTTGAACTTCACCACGTTCATCTAACCATTCAGTAATTAAACCAATCAATGGAGATTTAGTTGAACGGTTAAATTCAGTTGACGTCGCATCAGTAATACCGGCAACATTACGTGCATATTCAATTACTGCAAGTTGCATACCTAGGCAAATACCCAAGAACGGAACACCGTTTTCACGTGCAAATTGAATCGCCTTCATTTTACCTTCAGTACCGCGTTCCCCGAAACCGCCTGGCACTAGAATTGCGTCAGCATCTTTCAATACTTCGTTCACGTCTTGGCTTTCGAGCTCTTCAGCATTGACATAATCAATCTGAACTTTAACGCGGTTTTTAACCCCAGCATGCAAAAGTGCTTCATTTACAGATTTATAAGCATCTGGAAGTTCAACGTATTTACCGACCATCGCTACACGAACTGTATATTCAGGATTAAATAATGCTTCAACGACATTATCCCAATCTGAAAGATCAGCTTCTGGAAGATCGTTATAACCAAAACGTTCACAAATTAAATCATCGACATTTTGTTCGTAGAAAGTACGTGGAATTTGATAAATTGAACGCGCATCTTTACAAACAACCACAGCACGCGCCTGAACGTTAGTGAACAATGCAATTTTACGTGTAGTGTCTGCATCAACATCATATTCTGTACGGCAGATCAAAATGTCTGGCTGAATCCCAATCGACAAAAGCTCTTTTACAGAGTGCTGTGTTGGTTTGGTTTTAAGTTCAGCAGCAGATTTAATATATGGCAATAATGTTAAATGCATCAGCATAGTACGGTTATGACCAAGCTCAACCATTAACTGACGAACAGATTCCATGAATGGGAGAGATTCAATGTCACCTACTGTGCCGCCAATTTCAACAATTGCAACGTCATAGCCTTCACCTGCGCGAAGAACACGTTCTTTAATATTATCCGTAATATGTGGAATAACCTGAACAGTACCACCCAGGTAATCACCACGACGTTCTTTATTGAGTACGTCTTGATAAACACGGCCTGAAGTGAAGTTATTCAGTTTGGTCATTTTCGCACGACGCAAGAAACGTTCGTAATAACCCAAATCTAGGTCAGTTTCAGCACCATCCTCTGTGACAAAAACTTCACCATGTTGGAAAGGACTCATTGTCCCCGGATCGACATTAATATATGGATCCATTTTGACCATGGTTACTTTTAAACCACGGGCTTCTAAAAGTGCAGCAACTGAAGCAGCTGAAATACCTTTACCTAGTGATGAAACTACACCACCAGTCACGAAAATAAAATGGGTCATTGGGTTTCTCGTACAATCGAGCCTAAATCGGCCTGCAATGTTGCGCAATTTTACTTTACTCTGTACCTATAAAGCAAAGTCATTCCGCATCAATTCAAAGAACAATAAACAATTGGCTATTCTATCAGCATTTCCGATAAAAAATTAGGGGCACCTGAGAGGATTTTTATATTCGTATTTGCTGTTATAATGCTGACATCCTATTAATGCTTTGTTTTGTGCAATTATGAATAAAAATTTTTTGATTTGTGGCGCTATTGCAGCAGCTTTATTATTAACAGCGTGTGTAAAAAAAGAAGCACCGAAGGAAGATGAACAAGAAAAAGTTGAGACCACTCAACAAATTGAACAAGTGAATAAACCTGTTCAATTAGAACCATTAGATACTCCTGAAAATACACAAGCTGAAACTCCTGCACAGGTTGAAGTAGAACGTCAAGAAACTGCGAACACGACAACTGTCATTCGTCGTGAAGTGTCTCAAGCAACCTCTGATACCACTCCAAAAGCGGAAGTACCGAAAGCCATGGCACCAAAAGCCGATGCGCCTAAAACGGAAGAAAACCCGACTCAAGCAACGCCGTCTAAATCAAATTCTGCTACCCAGTCTGAAGATGATGCAGTTGCGGCGGCAATTGCGGCGGCAACACCCGCGCTTGAAAAATAAGTTTGATTTTAGCCTAAATGCAAAAAACCCAGTAAAATTACTGGGTTTTTTGTAAAATTTTTTACACTATTTAAGAGCGAATCTGAGTAACTAAATTTAAAATTAAAGACCAAGTAGAGATTGGAATACAGTTAAAAAAGTTCTTTATCATTGAGGAGAAAAAAGTTTTATTTTCCCTCAAACAACAATAAATAAGTATTGAGTGTATTAAAGCTTTTTATAAATTTAAGAATATCCACGATATTAACCTGCCAAGATTATATTTTTACATATTACAATATTATACAATATCTAATTATATATACTTAAAAACATGAATGTTAATTAATCAAAAGAACTCTTAGTCCTTTTTAATAGAGATGTTAAATTTATTGAGTTTCTCTGGGAAACTCATCACCCCTATATTTTTCTTAAAAAAATATAATGAAATTTGCACCTCCCTTTATGAATACGGATTTAGAGTATTAAATCAGTCACTTTCAAGTCAAAATATTGATAATTTTAGGACTTTTAATCCATGCTAAAAAAATGTTGTGATTTACTCGAACTCAAAAATTTAAAGATTGCCTTTATTGAAAGTGCAAGCTCAGGCTATCTTTCGAGCCAATTTTCAATTTATAAGAACAGTGGTGCAGAGATTCTGTTGGGTGGGCTGGTCAGTTATGATCCTTCTATCAAGATTGATATCCTGAATATTGATGCTGAGCTTATAGAAAAATATACGGCTGAATCTGCCGAAATTACAGAGGTCATGGCGATTCATGGGAAAAAACTATTTACTCAAGCAGATATTGTGGTTGCTTGTACCGGCTTACTTAAACCTGGTGGCAGTGCAACAAAAACAAAACCCGAAGGCACATTTTTTATCTCAATTTTATATTTAAATAAAACACACAACTTTCATTATTTTATTAATGGAACACCTTTACACAGACTGTCGGTTTTAACCCATTATATTGCAGTGGAAATTATTCAACTGATTAATAGAGCTTAGTTATGTTGAAATTCAAAACTTTTATATTCGCTTTAGCACTGTTCGCCGCAGCAGTTTTGCAACTGTAGGAGGACCTCAAAATCTGGAATTTCTAGGTTATGATGCCAAAGATCAAAAAGTCTATTTGTTAAAACATTATGAAGATGGCCGCGGTCGCCTGCCACAACTCTATTATTATCAATTTAAAAACAACAAACAGCTGAAAAACTCATTCAGGTCAATTCACTCTATCTCAATCCAAAAACCAAGAAAATTGATTACGATCAAGACAACACTCAATTCAATCAAGCTATTGTAAAAATTAAAAAAAGAGTGATTCCTTTAATTGCTATAAATAAAGTTTCAGCTAAAGTTCAAATTTTGAAAAAAACACGAGTACAAAAATCGGTAAATCCTGAATTTGACGATTTAATCACGGAATATCAATATCGTTATAAGGTAACCACTCTGCAATTAAGCAGTTTGCAACATACAGCTGTAGCATATAAACCTTATTTAAATATTTCACAATTATTTAAAATTCCACAACATAATATAATGGTTGTAGCGATTAAATCCTTAGGAATTCCTTTTGAAACAGGTTATACCCTTGAAGATCCCATTTTACTTACACTTAAAAAATAAAAGCCTGAAAAAGACCTAAAAACTAAAACCTCCGAAGAGGCTTTATGAAAAATTATAAATTTATGCTGCTGTACGATCTGCAATCGGCACAACTTTACGCAGTTCTGGACCGGTATAATCTGCACTTGGACGAATGATACGGTTATCTGCACGCTGCTCCATCACATGCGCTGCCCAGCCTGTCACACGACTCATCACAAAGATAGGCGTGAACAGTTTGGTCGCTATACCCATAAAGTGATATGCAGATGCATGGAAGAAGTCTGCATTACAGAATAATTTCTTCTCACGCCACATCACTTCTTCACAGCGTACTGATACTGGATAAAGTACTGTATCACCTACGTCTTTTGCTAAACGCTCAGACCAGATTTTGATGATACCATTACGCGGATCATTGTCTTTGTAGATTGCATGACCAAAGCCCATGATCTTTTCTTTACGCTCAAGCTTGCCGAGCATTTCACGTTCAGCTTCATCGGCTGATGTCCAGTTTTCGATCATTTCCATCGCAGCTTCATTGGCACCACCATGTAGTGGACCACGAAGTGAACCAATCGCACCGGTAATACATGAATGCATATCAGATAAGGTCGAAGCACATACACGTGCAGTAAATGTTGAAGCGTTAAATTCATGCTCAGCATAAAGAATCAGCGATACATTCATCACCTGTTCATGCAATTCATTCG
>NZ_JAZQPV010000017.1:0-4267 GCF_045628685.1 Acinetobacter sp.
GTTGTGAGGGCGTTGACACCACCAAGGTCGACAGACTTCGTCGCCGTGCTGATCACCAGCACTTCCTCCTAAAGCTCCTTACCGATAAGAGCTCCTTCCTGCGTCGACGCATTATCAACAAGACGATTCCATTCTTGAATGGGCGACTAAACTTCTACACCAATTCTCTTGGTCTTCCGCACGTGGTAAAGTTTGACGCTGATATGTCCTGCACTGTGGCTGAGTTCGGGCGAGAGCTGGACTTTGGTAACCTCTCAGCTGGTGAGAAAAAAAGGCTGAATACCGCAATGGCGCTGGCGTTCCGCGACGTGCTTCACCATCTCCATGCCAAGACGAACTTGCTTATGATTGACGAGCTGGATGGGGCACTGGACATTCAAGGCATTGACTCAATCATCAAGATTTTGAAGGAGAAGTCACGCGATGAGAGCATGTCGGTCTTCATTATCAGTCACCACCCTGCAATCCATGGTCGTCTTGACAAGGACTTGCGGATCGTAAAAGAGAACGGATTTAGTTCTGTAATTACCGAGTAAATAGAAGATTTACTGGAGATGCACATGAAGCTTGCAGAATTGCAGGAGGCAAAGAAGGTCCTCTCATTTGAGATGCCTTCTGCTAGTGAAATTTCTGTAGCCAAGCAGAAATTTCAAAATGATATCAAAAAATATCGTCTCTACCATGCAACAACAGAAAGCAATGCCAAAAAGATTCACAAAGTTGGTTTCAAACCCATGTCATACTTTACTGTCGATGAGCCTGGCTGGGATGAGGACGTTATTCTAACGGTCAATGGTTCTGTCGTTGCAAATGACATCTACCCAGATCCAGAACACATGATGGACAGCGATGTCTTTAATGAACTGTTCGACAGTAAGGGAAAGACGTGGAGCTACAAACAAGTCGTAAAGCAAATGGATAAGGACCTTCTTTTCTGGGTCTTCTATGAAATGCAGAAGCAACATGAATGGGATAGTATAGATGGCTTCTGGGTTATCTGTCTTGAAGCTATTTCGTCTGAACACATTGAAGAAGAATAAATTATGAAACTAAGTGAAATCAAGCTCTTTGAAGAGCCAATCGAAACTCGCGCAGCTGAAGAGCTGTGGCAGGAGAACGGCAGTGAGGCGGCGGAGTACATCACCACAACTGTGTACTTCGTTCGTCCAATCTCTGACAAGAAGGGAATGTATGAGGTGCTGTACGATGAGCAAGGAAAGCGCAAAACGTATGGCACCATGAACAAAGAGGACCTCGACGCCTCCTTCGCCCTCATGCGTCCGAACCAACAACCCGATGCAGAAGGCTTCCTAACATACCGTTCAGGAGATGTCTATGAAGCATTCAAATATGGAGGCGACCCAGTGAAGGTTACACTCGGTGCATCAAAGGACGATGAATCTCCTGGTGGCCTAACGGTGAAGCTATCTAAGGGCGACTTCATTCTTCGTCAAGATAATGGAGACGAGTTCACCTACACTGTCGAAAAAGCAAATTATTTTTCGAACCAATATACGAGGAAGACATAATGCTGATTAACGAACTGTTCAAAAAGAAAGTAGAAATTACGAACAGGACTAATGATGAAGGTAAATCATATGAATTCACCGTTAATGGGAAAACATATGTCTGTGAATTCTTTGAGGGTCCTAGGAGCGGGGAGTTCGGTTTAGAATTTCACTTTGTCTTAAAAGGCGCCAAAACTTCTAATGGTAAAGATAATGAAGTTGGTATAACTGGCACAGGAGATGAACTTGAAGTATTTTCTGGCGTTATGCAGGTACTTAAAACGTACATGAACGTTCGTTGGCATAGACTATTTCACTTCGCTGCAAAGTTAGAGGAACCAAGTCGCGTAAAACTATATGACAGAATGGTGAAACGATTAAAGAAAGAATTTCCTAAGTGGGAGTGCGAAATAGTAACAGGCAATCTGTTTCAAACCTATATTTTTGAACGAGTAGAATATGAAGATTTTGACGACGACGACGACGACGATTAACAGTGGTCAGAAGTCATCGAGTAAGAGACTTAAATAGAGGATACACAAAGGAGATATCCTCATGTCAGATGCAGAAAAGCCTGTTGTCAAATCCAAAAGAAAACTTAAACCAGGAATGGGAAAAGCTAAAGGCAGCGGTTTTGAATCGCTCATCGCCAAGAAACTTTCAGCTGCTTTACCTATCAACTTCATTCGCTCGCCAGGTTCTGGCGCCCGCGTAGGTGGTAAGAACTTTGCCACCATCGGGGCCATGATGGGCGAGGAAGCTCTCAAGCTCTTCAACGCTGACGTCGTTCCTGTGAACGAAGCAGCAGTGGGTTTACGTTTCTCTTTTAGCATTGAATGCAAATCCTATGCTACAGCAGACAACTTCACGTCTCTCGTGTCTGGCTCAGCAAATGTCTTCAAGTGGTTCGAGGAAGCAGTGATTGACTCAGCAAAAATCGGGCGCGAGCCTATCCTAGTGTTTAAATGGAATAGATCACCAATTTTTGTCGCAGTACTTGCTAGAACTATGGAAGGCATGGTCACTCCTGCTCTCCGCATTGGAAGAGCTGGACGCGACCTAGATGTTTATGAGTTTGACGAGCTCATCAAACACCCAGACTTCTGGGTACAACCAGCATAATTTATCATGATGACAGATAGTAACCTCCCACGATGGAGCGCGCGACTTGACGCCTTTCGTCCAGACCCCCAGGATTTTCATGACCTTGCAGGAATGGTGAATAGCCATTTCCGCGTTCATCAATCAATTGATCAATTCCTTGGTCCGTATAATGCGCGCCAGAGGAATGCAGGAACACCTTATCGTGCGCCTGAGCGGGACATGTTGAAGCAGCTTATCAAGCAGGGAGGAATGAATGACTTCACCTACTCTGCTATGCTACAATCTATCATTCGTTTTTGTGAGACTCACAAGGGGTTAAAGGCCCTACCGGCCCCTCACCCTTCTACAATTCATTCTATTCAACTTCCGCAATCGGCTTTTGAGCTCAAGCAGCGTGGGCAAGAAACTGAAATTCACATCATTGGAATTGAAACACCAGTGATTGTAAAAGGTCTAAAAGACCCACAGATGATAAAGTTCATCATCGTACGACCAAAGCTTTCTAAGCTTGGGACCGCATCTTCAAAGAACTGGGAAGTATTATTTTATCGTTCAAATTTTGGGTTCATTCCTGAATGGGTTGATTCATCTCTAAATCCACGCTACTCAGGCGTGATCCAATGAAAGGGTTTTGCACGTATATTTTTACTGATCCAAAAAGCGGTGAATATGTTTATGTTGGAAAGGGTGATCTTGACAGACCGTTTGATCATTTTAACAAGTCAGCAGACTCACAACTTAGTAGAATGTTGAAAAAGAGAATTCGTGAAGGTTATGATCCTAAGCCAATCATTCTAGAAGTTTTCTCTGATGCAGCAGCTAAGTCATTAGAAATTTTTTGGATTGCCGTAATCGGACGCAAAGATCTTGGCACTGGGACACTCTTTAATAAGACGGCAGGTGGTGATGGAACAGTTGGTCGCATAAATACTCCCGATCAAAAGAAAAATCTAATAGCTTCACAACGAGCCCGTTGGCGAAAACCTGGTTCAAGAGAGTCTCACTCAAAAGGGCAAAAGAAAAGATTTGCTTCTGAAAGAGTACAGAAAGAAATGGAGTGAGATGCGTCAGGGTTCAAAAAACCAGAACTTTGGCAAATGCTGGGTCAACGACGGAATTAAAAACAAAACTATCCCTAAAAATAAACTTGACGCTTATCTTCAAAATGGATATTTCAAGGGAATGAAGGGAAATAAAGGGAAATAAAATGTTAGTAACATACACACCAATCTCATCGCTCTCTGAAGGAGAGCTCACTGCCTTAAAATCTGCCGTGACTGGAATGACCCTCGAAGGTCGTTCCCATTTCACCTTCAATGGTAAGACGTTTAATATGTCAGAACTCATCGCGCAGAAGCGCGTATGGGAAAGCACGGGACGTTCAACAGGTCAACCACTTTTCGGATAAGGACATTATGAAAGTAACTGAACTTCTCGTCGAGGCTCGTCAGAAAGGTGTCACGTACACCGAGAAGAAAGCCAAAGGCGCAATTGACAAGGTGACCGCTACCCTCAGCGGTTCGCAGTCAGCGAGCATGACCAAGCTTGCAAAGCGGTACGCTCGTCTCGAGGCCTCAATGAAGGCCATGAAAGAAAAGCACGAGGAGCTGAACACCCGTCTGAAGGGCGAGGTGCAGGACCTCTTCGAAGCTGAG
>NZ_JAZQPV010000018.1:0-21983 GCF_045628685.1 Acinetobacter sp.
TTTCGGAAAATAGAAAGTAACTTAGACCAGTGTTGATTATTCAGCATTGTACGAGGCATAGCGAGAGTAAAATTGGGTTTGGCGATTTAATTTTACTACCTCGCTATTTTTTTAAGCAACAAATGTCAACAGACCCTAATATTTCTCTAGATTTTAGGATATTCAGTCTTTATTTGACATTTATGTTCAAACATCTTTTTATCAGCATCTATAACCGCTTTAAATAACCCATGTGTAGGATGTCGCATAGCAACTCCTATCGCTGCGCATATTTTCGCTTGTGCCAAAGCTTCCCTAATCCGATTTAAAAGTTGGTTTGCGCCCATCTCATCATTTTCTATACTTAGAATTACAAACTCATCACCACCGAAACGCGCCACAATATCGTTGCTGCGTGCAATGTCACGCAATACATGAGCAGCCTGCTGAATCAAGTCATCCCCTTTATCATGTCCCAAGTTATCGTTCACTTTTTTTAAATCATTCAAGTCGAGAAAAAAAACTGCAGCGGGATGGCCGTAACGCTTACAACGTTCTTCTTCTCTACTTATCAATCGCTCCCAAGCTCGACGGTTGTAGAGTCCGGTTAATCCATCTCTTAAAGCTTCCGCTTCTAAGCGCTCACGCTGACGAATCTGTTCATTTTGACGTAGTTCAGCTTGCAGAATATTACTTAATAAGTTACCGAATAATTCAATTAATTCGACCTCCTGAATAATGGCTTCTGATTTTGTTTGCGGATCAATGGCACAAAGGGTACCAAACAGGCTGCCATCTTCATTAAACAGAGGCTGACCAATATAGGACTTGATACTAACTTGTTGATTGATGGGTGCAGTTGCATATAAAGGAATATCTTCTGAACGAGGCGCAATTTTAGGTGCTTTGCCGGCAACCATATGAGAGCAAAAAGAATCTGCCCACTGAAATACCTGTCCAGGCTTAACATCATAGCCATGATCCTCACTCTGAAGCACAATCCAGTCTTTAGCTTCTACTCGGGTAATCATCCATAAATTGAATCCGAAGCGTTGGTATAGATACTGCAACACAGCTTGTCCAGCTTCTTTAAAACTTCCGAGATTTTTATGATTCATCCAAGTAGGTCTATATTTATGATCACGAAATAATGACTTTTCATGATCTAATTTAAAAGATCTTTCCAGTATTTAGTAAAACTAATCCTAAATATAATATTTAATGCTGTAAGTATGGAGATAGCTAATTATTTTTGAAAAATTCGCCCTCATTAAAATAAAAAAAGAGGCATTCCGCCCCTTTTAAAATAATTAAAACTTATGCTTCTGTAGGATTGCTTAATTCTGTCATCGGCCAACGTGGAGTTGTTGTCACTGATAAACCATCACACTGTCCTGCTTTTAAACGTTGATAACCTGCAAAGGCAATCATTGCACCATTATCGGTACATAAAGCAGGTTCGGCATAATACACTTGCGCTTGAATTTTTGCTAAATCTGCTTCCAAGCGTTCGCGTAAACGTTTGTTAGCACTGACACCGCCTGCAATCACCAAACGTTTTAAACCTGTTTGTTTAAGCGCTTTAACCGATTTTTTCACTAAGGTATCAACCAATGCTTCTTGGAAGGATGCAGCAATATCAGCTTCACGGTTTTGACCTTCAACTTTTTTTAATTGAATAGAAA
Source organism: Acinetobacter sp. (assembly GCF_045628685.1). GTDB lineage: Bacteria > Pseudomonadota > Gammaproteobacteria > Pseudomonadales > Moraxellaceae > Acinetobacter. Next base: position 1,665 of record NZ_JAZQPV010000018.1, read on the forward strand.
CTGCTGTTTTTAAGCCGCTAAAAGAAAAGTCCAGACCTTGATGCAACATCGGACGTGGAAAATCAAAGGCTGTTACACTCCCTTGCTGCGCTAATTTTGAAATATTGGGTCCACCCGGATAGGCTAGACCCATCATTTTAGCCACTTTATCAAAAGCCTCACCCGCTGCATCATCAATTGATTCACCCAGCAATTCATACTGACCAATCCCATGCGCTGCCATGAGCTGAGTATGGCCACCAGAGACCAATAAAGCGACAAACGGAAACTCAGGTGGTGTCGCCGATAATAAAGGTGCAAGCATATGGCCTTCCATATGATGTACACCAATTGCCGGTTTATTTAAGGCAAATGCCAGGGTACGACCGAATAATGCACCCGTCATCAATGCACCCATCAGACCGGGACCACGGGTATATGCAATCGCATCAATTTGAGATTTTTTGATACAACTTTGTTCAAGCAACTGATTAATTAAAGGAATTAATTTTCTAACATGATCACGTGAAGCCAGTTCCGGAACAACACCACCATATTCTGCATGCAGTTTAATCTGACTATATAACACCTGTCCTATCAAGCCGACTTCACTGTCATAGAGTGCTAACCCAGTTTCATCACAAGAAGTTTCTAAGCCAAGAACGATCATTAAACTGCCTTTTACCCGTATCTAAATATTGCTAAAGCTATTATAGACTTGTGATATGAGATGTAAATGAGTAAAATACTGTCCTTCACTTGTGATCTCAGGCAATCGTGCCTAGATCTTATCCATAACTTATGAGGATTCTTCATGCCACAAGTTAAATTGAAAGAAGGCGAACCAGTAGACGTAGCTATCCGTCGTTTCAAACGTTCATGCGAAAAAGCTGGTGTTTTAGCAGACGTTCGTAAACGCGAATTCTACGAAAAACCAACTCAAGAACGTAAACGTAAAAAAGCTGCTGCAGTTAAACGCTACCAAAAGAAATTGGCGCGTGAATCTGTACGTACTACTCGCCTTTACTAAGATTAATTTGTGATTGACTGCCTGGACAAGATAAATGACTACTTTAAAAAACCAAATAACCGACGTTTTGAAAGCAACTATGCGTGCCAAAGAAATGTCGAAGTTAACGGTAATACGTGGTCTTCAGGCAGCAATTAAGCAAATCGAAATCGATGAGCGCAAAGAGCTTGACGATGTTCAAGTTCTTGCGGTCATTGAAAAGCAAATCAAACAACGTAAAGATTCGATTAAAGCCTTTGAAGGCGCTAATCGACAAGACTTAGCTAGTAAAGAACAAGCCGAACTTGAGATTTTGTCTCAATTTCTACCAGCAGCTATGACTGAGGAAGAGCTTGATTCTATCATTGCGCAGACTATTTCTGCTCAGGAAGCTACTAGCATGAAAGATATGGGTAAGGTGATGAATTCTCTGCGTCCGCTCATAGCCGGGCGCGCCGATCCTGCACAAGTGTCAGCTAAAATTAAAGCCAAACTTGCATAATCCCATTTCTATATAATTCTTGATTTAACGTTGAACTGCCTTTATTTAAAGACAGTTCAGGCGTATTCCCTTCTTATTTCAGATCACACTGAATATTATATTTTTTCAATATCAGCATTTCTTTTGATGCCATCACTTGATGAATTACGTCTTGCTTGGTCATCTGTCTAAATTGACGAGCTAAAGAATCCCGGTTTCGATCTGCTGCTTGATACAACTGTTCCACGTAATTAGCCACGATTCCACAGAATTGAACATGCTGTTGCGGTGTAAAACTGGTTTGCTGCGCATCTAGGCTACTAAAAAAATTTCTGGTGTCCTGCCTATACTTTTCAGAAATTTTTTCCACAGATAATACGTATTGCTCAATACTTGCCAGAGCAACATTTGATATCGTCCCACACCCCATTAAAAGACACGACAATAATATTTTTTTCATCATTCAAATCAATACTGTTAATTGTTAGAAATACAGATACACCCAAGAGTATCATATACATAAATTTTCTAGATGCAGATTTTATTCATCAATATGCAAAAAACAAGGTTTATATTGAATATAAGCTTGCTCTGTAGGGGGTGGTAATTTACTTGAAGTGACCGTTCCCAAGCGCAACCGAATAATTTCAGGCAAATCTACCCGATAAGAATAAATTGGACTACCGCACTCTTGGCAAAATACACGTGCCTTATCTGGAGTATGAAAATATTCTTTTAGAAATTTAATCCCACTCGTAATTTCAAATTTTGATTTCTGCAAAGGACTGTTCCAGCCAAAGATCGAACCTTGAGCCATTTGACAGTCTTTGCAGTAACATATAATAGTTTTTCCAATTTCTCCATGGTAACGGTAAGTTACCGCGCTACACAAGCATTGTCCTTTTAACATAATTAACTCCTTATTTTTATTATCCTTACTAAATAACAAGATTGAATTAAATTCTGAGCTGTCGTTCTTTTTGCATTTCATTAATTCGCATCTTTAATTTTGCAGATAATGTTTCATTATTTTTAACCAAGCGCTGCGCATGCAATAGCGACTTGATTGCATTTTCTTCCAAGCCCGACCAATATTCTACTTCTGCACGATAACGCAGTACATTGACAGTTCTAAAAGATGACTGCTGATCAATATTCTCTGCTTGTTGCATCAAGCGCCAAGCCTGGATATCACGAGGATTTTTATTGATGAAACGCTGAATCAAGTTTTGTGCTTGAGCGGCCTGTTTTTGACGAATCAGCACCTCAGCCAGTTTAAAGGCCAAAGCCCGGTTTTCAGGCATAATTCGTGCAGCAGACTGAATCGCTTTATACGCTTCATCGGTTTTGTTTTGCCCCAGATAAATGTCAGTTTGAATAAGCACCATCAAATTATTTAAGCGCTGCTGTGCCTTTGCCTGATCTAAAACTTGCTGGGCTAAAACATAGTCGCCTTGTTTGAGATAAAAAGTGGATAAAGCCAACTGCCCTGCAAAATTATTACGATTGGCCAAAATCTGTAACTGTTGTTCGGTAGTCTGATTTGAAATTACCCTGCTGTACCATTTCAGTATTTCAAAATCTTCATCATGTAAACTTGATTTCACTCTCGGAAACTGGTTGGCGCGTAAACGTGCTTCACTCATCCGCTCCGTACTCAGTGGATGGGTTAACCAAAAGTCAGGCAAAAAACTGACTTTACTCATCGCCCGGTCCATTACTTCAAAAAAGTCAGCCATACTTTGCGGGCTATAACCGGCAGTATACATATATTGCATACCAATCCGATCAGCTTCACGTTCCTGGTTACGGCTGTAATTCAACTGCTTATCCATTAATGCAGCTTGTGAACCCAACATCACGGCTGTACCTACATCACCATCTGCTTGCGAAGCAATCAAAGCACCCACCAAAATCCCTGCCAAAGTCAGCAAGCCCTGCCCCTTAAAAGCTTCTTGTGAGCGGCTGTAATGACGTTGCGATACATGTGCAACTTCATGCGCCATAACGCCCGCCACTTCATCCATATTTCGAGCAGAAATCACCATTCCAGTGTTAATGGCAAACAGCCCGCCAGGCACAGCAAAAGCATTGATTTGAGGGTCATTGATAATAACCAGGCCTATAGGCTGCCCAAGCTGGGTTTGACTTAAAATATTAGAAAATACACTGCCCAATTGATCTTCCAACCATGGATTTTGCAGCACAGGCATTTTCTTTTGAACTTCACGAAATACTTTTTCGCCAATCATTTTTTCTTTTTGTTGGTCAATTAAACCGATACCACTGCCGATTTCAGGAACATTAAACTGGGGTATAGAATTCACATTAGCACTGTGTGTCGGCCCCATAATTGAGACCAAACCAATACTGCAAGCTAATAGAAACCGTTTCAATGTTATATTCTCAAACTGCTTTTTTTCAATTTATCCAACTATAACATTGAAAATTTGAGGAATTTGCAATGAAGTGTTATCAAATTTTAAGAAAATGAAGCATTCACCACATAAGGTGGTGTTCGCCCTTCCAGTGCATCGACCAAATTACGATACGCCAGTTCAACCATTTTTTTACGTGTTTCTGCAGTCGCAGAACCCACATGTGGCAAAGTTACAACATTCTCTAAATTAAAAAGCTCTGATTCCTGTAAAGGCTCTTTTGCATAGACATCCAACCCGGCAGCAAAAATCTTGCCTGCTTTTAAGGTTTCAATTAAGGCCTGTTCATCTATCACAGAACCACGGGCAATATTCACAAACACCGCATGCGGCTGCATTTGATCAAACTCATGCTGACCGATCAAGGCTTTAGATTCGGGATTTAAATCAACAGCGACCACGACAAAATCTGACTGTCGTAATAATTCATCCAGACCGCAATATCGTGCATTTAAAGGCTGTGCCAATTCCAGTTTTTCACGGCGATTATGATAAAGAATGTTCATATTAAAGCCATAAAAGCCACGACGCGCGATAGCAGCACCAATATTACCTAAACCAACAATCCCCAAGGTTTTACCAAAAATATCGCGTCCAAATTGTGCTTCAGCTACGGTATGTTTCCATTGACCTCGCTTGGTCCATTGATTCAGAGAGGGAACTTTACGTGCAGCACTCATCAATAGCGTAAAAGCCAAATCGGCTGTGGTTTCTGTGAGCACATGAGGGGTATTGGATAACCAGATTTTTTTCTGATTTAAATAAGCCAGATCGTAATTGTCATATCCAACGCTGACACTGGAAATAATTTTAAGTTGTTGTGCTGTGAACAAATTATTTTTATTCAGTAGGCGCCCAGCACCAATCATTCCATCTGCATCTTTGACCTGTTCACGGATCTGCTCATTAATATCACCCAATTTTGGATTAATGACTTCAACCTGATATTGAGCTTGTAAACGTTGCAATACATCTGAATCTAACTGACTAAAAACCACCACTTTCTTCATGTAACATCCATATTCTGATTGGTTTTTTGCATAAATTGCCATAATCGTTTTTTTAATAAGGGCTGATCCAGCATCTCTTGCAAGCTTGCTAAATGCATACTTTTTGAATGATTAAAATAAGTGAATTGCCCTAAAAAAATAATATTTTTATCCGCACTAATGGCATCTACAAAACCTTGCACATAACTTTCTGCGCCGCGTCCATCCTGGAAATTTATTAAAGGAAATGGCCACTGCAATTCATAATATTCCGCTTGAAGGGCTTGCTGAATATTATTCCACAATTGTTGTTGCGCAGCGCTCAGTTCAGTTGCATCAGTCACAATGACGCAATGTGGCAAACCAAAAGCCTGCAATTGGAAAGTTGCAATGTGTAGTGCAGGCCGCTCTTCAATCACTTGAGGCACAACTTCAGCTTGAACTTCTTTTACCGTTATTACAGGTGTTGCTAACTGTTCTGGCCGATCAAGCGCTTTAAGCTGCTCAACTTTTACTCCTGGCACTTTGGGTGACTGAGCTTTCGCCACTACTATTTCAGTCTGATATTCGGGGGCAGCTTCTTGATCTCGCCAAATGGATGAGGACCGCATATTTTGACATGCAGCACCCTTAGGAACCCAGATATCAATTCCTAATGTTGCCAGTATGTCGCGCTGATGCCCTATCATCTTTTTTCATCACCCATTGAATGTTGAGTATTCTAACGAGATTAGTTGCCTTTTGCTGATCTTTTATTAAAGATTAGTTTAATCATTACTCATCTATAATTCTATCGCAGCTTTTTATACAATCATCAAACTGTTTTTTTTCTGCATTTCTTCAATAATTTCATTCGTTTCAAAACCAAAACGCCAATAAAGTAATTGCAAAACATCCAGTTCATCTTGGGTAATAATACGATCATTCCACAAGCACAGTTCAGCAATACCCAAGATACTTAAACGATCACGCAGAAGCAAACCTGCAATATCATTCAGGATTTCCGCCAAATCGATTGGCTCATCCGAGATTTCCCTATACATCTCTAATTCTTTGGCTGTTAATACACGCTTGAGAATTTTTTCACGCACATCCAGCTGATTCAGACTGTTAATTTGCTGTACGTGCAATAAAGCATCAATCAAACGTACGATATTCGGTTTAATTTCTTCCAGGGAAGTCGGTGTATGTAATGGAAGAAGATTCAATTCAAATTTCACATATTCAAGCAGCAAGGCATCCAGCAGACCGATTTCACCATCTTCTTGAATAATGCGCGCCAATTTCATTAAAAACTGCCGCGCAATCGTGGCAGGCATTGCGCCAATATTTTTACACGCATCATAAAAAATAGAGATATGGACCCGACCGTCTAAATTGAGTAATGAATCGACAATTGCCCGACTGATTTCCGCATCTGCAGGAATAAATTCACGATACTGTCGAATCATTAAAATCGACACCATCACTTCCCGTGAACCTGTGGCGGTCTGCAATGCCCGCTGGATCAGCTCAGGGCGCCGTATATTATTGCGAATTTCTGGATTTAAAGGTTTAATCGCATCATTAATGGCAAAACTAATCGGTGATAACCGCAGTAATGGTAATGGTTGTGGTGAACTCCACGGTGAATATATTTCACTATTCACTTCATCCAGTGACCGGAACAAACTAAAGAGCGGCTGATTACGTATTTTTTTTAAATTTTCAAGCTGTAAATCCTGCACCAAACCTGGATTGAGCTCATAAATACGTTGCTCAATACTCGGATGGATATTCATCCAGTTTTGCGGACTTAGAGAATTTGCAAAACACATATGAGCAATTGATTCGGCATATTCACTGTGAATTTGTGAGCCGGAATGATGCACATAAATTCTCAATAAAGTTTGCACATTGGCATCGTTTTGAATCAATCGCCTGGTTTTTTGATCATTTTTAAATGCCCGTCCACCCAATGAAATATATTTAATAAATCGGGTAATCAAAATACCCAAACTTCCAATCAGCCAAATCACTCCACCTATCGCAACAAAAAAAGTCGCAAATTTATGTGTACGGGATTGACCATGCTTGGTAAACCCCAGTTTGGCAATTTTACTGCCCCATTGGCTAAATGTGGTCAGGCTACTGTAAAGGATTTTTAGACGGGTATTTTCTGCCGTTTCACCCGATAAAATCTTATTAAACTCGTGACTTAACAAACCATAGAGCTCTAATTCATCTAGATTCTGCAATGCACCCCAAGTCAAAATAATGACAATATCACGCGGATAAAAACCTGCGGTCATTGCATTTACGCCTACTTCACCGGGAAGCACATATACGGTTGGAGTTTCAATTAAAAAGCCATCTGCTAATTGTTCAGTGATTTTAAGAGCAACGCTTTCTTCAGGAATACTTTCGATTAAGCTTAAGCGACGCGCACCCAACTGTTGTGCCAACGAATGCCCACCTGCCCGAAATACATAAAACTCGTACAGAACTGAAATCGCCATCACGCTCAGCAGCAGCAGAATAAGATAAGGGCTTAAAGTATGCCAAAAAATAGACTGGGTAGGATTAAGGTAAAACACGAGCAAACCGGTGATGGTATTTAAACTAAACAACGTAAGTACGACTGCAAGCATGCAAACACTGGCAGACCAAACTATATTTTTGTTTTGTATAAAAGAATAACCCGCACTCTTCAATGTGAAGATCCTTTATTACATTGTATTTTGTTTAAACATCATAAATTAAAAAAGCGGGAAATTCCCGCTTTTCATAGAATTAAGAAGAATTTTATTCTTCTTTCACCCCTGTAAGATCCACCGAGGCAGCATCAATATTGACATCAATATAACCACCAACGGCTTTTTTAGCAGAATCATTGCGTTTACGCTCAAGCTCATCTAAATAAGCTGCATCAATTCCGCCTGCTACATATACACCATCAAAAACTGAACAATCAAATTCTTGTAATGTAGGCACTTTACTTGTACGCACAGCTCCTTTTAAATCTTCCAGATCTTGGAAAATCAAACGGTCAGCACCAATAATTTCACGAATTTCTTCAACACTACGACCTGATGCAATCAGTTCATCTTTCGCAGGCATATCAATCCCGTACACGTTTGGATATTTCACCATCGGTGCAGCTGAAGCAAAGAATACTTTCTTTGCTCCGGCATCACGTGCCATCTGAATAATCTCATTACAGGTCGTACCACGGACAATCGAGTCATCCACCAGTAAAACATTTTTGCCTTTAAACTCCAGTTCAACTGGGTTCAATTTTTGGCGAACTGATTTTTCACGCTGTTGCTGACCCGGCATAATGAAGGTACGTCCGATATAACGGTTCTTCATAAAACCTTCACGGAATTTAACACCCAGAATATTGGCAAGCTCTAAAGCTGAAGTACGCGACGTATCTGGAATTGGAATTACCACATCAATATCGTGTTCTTCTCCCCATTCACGCGAAATCTTATATGCGAGCTTTTCACCCATCTTCAAACGTGCTTTATAGACTGAAATACCATCTATGATTGCGTCTGGACGCGCAAAATACACATATTCAAAGATACAAGGACGATATTCAGGATTTTCCGCACATTGCTTGGTAAACATTTCGCCTTCTGAAGTAATGAAGATGGCTTCACCCGGTTCAATATCACGCTCAACTTTAAAGCCTAAAGCAGTAATTGCCACCGATTCAGAAGCAATAATATATTCCATGCCTTTTTCAGTTTCACGCGAACCGTAAATCAGTGGACGAATACCGTTTGGATCACGAAAGCCCACCAGACCATGTCCGGTGATCATTGCCACAACACCATAAGCACCCTTACAGCGATCATGTACACGTGAAACCACCTGGAAAACATCTTCTGCAGTAGGATTCAACTTGCCACTTTTTTGCATTTCATGTGCAAAAACATTTAAAAGCACTTCAGAATCTGAATCAGTATTCATATGACGAAGATCTGTTTTAAACAAATCATCGTGAATTTCTTCAGCGTTAGTCAAGTTACCATTATGCGCCAAGGTAATCCCATAAGGCGAGTTCACATAAAATGGCTGTGCTTCTGCACTGCTTGAAGAACCTGCCGTTGGATAACGCACATGACCAATACCGTAATTACCTAGCAGTGCACGCATGTGACGCGTATGAAAGACGTCTCGCACCATGCCGTTGTCTTTACGCAGGAACAAACGCCCTTCATGACAAGTTACTATTCCGGCTGCATCCTGACCACGATGCTGTAACATCGTTAATGCATCAAACAACATTTGGTTAACAGGTGATTTACCAGCTATACCAACTACTCCACACATAGCAACCTCGCAAACAAGCTAGGATTAATAAAAAGGATTATTTGTTGATTCATCTGTACGCGCTGCATGCTTTGGCGTTTTATCAGACGATGAGTCGGAAGATGTCGGAGCACCTTCATCGGACTTGATATGATTGAGTGCTCCATGCGCGGCTTCTTTGGAAAGCGCAGCTGCCCATGGCGCATAAGGGATCAGAAGCTGTACGAATTTAGACTGTTTCCAGTGCGGAGAACTTTCCACCCAAGGACCAATGCCCTGCATGGTAATAAGTACAATCATTAAGCCCTTTAAAGAGCCAAAAGCACCGCCTGCCAATCTGTTGAGAGGGCCAAGTTTTAGACTCTTTAAGATCTTGTTGAGTAATGCGGTAACCATCCAGGTTAAAACCACCATGACCAATACAATAAATGCAAAAGCTGCAATTTTTTGTACTACCGGATCTGCACTGAGTGAGACCATCGAAGGTGCCAGAATGGTTGCATATTTTGCACCGATGATCAGTGCAAAAATCCATCCTACCAAGTTCGCAAAGGCTGAAACCAATCCTTGTCGCAAACCGTTTAGCCCTCCAATGAGCAAAATAATCAGTATGAAGATATCCAGTGTATTCATGGTCTATTTAGCGCATCAACACAATCTTTAACCAGTGTTGGGCCCGTATATATGAGACCGCTATAAATTTGTACCAGGCTTGCACCAGCAGCCTGTTTTGCAACTGCCTGCTCACCTGACAAAATACCGCCGACACCAATCAGGGAAATCTTTCCTTTCAATGCTTTTGAAAATGCTGCAAGACAAGCGGTACTTTTTTCAAAGACTGGCGCACCAGACAGGCCACCCGCTTCATTACCATGCTTGAGATTTTCCACGCCTTCACGTGACAAAGTAGTATTCGTTACAATCAAACCATCAATTTTAAACTGGATCAATTGCTTTGCAATAAATTTGATATCTTCAGCCGTTAAATCTGGGGCAACTTTCAGCACTAAAGGTACATAATGCTGATGTTCTTCAGCCAGTTCAAGTTGACGCTTTCTTAACGTTCCTAACAATTCAGTCAACGCATCACCGCTTTGCAGGCTACGCAAGTTTTTGGTATTCGGTGATGAAATATTAACAGTGATATAAGAGGCGTAGTTATAAACTTTTTCCAGACAGATCAGATAATCATCCACTGCATTTTCAACGGGAGTATCGGCATTTTTACCAATATTAATACCCAAGATGCCCTTGAATTTTGCAGCTTTAACATTTTCAATGAGTTTGTCTACCCCGTCATTATTAAAACCCATACGGTTAATAATAGCTTTGGCTTCAGGTAAACGGAATAAACGGGGGTGCGGATTACCCGCTTGTGGACGCGGGGTAATGGTTCCAATTTCAATAAAACCAAACCCCAGTCCAGCCAGGGCATCAATATAAGCGCCATTTTTGTCTAGGCCGGCTGCTAAACCTACTGGATTAGGAAATTGAATCCCCATACAAGTGACTGGTTTAGAGACAAGGCTTTGACGCATCATGCCCACGCGATGAGCTGATTTCAATAACGATAGTGTCAGCTCATGTGCACGCTCTGGTGCTAAAGAAAACAACAAAGGGCGGGCAAGAGAATACAACATATCTGTAAAAGTCTACTGCTTTTTAAGTCGCCATATTATAGGCATAGCCCATAGAAAACACCATGCTTAGCAGGTCTTTATTTTTACCCATTATTGCACTGTCGCTGTTAATTTAATCTGGCCCGCCTCAGAAATTAATTCTATTTTTTCAAGACTTAGTCCCATTTGGGCGAGTTGGGTTAAAAAATTTGCCAAAATGGCGTAATTTTCATGCGATGCCACAATTTGAATTTGCTCACCTGCCTGTTGTGATGCAACCGACAACCCTTGCTGCTGGGCAACACGTTGTACCTTATCTGCCGTACTTAACTGCAAATCATCAGCCGCTTTCATGATCACTGCATTACTTTGCATCCAGACCATCATGTCTTTTAAATCATTGACCCGGTTTTGCTGTTTGTTCGCTGCTGCATGCATAAACCAAAGTGCCGATCCAACGGCTGCCACCAGAACAAAAATGGTGGTAAAAATAACCATATAGCGTTCACGTACAGACAGCCGATCTAAATAATCGGTCATCCTTTCTATAAATTGATCAACCGAGCTTTGCAGTTTTTCTGATGTGTTCATTATTGTATTTTCACCAATCCAATTGCACCCGTGCCATTCGGCTGAATATTACCTAATTCAACTTTAAAACCTTGCTGATTCAGTTGTTGTGTTAAAGCTTGTAATGCAGTCGCAGAATTGGCTTTAAGTTCCATATTTAAAACGGAAGTTTCGTAGTTGAGACGGTTGGCCACAATTTGATTTTGCATTAAAATTGGCCCCACCCGACTAAGTAACTGCAAGGCTTGAGTATTGGCACTTTTATTCAAACGTACATGACTTTCAAACTGACTTTTTAAATTCTGTTCAGTGACACGGCTACTCTGCCCAAACCAGTATTTATACTGATCAATCGCTTGTACTGCAGTCTGATCTGCTACTTTTTTATATTTGTACCAGCGTGTTGCATCATAAATAAACTGCACCATTAACGCAGCGAGCAACATAGCTGCACATGCTTTCCAATACCCGGCTACACCGGTACTGTTTTTCGCCTTGGGCAGGATATTAAAAGGATGAGCTTTGGCTTTTTTAAAGACAGGTAATGCATAATGAAAAGATTCAATCTGCTCATGCGTGACCATCGCTTCAAGGCTTTGCATTTGTTCAGCAGTAAAATTGCTAATTTTATAACGCCGCCCTTGCGGCTGATAATCCAGAAACAAGGCTAAATCATCAACCGAATTTCCCAAGAATTCATTTTCACGTGCCAATAAACGCCCGGATACATTGGCAATGACGGTTTGACCTGCTTCAGGAATAGGTAAAATCAGAAAATCTGGCAACAATGAAATGACTTTGACTGGAATCAAGCTCAAGGCATTTTGCAGCATTTCCACAGTGCTATTTGCGACCCCCAAAATGAACAACTGATCTGGGTTTTGAAAGTGATGTAACACTTTCATTGAATCAATGGGCAAAACCACAAATTCTTCTAATAGATACTTAATTCCGTCCACACCCAATTTTTTATATTGTGATTTGACTAAAGTCAGTTGCAGCATTTGTGCATCCCGACTTGGAAAAAACACGACGGCTTCTTCCCCATGATAGGCTTGCGTCTCTTGAATCAAATGCTCAAGACTAGAAGCTGGATACCAGCCCTCTCCAGTCGACCATTGCCAAACCCCATTGGCTTCAGGCATCCATAAATACAACATTAATGTTTTTCTGCCATTTTAATTAATATTTTATAGGTTAGGAATAAAACTTTTTAACTGTGTTGATAAGCCCGCTGCAATCACTGCTTGCTCGTAAATACGTGCTTCAGCCAGAGCATAAGGATTGAACAACTCGGATGTCAATAATGATGAAATGTGCGCCACTACATTCATATGGCACACCACTACAATTGACTCATAAGGCAACTGCGACAGCCACTCAACTGCAGATTTCGCGTCATCTTCAGGTTTAATCTTATTACACACCAGCACAGGCACATCACTAAAATAATGCTGCAGATGCGCCAAGGTTTCTTGAGCACGCAACAAAGGACTCACCACAAATACATCCGGCTTGATCATGCCCTTTAAATATTCTGCAGTTTGTTGTGCCTGCTTATGTCCTCGCCTGGTTAATGGGCGTTTGTCATCATTTCCATTGACCGCAGGAGAAGCTTCACCATGACGGACTAAAGTGAGTAGCATAAAATTTCCTTATTCTTAATATGCAGTAATTATAACCCAGCTTTATGACAGCGCTTATCTATTCAAATATTTTAATAATTATACTTCATGGTGTGGTAAAACGAATTCAACATCACTGCGATGACCATTTTTCATTAATGATAATGCAATAGTCAGTGGCGGTGCAGCCTCAAAAATCACCTCGTACAAAGCTTTGGTAATCGGCATATACACCCCCAGTTCCTCAGAACGCGCCTTGACCTGTACAATGGTATTGATTCCTTCTGCCGTTTGCCCCAGCTCAGTGGTCGCCTGCTCTAACGTCTTGCCTTTACCGAGTGCATAACCCACCTGATAGTTGCGGCTGAGTGGACTATTACAGGTTGCAAATAAATCACCGACTCCAGAAAGCCCCAGGAAAGTTAATGGATTAGCGCCCAGCGTTACAGCAAACCGGCTCATCTCTGCCAGTGCACGGGTCAAAATCATACTTTTGGTATTTTCGCCAACGTTGTATGCTGCGGCCATGCCCATCGCCACGGCATAGATATTTTTTAATGCACCACCCAGCTCTACGCCATTTACATCATCACTAGCAAAAACACGGAACAAGGCACTGTGTAAAGCTTGTTGTACTGCATAACGCACCAATTCAGAATGACTAGCAATCACTGTTCCTGCGGGCTGACCCGCCATAATTTCCTTGGCCAGGTTCGGTCCAGAAAGTACACCATAAGGCACTTCTGGCAATTCTTCACGAATAATATCGCTCATAAAACTAAAGGTCAGTGCTTCTATTCCTTTGGTCAGTGAGATGACCGCCTGCGACGTGATAAAAGGTTTAATTTGCTGCAGCACTTCACGAAAGGAATGACTCGGAATCGCCACTAAAATAATATCGCGATTGCGTACCGCTTGTTTCAGGTCTGATACAGCCAGCAGATTGGGTTCTAGCGGAAAATCTGGCAGATAGCGTTTATTGATATGTGTAGCATTCATATCAGCGGCAGCGGCGGCATCACGAATCCAGATCATGGTATCGCACCCATTACGCACTGCCGTATTGGCCATTGCAGTGCCAAAACTACCACCACCTAAAACCGTTATTCTTAAAGCTGTCTTATGGTTAACCACAACAGGTTCAACAAGATCTGAAAATTTCAACTCTGACATTCTTTTTATATCTCGACTCAATATTTAATGACTCAATATTTCATAAAGTTATTTATTCCAATAACTCACATAATTTTGTATATTTATTTCTGTACGTGCTGGAATTGCTTTTGCTGCAGTTCCAATATAAATAATTCCAGAAATTAAATCATCTTCTGCAAGACCTAAAGCCTGTTTGAATAAATTTGACTCAATTACCGCACCGCTGCGCCATATGCTTGAAAAACCCTGAATTTGTAATGACAACAAAAAATTTTGTATTGCCGCACCGGTACTTAAGGTTTGTTCAAAATTGGGAACTTTTGGATGTGACTGAAATTTTGTTAAGGCAAGAACCAAAAGTGGCGCACGAAATGGATGGTTTTTGACACGATCCAACTGCACCGGATCAGTTTCGCCCAAATCCGCCAGAGCTTTAGACAGCAATTCACCAAAAGCTTCACGCTGGTCACTAGGAATAACCACAAAATGGGTTGGCTTTAAACGGTGATGATCCGGTGCAGTCAGTGCGGCTTGAAAAGCTTTTTCCAACTGCGCTGCATTTGGTGCAGGCTCGACTAAATGGCCAATCGACTGACGTTGATGAATATTTAAATGAACCATATCTACCGCTGAATCAGTCATTAACTTCTATATCTGTGTACTAAAATATTTTATCAAGATTAGCATATTCTTATTCAGATACTCTAGATTAATTAAACAATACCCTTCACTCACTTCTATCTTTGCCTATTCAGCAGTCACAGAGAACCCCTATAAAACTGCATATTTCATACAAGCCTTTCAAAATGCATCTAAAAAGTTATGTTCAAATACTTTTATTCTTTTTTAAAACGAATCAAGGGGAAAAAGATGAATAAAATTTTTGCACTCTCTTCTACAGTAGCAGTTGCTCTTGTCTTAACTGCATGTGCCTCCAATCCCACCACTTCATTAGCCATTCAAAAACAAAATAACCAGTATGAAGTGACCGGTGTAGGTAAAAGTAATCTCATTTCTAAAAACAATGCCATTACTGCTGCCAACAATGCTTGCGGTAAAAAAGCCACCCCTGTTGTGATTGATGAAAAAACTGAATACAACGGTGCTTTAAAAGGCGTTGTTGATGAGGAAACTGGACAATTGATTCAAGCTGCAACTAGTGTTCTGGGCACTTTGACAGGGAATCGTGGCAGTTTAGCTCGTGATGACGACTACCAAACAGTTTTAACCTTTACTTGCCGAGCAAATTAAAATATCTGAATGGTAAGTTTATGTTATTACATCAATAAGACATGAGATTCTAAGCATAAAAGAAAAGCCGCTTTTGAAAGCGGTTTTTCTTTTACATCTGATTTAATCTCAAATTAACAATAACCTTCCATACGGGTTAAAGGTAATTTTTGACCAATGGCTTTTTCAATTTCTGGAAGATAGAACGCATCATCTTCCGACAAGAAACTAATACTTACACCTTGCGCACCCGCGCGACCAGTACGGCCAATACGGTGTACATAATCATCTGATTGTTCAGGTAAAGTAAAGTTTATAACATGTGAAACGCCATCTACATGAATACCACGACCAGCGACATCGGTTGCAATCATAATATTATGTTGACCATTTTTAAATTGATCGAGCATTTTGGTACGCTTATCTTGTGCAATCTCACCCGACAACATCACCACTTTATAACCATCTCTTTTTAAATGGTCATAAAGTTTACGCACCTGGTCACGACGATTGGCAAAAATCATGACTTTTTCAATCGGCTCATCGCGTAAAATTTCTTGCAACAATTTATATTTATCTGTTTTTGCAACCATGTAAACGCGTTGCTCAACATCTGCATTGGTTTTCTTTTCTGGCTCAATTTCAACAGTAATGGGTTCAAACAACCACTGCTGTGCCAAGTTTAAAACATCATAACTAAAGGTTGCAGAGAACATAAGGGTTTGACGCTGTTCTTTACGCGGTGAATAACGCACAATTCGTTTTACCGATGGAATGAAGCCCATATCAAGTAAACGGTCTGCTTCATCAATCACTAAAAATTCAATTTGATCCAGCCAAACTTCTTTTTGTTCAACAAAGTCAATTAAACGACCCGGTGTTGCTACGATAATATCGACAAATTGTTTATCCAGTTGGGCTTTTTGCTTATCAAAATCAACACCACCCAACAAAGTAACCACATGCAAATCGGTAAACTTGGTTAAATCTTTAGCATCACTTTCAATTTGTAACGCTAATTCTCTTGTTGGAGCAAGAATTAAGGCGCGTGCCTCACCACGAAAGCGTTGCTCTTTGATCGGATTATTCAGCAGGTCATTAATCACACTAACAAGGAAAGCGGCTGTTTTCCCGGTACCCGTCTGCGCACGACCAATGGCGTCATGCCCAGCCAAAGTAAATTTTAAAACCTTTTCCTGAATCGGCGTCATTTCTTTAAAACCTAAAGCATCAATCGCTTGTTTCAGTTTCGGATGTAAATTTAAGGTTTCAAAACCAGATGACATATAAATGTGCTCTAACTTAATAATCAGGAAAATTGTAGCCTATTATAAACAAAAACGCCCCAAATTACATTGGGGCGTTCTCATGAATAATCAGGCGATTAGTCTAAAGGTTGCACTTCTTCAGCTTGGAAGCCTTTTTGACCTTTAACTACGCTGAATTCAACACGTTGGCCATCACGAAGTGAACGGTGACCGTCACCTTGGATAGCGCGAAAATGAACAAATACATCATCGCCGCCGTTACGTTGAATAAAGCCGAAGCCTTTAGTGTCGTTGAACCATTTAACTACGCCTTGTTCACGAGCTGTCATAAGTTAATCCTCATTGTATTTAATAGAAGGACCACCCGGTGTTGCAAACAGCAGAGTAAACAAGGTTTAAAAATATTTATTATTTCTAAGCTTGTAATCATTCTGTATTACTATTAACAAAATCCCGGTTACATCCATTACTGTATTCAACTTTAAGACAAAATTAAGTGTGTCATTAATCTGAATACGCGACGAGCTTACCATGGGTTTATAACAATTCATACTGTTTTTTTTGAATAATTTTCCTTTTGATCGACTTTTATTTTACTAATTATTTCCCTATTTATATAGGTACTTTTTCTGTTGAAATTATATAATTTCGTTTAGCTTTGGCACCAAATTTGCTAACATTTAGAAAATTTTGTCAGAAATTTAATGAGATGAATGATCTAGCCAATCCAGCGATTATCATAGATGCGATGGGTAAGCCCTGCCCCATGCCATTATTAATGCTTAAGCGAGCGATCAAGAATAAATTAGGCCATCTTTTTTTATTGAAATCTTCGGATCCACATAGTCAGCAAGATGTAACGCGTTATTGCCACATGCATCAATTAAAATGCAGGACGACCAAAATATCTGATACTGAATATCATTACTTAATTGAATCTTAATTATTTTCAATTAAACTAGAGCTTTTCAAATTTGCATAAAAAATTACATTTCGCTACCCAATATTCCTTAATTCAGAAAAATATTGGATTAAGATAAATTTAAGTGGTTATGTCATCCATTCTGAAGGAGAACACATGAGTGACAGCAGCAATCAATTGATGCCCCTGTCATTATCGGCACCAGGGGTAAATCTCGGTGCTTATATCAGTACTGTCAATCAGATTCCTATTTTAACGGCTGAACAAGAAAAAGAGTTAGCCGAACGCTATTATTACGACCAAGATTTAGACGCTGCAAAAATGCTGGTTATGTCGCATTTGCGTTTTGTCGTTCATATTGCACGTAGTTATGCCGGCTATGGTTTGCCACAGGGTGATCTAATTCAAGAAGGCAACTTGGGTCTAATGAAAGCAGTTAAACGTTTTGACCCCAATATGGGTGTGCGTTTGGTTTCTTTTGCCGTGCATTGGATTAAAGCTGAAATCCATGAATATGTAATTCGTAACTGGCGTATTGTTAAAATTGCGACCACCAAAGCACAACGTAAGCTGTTCTTTAATTTGCGTAGCCTGAAGAAATCATCGAAAAAATTGACGCTCGCGGAAGCTCAGTCCATTGCCAATGACTTAAATGTGACACCAGAGCAAGTCTTGGAAATGGAGGGGCGTTTAACCGCTTATGATGCAGCATTTGAAGCTCAGGGTGATGATGATGATGAAGGCTCGACGCATGTCGCACCGGCTTTATATTTAGAAGATAATCGTTACGATCCAGCACGTTTAGCTGAAGAAGAAGACTACGAGCAACAAAGTACGTCTGCCCTGCATAGTGCAATGGATCAGCTTGATGACCGTTCACGCAACATTTTGCAGCGTCGTTGGCTAGATGATGAAAAATCAACGTTGCATGAATTGGCGGCTGAATATAATGTGTCTGCGGAACGTATTCGTCAGTTAGAAAAAAATGCAATGGAAAAAATCAAGGTTGCAATGTCTTCTAACTAAGCTATTGGACTTATTTTATTCATTTTTAAAGAAAGGGCTGCGTGCTCTTTTTTTATATTCAGACATTTGTATTATTGCTTTTTGCCTTTCGTATAAACCTTAATATATGCTAAGTTAAGCGCAAATTTACTCAGGTGATCATTGCTTATGTGGATTGCAATTTCAGCCCTTAACTTGGTACTTGCGGTCATGCTGGGTGCATTTGGCGCGCACGGCTTAAAAGCACATGCAAGCGAAGCTCAATTGGCTTGGTGGCATATAGCAACTGATTATTTTTTCTATCATGCCCTTGGCCTTTTGGCACTCGCCATTCTCAGCAAAGTTATTCCCCAACTGCCTATTAAAGCCAGTTTTACTCTGATTCAACTCGGTATTTTATTTTTCTGCGGCTCACTTTATATAATGGCCTTAGGTTTACCGCATGTATTAGGTGTAATCACACCCATTGGTGGTGCTTTAATGATTGCAGGTTGGCTGATACTGGTGTGGAATGCATTAAAATACGCAAGATAGAGTAAGGAACAGGGAGAGATGACCATGCATATTTATCTAAATGGTGAAACAAAAAATACCTCATGTACTAATTTAT
The DNA here is from genome assembly GCF_045628685.1 of Acinetobacter sp. Classification (GTDB taxonomy): domain Bacteria; phylum Pseudomonadota; class Gammaproteobacteria; order Pseudomonadales; family Moraxellaceae; genus Acinetobacter. The sequence goes on from NZ_JAZQPV010000018.1 coordinate 20,867, forward strand.
TAGAATTGATTCAAGAATTGGCCTTGGAAGGCAAACGCTTTGCTGTAGAACAGAATGAAATGATCATTTCCAAAAGTAAATTGGCACATACCCCGATTTGCGCTGACGATCATATCGAAATTATTCATGCCGTCGGTGGCGGCTAATTCGGAGCTCCCATGGAAGATACCCCGCTTATAATTGGTTCTCGTACCTTTAATTCACGCTTATTGGTCGGTACAGGTAAATATAAAGATTTAACTGAAACTGATTTAGCCATCCAAGCCAGTGGTGCAGAGATTGTCACGGTCGCAATTCGCCGTGTAAATATTGGTCAGCATCCTGATCAGCCGAATTTACTTTCTGTGGTACCACCAGAAAAATATACCATCTTACCCAACACTGCCGGCTGTTTTGATGCCAACAGTGCGATCCGTACCTGTATGCTGGCCCGTGAATTACTGGATGGTCACAATCTGGTTAAACTAGAAGTATTGGGTGATGAAAAAACGCTGTATCCGAACATTACCGAAACTTTAAAAGCTGCCCGTATCTTAGTTGACGATGGCTTTGAAATTATGGTCTACACCTCGGATGATCCGATTGTGGCGCAAGAGTTAGAGAGTATGGGCTGTGTTGCAATTATGCCTTTAGGCAGCCTGATTGGCTCAGGTTTAGGCATCTTGAATCCACATACTATTTCTATCATTAAGGAAAATGCCAAAGTTCCTGTATTGGTCGATGCCGGTGTAGGTACAGCAAGTGATGCTGCTATTGCCATGGAACTCGGCTGTGACGGCGTACTCATGAATACCGCGATTGCGGCTGCACGAAACCCGATTTTAATGGCATCTGCAATGAAAAAAGCAGTCGAAGCCGGTCGTGAAGCCTTTTTAGCGGGTCGTATGCCACTTAAACGCATGGCAAATGCAAGCTCGCCTGAAACAGGTTATTTCTTTAAATAAAGTCATAAGCAGTAAAAAAGGACTCTTTCGAGCACTACTGTCCCATAATTTTCATAAAGGGAAGCTCATTTGAGCTTCCCTTTGTTTTATGGGTATTTTATCTGGCATGAATAAAGCTTTTAAGGTTTTTCTCTCAAACAGGTTTACTTGGATCATTCTCAGTAACCGTTGAA